>JAVKCM010000222.1:0-9180 GCA_040222735.1 Fuerstiella sp. | reverse complement strand
CGACAGGCGTTTGCGATATTCGGCCAGTTCTTTCGGGTCGCCTTTCAGTGCCTTGAGTTCCAGCTCGGTGGGTTCGGCCGCCGCCCCGTCTTCGTCGCGGCGTCCCGGACACAGCTGCCACCAGCGCAGAGCCACGTCGTCGTCGGACCAGTCCTCGACCACGTCCGGGCGGTTCCTGAGCACCACATGAAAGTGGTTGTGCAGAATGGCAAACCCGAGCACCTCGATGCCCATCACCCCCGCCAGAAACTCGAACCGATGACGAATCCATTCGCGCCGATGTTCATAGTTCTGTCCCGTGAAGGGATCGGTGCCACACAGGAATCCGCGTCGCACACAGCGATTAATGCAGTGCACCACGTTGATTTCATCATCCGGACAAGTTTCCGCCCGACTCACACGCCCCATGATGCTGCTCCCTGACAGAAAGAAAAGTTCACGCCCGACATCAGAATACCAAACCGGCCGTGGCTGTCAATAACACATGGGTGGCACTGGTGACAGGTGGGCCGTGGCTGTCAATAACGAATGGGTGGCACTTGTCACAAAGCTTAGCTATCGGCTGCGGAATGATGGTTCTTCAAAGTGGTGTCGCGCATACCGGCCCGGTGGCGTGGCTCTACTCGATGTCCGTAACTTCGGAGCCACCGTCGTCGGAATCATCCGGAAGTTTGTTTTGGCGCTGGCCCGGTTTCAGCCGCTGCCAGACGGCTTTCAGGCCGCGGGGTTTTTCCAGTTCGGCCAACCGTTTTTCCAGTTGCTCGTTGTGGCCGGTAAGCTGGTCGATCTGCGGTCGCAGGTCGGAATTCACCGTCTTCAGTTCGGACTGCACCTTCTTCACGCCGGAATTCACCTTCGTCAGTTCCGACTGCGCTGTCTTCAGTTCGGAATTCACCTTCGTCAGTCTGGACTGCAGCGCGGCCAGTTCGGACTTCAAAGCCGTGTTTTGCTCGTTCAGCGTCTCGAACTCACGAACAACGCGTTTCCAGTTCGACCTCGCTTTTTCCCGCAGCGACTGCAGATCGCCCACGGCTTCTCCGACCTGCTGCCGGGACTTGTGGAGATTTTCCTCCAGCCGACGGCCCAGTTCTTCAGTCTGATTCACCGCTCGCTCTTCAGCTGCCCTGATATCGCCGTGGAGCTGTTCGACGGTGGATTCCAGTTTTTGGTCGGTTACGCGTCGTGAGGTGGATTCCGCCACCGTCTCAGCCGCTTCGGTCAGATGTGGCATTTGTTTTTCGACCGCCACGTCGACCTGGTCTTCCGCAAACTGCGCCAGCGTTTCGTCGATGTGGGCGACGCCGCCTCTGAGAGATCTCCGGACCAACTCGGACAGTAAGACACCAATACCGGTGGACGCGTCCCCTATGGCTGAATCCAGCTTGTCAGGCAGCGTTCCCGAATTTCTGCAGTCTTCGATCTCGCGTTCATGAATTACCTGATCGTGATACATAACGGCCTGCCTTTTGGTTGCATAAGAAGTTGTGCGCCTCGAGTCCTGCCCTCAGACGTCTGTCCAACGATAACAGCATGTCCGCGGATCAGAGAAATTGCAACACTACACAGCGTCAGTTAGCGCCCCGACTCGGCAGGTTGACAGATGAGGGCGGAAGAGGAGGAATGCAAAAAGTTTTCTGAGCTGGCAAAGGCTGCTGAGGACGGCGAAGTCGCGGTGAGTGCGGCCGCTGAAGTTGGAGAATATGGATCTCAGGTTTTCGCCTTCGGTTGGTCCATGTTCAGAGCAGGCAGAATTGTGGCATGGACTGCATGCCAGACTGATCGACGGCTTCACGTTCGCCATGCCTGACACACCGCTCAATCAGTCACGGTACCCGCAACAGAAAGCTCAGACGCCCGGAGCGGGACTGTCAATTGCTTGAGCGGTCGGCAGTCTGTCTCTGGCCACAGCCGCGATCATGGACGTTTCCATGGGGCACTACGCAGGAGAGCAAACCGGCGAAACCGGCTTAAACATATTGCGGTTATCTGTCTTCGTAGATGGTCACTGATTCGGAAACCACCAGCGGTCTTTCCATCTGAGCGTAGCGAACGCTGGCTTCAACAACACCGTTGCGGACCGGCCGGACGCCTTTCAGCTTCAGTTCGAAGGCCTGTTGCTGGTCGGGCGGGATCCGGACAAGCATGCTGTACTGCACCACATTGCCTTCCAGCAGCTTTGCCTGAACTTCGCGACTGCCGGCCCCGATGACCTGAATTTCTTCAGGCACGTCCACGACCAGTTCCACATCCGTGGCATCGGCGGTCCCGCGGTTGTCGACGGTGATGGTGAAGCCGAACGTTTCTCCCATGGCGATGGGTCCGTCCAGCTGAGTGATATCGGCGCTCACATTGTGCAGGTCCTCCACCACCGTGGTCGACACGTGATCCTCGCCACGCAGACCGGCGTTTTCAAATACCGCTACCACACTTTCACGCGAACCGGCTGAGGTTGGCATCAGTTCAATCTGCAGATTTTCCTGAAGCCCGGCGCCGATGCGGTTGATCCGCCACGTCACGGTGCGATTTTTTTCATCATAGCGACCGCCCCGGCTGGCACTCAGGAATTTCATTCCTTCCGGTACCTGTTCCACCACCCTGGCGTCGAGCGCGTCAAAGTTGGTTTCATTGCTGATGATGTTCTCATACGTCGCCGAACGTCCAACAAAGCGTCGACCGGGACCGCGACGCACGATCTTCAGCTGAGCTCCGACGACGTTGGTGCGCCAGGCCGCCTGAGCCTTGTTTCCGCCGATCGCCGAAACCTCGGCTTCGGCCCGATGTTCGCCGGGTTCGGCCGCGACCACGGCCAGCGAGATTTCCCGCTGTTCATTCGGTTTAAGAGCCTGAATTTCGTACTCCAGATCACTTCCCGCCGGGTGCTTCAGACCACCGGTCTTCGGCAGCACGGTGCGCACATAGACATCGCGCGCGATTCCACTGCCTTCGTTGGTAATGACATAGCGATAGGTCACCTCTTCACCCAGTCGTACTTCGTCCGGTCCGCGCATCTGGATCCGCAGTCGAGGAGCAGTAATGACTGTCGTCGCCTTCACGCGAGCTTTAAATTTCACGGTCGCCACGCCGTCCAGCGTGCCTTCTCCGGTCGGAGTGATTCGAACCGCAATCTCCTGAGTTTCTCCGGGATCGATACGTTCAAACTTCCAGATCAGCTTGCTGGTGGCGCGATCCAGCTCCGGCTGCGGACGGGCCCCGTCGACGGTGGCACCGTTCGGAACTTCGTCTTCCACCATCACCTCATAGGCACTGGCATCACCTTCGTTGCGGACCAGAATTCGATAGTCCAGCGGCGTGCCCACGGTCGCGTTTTCCGGAGCGGTTTTCTGCAGCACCAGGTTCGGCCGCATCACGCCCGAGACCTGACGGATTCCGGAATCAAAGTCGCGGGACCGGGAGCCGGACGGAACGGTCGAACGACCATCGGCCGGCAGGTCGTCAGTGAATTCCTGGCCACGCCCGTCAAACGTGCGTTCGCCACCGTTGAAGTTCCCCTGGCCACCATCAAAGTCACGAACACCGTCAGACGCCCGACCGGACGGCGTCGAGGAATCGCGGGACGGCGACGGAAACGGACGCACTTCAATCGGTTCGTTGTCCGGCTCCGGCGACGACGGATAATTCAGAGGGCTACGGGGCGGTGGTCGCGGAGTAAATGAATTGTCCGGCTGCGGAATCGACAGCGAAGGTGAACGGTCCAGATCCGGAATCATGCTCGGTTCGGCTTCGTCCAGATCTTCCACAAACGGCAGCGGAGACGTCGATTCGGCCGGCGTGGACTTGAGCGACGGCGCGGGGCTTAGCGGCGGCGGCTCGTTTACCCGATCTTCCGGGAAGTTCTGAGGTTCGCGGACGTCCGAGCTGAAACCGCGGTCCGGCACTGCCAGCGGTGCCGGATCCCGTGGTGCCGGATCCCGTGGTGTCGGAACAAGGTCCTCCCGAAACAAACCGTTGTCTTCCACAGGCTGGCGGGAACCGGCATCGGAACCAGTGGCTGAACCGCGATCTGCAGGAGCTGGCGGCTGATCAAACGGGCTGGCCGGCTGGTTGAACTCGGTGCCTTCATCACGGCTGTCAGCCGGCGGACGTTCCGGGCTGTTCTGGCCGGAATCACTGTCGAACATTCGATCACCGCCATCGAACGGCGCCGGAGCAGAGGAAGCCGGGGGTTCGGGGGTCGGCTGCAGCGGCGCCGGATCGCCCTCAAAAAACTGAGCCGTCCGTCGGTTCGGACCGGCCGACGCCGTGTTGGTGTCTGCGTCAGCAGAGAATTCAGTGTCGGTCCTTGCGTTGGCAGGGGCTGCATCGGCGATCTGTACACGGCTGCCTGCTGGATCTGCAACGGCGGTCGCCGCCTTTGGAAAGTTGTCGTCCTGCATGGAAGAGTTCGGTACCGTCAGACCGGAACGCTCCTGCGGACCGGTCTCGTCGTCGGCGCCAAAGAACTTCATTTGTCTCGGAGTCGCTGCCAGTTGGGCGGTCGCGTCAGCGGGTTCCGCAGGACTGCCCGAGGCGTCGCCACTGTCTTCGCTGAACAATTGAAAATCAGCGTCCGGCGCCGGTTCAGGCTGAAAAGTGCCGGAATCTTCCGGCGTCGGTGCAAGGGCGTCATCGCGACGAAAAGGCTTTAGTTCTGCGTCCGCCGGCACGGATTCAGGAGGCTCATTGCCGGAAAAGGCAGGAAACGGATTCTCGTCGACAAAGCCGGCTGGCTGAACGGTTTCGTTGCCCGTTTTCTGGTAACTGGCGGCGACGGTCTGAGAATCTTCGTCAAACGGGTTTCCGCCCCGGGCCAGCTGGTCCAGTGACACCGATGTGTCAACCGGCGGCGTATTTGCCTGCGCAGCAACGGGCTCGGTACCGTAAAACTGTTCAAGACCGGGATCTGACGGCGTCTGAGCCGGCTCGGTCAGTTCAAAGGAAGCAGCGGGCGTTCCTGTGGCGCCGGTATCGCTGGCGGCGGCCATCATGCGGTCAAATTCAGAGTCTTCCAGAGCCGCGTCGACGGTTTTTTCGCCGGATTCGACGATCTGTCGAGCCAGCGCCTGAGATTCGGCGGTGTCCTGTTCAGAGTGCCGTCCTGGCAGACGGTGTTGGACTTCAAGAATGGCCAGACTGCCGATGCCAATCACACCGACGATCGCCACAGTCTTCCAGAATGAACCTTGCATGGGAATCCTTCCCCATCGGTAAAATAAATTGTGACCTGCCCCCGGGCGGTCCCACGTCCCTGTCTATGCCGTCTTTTTACCAGATGTCCAGGACCGCCGAAAGACTGGTTTTTTCAACGAATTCACTGTTCATCGGCATTTTTTGCCGTGTGTTTCAGCAAACTCTGCCGGTAAATCCCGCTCTTTTCGGGCCCCTTCGCCGGGCCTGGGAGCGGTTTTTATTCCCACTCAATCGTAGCCGGCGGCTTTGAACTCACGTCGTACACGACGCGATTGATGCCGCGTACCGAGTTGATAATCCGCGTGGAAATGCGCTGCAGAACATCGTGCGGAAACTGAAACCAGTCGGCCGTCATGAAGTCTTCTGATTCGATCGCCCGAATCGCCGCAACATTTTCGTAGGTTCGGTCATCACCCATGACCCCCACCGACTGTACAGGCAGCAACACCACAAAAGCCTGCTGAATGTCTCGGTACAGCCCGGCCGCATATAATTCTTCAATCAGAATGGCATCGGCTTCGCGAATAATGGTGAGCCGTTCTTCCGTGACTTCTCCGAGGCAGCGAACCGCCAGTCCGGGGCCGGGGAACGGATGTCGCCATACCATTTCTTCAGGCAGCCCCAGTTCCAGTCCCATCCGCCGAACCTCATCCTTGAACAGATCACGGAGCGGTTCAATCAGTTCGAAGCCAAGCTCTTCCGGCAGCCCACCCACATTGTGATGTGTCTTGATGGTGGCAGCGGGACCGTCAGGGTTGGCGCCGCTTTCGATGACATCCGGGTACAGTGTCCCCTGAGCCAGGAACCTGGCATTGGGGATCGACTTTGCTTCGTGCCGGAAGCACTCGATGAAGACGCGGCCGATGATCTTTCGTTTCTGCTGCGGGTCCGAGACACCTCGCAGCTGATCCATGAATCTTTCCCGGGCGTCAACGACGTGCAGGTCTGTCTGAAAATGGCCCGTAAAGTTTTTTTCGACCTGTTCGCGCTCGCCTTTTCTCAGCAGTCCGTTGTCGACAAAGATACAGGACAACTGATCACCGATGGCTTCCGAGATCAAGGCCGCCACGACGGATGAATCAACGCCGCCTGAAAGACCGCAGATGACCCGATTGTCTCCGACGGAATCCCGAATCAGCTGCTTCTGCTGTTCGATCAGCGAGGTGATCCGCCACGATCCGCTGCAGCCACAGATGTCTCGCACAAAATTGCCCAGCAGCTGAGCACCAAATTCCGTGTGCGTGACTTCCGGATGGAACTGAATGCCGTAGACCGGGCGTTCCTTGTGCTGAATCGCCGCATTCGGACAGGTGGCAGTGGACGCAATGACCTCGAACGTGCCATCCATTGATCCCACCTGATCGCCGTGGCTCATCCAGGCATTGAACTTCGGCGGCAGTCCGTTGAACAGGCGACTGCCGACCGTGGCGGAACACGACGCACGTCCGAATTCGCGTGAATCCGCAGGCAGAATACTGCCGCCCATGAGCTGACACATCAACTGCATACCGTAGCAGATGCCCAGAACTGGAACTCCCAGTTCAAAGATTTTCGGGTCCACGGTGGGAGCGTTGCGGCCGTACACGCTGGCCGGTCCGCCGGACAGGATCAGTCCTTTGGGCTGCAGTTCGCGAATACGTTCGGCCGACAGGTCGTGGCGGACAATCTGGCAAAAGACGTTCTGATCCCGGACCCGCCGGGCGATCAATTGGGCCGTCTGGCTGCCAAAATCCAGAACCAGGACACGTTCGCCGTCACCCATGGGACTTGGATCGGCGGCAGCAGAGTTGCTGGCCGAGGCGGATTCCGTCATAGTCTTGTTCGCTTCCGAGAAACAGCTGACCAATGAACTGATATAGACCAGACCTCGCAATGAGATCTGGTCTACTCAGTGGCGTGTGGCTTCGTGATGGATGAGGCCCGAAACGGTGATCTTTGCCATCCGTCGCGGACGACCAGGGCAGAAAGGGAAGCGGAAAAGCTTAGCAAACTGCCATCGTTTCTCAATCGCTGCGGGATCAGCTTATCGGCGATTCCCAGGATCCTTCTCAGACGAAAAACCAAGTAAAATGTACCTGTTTCGGCTGGCTGACCGAGTTGCTCGCGGCCTGAACCAACTCGATCCCGACCGACTGGCTCGCCACCGGACGTTTCTGCTGACGCAACAGATGCCCGAAGGTGGATTTCGCGGGCGGGAAGGTGATTCTGACCTCTACTACACCGGATTCGCCGTCCGGGCCCTGGCGGTGTCCGGAGGACTGGATACAGAAGCCCGCGACGGTGTCGCCCGCTTCCTTTCTCAGCATAACCCGCTGAATCTGGGCGTCATTGATCTGCTGAGCTGGCTGTACAGCGCTCTGGTGGTGCAGGCCGCCGGCGGCGAAGATCTGCTGCTGGAAGCGCCTGCCAGTTTTCCTGAACAGGTGGCCGACAAGCTGGAAGCCACCCGGGTCGCAGACGGCGGATACGCCAAGAGCACCGAAGGAGCGGCCGGCAGTACCTACCATTCGTTTATGGTGGCACTGACCTACGAATTAATCGGACGACAGCCGCCACGTCCTAACCGCCTGATTCAGTTTCTTTATGACCGACAACGCGACGATGGCGGTTTTGTGGAAATCGCTCCGATGCGACGCAGTGGTACCAACCCCACTGCCGCCGCCGTCGCCCTGCTGAACAGCCTCGGCGGAATGGATTCGGACATTTCCGCCGATGTCGTCGGCTTTCTGGCCGATGTGGTCAGCACGGAAGGCGGCTTTCAGGCCAACACCCGTATCCCCTTCGCCGACGGGCTGTCCACCTTCACCGGGCTGCTGACCGGACAGGACCTCGGCCAGCCGAACATCATTCCCGCCAACCGCATTCTGGACTGGCTGGAACGACAAATAGAATTTCCCACCGGCGGCTTTCGGGGAGCCAGCTGGGACCAACAGGCAGACGTCGAATATACGTTCTACGGGCTCGGAATCCTGGGCCTGCTGTCAGCCGAGTAATCGAGCTCAGGGCCGGTGAAAGCGTGTCGGAGCCGTGGGGGCGGAAGGGCAATGCCACTAAATCAAGATGATAAAGAATCACATCTTCCCGCATGACTGAGGTGCCTAAACCCAATCACGCAAAGGAAATGCAACATGAGCGATGGAACGCATGCCCCGATCTGCGATTCCGCTCGACTCCGCGGGCTCAAGCACCACGGGGACAGTACACTTTTCGGCGGGCGCCACAGGGACAGTGCACTTCTGGACGCGTGCCCCAGTGATACGTCGCTTTGGCTTTGGTTGTGTCCCACGGTGGCGGCGTGTTTTGGGAAAGAGCGGAGCTGGATCCGGCAGGAGAGTTCCGGTCCGGAAACGACTGCGGAGCGATGGAAGATCGGGGACAGTCCACTCTCGAGGGAGCAGCACCGCATCACCACGGTATGAAATTCGTTTTTCCCGCAATCAGCCTGAGCGTCCGGGACGGACGGAGCCCGATCTGGTGGCAGAACTCCGGTCCCGAGACGGCCGAGGAGCAACGGGACTTTCTGACTGTCCTACAGGTCAGAGGCTGATCGGCTGTCCCATGTTGCCTGCGCCAGCGGAACAACCACAGGGACAGTGCATTTTTCGGCGCGTGCCCCAGTGATTAAGTTGCTCCGGCTTTGGTTGTGCTCCACGGTGGCGGCGTGTTTTGGGAAACAGCGGAGCCGAATCGGGCGGCGCACCACGGAGGCTGTGCACTTTTCGGCAGAAGCCACAGGGACAGAGCACTTCTGGGCGCGTGCCCCAGTGATGCTTCGCTCCGGCTTTGGTTACGTCCCAAGGTGGCGGAGGGATTTGGGAAAGAGCGGAGCCGGATGCGGCAGGAGAGTTCCAGTCCGGAGACGGCCGCGGAGCAACGGGACTCCCTGACTGTCCCACAGGTCAGTGGGCTGATCGGCTGTCCCGTTTCGCCGGCGCCGGCAGACCTGGAAATGTTCGATCAACGACTGGCTTGCTGGTTGCCTTTCGCTCCGCG
>JAVKCM010000221.1:0-14908 GCA_040222735.1 Fuerstiella sp. | reverse complement strand
TTTTTAACACCCCGCACACTTACCAAAAACCGTAAAATTACTGCCGTGTCGAAACGTGGCTTAAGATTCCAGATTGCGTTTTGCTGCATCGCAAGCGGTAAGCTAACGCCACTTATTTTCTTTTCCGCTCAGTCCTTATTTTGGTGCTCAGCACCTGTCCGAACTCAAAGGTCTGCCCGATGTACTGTCACCGTTTTCGCCGGTTTTTGCGGTCGGTACTGACGTGTCTGCTGACGTCAGTGCCACTGCAATCCGGATTGGTACTTGCGGGCAGTCCGGATTCGGCGGCTGAGGCGTCCGCTGGTCAGAACCGTCCCAACATCGTGTGGATTATTGTGGACGACATGTCCGCCAATTTCTCCTGCTATGGAGAAACGGCGATCGAAACGCCGCACGTGGATCAGCTGGCGGCGGACGGCATTCGATTCACCAACGCCTACGTGACCGCTCCGGTTTGTTCCACGTGTCGATCGGCATTCATCACGGGCATGTATCAGACCACGATTGGTGCTCATCATCATCGCAGCGGCCGGGGCACCGAAAAGATTCACCTTCCGGAGGGGATCGTTCCGATTCCGAAGATGTTTCAGCAGGCGGGGTATCACACATCGATCGGCGGCTGGCCAGAGACCCGGAAGGGACGTTTCGGCAAGACGGATTACAACTTCGAGTGGGACCAATCGATCTACGACGGCAATGACTGGTCGGACCGGCAGCCTGGTCAGCCGTTTTTTCATCAGATTCAGACGCCGGGCGGCAAACGTCGAGGAGGATCTCCGGATAGTGCGAGCAGATTTCGGCGGCACTGCGAACAGGTATTCGGCGGCGCCACGCCGCTAAGCAAGGTCACGCTGCCTCCGTATTATCCATCCGATCCGATGCTGGTGGAAGACTGGGCCGCGTATCTGGACTGCTGTCGTTACACCGACAGACTGGTGGGTGAAGTGGTGGACCGGCTTGATCAGGAAGGTCTGCTGGACAGCACAGTGATTCTGTTCATGACAGATCACGGCATCAGTCATGCGCGGGGGAAGCAGTTTCTTTATGACGAAGGCCTGCATGTCCCGCTGGTGATCCGCGGCCCCGGGATCGCTGCAGGTCAGGCCAGAAGTGATCTGGTGGAACACATCGATATTGCTGCTCTGAGTCTTGGACTGGCGGGAATCGAAATTCCGCCGTCGATGCAGGCGCGCGATATTCTGGCGCCTGATTATCTGCCGCGCGAAGCCGTGTTTTCGGCGCGGGATCGCTGTGATGAGACCGTGGATCACATTCGCAGCGTGAGAACCGCACGTTTCAAGTACATCCGCAATTTTCTGCCCGACCGTCCTCTGCTGCAGCCGTGTGCCTATAAGGACAAGAAATCCATTCTGGTGGCCCTGCGTGCGGCCCGTGATGCGGGCACGCTCAGCGATCTGCAGCAACGATTGCTGTTCAGTTCGACACGGGCTCCGGAAGAACTTTACGACCTGCAGGCAGACCCTCACGAAATGAATAATCTGGCTCAGGATCCGGCCCGGGCGGAAGTACTGAAAGAAATGCGTCTGCGGCTGGCGGACTGGATGGAGCGGTCCGGCGACCAGGGACGCGAGCCGGAACCGGCTGCCATGTTTGACAGTGACATGAAGGTCTATGTCGACGGGCTGAAGGCCCGCAACCAGGATCCGATGCATGTGCAGCGAATTCTGGACAATATCGCGTTGATGAAAAAGTGGGCCGCGGCCGGAAAATAACGCTGGTGAACGCCTGCCCGAATGCCGGATGCCGCCGAAGCGAACAGGTGTGAACTGCTGTCTTTGGAAGCACGTTGTCCGCGTCCGAACCCGACTACTGAAGAGAAAACCTGTTGTCAGAAATGAAGCCTCCTCGCACACGACCCTCATTGCTGTTTCGGCTGATTGTTCCGGTGACGGTTGTTTTTATCATGACCGTTCTGGCCCTGATCGCCTCTCTGTTCGGCAACCCGGATGCTCCGGTTTCGCAGTGGCTGGATGTCTGGGGAAACCGGTTATTGCTGTGGGAATTTGTCGCGGTCCTGGTTGTGTCGCTGCTGGCCATGACCATTGACCGTGTGCGGACGCTCAGGGGGCTTGATGAAGCGCCCGTGCAGAGGCCTGCGGACGGGACGGCGACTCCGGAAGCGTTCGCTGACCGTCAGTCGGAAGATGACGGTCGACCTGCGGAGCCGACGCCATGACGGCGGCCGCGAAGCAGAAGATTGATCGACTTCGCTCAGAGCTGGAACGCCACAACCGCCTGTATTACGTCGATGCTGCGCCGGTAATTCCGGACCGTGAATACGACCGCCTGATGGCTGAACTGCAGACGCTGGAGTCGGAGTACCCGGAATACGATTCGCCCGCCAGTCCGTCACACAAAGTGGGCGGACAGCCCATTGACGGCTTTCAGCAGGTGACTCATCGCGTGCCGATGCTGTCGATCGACAATGCCTTTCAGGAACAGGAACTGGCAGACTGGGACGCGGGACTGCGGAAGACCTTCGAACGTGAAGCGCTGGAATACACGGTCGAATACAAGATCGACGGAGTCGCTCTGGCGCTGATCTACGAAGATGGAATTCTGGTTCGCGGCGTGACGCGGGGCAACGGCACGGTGGGCGACGACATCACATCCAATGCTCGTGTCGTGGGAGGTGTACCTCTGCGTCTGGCCACAGAATCGCCGCCTCCGGTGCTTGAGGTGCGCGGTGAAGTGGTCATTCTGAACGAACATTTTGCGGCGTTTCAGGCAGCTCAGGTGGCGGCGGGTGAGGAACCGTTCCGCAATCCACGGAACGCGGCGGCGGGAGCCCTGAAACTGCTGGATCCGAAGGAATCACGCCGGCGATCGCTGCGCTTTCTGTGCCACGGCGTCGGCTACGCGGAAGGAGTGTCGTGGGCAAGTTATCTTGAATTTCTGAAGTCCGTGCGCGAACTGGGAATTCCCGTCACCCCTGACGTTGGCTGCGCCGTCGGGTATGAACAACTGATGCGGGTCGTGGCAGAGCTGATGGAAGGGGTCGTTTCACTTCCTTTTGAAGTCGACGGCATCGTGATCAAGCTCAACAGTTTTCGCGACCGGGACCAGCTGGGCACCACGTCCAAAAGTCCGCGCTGGGTCCGGGCCTATAAGTGGGAACGCTACGAGGCGGAAACCAGAGTTCGCAACATCAGTATTCAGGTGGGCAAGACCGGCACGCTGACGCCGGTGGCCGAACTGGAACCCGTGGAAATCGACGGCACGATCGTATCGAGGGCCAGTCTGCACAACCGTGACGAACTGCAACGACTGGGAGTCCGGATCGGCGACACGGTGCTGGTGGAAAAGGCCGGTAAGATCATTCCGCATGTGCTGCGCGTGAATGAGGCCGTTCGCACCGGCGACGAACATACGTTTGTCTTTCCTGACGTCTGCCCGGAATGTGGAACCCCCGTGCAGCAGGACGAAGGTGGCGTCTATATTCGATGTCCCAACCCGGTCTGTCCTGCTCAGCTGCGCGAAACGCTGATTTTCTTTGCGTCGCGACCGGCAATGGATATTGACGGGCTGGGCGAAAAGCTTGTCGGGCAGCTGCTGGACGCAAAACTGGTCGACGGCATTCCATCGCTGTACCGGCTGGCCGAACGCCGGGAAAAACTGCTGCAGCTGGAACGTCAGGGAGAAAAATCGATTACCCGGCTGCTGAACGGAATCGAGGCGTCAAAGCAGCAGCCCTTGTGGCGTCTGCTGACGGGGCTGAATATCCGGCATGTCGGTCAAAGTAATGCTCAGGTACTGGAACGAGCGTTCGGGACGGCCGACGAGATTGCTGCTCAGACAACAGAAACGCTGGCGGCCGTGGATGACATCGGGCCGGTGATCGCCGCATCGGTTCATCAATTCTTCACCTCGGATGTCGGAATGCAATTGTTGCAGGAACTGAAGCAACTTGGTCTGAACATGGGATCACCCGTGGTCCGGTTATCGGAAGCCGAAGCCGGGCCCTTCAGCGGCAAAACCGTGGTGGTGACGGGGACTCTGGCCACCATGGGGCGTCAGGAAGCTCAACAGCTGATCCGAGATCATGGTGGCAAGGCGTCCGGGAGCGTTTCGAAGAAGACGGATTTTGTGTTGGCCGGTGAAAACGCGGGAAGCAAACTGGCAAAGGCGGAACAGCTGGGCATTCCAGTGCTAAGTGAAGACAAATTTCTGGCGATGCTGCGGACCGCCTGACCCGTGCTTCGATGTGGCGGCGGGCGATGGTCGCCGTCAGATGGCTGGAGATGCGTGGCTGGCGTCAGATAGCTGGCGTCAGATGGCTGGCAACGTGTGGCCGCAGGCGGATGCGGCGGGATGCGTCTGACCGGCTCGGCCGTTTGGGCCGCCACCCGCGTTCGCCTCGGCGCCGCAACCGTCGCAGGTTCAGCATGGTTCTCAGGTTGCTGCGGTCCATGAGAACGGGGGCAGCGTTTTTGTTGAGACACGATACCGAGATTCTTCGCCCTGTTCCGAATGACATCACGTGGTGGAACCGAGTAACATACGGGTGCCACAGTTCTTCACTGATGTCGGTCTGCTCGCCCTGTCTGCGGTGAGTGATGGCCCCAAAACAGCGGGCCGAAAGCAGTAAATCAATGTCGACAGACCGTTCGGGCCACGGGGGCCTGATCGGTCCCGGAAAAACCAAGGAAGTCCTGAACAAACATGCCGTCGTTTTTCTACAAGATCCTGGAATGGATCAGACTTCTGTTCGGGGTCATGCCGCGTTCAGGATTCGGATCGCCGCGCCTGTTTCTGATTCTGCACTACAGCTTCATGGCGCTGATTGCCATTCTGCTGGCCTGGTTAAGTGACGACATTCGCCACTGGCTGGGCTGGGAATTTCGCATGAGACTGCCGCCGTTTGCGGAACGGATTTTCTGCGGCATCGCTTTCGTCATCATCTACTGCATCATTCGCATCGTGCTGTACCTGATGGAACTGATGGGAATTGAAGACGAGTCTGAGTTTCCGGACATTGAAAGCGACTGGCACGAAATTCTTGAAGCGCTGGATCGTGAACGGCTGCCGATCGACGACGTGCCCCTGTTTCTGGTGAATGGATTTACCCCACAGCAGGAGCAGAGTTCCTTCGAAGCGGCATCCAGCATTGAATGGCGGGTCATTGCCCCGCCGTTAACCAAGCGATCGGCCGTCCTGCGTGCGTATGGAAACGACGACGCCATCTATCTGTGCTGCACGGGTGTCGGAGCGACCAATTATCAACAGGGAAAGGTGTCGGATGAACCGGCAGCCAGGACCGGGGCGAGCCCCGCTCCGCTGCCGGCCGGGCGCGGCGTGACGGGAACTCAGAAGGCCGGAGGTATGCAGGAGGTGCTGGAACGAGCTCGTTCGGCCACCGGCACAAATCCGGCGGGCGGCGGCCCTGCTGCTGCACCGCCACCGGCCGCAGCCGCGATCGCCCCGCCTCCGGCGACGGGAACTCAGCCGAAAGGGCTGGGCGGTTTCTTTGGCACGATTGCTCCCGGAGGCCTGAAGCGGGCGATGCAGAGTTTCTCGGCGCTGAACCGCAGCGATACCAAAGGGTACGGTAAGAAGCGTCTGGCGCCGCTTTCTGATCTGGAAAGCATGCTGGGGATTCGGCGCATGGAATTTGTCTGCGATCTGATTTCCCGTGCCCGGCGCCCCTATTGTCCGATCAACGGACTGCTGCAGGCAGTGCCGTTTTCCTGGGCTGAGGACACAGACTACGCGCGGAAGCTGGCGCCCGCCATTCGCGATGACGTGATCGCCGTGCATGAGCGTCTGCAGCTGCAGTTTCCCGTCGTCGTGGTAGTGACAGAACTGGATGATGTCGGTGGCATGCGTGAATTTATTCTGCGGGCGGAACGCATGCAGCCGGGACTGCGACTGTCCCGGGCCGGCAGCAGTTTTGCGTCGGGAGCGGATGTGAGTGACAGGAATGCGGAATGGGTCATCGACCGCGGGATGCAGTGGTTTCGAGGCTGGGTGTATTCGGCCTTTGCCTATGATCTGGACAATCGAGACAACCAGAAACTGTTCAATATGCTGTGCGCGATCAATCAGCGGCGTCCGGCGCTGGTGACGCTGCTGCGTGAAGCACTGTACAAGGTCGTCAGTCCGGCTCCGCGGCTGCAGGGCTGTTATTTCTGTGCCACCGGACAGGCTTCGACTGAGCAGGCCTTTATTCGGGGTGTGCTGGACAAGCTGCCGGAATCTCAGGGCGAAGTGGCCTGGACGCCTCAGCTGGTCCGATCCCAGCAGCGTTCAAGGATGCTGGCCTGGTGCTTCTTTGCCGGAGCTGCCCTGTTCTTGATCGGCACCGTCGCGACGTTTCGCAGGATTGGAGAAGGTCAATGACGGAACGTGGAAAGGACAGCTGGCGGGGCGGTCGCAGATCCAGTCGCGAAGCCGTTCAGGAAGCCGCGGCGGCGCCCGTATGGAAACGATCCAAGCGCGTCAGAAAAAGCTCCCGTGGTGGTCCCCCCTGGCGCCGCATTCTGCTGCCGATCATCGGACTGTCTTTTCTGGTCTGGCTGGGAATCCGGATTTTCTGGCCCGACCCGCGCGTCCACACTCATTTTGTCGTGCTGGATTTTCTGTTCGATACACAACGAAACGATGCGACGTCTGACCACTTCGATTCTGTCGCCCCGCCAAATTTTCCTGTCCTGCCCCCGGATCGCTTCCCGGTGGCCAGAACCACAATCGTGCATGCGGATACGCTGCGTTTTGCAGAAGCGGAGTCTCTGGAAGACCGGGAGCGGGACCGCGTGGTGGTGGTGTATCTGCAGACGCAGATTCTGCCCGGCGAAAACGGCAGCTTTCTGTGCCTGGTGAAGAACAGCACGCCCGACCTGAACGCGCCCGCGCGATACGAAGAACTGGCCACCCTGAAGGAACAGGTACGCGGCCTGCTCAAGGACCGCGCCGCCGATCGAGTGCTGCTGCTGGTGGATCGACCAGCGTCGCTGCAGGATCGACGTCTGGGAGACCTGCACGCGGACTTCATGACCGAAGTGCTGAGCTGGCCTGCAGAAGACGATCTGAATCAACTGGTTGTCATCACCTCCTGCCAGGCTGATCAGCAGAGTGCTCCGGGACTGTCCGGGGCGAATGGCCAGACGGCTTTTGGGCAGATCGTCACCCGCGGATTCAGCAAAGCCGCCGACGCCAATGACGATGGCGAACTGACGGCCACCGAGTTCTGCCGGTTCACCGTCGAAGAAACTCAGCGGTGGGTTCAGCGTCATGTCGACCCGGACGGCCAGACCGTGCAGATCAGTCCGGCTCTGGATTCACTGAAAGACAGTCCGCACGACTTTGTGCTGATGAAGGAACTTCCGCCGGCACCGGAAACGACGCGCCTGCGGGACCGCCGTCAGACAGTCCAACGTCTGTCAACGCTCTGGGAACGGCGCGAGGCCGCAGATCAGCTGCTGGGGTGGCGCTGGCGCCCGCTGCTGTGGCAGTCGTCGACTGAGTATCTGACTCGCGCTCAGGCGGCGCTGATCAGCGGAAACGAAACAGCCGCCGAGAATCTGGCTCAACGCGCCGAGACTCGGCTGCGATTGCTGGAAACCGCCATCCGAACGGTGATCCCCGATCCGACCGAACTGAATGCGGAACGAGGTCTGCCGAGACCGTGGTTCCTTGATCTGCCGGAACCTGAGCGGCTGAACGACGTTTGGGAAACGGCCGAGGCGGTGAGTGGCGGGCCGGACGTCCCGGCCGAAGATGTGCTGCGGCAGAATCTGGCGACCTATCCGTTTCAGCAATTGGGCCTCGCCACGTCTGATCAGCGTCACGCGGCGGCGATTGAACGGCGGAAACAGGCAGAGGACGCGATCGCGCGCGCGTTCGGCGTTTCCATCGTCCTGCGTCAGACGATCACAAATGCAGACGCAGCGTTGCTGCAGGCTGAAGATCAATTGTTCGTCCGCTCCGACAGCACGGCGGTACCTGAAGCGGCCACCAGCACATCGAATTCGATCTGGACTGCGATCCGGGATTTTGAGTCGGCTCATCAGACCGCCGACGTCGCCGTACAGCGAACTCTGGCCAGCGCAGATTCTCTGTCGCGCTGGGCGGCCGAGTATCCGATTGAGCGGCCGGATACATTTTTCAGCGGATGGCAGGCGCTTCTGCGAAAGAATCTGCCGGGCGGTCAACTGACTCCAGAGCAGGGCACGGATCTGCGCCGGGCTGCCACAGAACTGTCACTGGATCCCGGACCGGGGGCCAACGGAACGGCCGTCCGCCTGCGGGCCGAGATCTTTCGGCTGCTGGTCGCGGCGCGGGTCCTGGCGGGCCAGCTTTATCCGCAAGAACCTGCTGCCGGGTTTTCGGAACAGGAACTGAAAGACCGTGCCGCCATGCTGGTCGACTGGCATCAGCAGACCCGGGATTCGCGTGAGGCGGTGCAGACGCTGCTGCAGGAATTGTCTGCAGGAATCAGCATTCTGCCGGGAAAACGCATCGAGCAGGTGCAAAATCATCAGCAGCTGCGGACTTTGCTGAATGTCAGCTGCCTTGAGACCGAAACTCGGCAAAAGCTAATGGCGTCGCTGATCAGGCTGGAAGAAAAGCTCTCGGAAGCCACTGACGAAGAGATCACCGCCAGCGGGATGAAGTCACCCGATCTGGTGGAACGATGCCTGTGGCACATCCAGTCGCTGAATCCGTTTGTGGACGCTGCGACCAAAGGAGAGACAGCAGCCGAACTGACGTCTGCCATTCAGCTTCTGTTGTCAGGGAACTCAAGCCGCCATGAAACACTGTCTCGGTATGGCAAAATCGTGCGCAGCTTCTGGTCCGGAGTGCGGCGGGAAGGGAGAGAGGCGGTGATATCGGCCGCGGAAGGCACAATTCATCGGCTCCGGGAAGCCGATATCTGTTGCCGGGGACTGACGGCATACGACGCGCTGCCGCGTTCGCCAACCGTGCGATTTCACGCGTTGCTGCAGGCCGACTACTGCCTGCTGCAGGCGCAGCGCCGACTTCAGGAACAATGGGTGCGTCCGGACGAGCAGGCTCCGTGGGAGACCAACGGCTGGTATGCCCGGCAGGCAAAACGCTGGCTGCAGCTGGCAAGGGCACGCGGCGGAGCGGCAGAACCGTCCCCGGACATCCTGCCCACATTTCTGAAGAACGCCGTTGACCAGGAGGAAGATCGGCTTACGAAAAGCGCCGCGTGGTCCGTCACCGGTACGCCGGAAAGTGCCGGCGCCGTGGATCTGAGTGATCAGAACGAACCGTTGCGCAGTGTGCCGGTGTCGGTTCGCCGAGAGGGCACAATGCCGGTCGGCACCGCGGCCATTCGGCAGCTGCCAATATCTGACATACCAGTGTCGCAGCTGGTGAGTTTTCAGAACAATGCGCAGCCACTGACGCTGAACGATGCAGCGGACAGGTTTGTGGCGAAAGCATTTCGGACAGGCTCGCCGGCTACCGGCGAATGCGAACCGGTGACCATCGCAACCAGCATCTTCTTTCGCGGCCGCAGCTGGGATTCGGAGCGGCAGCTGCGAGTTGACCCGTGTGCCGGTGACGAGTTCGTTGTGACGCGCATCGCTCGTCCGGAAACGGCATCGATTGAACTGAAGGGTGATGACCGGCGCCCGATCGTGTTCATTCTGGATATGTCGGACAGCATGAAGGCCACGCTGGGGGACGGGACCCGCGTGGACGAGGCTGTTGATACTCTGCAGACGGTGATCAGCGACGCGCAATTCGGTCAGACCACACGCGCCGCGCTGAAGATTTTTGGTCACCGAATGAAGTATGGGCCGGATTTTGAACCGGTCGGCAATTCGAAGTACGAGGAAATCTTCAAAAAGCAGATTCCGGCCGGTCTGAAGCCAAACGACGATGTGGCCACGGAATTTGAAATGTCCACACTCAGCGACGCTGGCAAACGCCGTCTGAACGGTGTGCTTGAAATGGCTCGGTCCTCGCGTCACTGGGGCCAGACGCCTCTGGCATTTGCTCTCTGGGAGGCTCTGACTACCGATCTGAAGGATCAGCCAGGCATCATCGTGGCCATTACCGACGGCCTTGCCACCGATGTCGGCCGTGACCCGCAGACAGGTAAGCCGCTGCCGGCTGAGGTCATTCGGAAGACTCCGTCAGCCGACAGAACACCACAGCTGAAAGGAGCTCTGAAACGCAATCCGTCCACGCGTATCATTATCGTCGCCTTCGACTTTGCGGCCGCCGGTGCGGCGCGTCTGGCTCTGGATGAAGTGTTTGTCAGGGATTGCGGAATTCCCAGGGAAGATGTCGTGGATGCCGCCGACCGAAGTCAGCTGAAGGAACAGATTCTGAAAGGCCTGAAAAATCGTCCGTTTACCGTCACCGGACACTTCGGCGAATCCCGGCAGTCGGAAGAATTCGGGCGCATCATTTCCGGGCTGAAGCCAGCGGACGACTACGTTATTTCGTTTGCCAATATCAGTACACAAAAGCCGGTGGCGATCGGCCCCGGTGACGCGATGTCACTGCAGGTTGACTGGCTGGAACGGCGGTTCGAATTCCGCCGAGAACCGGTAATCCGCCTGTGGCAGAACGTTTCCCGACCTCCGCTGTCCACAGAGTGGGACGCCCCGGTAAAGCTGAGGGCCTATGATGAAGCGGTGTACACACGTTATCCGGACGACGTGGCCGGTGCCGAAAATTATCGCCAGGTCGATCTGAGACTGATGCTGGACCATGACGATATCTATCGCCCCGTTCGTCAGCCGGCCGAAGTGGAATTTGATATCCGGGATGGGGAATCCCGGCCGTCGGCATTTACCGAAACGTTTACGTCTGAATGGGGAGCTCCCGGGTATCGCCTGCAGATTGAACGCTGGCCTTCATCCCGCCACGTGCGGGTTGATGCCTTCTGGAAAATGAACCGCACGGCACCGGAACAGGTGCTGGACTATCCACAGATTCACGAGGCTCGACGAGTGCCTCAGGGTGGTATCGATCTGTTGCCCGGAGTTCTGTTGTCCGGCAGTCTGCAGAGCAACGGTCAGCTGAAAATTCGGCTGGATGCCGCCGACGGTACGCCGCAGGATGCCGCCAATCTGGTCGAAGACATCCGGGTGGAGGTCGGTCGAACGGACGTCCGCGAGCAGAACCGGGGCTTCGTACCGGACGAAGTGCGAACCACCGTGCGGCGAACGGAAAAAGGTTCTGTCATCTATGAATTTGACGGCGCCTACAACGCCGAGAATCTGCAGACGCGGCAGATCGCGCTCACATCTCGCGCGGCCCGCCTGAAACAGTCCTTCCGCCTTGAGACCCCTCTGGAAGTCTCACGGTTTCGAAATCAAAGTGCAGACGAAAGGTGAGTGCGGATCATGCTTATCTTGCCGATCGTCAGCTGATCATCCTGCCGGAAATGATGGAAGGCACACTCACAGCCTTTCGTTATCCGCCGGGAAAGAAAGAATAGCGGCAGCAACCGGATGTCAGGCCGACTTCGATCACGGATCGACTGCTTCACAGCCGATAGCCGACCGGGAAGGCTGCAGGGCCGACGGGAAGCCTGGATTGAATTGATCCGTTTGCTGAGGTGCTGCGTTCACGCCCGTCGGGCAGTTCAGTCGGAATGAAATTTTGGCTGTCTGGTCTTTCCGGCAGGCTGTTGCTGATATTGTTTTTCAGATTTTATTGTTCAGCTCAGGTCATCTTCGACACCGGGTACACAGGAGTTAGTCCATGGGATTGTTCGAAAAGCTTCGCAACGAACTGATTGACATCATCGAATGGATCGATGATTCGCGGCACACGCTGGTCTGGCGATTTCCCCGGTATCAAAACGAAATCAAGAACGGAGCACAGCTGATTGTGCGACCGGGACAGATGGCCGTCTTTGTTCATCGGGGGCAGATTGCGGACGTTTTTGAACCTGGTCATTACGAACTGAAGACCGACAATCTTCCGGTGCTGAGCACGATTGCCGGCTGGAAGTACGGCTTCAACAGTCCCTTCCGGGCCGAAGTTTACTTCGTCAGCACAAAGCAGATTACAGATCTGAAATGGGGCACTCCGAATCCGATTATGCTGCGGGACCCGGAATTCGGTCCGATCCGGATCCGAGCCTTCGGGACGTACGCTGTCAAGGCTGTGGAACCCAGGGCACTGCTGGAAGAACTGGTCGGCACGGACAAAGTGGTCGATTCTGACGAGGTGACCGAGTTGCTCCGGTCGATCATCATCAGCACCTTCGCCGATGTGATGGGCACGTCTCAGGTGGCCGCTCTGGACCTGGCCAGCAGGTATCAGGAATTCGGTGAAACTCTCAGGCAGGCGGTTCAGGAACGAATTGACGACGAGTACGGTCTTGAGATTCCTCAGCTGTTCATCGTTAATATCTCGCTGCCCGAAGCCGTGGAAAAAGCGCTGGACACGCGTACCAGCATGGGCGTGATCGGTGACATGAATCGTTTCCAGCAGTACCAGATGGGACAGGCCATGACGGCCGCGGCAGAGAATCCATCCGGTGGCGGAGCGGCAGAAGGAATGGGGCTGGGACTCGGTTTCGCCATGGCAGGACGAATGATGCAGCCCGGCGGAATCGGCGGCGGAATGCCCGGACAGGCGGCCGCACCACCGCCTCCGCCGACCATGTCTCCGTGGCATGTCGCCGTGAACGGTCAGACACAGGGACCGTTTTCCATTCAGCAGATGCTGTCCGGCATCGCCGCCGGCGAAGTCACGCCGCAGACGCAGGTCTGGACCAATGGAATGCCGGGCTGGCTGCCGGCCGCGCAGGTGCCACAGCTGAGCGGCTCATTTGCCGCCGTGCCTCCGCCTCCGCCGCCCCCGCAGATGTAGTTGCCGTCGTCAATGACGCTGCTGACGGCTCAGCACTACCGTGTCGTTGCTGACCAGGCCGTCAAACAACCGCTGATCTGACTGTCCCGGCATCGCCTGCCGGCAACTTTGGAAACTCACGATCTGATGGCTGATTCGATGTCTGACAACACCGAACACAGACCTCCACCACCCCCGCTGCCGCCGGATGTCCAGGACAGCCCGGACGGACTTCCGGGACTGCACCGCCACGATGCCCTTACAACAGGTGTAGGAACAACCGGTGCCGGTCAGACTTTTGACGCCGGACAGGGGCGGATTTTTCCGTGTGAATCGTGTGGGGCGGATCTGGAATTTCGAATCGGTGACCAGTCGCTGGCGTGTCCGTACTGCGGACACGTCAAACAGATTGAACTGGAAGTCGACGCCGATGTCGTGGAACAGGATTTCCACGATATGCTGGAACGTCTTCGCGTCCGGCGTGAAGAAGCCGCCCGGAGCCGGACGCAGGCCGGCGACCTGGATCAAACCGATGACCAGACCACGCGGAATGAACTTCGCTGCGATTCATGCGGCGGCAATGTTGAATTTCTGGGCACACTGACCAGCACGCATTGTCCGTACTGCGGTTCTCCCGTGCAGCTTGAAAACGCTCATAAGAGCAGTGAACGTCGGATTCCCGTGGACGGAGTGCTGCCGTTTCAGGTGGAACGCCGCCAGGCACGAGAAAACCTGGCACAATGGGTCGCCTCCCGGTGGTTTGCCCCCAACCAGTTTCGGAAACAGGGGGCCGATGGAAAATTCAACGGAGTCTATCTTTCTTATTACACCTTTGATTCCATGACGTTCACGGTCTGGTCCGGTCAGCGCGGTGAACACTACTGGGTCACCGTCGGCTCCGGCAAGAACCGTCGGCGAGAACGCCGCACGCGCTGGTATCCCGCCAGCGGTCGATTTCAGCGTTTCTTTGACGATGTTCTGGTGCTGGCCAATACCGGACTGAATCGGAAGTACATGCTGGCCCTGGAACCATGGCCGCTGACCAAAGTGGTGCCGTTCAATCAGCAGATGCTGGCAGGATATCTGGCACGTACCTATGACATGGAACTTGACACCTGTTTCACGGAAGGCAAACAGCGGATCGACGAAGCCATTCACCAGGAGGTGCGGCAGCGAATCGGCGGTGATACTCAGCGAGTCCATTCAGTCGACAGCCGGTACGATGCGATCACGTTCAAGCACCTGCTGCTGCCTGTCTGGCTGCTCGCCTACAAATACCACGACAAAACGTACCAGGTGTTCATCAACGCCGCGACCGGTGAAGTGCAGGGCGAACGTCCTTACAGTGTCTGGAAGATCCTGTTCGCGGTCCTGACCGGCCTGATCATCGGTGGAGCGATCTTTGCCGCCAGTCAGCAGCAGTAGCGACCGCAGCACGTCCGGCGGCCGCGGAAAGGCGTGCGACTAAACCTCAGTTCTATTTACGACACACCACATAACGTGTAACCACCACTGCTCCGCACTGCGAAAGGGGTCGCAGTGAAGCGGCGTTCAGCCGATTCACCCGGACAGGGCCGAGCGCCATCGGCACTCTCGCCCGCCTCTTGCCCACGCGGCCAACTACCAATTACCGGTGCTGCAATTACCGGTGCCACCTGCAATTACCGGTGCCACCCATTTGTAATTGACAGTCACGGTGAGTCTGGTATTCTGATGCCGGGCGTTGGAATTACCGGTGCTGGAATTACCGGTGCCACCCATTTGTAATTGACAGTCATGGTGAGTCTGGTATTCTGATGCCGGGCGTTAACTTTCCTTTCTGTCAGGGAGCAGCATCATGGGGCGTGTGAGTCGGGCGGAGACTTGTCCGGATGATGAAATCAACGTGGTGCACTGCATCAATCGCTGTGTGCGACGCGGGTTCCTGTGTGGCACCGATCCCTTTACAGGCCAGAATTATGAACATCGGCGCGAATGGATTCGTCACCGGTTTGAGTTTCTGGCAGGAGTGATGGGCATCGAGGTGCTCGGGTTTGCCATTCTGCACAACCACTTTCATGTGGTGCTCAGAAATCGCCCGGACGTGGTCGAGGACTGGTCC
>JAVKCM010000220.1:0-12336 GCA_040222735.1 Fuerstiella sp. | reverse complement strand
CTAACTGGTTAAATGGGGTCGGTTTTATTTTACACGTTAGTCCGTCGTGATGTCAGTGAGGGTGGATGAAAAATAAACCCGACCCCTTTTCCGAGATCACAGCACTAATACGCGAGGATCAGGTCCACGCCAAAAATGCCCTGTTCGTAACGGCTGGCGGCTGAAACCGAACTGGGGAAAAGGGGTCGGGTTTCTTTTTCACGGTAGCCCGTCGTGCTGTCAGTGACGGTGGCTGAAAAAGAAACCCGACCCCTTTTCCGAGATCACAGCACTAGTACGTGAGGATCATGTCCACTCCGAAGATGCCCTGTTCGTAGCCACTGACGGCCGAGCCCGGGAACCAGTCGTATCGCCATTCCGGTCGGATGGTGACATTCGCATGCGGCTTGTAGTTCAGCCCGAACGTCGCGGCGTAGTAGGAATTTGAGCCGGACAGCGGCAGTGACTGGCCACCGTGGTTGAAACCGGCGTCGGACTTCCACCATTCCACACGAGCACCGGCCGCCCAGCGATCATTGATCGTGTACAGCAGGTACTGGTTGATTCCCACTTCGTCGTTGATGCCACCGAACACTTTGAAGCGGACCAGGTCACTCTGCAGAACATAGTTCAGCTTGTCGGTCAGGGTGATGTCCAGAACGGTGCTGTGTGAGTAACCGGTTCCGCGGAGACCCATGTCACCGGCGGTGGTGATGTAGGTGAACGTGGCATTGTCGCCCAACGCAACGCTGACGCCGCCGAGGAAATTGCTGCCGCCGCCGAACTGATCAAAACCGGTATCCCAGCCCAGTGTCCATCCGGCATAAACGGTCACATCATCGCTGGCCGTGTAGGTTGCCAGAGCACCGGTGTGCGTAAACGCTTCACTGTTGAACATGGTCATCGCGTGACTGAAAAAGAAATTATCCGGAGCGGTCACCACTTCGTAGCCCAGCAGTGTATAAAAGTGTCCAACCTTGACAGACAGATCACCGGAAGCCACTTCGCCATAGAGCTGAGGCATGGCCCAGCCGTAGGGGCCATAGTCCCAGCCGTTGATGAAGTCCCAGCGTCCCGGATTGTTGCCGAACGACTGAGTGTCGGTGGCGTCAATCCCGTACATGATGTCGGCACGGAAACCCCAGTCTGTTCCGCAGCTGCCGTCGGCCACTTTTTCGGCGTAGAACCAGGCCTGATGCGTGTTGAACTTGTGAGGAATGTTGTTGAACATTCCGGTGCTGCCGCTGGTATAGCCCTGCTGCCACCAGCCGCCGAAATCGATGCCGTCGTCGTTGCTGTCCAGTCGCCAGGGATCACCCAGTTCACCGCCGCACAGACCGCAGCCTCCGGCGTCGCAACAGCCTTCACCACAGTCCAGGCCGCAGTAGTTTCCGCCACAGCAGTCAGACTGGCCGCAACAACCGGACTGATCACAGCAACCGGCAGCCGTGAAACTGCACAACTGCACAACATCGGACGGCGGGTCTGCAAAGACAAGCTCGCAGTCAACAGGCTGGAAGTCGAAAGACTGACCTGCCATCGCTACGGAACACAGGCAGCAGGCCAGCGTCGCTAAGTGGGTGACAGCGAGTCGGGGGGGGCGAGACATGAGAAAACTCCTTTTGACCTCATTGTTCAGATCGAAACCTCTACCCGCCTCTCCGATTGTGCGGGGTGCTTTGCCACTCAGGCAGGTGAAGCCCGACGACGTCCGGAAACTCCGGCACGCGCAGCGGCTTTCCTGAGTATTGCTTTTTATCGGAGTCGCCCGACCTCAGCGTGAAACCGGAGCAGAATGGCCTGACAACCGGTCCGACTGCAGTTCTTTGCACAACCGGCACAGTCGGAGCATTCGGGAATGGAAAAGGGGTCGGGTTTCTTTTTCGGCCAATGATCACCGGCTCTGCGACAACCTGCCGTGAAAAAGAAACCCGACCCCTTTTCCCGCATCGTCAGTCACCGTGCAGCCAGTGCAGCATGCCGTCATGCACGCCGCCGGCAAAAGAACGAGCCGCGTGAGACAGGTTCGGAATGGAAAAGGGGGCGGCTTTCTTTTTCAGCCAGCGCCCGCCGGCTCCACGACAAACTGCTGTGAAAAAGAAAGCCGCCCCCTTGTGCCGCATCAAACCTGAGAAGCAGGGGGAATTTGAGAACTGCTGTTGGAACCGTAGATCAGCCAGTACACCACGGGAATGACAATCAGTGTGAACAGAGTGGAAGTCGCAATGCCAAAGATGATGGCCCAGGCCAGCCCGGAAAAGATGGGGTCCAGGGTGATCACCCAGTTGCCCAGCAGCGTTGTTCCGGCGGTCAGCAGAATCGGACGCGTGCGTATGGCGATACTACGGATGATGGCTTCCTTCAACGTCAGGCCCTCGCCCTGCCCGATGTGAATGAAGTCAATCAGCACAACCGAATTGCGGACAACGATTCCGGACAGGGCGATCATTCCGATCATGGCCGTGGCTGTGAAGAAAACGGGATTGGGATGACCACCGATCGGCCGGTTGATGATCAGATTCAGCAGCCAGAAGCCGGGCATGATGCCGATCAGCGTCAGAGGTATCGCCAGCATAATGACGGGCGGAATAATCCTCGATCCGGTCTGAAACATCAGAATGATGAAGATCCCGACCAGCGCGGCGGCGAAGGCAAGACCGAGATCGCGGAACACGTCGAGGGTGATTTTCCACTCACCTTCCCCGGCCCATTCAACACGAACAGCGTCGTCCAGACTCCATGCATCGCCGCCTCCGGGTTTCAGCCACGTGCGTTCAGAAACCGGCCGGATTTCTGTCTGCCGAGTCATGGGCCCGCCGCCGGCCGGCGCCCGTTCAGAGGCATCCCGGTAATCCGTCCGGATATCCATGATTGCATCTGCCGGAGTCCGGCCGGCCACATCGCCATAGACGAAGGCAACCCGTTTCAGATTCTTGTGATAGATCGTCTTGTCGTCGATCTTCCGCCGAAAGTGCCCCAGCGCGCTCAGCTGCACCAGTTGTCCGCTCTCGCCCCGGACGTAGATTTCTCCCAGATCGTCGATCGCAGATCGCTGCCAGACCGGCAGCCGCAGCTGGACCGTCAGAGGATCCACTTCCTTCGGCAGATGCAGCACGGTAGCCGCGGTACCGTCAATGGCGATCTGCAGTGTCTGTGCGATATTCTGAGTCGTGACGCCGGACAGTGCGGCTTTCGGCTTGTCGGTCTCAAACACCCAGACCAGCTGATCATGTTCGGCACTGATATCCACATCCACGATACCGGGTTCACGCGCCAAACGTTCGGACAGCTGCTGCGAGGCCGCGATCAGTTCCTCGTATCTGCAGTCGTCCTGACCGTAGACCTCTGCGGTGATTGTGGCCAGCACAGGAGGCCCCGGCGGCACCTCCACCAGCTTCAGTCTGGCACCAAGTGAATCTGCCAGCTGTGTCATGCCGTTGCGAATGCGGAGAATGATTTCATGCGACTGCTGGACGCGAAGGTCTTTGGACAGCAGGTTGACCCGAATTTCTGCAACCTGCGGACCGCTTCGCAGAAAATAATGCCGCACCATTCCGTTGAAGTCCATCGGCGATGCTGTGCCGACCGTTATCTGATAGTCACGCACCTCCGCTTCTGCCGACAGGTACTGACCAAGCTGACGCGTGACCGCATCGGTCTGTTCCAGCGTCGTACCTTCGGGCATATCGACCACCACCTGAAACTCGTTCTTGTTGTCGTAGGGCAGCATCTTCAGCGGGACCAGTCTGGCAGTCGGCAGGGCCATCGCCCCCAGCAGCAGCAGTCCGGTTCCGCCGAGCACGGACCAGCTCAGCCGCCGGCTGTCGAGCATTGGTACCAGCAGTCGGCTGTAGAACCGGTACAGCCGGCTTTTGGTGATGTCGCCGGCCGCTCCTGATTCCGAACCCCCGCCCTGATTCCGCAGCGTGACCATGGCAAGCCATGGTGTGAGCACAAACGCCACCACGGTCGAAACCGTCACGGTCAGCGGTACGTTCAAAGCCATCGGAGCCATGTACGGGCCCATCATGCCGGTAATGAACGCCAGCGGCAGAAAACTGACAATAATGGCCAGCGTTGACAGAATCAGCGCGGGACGCACTTCCTGAACGGCGCGCAACACCGCCCGCCGCGGCGAATGAACACGCAGTGCAAGATAGCGGG
Organism: Fuerstiella sp.; assembly: GCA_040222735.1. Lineage (GTDB taxonomy): Bacteria > Planctomycetota > Planctomycetia > Planctomycetales > Planctomycetaceae > Fuerstiella. The sequence goes on along the minus strand of JAVKCM010000220.1, from coordinate 8,193 downwards.
CAATATTCTCGACATCCGTGATCGGGTCATCCACCAGCAGCCCCAGCGACAGAATCAGAGCGAACATCGTCACGCGATTGATCGTGTAACCAGCCGCCAGATTGATGAACATGGTCAGACCGTAACAGACGGGAATCGCCAGCGCGACGACCAGCGCCGCGCGCCAGCCAAGAACCACACCGATGAATGCAATGACGGTCAGGACGGCCACGGCCAGACCTTCCACCAGTTCGTTGACTTTGTCGTCAGCCGTTTCACCGTAGTCGCGCGTAATCCGGTAGTGAACACCGTCCGGGAACAGTGTCCGGGCCAGCTCCGCCATCCGGTCCTTCACATCATCGGACACCCGGACGGCGTTGGTGCCCCGGCGTTTCGCGACAGCAATCTGAACCGCCGGAAGCACGTCGTCCGGCACCGGCCTGGCCGAACGATCCCGGGCGTCACCGGCCGCAGGCCCGGATTCCGCTCGGCCGGCCTCCTCGGCCGGACCAAATCCCATCCAGCTGTAGGACACGGGTTCGGCCGGCCCGTCCGTTACCTCAGCAATGTCCCGCAGACTCACCGGACGACCGTCTGCCACGGTCACCACGGCCCCCCGCAGCTCATCGGCATCGCGAAAAAACGTCCCGGCTTCAACGATAAATCGCTGCTGCTGCTGTGAGAAACCTCTGGTACGGCGATTGACATTTCCGGCCTGCAGTGCCTGAGCCACCTGCAGCGGTGACACCTGACGAGCCGCCATGGCAGCAGGATTCAGTTCCACACGAATCTGCCGCGGACGACCACCGACGATCCAGACCCGGTTGGTGTTGGAGATCGCCTGCAGTTCGTTCTGCACTTCCTCAGCCAGTCGACGCAGCTGGAAGTCGCCGTACAGTTCAGTACGATCCGACCACAGGGTCACGATCACAATCGGAACGTCATCGACTTCGACCGGCTTGACGACCCAGTCGGTCACCACGGACGGGATCTGGTCAACGTTGGACTGCACCTTGTTATACAGTTTGACCAGCGAATCCTCCCGGTCTTCCCCCACGTAGAACCGCACGGTCACCACTGACCGACCGGGACTCGACATCGAATAGACATACTCCACGCCGTCGATCTGATACAGCAGTTTTTCCACGCGACTGGTCACCTGCTGTTCGACTTCTTCGGCCGACAGCCCGGGGGCCGTGATCATCACGTCCGCCATCGGAACGACAATCTGCGGCTCTTCTTCGCGCGGTGTCAGCCAGAGTGCGATGCCGCCCAGCATCAGTGCGATCAGAGTCAGCAGAATCGCCAGATCACCTCGCAGAAAGATTTCCACGATGCGTGTCAGAAATGGCGAGGTCGGCTCTGAGATCTCTTCCGGAACGCGGTCACTGCTCACGGCGTGGCCTCCTTCTCCGGCTCCGGTACAGAAGACGACGTGTCTGCCAGGATCACGCGTTCACCGGGACTCAGACCACTCAGTACTTCCACCCGACCGGGCATACCGATCCGCCCCGTCCGGATCAGGCGGCGTTCCAGCGTGTTGTCGTCGCGGACGACGGTGACGAATTCCAGCTGGCCGACTTCCTGAATCGCGGCGGTTGCGAGGCACAGATGCCGGCGCTGTCCGGCCGGAATCAGCAGGCGACCGAACATGCCTTCGTACAGATCATCCGAACGGGGCAGCGTCGCCTTCACCAGAAAGGATCGGCTGGGAGCATCGGCCTGAGGCACAATCTGATCAATCACCGCGGCAGCGTTTCGGTCCAGCGCGTCCACACGAACGTCCAGCCGGTCGCCGACTTTCAGACGAATGGCCAGCTGCTCAGGCACGGCCGCTTCCAGACGCAGCGACGCCGCGTCGTAGATGACCAGCAGAGGCTGTCCGGGTCGCGCTGTATCCCCGGGTTCTGCCAGACGATCAATCACCCGCCCGGGCCGCGGGGCCGTGATGGTCGCGTATGAAAGGACAATCCGTGCCTCATCCAGCGCCTCTCTGGCGCGTGATTCGTCCGCCTGAGTGACTTCCAGCTGCGCCTTCGCAGCATCAAACGCGGCCTGCGTCGTGACTTTCTTCTGCAGCAGCTGCTCGGCTCGGGAAAATTCCGTGGCCGCCTGGGCCCGACTGGCGGTGGCCGCCAGCAGCGTCTGTTCGGCCTGCTGCACCCGCGTCTGCATTTCTTTGTCATCCAGCCGGACAAGCACGTCACCCGTATCAACCATGTCGCCGGCTGACACTCGGATCTCGTCGATCGTCGCCAGAACTCTGGCCGAAATCTCTGTGCGACTGGCGGCTTTCAAAGTGCCCACAGATTCTTCGATGTAATCCTTCGTCACTTCGTGGACCACATCCGTCGGCTGATCCACCAGCTTCGGCCCTGACGATTCAACGCGCCCGGGCAGCGTCTTTTCCGTAAACGCACCAGCCAGCCACCCAATGATTCCAATCAACAGCCCTATTCCGACGGCTGACGGAAGTACCGTTCGCAGCATTACAGATACCGCAGATTTCCATCCGGACATGTTCTTTCGCACTCCAGAGCCTCTCACGTTCCCGGTTCATCGAAACCTGACGCCGGAAAGTACCGACGTGCCCAGGGATGACCAGCTGGCCGCCATTCTGCCAGCGAAGGCCGTGCCATTCTGAACCGAAGTGAGTAACATGGCAAGAAACCAGCCGCCTGTCCCGTTCTCCGCTCCTGGCCAGATTCATGGAACTGAACTTTCACAAAGACCCGACCATCTTCGCCCGCCTGATTGATGGTATGCCCGTGGGGTTCTTCACCGTGGATGCCGCCGGTCGTTTCGCGTCGTGGAGCGACGGTGCGGAACGCATCACCGGGTATTCACACCATGATGTCGTGGGCCAGCCCTGTACGATCCTGGAAGGTCGAAACTGCAAGGGATTTGCGACTCTGAAGGACATGCTGGAACATCCGGACCCGTGTCTGGTGAACGGCGTCTGCAGCCAGGAATGCAAACTGCTTTCAAAGGACGGCCGCGAACTTTACATTCACGGCAACGTCCGAGTACTGACAGAAGACGATGGGACGGTGGCCGGCGCCGCAGGATGTTTTTCAGACCTGACCGAGTTTGTGCTGGCCAACGAAAAGATCACACTGCTGGAAGAACAGGTCAGACAACGGGATGCCTTCGAACGGCTTGTCGGCCGCAGTCAGCTGATGCAGGAAGTCTTTCGCCGCCTGAGACTGGCGGCCCAAAGTGAGGTGACGGTCTTCATCAGCGGCGAATCAGGCACCGGCAAGGAACTCGCTGCCAGTGCCATTCATTCGGTCAGCGATCGCCGCGACAAACCATTCATCGCCGTTAACTGCTCGGCCATCCCCGAAACTCTGCTCGAAAGCGAACTGTTCGGCCATGTGAAAGGAGCCTTCACGGGTGCGGTCCGGGACAAGGTCGGCGTCTTTCAGGCGGCCGAGGGCGGCACGCTGTTTCTGGATGAAATCGGTGATATTTCGCCACTGCTGCAGCTGAAACTGCTGCGTGTGCTGCAGGAACGAGAAATTCGTCGCGTGGGCGATGACCACGTGATGAAAATCAACGTGCGTCTGCTGACCGCTACCAATCGCGACCTCAAAGAACTGATTTCTCAGGGTGACTTCCGCGAGGATTTTTACTATCGCATTCATGTGTTCGAAATTCACCTGCCGGCCCTGCGGGAACGGAAGGAAGATATTCCGCTGCTGGCCGAACGCTTTACCGCAGAGCTGTCCCGCGCACACGGTCGCACCGTGAGCGGAATCGCGCGCGACGCCCTGCAACGAATGCTCGATTACCACTGGCCGGGTAACGTCCGAGAACTGCGCAACGCTCTGGAACACGCCTTTGTCACCGTGACCGGTGATACTATCACCCTGTTTGATCTGCCCCTGGAAATTCGCAATCCGCAGGTCGAAACACCGCAGGAGCCACCAAAAGCATCACGTTCGACTCCGGCAGCACCTGCCCGGACCCGTGAGCCTGCCGCAACATCTGTCTCCCTGTCAGCAGCGGAGGAACAGGACCGCCAGAAACTGGTGGCCGCCCTGCAGCAGTCCGGCGGAAACAAGGCGGCCGCTGCTCGGCTGCTGGGCGTCAGCCGTGTCACCATCTGGAAGAAGGTCAAAAAGTACGGCCTGACCACACCCAAAAGCTGACCGGAATGCGTCAACGCATTCTTCCTGATTCTTGTCGAGCGGGATGCGCCGTTGCCGGCCGTCTGGAATAGCGTGAGCGCTAATAGCGAAACAAGCTTGCGCTAACACGCAAATTGGTTAGCGCATCACCAGATTGGCCGTTCCTGCGTCACAAAAAGAATAACCTAAAGCCTTTACTCACAGTACCTTACCTCGAAACACACACGACAGACAAGGCATTTGGCATGTGCGTTGCTAGAAGGGTTACCAGCGATCAGTGAGCAATGAGTCGCCCTGGACTGGCACCGAGTCGCTGCTGAACAGAACGACATTCGCACTGACTGCAGGGGCAGAGTTGCCAAACAGTTCAACACAATCACAAGGAACACATGTGATGCACCTCAAACAATATTATCTCGGCTGTCTGGCCCACGCTTCGTACCTGATTGCGGACGAGCAGACCGGGACTGCGGCGGTGATTGACCCTCAGCGGGACATCGATCAGTACCTGGCCGATGCCGAAGCAAACGGATGGACCATTCGGTACGTCTTTCTGACCCACTTCCACGCCGACTTCCTGGCAGGTCATATCGAACTGCGAGATAAGACCGGAGCTCACATCTACCTCGGTGCCCGTGCAGAAGCGGAATACGAATTCACTCCGGTTAAAGAAAACGATGTGGTCGAATTCGGCCAGGTGCGGCTGAAGATCATGGAAACACCGGGGCATACGCCGGAAGGCATTTCGCTGCTGGTCTACGACACTCAGAAAAGTGACAGCGTTCCCCAGGCGGTCCTGACCGGCGACACGCTGTTTATCGGTGACGTCGGTCGACCGGACCTGCTGGCATCAATTGGTGTCACGGCCGATGAACTGGCCGAGATGCTGTTTGATTCGATCGAGAAGCTGAAGCAGTTGCCGGATGAGACGCTGGTTTATCCGGCTCACGGTGCCGGTTCGCTGTGCGGCAAGAATCTGAGCGATGAGACAGTGTCCACCATCGGTGAGCAGAAACGATACAACTATGCCATGCAGCCGATGCCCAGGGATGAATTCATCCGCATGGTGACTGCCGATCAGCCTGAAGCTCCCGACTACTTTGTCTACGACGCTATCAAGAACCGACAGGAACGTCCCAGCCTGGACGAAACGATGCGAACGACGGTCAAACCGCTGTCGCTGGACGATGTCCTGAAGATGCAGAGCGAGGGTGCTCAGGTGCTGGACGTGCGGGAAGGCATCGACTTTGAGGGATCTCATCTGCAGGGTGCCCTCAGCATCTCGCTCGCCGGCAAGTATGCCACGTGGTGCGGAACACTGCTGAACCACCATGACCCGATCGTGGTCATCGCCGATTCAGGAGAACACCAGGAGGCCGTCATGCGACTGGGACGCATCGGCTTCGACAACGTAGCCGGCTATCTTCGCGAGGGCATGCGAGCACTGGTACCACGTCCGGAACTGGTTCAGGTGACCGGCAGAATTACGGCCCCGGCTCTGGCAGAACAGCTCACCAGTGAGCAACCTCCGGTGATCCTGGACGTACGGTCCGCAACGGAGCGCGAGAGCAACGGTTTTGTTGAAGGCAGCCTGCACATCGCATTGAACCATCTGGAAGAACGGCTCGATGAAATTCCGGTGGATCGCCCGGTGGTGGTTCATTGTGCCGGAGGATACCGGTCAGCCATCGCCTGCAGCTTACTGCAGAAACACAGCATTGAATGCACGGATATGGTCGGCGGATTTGGCGCCTGGGTCGCGTCTCAGCTACCCGTGGCAAAGCCTGCTGAGGCCGTGTGAGCTGTCCGAAGAAGTCCGAAAAACGAGGAGTTGTCTTTCTGCCGGACACGGGCATCCGGCAGATTCCACGACAGAAAACATTTCCACATTGCCTGCACGGGCGAGTGCCGACACAAACGGTCGACCGACATCAACAGAGTTCGCACGCACTGCTATCGGTCGAAGATCCTCGGATCTCACTCGCCCGTTTTTACAAAATCAGATCAGCATCACAGAAACAGGAGCCATCACAATGTCCCGGAATTTCACAACGATCAGCGGTCAGGAGCTGCAGGAAATCTGCCGGACTCAGGATGACGTCGACGTGATCGACGTGCGTACGCCCGTCGAATTTCGTGAAGTACACTGCGTTCACGCCCGCAACGAGCCTCTGGATTCACTTGATCCGCACAGCCTGATGGCTGCCCGCAACGGTTCCGCCGACAAACCTCTGTATGTCATCTGTCGTTCCGGACAGCGAGCGGCCAAAGCGTGTGAGGCGTTTGTCAAAGCCGGCTATACCAACGTGATTAATGTCGAAGGCGGTACCGCGGCCTGGGATGCAGCCGGACTGCCGGTCAACCGCGGCCGGAAGGCAGTCTCGCTGGAGCGGCAGGTCCGAATTGCCGCAGGCTTTCTGGTACTGCTCGGAGCGGTACTCGGATTCTTCGTCCACCCGTACTGGATCGGGCTGTCCGGCTTTGTCGGTGCCGGCCTGATGTTTGCCGGAATCACCGACACCTGCGCCATGGGCATGCTGATCGCAAAGATGCCGTGGAACAAGGTGAAACCCGGCTGCTCCACATAACGCACACAACATAACACACAGACCCGGCTGCCAGAAAAGCTCTGCGTGTCGTCTCACCGGCATGGAGTGCCGTCGTTATCAGTCAGCCCGGAACCACGGGACTGCCCCCGCCGCTCGACAATCCCATCACCAGAAAGAACAACCGTGAAAGACTTATTGATTCCCGCCGTTGTGCTGCTGCTCTGGTTCGTATTGAACGCCTGGGTACTGCCGCGTTTCGGCGTGCAGACCTGACTAAGCGGAAGCTGCAGCGTCCGGTCGGACAAACAAAAAAAAGACAGCCACACAGAAAATCAATCAGCTGATTCAGCTGAATCCACTGAAGCAGCAAAGTCTGCTCTGCCGGCCTCTGCCATGTCGGGTTCTGCCCGGCCCGCACAGAATCCTGGTGAGGAACAGAGCAGAACAACAACGCCCCCTCTCTGACAAACTGTTGCAGGAACATGCGAAGACCGTGTCGCTGTTCATCAGGAACGGTCGCCCCGAACTGCATCGAAATCATCCCCTGCCCGCCAATGACGGAACGCCGCCGAAATCAGGTCCCGTGACTGAGTGACCCTGAAACCCGCAACCTGCAACCTGCAACCTGCAACCTGCAACCTGCAACCTGAGACCTGAAACCTGAAACCTGAAACCCCACCGTCCGCCCCCAACCGGCAACCGCCGGCGAACACGCGAATCAGATCTCTGATTTCATCTCAGGTGTCGGCGATGTTGCTTCGCGCCTCAGCACAATCACTCGAAAAGAGCCGTGGCGGCCGAAGAACTCGTCCGCCACCGGCGTGCCGAGACCGGCACTCATCAGTTCCCAGCGGCGGTTGATGTCTGTGCCGAGCGGCCGCGTCACCAGGTTCAGAAGTCGCCTCAGTATTGAGGCCTTTCGGCCGGCCGGCAGAAACTTGTCCGTTACCAGAAGCCGTCCGCCCGGACGCACAACCCGCATGGCTTCCTGAAGACATTCACGCGGGTTGGGGACCACTGAAGCGAACAACGTCATCACCACCGCGTCAAAACATGCGTCGCCGAACGGCAGGTGGGTGGCATCGCTGCAGACGGGAACAAAACAAAGTCGGCACCGAGCGGCCGTGTCCGTCGCTCGGACAAGCATCGGCAGACTCTGGTCGACACCGATCACCAAAGCTGAGGCGTCAAGAAACGGCAGGTCCGCTCCGGTACCGACGCCCACAACAAGAATGCTGCCGGCATCAGCGATGTCAGCCAGGTCCATTGCCTTCCGGCGCATGCGGGATACCGGATGAAGACGCAGCAACAGATCATACACTGGTGCCCAGAGTCGGTAGATGAATCGATTCCATCGATGCGAAAACGTCAAAGCAAAGGTCCTGTGATCCTGTAATCCTGTGAGCCGGCAGCTGTCCGCATCGTCACGGTAGCAGCGATCTGTCGGAAGGTACACCACGGGGGCAGACTGAACGCAGCTGGGGCTTCCAGCCGCAGCATCGCGGTGACGCGGCTGCGGCTGGAAGCCCCGG
>JAVKCM010000219.1:0-33771 GCA_040222735.1 Fuerstiella sp. | reverse complement strand
TCCGGCATCGAAGGGTCTCAGGTACAGGACCTGTACTTCGAAGGCCATGCCGACAGAATCAACGATTACTGCCGCTGTGATGTGCTGGATACGTATTTCGTTTTTCTTCGCAGCCGAGTCCTGATCGGTCGCCTGTCGCTGGATGATGAACAGATTCTGGTTGAGGACGTGCATCAGATGCTGAAGGACCAGGCGGACGAACACCCAGCCTACGAACACTATCTGGAATACTGGCACCGGCGGACGGAGCAGAAGGAAGCTGTCACTGCAGACCAGGTCGCCGCCACCACACAAGCGGCCACCACAGAAGCCGCGGCCACAGAAGAGCCGGCCGCTGCAACAGAAGCCGTTACCGCGGACGATCCGGCAGCAGAAGCCCCGTCCGAACGCGATCAGCATGACGGGATGTGAAAAGTGAGATTGGAAAGGGGACAGGCACAATGCTGTTGATCATGGCCTGAACAGGACGGGCCTTAAAAACAGCTGGCAGGAAAACAGGGGGCAGGAAGATCACAGACAGAAATTTTCCTGCCCCCATCTTCCTGCCAGATACAGATACAGACCAGATCCCAGGTTCATGTTCGGCGACTCATTTTGCTGCCTGAACGTAACCGGGGCTTCCAGCCGCAGTTTCTGCCTGCTTTGAGTCCCACCTGCTATCACGTCTTGCTGCGGCTGGAAGCCCCAGCTACGGAAATGTGCCGCCAAAAGGGGGACACAAACCTGACTGCACCCCTTTTCTTCCAAACCGCTTCGTCTCTCCGTCCGGCCCCTGCAACACGCGGCTTCCTTCATTCAGTCTGTGCGGCCATTTTCAGGACGCCAGCACGTCGTGCAAAACATGGCCGTGCACGTCGGTCAGCCGGCGTTCAAGCCCGTTGTGATAAAACGTCAGGCGTTCGTGATTCAGCCCCAGCAGGTGCAGAATGGTGGCATGGAAGTCGTAGACGGTGGTGATGTTCTCGACCGCCTTGTAACCGAATTCGTCGGTGGCGCCGTATTCAAAAGGAGCTTTCACGCCGGCGCCGGCCAGCCAGCACGTGAAGCCGGACGGATTGTGATCGCGGCCGCTGGCACCTTTCTGGAATGTCGGCATGCGGCCGAATTCGGTGCACCAGACGACCAGCGTGTCCTTCAACAGTCCTCGCTGCTTCAGGTCGGACAGCAGTGCTGCCACCGGCTGATCCAGAATCGGGCCGTGTTTGCTGTATTGTTGTTCCAGTGCCTTGTGTCCGTCCCAGTTGCTGACACCTTCGCCGCCGGTCTGATAGGCCCCGTTGAACAGCTGAACGAAGCGGACTCCTTTTTCAATCAGTCGCCGGCCCAGAATGCAGTTTCTGGCAAAGGCGGCCTTCAGACTGTTTTCCGTATCATCCGCTCCGTACATCCTGAGGATATGAGCTGGTTCGGAGGACAGATCGCTGACTTCGGGCACACTCAGCTGCATTCTGGCGGCCAGTTCATAGCTGGAGATTCTGGCCGCCAGTTCGGTGTCACCTGGAAAACGCTGCTGATGCCGTTCATTCAGCCGCTGAAGAAACTGCCGCGTGGCCCGGTCGGTGTCTGAGGAAATCCGGGCCGGGCGGGCCAGATTTCGGATCGGACTGGAGGCATTGAAATCCGTGCCCTGAAAGGCCGCGGGCAGAAATCCGGGGCCCCAGTTGTTGACGCTGGACTGAGGCGTCCCGCGAGGATCCGGAATTGCCACATAAGCCGGAAGGTTCTGATTTTCACTGCCCAGCGCATACGTGACCCATGCGCCCATGCTGGGAAAGCCGTCCAGCGTGAATCCGGTGGACATGAAGTTTTCGCCGGGGCCGTGAGTGTTTGTTTTGCTGGTGAGCCCGTGCAGAAAACAGATGTCATCTGCCAACGCTCCCAACTGCGGCACAAGGTCGGAAACCATCTTGCCCGATTCACCGCGCGGTCGAAACGCCCACGGACTCTTTGTGAGATTCCCCTGCTGCCCCTGAAACGTGACCAGATCATCTCCGCCCGGCATTGGCTGTCCATGCCGCTCAATCAGTTCCGGTTTGTAGTCAAAAGTATCCAGATGACTGCAGGCGCCCGAGCAGAAGACCACGATGACGTTCTTCACGGGGGCGTCAAAGTGGGCCCGACGAGCTGCAAAGGGATTTCCTGCGTCAATCACGGGTCGCACCGGGCCCGCATCTGAGTCAGACGCTGGTGCTGCCAGCAGTCCATCGGTGCTTAACAGCTGAGTCAGCGCGATGCTGCTCAGACCGGAGCCCAGGTGATTCAGAAATAGTCGTCGATCGGAATTGTGGCTGGACATGACCTGCAGACCTTGTCTCGGGAAATCGTCTTGCCAACCAGCTTAACACAACTTTCAATCGCAACCCACTGTTATCAGAGCAGCCCCCCGTGGCGCAAGCTTCCAGCTTGCGATGGCCCCCGAGATACGCTCTGTCAGGCTGCGACAGTTTGAGTCGTGTGAGGTTCAGGGGTGTTTCACTCTGGGTCGGCAAGCTGGAAGCTTGCCCCACTTTTCGGTCACCGTGGCGCAAGCTTCCAGCTTGCGATGGCGCCTGTGATACCCTCTTGTCAGGCTGCGAGTGAGGCTTCAGGTTTCGGGATTCTGATTGGTTGCTGTGGTGGTGGGGTAATTGCGGTTCAGCAGTTGTTTCAGCTGCCATCTCAGCCCGTATTCCATGTCCAGTTTGGGAATCATGCCGTCCAGCTGCAGGTCTGCTGTTTCAATGGCAAGCCCGGCGTCGGCCATGGCGGCAAGTCCGAGCACCGTGGCCGACGGGAACATCCGTCGGCAGGCGTCCAGCGAATTCGCAACCAGCTGACTAAATGGATCCAGGTCGTGAATAACCACGTGCACGGGGCCGCGGGACGTTTCCTTCTGGCGGACGTGACCCGTGTCGCCGGCGGCGATCAAAGGAAGGTCCACGGAACCCAGGCCGAAGCTTTTCAGGGCCTGAGCGACGGTGCGCCGCAGCGTGCGATCCGGGCTGATCACCGCAGCGTTCACCGTTTGCTCTGAGGTCAGCGGCGCCCAGTGGATCGGCTGTCCAAGGCGGTGGGCGAACACTTCATCCCGTCCAGCGGTGGGGGGGATCGCGGGCCGGCCGGCGTCGGCATCCGTCAGTTCGCGTTCAATAAGTGCGGCTGCCAGTCTCTGGGGAACGCGAACGGCATCGGGCCAGACATCGCGATTCCGGCCATCCGATTCGCAGAACGGGCCGTAACAGCAGATCAGCCGACGCTGCAGCGTCAGGCCGATCAGCTGGTTGACGGAATCGGGACGGAACTGATCCGACCACGCCTGCAGCACCAGAATCAGGTCTGCGCCGGCCAGCGTCTCTGCCGTCTGCACAGCGGATTCGATGGACGCGAACTCAGCCACAACGGTCACCTGAGTGCGAAGCCAGCGCAGGAACGGTTCGAATTCCCGGCGACGGGTTGAACCGATCAGCACAGTTCGGTGGTGATCGCCGCGGTGGAGACCTGGGCGTGCCTGATTCATGCCCTGCGGCACCTAGACTTCATCCAGCAGTTCGACGGCCGCGAACTTCTGCCCTTCCAGCATGGCAAGACTGGCGCCTCCGCCGGTACTGACGTGAGAGACTTTGTCTTCGAAGCCCAGTTGTCGAATGGCGGCGGCGCTGTCACCGCCACCGATGATACTGGTGCCGGAACCGCTGGCCAGGGCTTCTGCGACGGCGCGGGTGCCTTCGTCAAAAGGCGGCATTTCGAACACGCCCATCGGACCGTTCCAGACGACTGTCCGGGCGGTTTCCACAATGTCGGAATAGATGGCGGCCGTCTGAGGACCGATGTCCAGACCTTCGTAGCCGTCCGGGATTTCGCCGGAATTCACGACTTCCTTATTGCAGTCGCTGCTGAAGGCATCGCCGCAGTGAGTATCGACGGGCAGCACCAGTTTCGAACCGCCTTCTTCCATCAGTTCCCGAGCCAGGTCGACCTTGTCTTTTTCCACCAGGCTGTTGCCCACGCTGCCGCCTTTGGCCAGAGAAAACGTGTAGGCCATGGCGCCGCCGATCAGCACTTTGTCACAGATACCCAGCAGCTGACGAATGACCTGGATTTTGTCAGAGACTTTTGCACCGCCCAGAATGGCGACAAAGGGACGTTCCGGCTTTTCAATGGCATCGGTCAGGTAACGGATTTCCTTTTCGACAAGAAACCCGGCAACGCGCGGCCTGCCCGTCATGGCCTGCGGTACCGCGACCATCGAGGCGTCGGTCCGGTGACAGGTGCCGAAGGCATCGTTGCAGTAGATGTCACCGAAGGCCGCCAGCTGTCCGGCGAATTCCGCCGAGCCGGATTTTTCGCCTTCTTCAAATCGCAGGTTTTCCAGCACCAGGACATCGCCGTCCTTCAGGGCGCCCACTTTCGCGGCTGCATCACTTCCAACGGTATCGGTGGCGAATGCGACGTCCTGACCGAGCAGCTGAGCGAGCTTGACGGCAGCGGGTTTCAGGCTGAACTCAGAATTGTCGCCGCCCGGTTTGGGGCGCCCCAGATGACTCATCAGGATCAGCCGTCCGCCGCGTTCCAGAACCGAACGAATCGACGGCAGAGCCATTCTGATGCGTCCGTCGTCAGTCACGGTGCCTCCGTCCAGAGGCACGTTGAAGTCGACGCGCATCAGTACTTTTCTGCCGGCGACATCCACATCTGCAATTGTCTTCCTGGCCATGACGGCACCTTCCTAAAGAGCTGATACAATCAAAGAACGAACGGCTCGGCGGGGGCGTCGGTTGCCTGCCCCGCGCATGAAGTGTCCGTCGGAGCCGATCGCAGGCGAATTCTGGCGATTTGGCGATTTGAATCAACCTGGGGGTTATGTCGGCCCCGGGATTCCCGTCAAAGGCAATGTCAATTGTTTCTGAAGCAGCGTAAGACCGATAATTCCCTCAATATATGGCTGATTTCTGCCGTCCTGCTGAATGCGACGGTCGTTGATTTGTGCCGTACCGCAGTGCCATTTATCTTGCGGGTGGGCCGTCAGGAATCACCGATGCCCCCGTCCGGGACTTCGAAAGTATAACAGATGTCAGATTTTGAAGAACGACTCCAGAAAGCCATCGATCGCGGTCAGAAGGCTCGTGAAGCAGAAGGTCAGGCGGCCGGCCAGCAACAGGCCACTGTCGAAGACCTGCGGAACCTGCATTCCCGCCTGCGAATTTCACTAAGTGAACATATCGAAGGCTGTCTCAAGCGGCTTTGCGACCACTTTCCGGGGTTTGAGTACAGTACCGTCATGAACGAAGACGGCTGGGGCGCCCGCATTACCCGGGATGACATCAATCTGGTCGCCGGCAACAATCGTAATCTCTACAGTCGGCTTGAGATGCTGGTCCGGCCGTTTTCCGACGCGCACATACTGGAAATCACCACCAAGGGCACGATTCGCAACAAGGAATCGCTGAATCGGAGCAATTTTCGCTTTCTGAGCGACGCGTCAGAAGAAGAACTGATTGAAATCATCGACGCGCTGGTGGTCGAATTTGCCGAGAAGTATTCAGCTCAGGGCTGAGCAGCGGGCGCTCCCAGACAATACAGATATTCCTGCCGATCAGCCCCGGTTCCGGACGCGACCCGAGCGTAGATCAGTTCGTCGCACACGGTCAGCGACGCAAATGATTCATCGCCCAGCTGATTTCTGGCCACTTCACGGTAGGCTTCCGCAGTCGCTTCAAACACCCATGTGGTGCCGGTTTCGTTGGTCGCGTAGATCAGATTGCCAGCCAGAACGGGCGACGCGCTGAATGATCCGCCCAGCCGCTGTCGCCACTTCAGGTCTCCGGTGGCAGCATCGCGGCACAAAGCAATCCCATCATCGTTGACGGCAAACAGATGTCCGTTGGCGATCAGCATTGACTGCTCATAGCACTTCTGGCGATCCTGCCAGACTTCAGTGCCCGAGTTGGCGTCCACACACACGGTCTGTCGCTCTGGATAGCCGCCGCTGGCAAAGACCAGATTGTCCACCCAGACGACGGTGCCGCAGGTGGCTTCGGCCGTTCCCGGACAGCTCCAGTTCTCTTCACCGGACAGCGGATCGTAAGATGCCACACGTCTGTCTCCGCTGATCAGCAGCTGCGTTGTGCCATTGATCTCGGCCGTGATCGCGGACGAGTACGAGTCCACATTGTTGCGGGCCTTCCGCCAGACGATCTCGCCGGAATCACGGTGTACGGCGGCAATGAAACCGCCGCCACTGTTATCCGCGGCAAAGATCGCCAATGATTCAAACAGGCATGGCGACGGCGCGTATCCGAATTTGGATCCGAAGTAGCCGAGGTTCTGTTGCCAGCGAATTTCACCATCCAGAGTCAGGCTGGTGGCGGTAATGTGTTCGGCATTCAGGAAGGCGACAAACAGGGCGCTGCCGTCGCAGGCGACCGAGCAGTTGGCGTGCGTACTGCGGGGATGCATTTCGCCTCGGCCCGGAAGTCCCCCGGTGTGAATCGTGGTACTCCACAATTCCTTACCACTGGCTCGGTCAAGGCAGATCACATTCTGTGTTTCGGCGGCTTCGTCTGCTGAGCACAAAAAGATGTGCGGACCCACGACGGTGGGTGAGCCATGACCGCGGCCGGGAACAGGTGCTTTCCAGAGCACATTCTGTGTGTCTGACCACGAGGTGGCAGCCGATTCACAGGCGGCGACGTTGTTTCGCCCCGGGCCACGCCACCACGGCCAGTCACCGGGGGCGACCGAAATCGGCGTGGCAGCGGGAATCTGGTCGGGGGCGGTTGAGACCTCTGCCACGGGACGCGCTGGCGGGCCACATCCTGCCACCAGCAGCGCGCAGAACAGAAGTGCCGGCGTTGTTCGCGTGTGAATGCCGTCCATTACGAGACCTTCCTGGTGCCTTGTCACAGCCTGATTCGGGGGTTCGGTTCTTCTGGTGTATGCTTCCCGCATGCGAAAGCCAGCAGAAAACATGGCAAGCGGGATGCTTATCCACTTTGTCAGCCGGGACAAAGCGCTAGTCCAGGCCCTTGAGGAAGTTCCGCAGTTCGTTCTCGACGCTGTCGCCTTCTGAGTCGTCGTCTTCCACGTCGTCAGGCAGCGTCGGCAGCGGGTCATCGTCGTCGAAGACCAGGACTTCGTCATCCTCCAGAGCAGGCAGATCATCGCTGGCCCCGGCGATGATCTCGACGTCCTCTTCGTCGATCAGCACGACTTCGTCGTCTTCAATAACTTCGGCGACGATGACAGCTTCCTGGGAATCGCTGGCCTCTTCGTGCACCGAATCATCCGAGAGCTCGATGACGCCATCGTCATCAACCACGTCGACGACGTCGAAGTCAAACTGATCGTCACCGACGCTGTCGTCACGGACCGAGATGGTGGCCGGTTCTTCGGCGTCCGGGTCGTGGAAGTCGGGGGCTTCGGCGGCCGGTCCGGACTGAGGGCGTTTGTCGGCATTCCGGTCGCTGAGATACGTCTGCTGGTGCTGGTCGTCAGTGGTGGCATAATCTGACGTCGGTTCATCTTCCACCGCAGAGGGGCCACCGGATTCGATGGCAAGATTCAGGGCACTGGCAGTGCTGTCTGGATTCGGTGCGGACGCCTTTTCTGTCATGTCCGAAGATGAAGCGGCACGATTTTGGATGGTCGCGGCGGCTGATTCTGCTTCGATGCGATCATCGTTGACGGCCACCTGCAGCTGTGCTCCGGCGGGTGCTTCAGACAGCACGCGGGCGGTAAACTGCACCGGGCCGATGGACAGTCTGGCGCCGTCTTCCAGGTGGCAGCGTTTCCCTGAGGGCAGTTTTCTTCCGTTCAGAAATGTCCCGTTGCTGCTGTCGAGATCGGTGACGGTGGCACTGTCGGCGCTGATTCGAAGAAAACAGTGTCGCCGGCTGACCTGCGGTGCTGAAAGTCTCAGGTTGCACTCGGCGCCACGACCAATAACGATGTCGTGCCGAACGGTCACCTTTTTGATGTTGGACGGCTGATCCTGCAACTCCAACACAACTTTCATCGGCGCATGCTCCAGAGGGAATTCCGCAACGTCGTGCCATGGGACTTCGGCCGGAGAGATCCACAGCAAGCCCGGATCCGTGTCCGGAACACTCGATGCCGGTGTCACAAGAGTGCCAAAAGGCTATGTGGCCTGCAACCCAGATGTTGGGAAATCAAGCGTTTTTGCGGTTATTTCGGTGCGGAATCGACACACGCCGACCGAAAGCCGCTACAGCATGTCGTGCGATCCTGGCGTGCCGCCCTGCGATTCTTCGTTTTCGAAAAACAAAAATTGGCAAACACACTCAAGCAGCTTTCTCTCTAGAATCGCGATGTCTCTGACGCTGACGTTCAATCTCCAGAGTTGTGCTGATCATGTCCGTTGACTGGGAATCATTTACCGATCGAACTGTCGAGGTGGCCGAAGTCCGGCTGCTGGGCTTTGTCGATGCGCCGTCGGTATTTGCTCTGCAGAAGCTGATGGCTCATGAGGTTCGTCGGCAGCGGCAGGTCAGTGCTTCGATTCTGATCTGCGAACACCCCCCGGTACTGACGGTCGGCACGCAGGGAAATCTGCTGGATCTGCCTGCTGATCCACGAGAGCTCGAATCCCGATCGCTGAAGGTACACCGCCTGCCGCGCGACGGGGGCACGATTCTGCATCAACCGGGCCAGCTGGCCGTCTATGTTGTGGTGTCGCTGGAAGAATGTGGATTCGGTGAAAACGAATTCCGCTGGCGACTGCAGGATGCCATCATCCAGACCTGCCGGGACGCTCAGGTGGTGGCGGACCGCCGAACAGACGATCTTACCGGCATCTGGGGACGTCATGGTCTGGTCTGCGACATCGGAATCGGCGTGGACCGGGGCGTCACGGGTTTCGGGGCCTTTCTGAACGTCAGCTGCCGCCTGGATGAAGCTCGCCGGTTTGGTCGCGGATTGCGCGGCGAACGAATATCCTCGCTGAACGCAGAACGAGTTCGTCCGTCCCTGATGCCCCAGGTCAGGTCATCTCTGATACAATTCCTCTGCGAACAGCTGGGTTATCCTGAGTATCATGTTCACACAGGGCACCCGTTTCTGAAAAGAATCTGCCGCTCGACCGGCGAAGTGAACCATTCCGACGACTGCGACTTCTGAAATACTGACCGCTTATGACCAGTCTGCCCATTATTGAACTCAGCCCCGAACGACCACAGCGACGACTGCCCCGTTGGCTGAAGCGACCTCTGCCCCAGCCTGGCATGGCCTACACCGACGATGTGATTTCTGATCTGCGTCTGGAAACCGTCTGTGAAAGCGCCAAGTGCCCGAATCGCACCGAATGCTGGAGCCAGCAGACCGCGACGTTCATGATCGGCGGCAATGTCTGCACACGGCCCTGCGGCTTCTGTTCGGTCCCCAAAGGCAAAACGACCGCGCTGGAACTGGATGAACCCGACCGTGTGGCCGAAGCCGCCGAACGACTGGGCCTGCGCTACGTCGTGATCACCTCGGTCACCCGGGACGATCTGCCTGACGGTGGTGCGGATCACTGGTATCACACGGTGCTGGCCGTCCGCAATCGCACCGGAGCCGATGTCGAAGTACTGGTGCCCGACTTCATGGGGAATCGAGCGGCCATCAGCCGGGTTGTCGAAGCTCGCCCGGATGTCTTCAACCACAATACCGAAACCGTTCCGCGTCTGTACCACCGCGTCCGCCGCAACGCTGACTATCAGCGCACTCTTGACCTGCTGAAACAGGTCAGGGATGAAGCGCCCGACATGCCGACCAAGAGCGGCCTGATGCTGGGGCTGGGAGAAACCCGGGATGAACTCATGGATGTGTGCGCTGACCTGCGTGCGGTCGGCTGCGACATGATTACGCTGGGACAGTATCTGCAGCCGACCCCCGACCATCTGCCGGTGGAACGCTTTGTGCCCCCGGAAGAATTTGACGAAATCGGTGATCTGTGCCGCAAGCTGGGTTTTCGCATGGTGGCCAGCGGCCCGTTTGTTCGCAGCAGTTATCACGCCGGTGAAATGACCGATCATCTGGATTCCGGCAGTCAGCCCGCCGCGATGTCTTCGTAGCCCGGTCAGTCGTTCGGCCGGCCACTCGGCCGGTACCTGAATTCGCATTCGACGGGACATGTTTCGTGAAGATTCTGGCGCTCGATACATCCGGCTTCGAAGGCTCAATCGCTGTGGCCGATGATCGAAAGATCATGGCTGAGCAGTTTCTTCCGTCCGAGGGGCGTCGTCACGCCCAGACGCTGGTGTCTGAGACGGCCTCACTGCTGCAGCAGCTGGGCCTCGGTCCCGCCGATATCGATGCCGTGGCCGTCAGTGTCGGGCCGGGAAGCTTCACTGGTTTGCGCGTTGGTGTGGTCTTTGCCAAGACCTTTGCCTGGGCCAACGATGCTCAACTGGTGGCGGTGGACACGCTGCGGGCTCTGGCTCAGCAGATCGACGGCCGCCACGAACAGGTGCTGGTGGTCAGTGATGCTCAGCGGCGGGAGCTGTTCTGCGGCCACTATCGATGGGATACCGACCGGGCGGCCCGCGTGCCCACCGGTCCCGTCTCTCTTCATCCTGTTGAGGAGGTGATTGCAACGGGTCTCGTCGACAGCTCGACCGTGATTACCGGACCGGCCCTCGCGAAGTTTGGCAGTGAGTTTTCAGACCAGCACTGTCTGTCGGAGCCGACGTTCTGGCGCCCGCGTGCAGGCACGGTCGCTGAGATCGGCAGCCTGATGCTGGCCGACGGCGAGCTTGCCGATCCGAACACACTGGAGCCCGTCTACATCCGCCGCAGCTACGCCGAAGAAAAAGCCGCCCAACGCTGACCGTTCGCAAGCTGGAAGCTTGCGCCACTGGGGATCTTGCTCTACCAGTGAATCACACACCGAGGAAGCTTCTGCTGCAGCCGCTGTATACCGGCTTCGGTCACACCGGTTGCGCTGACCATCAGTTCTTCCAGGCTGGCCAGGGACTCCAGTGGTCCGAGTCCTGCATCAGTGATCGGTGTACCGGCGACGCTCAGAGTTCTCAGGTTTTGCAGCCGGCTCAAATGCACCATTCCGGAATCGTCGATATTCGCCAGCGCGATACACAGGACCTCAAGCCCGTCGTTGGCCGCAATGTCCTGCAGCGCCTGGCCGGACAAACGCGTGTTGTCTGCGTACAGCGACTTCAGGTGTCCCGCTCGGCACAGTGCCGCGATCCCGGCGTCTGAGATCCGGGTACCGGACAGATTCACGGACTGCAGTTGCGGCAGCGCCGCCAGCGATTCCATGCCCGCATCGCTGACACGCGTTCCCAGCAGCACCAGTTGTTCCAGATTCACGGCTCCGGCAAGTGCGGGAAGCCCGGCATCTGTGACGCGGCTGCGGCTAAGATCCAGTCGTTTCAGGCTGGTGATCTGTGCCGCGTGCTGCAGCGTCCGATCTGTGGTCTGAAGTCCCGACAGTCCCAGAATCTCAAGGTGTTTCAGTTTCTGCAGTGCCGTCAACCCGGTACCGGTTACCAGGCAGTGGCTGAGATCGAGTGCCGTCAGTGACGGCAGTGCGGCGATATGTTCCAGCCCCTTGTCCGTGACATTGGTCCTGCTGACATCAAGCATCTGCAGCGCAGTAACAGAACTCAGCATCTGCAGATCACCGTCGCGCACCGGACGGCTGCTGAGTGAAATCCGCGTGATCTTCTGAGTCTTCGGATCGGCGGTCAGCATACCTCCAAGCTTCCGCACCTGTTCGTGAACGATTCGTTCATCGGCAAAGCCGCCACCTGGCCGGGCCATTGCCAGCAGACACAGAAGCATCCGTCCGAATGTTGCGATCCACGGCGAACGCATCAGGGCACCTTTCCATTCATCACTTTGTCGAGGCTTCGTCTGGCTTCCGCGCTGGTCGAATCAAGTTGCACGGCCTGGCTGAGGTGAGCGCGTGCCTGCTGCAGATAGCCGAGCCGGGCCATGACAACACCCAGCTGATGATGTCCTTCGGCAAAACCCGGATCCAGCTGAACGGTTGCCTGAAAGTGCTGTGCCGCCTGCTGAAACCGGCTCAGGGTCAGATACACATGACCCAGTCCGAAATGAGCCTGCGGCAACCGGGGATTCACCTGCAGTGCCTGGCGAAAATGGGTCAGCGCCTGAGAATTGCGGTCCAGCTGCCGCAGCACGGTGCCTAGGTTGGTATGTGCCTCGGCCCAGTCAGGCCGCATACGGACGGATTCCAGCAGGTGTCGGGCCGCATTTTCAGGATGTTCTTCCTGCAGCTGCTGAAGTCCGTATTCAAAGAACATCTCGGCCAGTTCAAGCCGCTCGCCCGGATTCACATTCTGGCGTGACATGATGTCGGCGGCGAGACTGCCGTACCGAAATGCTTCCTGACGCAGGCCCCGCCGCCGCATCTCGCGCGCCAGATCAACAAGCACCCTGCCCGTCTGTTCTGATTCGTTGATCCACCGGCCGGGAAACGGCAGAGAAATGTCGGTGGTGGCGTCTTCGTCGGCCAGCAGAGCCACGTCCCGGAGCAGCTGTTCTGCCGTCAGCGGTCCCTGATAGATAATCGCCACGCGGCCGTCACGGTCAACCAGCAGGCTGGACGGCAGCTGTCCCGACGGTGCCCGTAGCGCCAGCAGGGCCTGCTGAACGGCATCCAGCTTCTGCAGCAGAGCGGCATCGGCCAGTCCGGAGGAAAACGGAAACGCCAATTCTTCCTTCAGTATCGAAGCGGCTCGATCGACGGTGGCCTCTGAATTTTCGTCGATCGCTTCTACATTCAGGGCGACCATCTGAAGATCCAGCTGCCGGAATTCGTCGGCGTGTTCCGTGAATTCCTGAAGTTCAGTCAGGCAGGGCTGACACCATGACGCCCACAGGCTGATCAGCACCGGATGCCCCATCAGTTCTGACACCGTCGCCGGCTGTCCGCTGAATCCGCGGTAACTGAGCTCGGGTGCAGGGATACGGTCCTTCAGGACAATTCTGGTGGCACGTTCAGCCTTCACCGTGGGCAGTTCTGACGGCGCCAGGCTGACCGTTCGCTGCGGCGGATGCCAGCGTTCCGCCCGGGCCGCTCCCTGTTCAAGGACAAAAATCCGGTCGGCGGTGACCCCGGTAAATGTTTCGGGCTCGCCACCGGGCCAGCGTACTGTCACCGACGAAATGTCTTCCTGGTCTCCCAGCCCGAAGTGGACCGTCTTGCTGGCCTGCGACAGATATCCGTCACAGGCATGCACTGTGCGAAGCAGCCTGCTGTGGCCGTTGCCGCACCTGACTTCAATGCGTGCCCCGATGGCATCGCGATTACAGTTTCTTCCGAGCAGCCGGAAGGCCACGAAATGATTTCCGTCAGCGGTGTCATTTCTCATCATCCGCAGCGTCGGGCCGGTACGAGCCGACAGCCACAGATCCAGATCGCCGTCGTGATCCCAGTCGACGGGTGAGACACCTCGTCCGTCGTCCGGGAAGTCGAGTCCGGAGACGGACGAAATATTGGCAAATCGAGTCTGCCCGGTGTTCAGGAAACAGCAGTTGCGTTCATGACCGCTCCACGAACCGCCCTGCTGAATCAATGTCATCATTTCTGTCCAGCCGGACCGATACTCTTCCGCGGCCGCAGCGGTTTCCGGGGTTGAAGGCGAATGCGACAGGACCTGCCGCCAGAAGAAGCTTCAGAGATCGTTGGTCTGGTGGCCGGTGACAAAACCATTGGCGACGACCAGATCTTCCCAGCTGTCGTTGTTGATATCGACAAATCGAGACGCCCATGCCCAGCGTCCGATCGTCACACCGGCTTCCACACTGACATCTTCGAAGGGACCGTCGCCGGTGTTGCGAAACAGCGAGTTGCCGCGTGCATGTCTTTTGAATTCATTACGGACGGTTTCCGTCGCGTCCTTCTGAAAGCGACTCTGCCCGGTCACCCGCAGGCCAGCCGAAGAAAACATGTTTCCAACATACAGGTCCATTCGGCCATCGTGGTCGTAGTCCGCCCATGAAGCGGACATGCCCGCTGCAATGTCCTCAACCTCGAAGTCGGCTGCAACGTCCTCAAATACGCCGTTGTTGTTGCGATACAGATTGTTGCGGCCGAAGTCGTTGGCAACATACAGATCGGGGTCGCCATCGTCGTCGAAATCTTCCCAGCTGGCCGCGAAGCTCCACCGCGAATTATTTGTATTCAGACCGACTTCGCCGGTGACGTCGACGAAGTTCCAGTTGCCGTCATTCCGCAGCAGCATGTTCGGACCGCCGTTGTTGGCGTCGTGATACACATCGGGCAGGCTGCGAAACCGGTCTCCGTAGTTCACGACGTAGATGTCCAGATCACCGTCGAGGTCAAAGTCAGCGGCCGACAGTGAACCGGGCTGCGTCGTGGGCACCGCATTCATCTCTGAAAAGCGGGCGGTGCCGTCGTTGGCCAGGAAGACAATCAGGTCTTCCAGAACGACGATCAGGTCCTGGTCGCCGTCGTTGTCCGCGTCGATCAGCAGTACGCCCCGCGTTCGGTTCAGCAGGTCCACACCTGCGTCCTGTGCAATGTCCGTCACGGTGCCGTCTTCGTTCTGCCGATACAGACGATTGGGTAGTCCGGCGGGCTGACCCGCGTAGATGTCATCCAGTCCGTCGTTGTTCACGTCCGCCACGGCGATTCCGTGATGCCCGAACGGATGGACACCGTGCTGCTGCTGCATCCGGCTGCGCCAGAAGTCGATTCCGGGCAGCAGCTGCTGCTGAAAACTCGGCTCGCTGCGGAAGACAGATTCGGTGCAGTCGGAAAAGAGGTGCCCGGCCGCGGACGTGACAACCGCCTCCTCGTACTCAGTCAGAATCACTCGAGTCAGAATCGGAGCGTCCGAATCGTCTGGTGCCAGCCGCCAGCTGCAGTTCCAGACGGCGTCCTGCTGAAACGCACCGTCAGAAACGGTTCCGCTGCGCTGCACGATCACGGATGTATTCATTGCAGAAGCCGATTCCCGGTCGACGCTGATCACCTTCACCTTGCTGTGCAGATGCGCTGCGCCCGGCCAGGGCTCTGCCAGTGCCAGCAGATGCTGACGAAACGAATCCGCTCCGGTGGTCATTTCCTTCAATGCGGCCTGACCGCTGCGAGCCACCAGAGTCGCCGTGCGGAACTGTTCTTCAAACTGCTCCGACCGCAGTTCTGTGGACTCAATATTCTCGGCGATCAGCGGCCGCAGGTCATCGATGGACAGCTGTGCCTGAGAATCCAGCAGGCTGAGAACACGAGTCAGCTGAGCCGACGCTGCTTCAGAAAGTTGCTCTGATTCCAGAACGGCATCCGCATCCGCATCCGATGCGGCCGCGGCCTG
Organism: Fuerstiella sp.; assembly: GCA_040222735.1. Lineage (GTDB taxonomy): Bacteria > Planctomycetota > Planctomycetia > Planctomycetales > Planctomycetaceae > Fuerstiella. Next base: position 18,472 of record JAVKCM010000219.1, on the reverse strand, counting down.
CTGAGATGTGCTTTCCGGCATGTCATCGCGACCGGCCGAGGTGCTGCGGCTGTCCTGGCTGCGACTGTCCTGATCGATACGTGGCTGCAGGAACAGCACAACGGTCAACGCCACTATGCTGAGTAGCAGGACGCCGCCGGCCACTAACAGTCGACTACGGTTACTGGTCTTGTTTTCCGGCAAGGCGACAGGCTTTCGTTTGAGAGTAATCAGCGATGGGATTCGTCTGAGTCAGACTGCGTGCGATCCGGCAGCGACCGGCTGTGTGGCATGGCGAGCTTTTGGCCTTATACGGCAGTGCGGCCGCGTTTTTCCATTTCACAGATCCAGGTTACCATACAGAACGGTGGTCTTCCATGTTCACTTTCGGGATGTAGGACCTGCTGAAATGTTCACGCCGTCCAGACACAGGGTACGGTAAAACGGCATGGTGAAGATTCAAGCCGTCACGGAAGCTGCCAGAGCTTTCGGCAGCACTGCTGCCGCTTTTGGAATAAAACCTCTGGCGGATTTCGCGACATGAAAATTCCTCAAGTCCACGCCATTCAGGACAAAGCTGCCGGCGACCCGGTGGCCGGTTACGGTTGCCACAGCTTACAGACAAGTCCGCGTTAATGATGAACCTGAACAGCCGGATTTTCTGCTTAATTCTGTTCGCGGCCGGTCTCACCTGTTCCGGATGTACCCGCGATCCGGACGACCAGCCGGCTGATCCGGCCCTGGCTGCGCAGGAATCACTTGGCGCTCGGCCTCAGAGTCATCAGAAAATGGTTGCTGTTCTGCAGGAAATCGCCGGTCGCTCGGCGACGGACCACCCATTGATTGGCGAGGGACCCGCTCGCGAGTTGCGTCTGAAGGCGGCTCTGATGAAGGCAGATGCCGATCCGTTTGCCTATGTTTTTGTCCATTCAGAACTGGGTCAGCAGGAACTCAGGCTGGACAATCTGGATGCCGCCATTCGTCATCTGGAACTCGCAAGGCAGAAGTTCCATTTAGTCTCGCATCCGGATCCGGCCGTGAGACAACGCTTCCGGAACCGTCTGATTTTTACACTGGGGACGGCCTACATTCGGCTTGGTGAAACACAGAACTGCTGTGCCCTGTACACCTCAGACAGCTGCATCGTGCCGATCCGGGGAACCGGCATTCACGACCGGCCGGCGGGTTCTTTGAAAGCCATTGAATGCTTTCTGGAGGTTCTGGCTTATCCCACGGACGACGAAGTCGAACGGATTCAGGTGCACGAAACTGCTCGCTGGCTTCTGAATATTGCCTGCATGACAATCGGCGAGTATCCGGACGGTGTGCCGGAGCAGCATCGGCTGCCGGCGCAGTATTTCGAATCCACCGTCGATTTTCCGCGATTCAGAAATGTGTACCCGCAGCTGGGGCTGGACACCTTCAATCTTAGCGGAGGGGCCGTTGTTGATGACTTCAACGGTGACGACCTGCTGGACATTGTTACCAGCAGCTACGATCCGGCCGCGCAGATACAGTTCTTTCGCAACAACGGCGACGGCAGTTTTGCGGAAACAACGCATCAGGCCGGGCTGACGGGAATCACCGGCGGCCTGAATCTGATCCACGGCGATTACGACAACGACGGGGACCCGGATCTGTACGTTTGTCGCGGAGCCTGGCTGGGACCACAGGGGCAGGAACCGAATTCGCTGCTGCGGAACGATAACGGCGTGTTGACGGATGTGACATTTGAGGTGGGGCTGGGTCAGTCCTTCCTGCCGTGCAAGACCGCCGCGTGGGCCGACTTCGACAACGACGGTGATCTGGATCTGTACGTTGGCAACGAATCCAGCGAAGACTTTCGAGCGGCCAGTCAGCTGTTCCGCAACGATGGTGCTCAGGGCTTCACGGATGTCAGCACCCAATCCGGTCTGGACGAAGAATTGTTTGTCATGGGGGCCGTCTGGGGAGACTACGACAGCGACCGTTTTCCAGACCTGTTTGTCTCGGCTGGCGGTGAAAACCGTCTCTATCACAACAATCGGGATGGCACATTTTCAGACGTGGCCGCAGCATCCGGGGTGACGCATCCGCTGGCCAGCTTTCCGGCATGGTTCTGGGATTACAACAACGACGGGCAGCTTGACCTGTTTGTCAGCTGCTCGAATGGTCCCACCGGAATTCTGTCTGTGTATCCGTTTGGTCTCGGGGATGACCTGTCGGGCATTTCGTCAAACGTCCGACAGTTACAGAAGGAAGTCGGTCTGGAACTGATGGCTCTATATCAGGGAAACGGAGCGGGCGAATTTGAAAACGTCTCGGCTGACAGGGGGCTTAATTATCCCACATTGCCGATGGGGGCCAACTTCGGAGATCTGAACAACGATGGCTACTCTGATTTCTATCTGGGAACGGGCGACGTGGCGTATTCTGAGATCATGCCCAACGTTATGTTCCTGAACCAGCGGGGGGCTGAATTTGTCAATGTGACCATGGCCGGCGGCTTCGGACATCTGCAGAAGGGACACGGTGTGTCTTTTGCAGACATTGACAACGACGGAGATCAGGACGTCTACATGCAGATGGGCGGTGCCTATCCCAGCGACCGATTCAACGACGCTTTGTACGAGAATCCCGGATGTGATGGCCATTGGCTGTGTGTTCATTTGATCGGCAGTCGGTCCAATCGATCGGCCATCGGTGCACGCATTCGCGCCGTGTTTCAGGAAAATGGCGTCGAGCGGTCGGTGTATCGGCACGTCAGCAGCGGCGGCAGTTTCGGTAGCAACCCGCTGCGTCAGTGGCTGGGAACCGGGGCCGCCACGCAGATTCGGCGTCTGGAAGTCTACTGGCCGACGACCGATCAGACTCAGGTTTTTGAGAATATTCAGGCTGACCAGCTGATTCGAATTACGGAAGACGAAGCCGGTGTGGAAACCGTGTCTGTGAAAAGTTTTCAGCTTCCATAAACGACAGCAGGCAATGGTGTGCCGGCGCGAATGTGATGGAGCTGCGATGCGGCAAGTACTCCGGGACCGAGCGGAAAATAAGCGGCGTAAGCTTCCAGCTTGCGATGCAGGATAACGCAAGCTGGAAGCTTACGCCGCGTTTCCACACGACAGTAATTTTCTGTTTGATCCGGATTGCTGTTATATTTCAAAGGACGGGCTTCGCCTGTCACACCGGACAGTTTTTTTGGTCAGGCTTGCTTCGGGCAGTTGAGTTGCTGTTTGATCAGAGACATGGGGCCGGTTTACCAGACGGCTTCGTAGTCGTCCGGCACAAGATTCCATGCCCTGCTGTAGACGTGAACTTTTCGGGTGGGCTGCTGATCCGGGGTGACCAGTGGCTGATGTTGCTGGCACCAGCCGAGAATTCCTTTCCGCAGGTTGACGGCGTCGATTCCCTGTTTTCTGATCTTTCTGACAAACAGACCGCTGCGATAGCCGGCCGTGCAGTGTGCCACGACGGTCTTGTCGGCAAAGATTTTCGGGTTTGCTTCGAACTGCGCGGCAGAAATGGCACCGGGAATCATGCTCACCTGGCGTTCCCGGTCGCTTCTCAGATCCACCAGCACAATATCTTCCGGGTGTCGCTGCAGCAGCTCTGCGACGTCGATCTCGGGGACATCGCGCAGTTTGTTTGAAATATCGCAGGCGAGCTGGACCAGCCTGGCCTTGAGGGCATCAGTTTTTGTCATGGAACGGGCCCGTGTCTCCTCGGCTGCCCCCCCGGTGGCCGGTACTCTTCGGCAGATCCTGCGGCGCAGGACGGGGTCTTGCGGGGAAAAACGCTGAAGTTCAGCAGATGCCGCCGAAGCCGAAAAAACGGGCGAACGGAAGCGGATGTCTGACCTTGAGGCAACTACCCTGCACTGTTACCTCTTACCGCTGATATTTATGGAACCGGATTTCACGTGTCAACGGATGGTGTCAATCGACCTGACCGAATGCTGCGACTGCTGTTGGCCGTGATAGCGTTCGGGCTGCTTTTTCTTTTTGGAATCGCCATCTGGCTGGAACCGGATCCGCGAGGCTTTGGAACTCATCAGCAGCTTGGCTTTCCACCCTGTCAGTTTCGACAGTTTCTGGGCGTCCACTGCCCGCACTGCGGAATGACGACCAGTTTCAGCAATATTGTACGAGGAAGATTTGATGCTGCGTGGGACGCAAATCCGCTCGGGATTCTGCTGGCGACGATGTTTGCCGGGGCCATCCCGTGGTGTCTTGCGACGGCCGTGACCGGACGTTTTATCGGCACCCGGGAGCCGTTCTGGTGGCTGGTGCTTGGTTCCATCGGCTACCTGGTGCTGGCCGTCATGGTCTGGCTGCTGAGAGTGTTTGTGATGTGACAATGCGGCGTGGTGCCTCCAGAGGCGTCCGGTGCCTGCAAACGGAAAACAACATGAAGAACAACCTGTCCAGGCTGAAAGGGAACGGAATCAGTCGGCCGCTGCAGTGGCTGCTGCTGACGGCCGTGCTGTGCAGCGGTTCGGGCTGTTCGCTGTTTGTGATGGCGGGCAAGGCGATTCTGGGTGACCCGAAAGTGCCGTCTGAGTTTCGCACGGTCACGGGGACTGACCTGACGAAGGGGCAGGATGCCGTGGTGATCATCTGCACGGCCCCTCATCGGGTACTGCGGACCTCACCGTCACTGCAGATTGATATTGTGGATCGAGTGACACGGAATCTGGAATCGCGTCAGGTCCAGGTGGTGCCTTCCGGGGACGTGGCCGCATGGTTTGACGACCACGGTGACTGGGGTGACTACTCTGAAATGGCGGCCGCGTTTGATGCGAAGTATGTGGTCCATGTGGACATCCGCGAATTCGATCACCGGGTTCCGGAAAGCGAAAATCTGATGCAGGGCAAGGCCGAAGGCCACATCAGCGTGCATCAGGTGTCCCGGGACGGCGGGGTGCCGATCACCGACCGGAAATATTCGGCCCCCGTGTCGCTGGCTTTTGACCGCGACTTTCGTCTGACGTTTCCGACCTCGTACCCGGTCCCGCGGGAAACTCGGTCGGAAGATCTGTTCATGCAGGGGTTCATGGACCGCGTGGCCCTGCATATCAGTCAGCACTTTTATGACTACAGGATGAGTGAATCGATTCACTGATCAGGAACAAAGGTACCGAAGTGAACAACGACATGATGTCTGAGTCAGATCAAACGACGCCCGGCCACATCTACACCTGGCCCGGGCACTGGATGCGGACCGTGTTCAGGCTGTTGTTTCCGGCTCTGCTGCTGGCCGTTATTCCCGGATGCAATTATTTCATCCTGCTGGGATATCTGATCGGTGGTCCGCCGCAGCTGGAACCACTGTTCGAAAAGGAAACACAGAAATCGTTCACCGATCGCAATGTCCGGGTGGCCGTGGTGTGTTACGCTCCGGACGATCTGACGAAGTTTCATGACAATATCGATCAGATGCTGGCCTGGCGACTGGCCACGCTGCTGCATTCAAATCACATAGAAACCGTCAGTCCCGATGCCATTCAGGGGTGGATGGCCAACAATCCGGACTGGGACAGCGCCGTGGACGTTGGTGCTGAATTCGACGTGAACTACGTGGTCTACGTGGACATGAGTGAATTTTCGCTGTACGAACAGGACAGCACCAGCCTGTTCCGCGGACGCTGCGAAGCCATCGTCAGCGTGTACGAAATGGAGACGGACGGCGACGGCAAGCGGATCTTCACCAAGGACGTGTCGTCCGTATTTCCGACTCAGGTGCCCCGCTCTGCCTCCGACGTCAGCTACGAAACCTTTCGCAACGAGTACTTTTTCAGGCTGGCCGACGAAATCGGGCGACTGTTTTATCCCTATGGCAATGGTGACGACATTATCAATGCGACGTAACAGTTCCGTCCGACGTCGCCCGGCAGATTCACTGACATGTCTGATTCTTCGCGCAGTCGCAAAAGTCGTCGTCGTCAGCTGCAGGCAAGTCATCAAAAGAACTGGCTGGTCGGGCGTCATGCCGTGCTGGAAACCATGCGGGCCGCACGCTGGCCGGTAGCGGACCTGTTTGTGGCCTCGGACCTGTCCGCGGAGGAATCAACGCAGGTTCGGCGACTGGCGAAACAGGCTGCGATAGCGGTGCAGGTGGTTTCCGCTGAGCGGATCACTGAGCTGTGTCATGCGACCCATCACCAGGGTTATGCAGCACGTATGGGACCATTTCCTTTTGCAAACATGCAGGACTTGTTGTCCTCGCCTGCGGGTTCGTCGGCCGTCGTGCCGGGCCGGATGCCGCTGGTTGTGGTCTGTGACCGGATTCAGGACACGTTTAATTTTGGCGCCATTCTGCGGTGTTGTGACGGGCTGGGAATTACCGCGGTGGTGATTGGCGAAACGCAGCAGGCTGCCGTGACGCCTCAGGTGGCCCGGTCTTCGGCCGGAGCCGTGAACCATATTCCGATTGTGCGGACAGAGGATCTGTCGGACGCCGTAAGGCAGCTGGATCGAGCTGGCTTTGTGATTGCCGCGGCGTCGGAGAAATCAGCTTCGCCGGCGTGGGATATTGACCTGCGGCAGCCGGTGGCACTGATCATCGGCAGTGAGGCGGTTGGCGTCAGCGAAACGCTGCTGGAATCCTGTCGCCACCACCTGAAAATTCCGATGCTGGGCAAGGTTGAGTCCTTGAATGCGGCCGTCGCGGCCGGCATTCTGCTGTACGAAATACGCCGTCAGCAGAAGTGAGCGGGATCCAGAAAAAGGGGTCGGGTTTCTTTTTCTCACCAGTTCCTGTCGGGTGCGGGTTCTGCCGACAGAAAAAGAAACCCGACCCCTTTTTCGCCATACCTTATACTACGCTGCATGATGATGCCGGGGCGCCGCGTTGTGCAATATCCGGTCGGCTGCTGATTTCAGTACATCGCAGATGTGAATCACCGTGCGGCGGTTGAGCTGATTCGACAAAGGTAGATTCAGTACCTCGCCGGCGGCCCGGGCAGCATCGGGAAAACGCCTGGCAGCACACTCATGGTGCGGGAACGGAAACAGTGTTCCTGCATCAATTCCCTGACGCCACAGACCATCCTTCAGTTTGTCACGCGCCGGGCCCGGAACGCGAATACTGAAGTGACTAAGCGGCTGCGATTCATTCGGTGGAAGTATCATGAATTCTGAAAACGCGCGCAGCTGTCGTCGGTATTCGTCGCTGAGCCGGCATCGTGTGGCCTCGCAGGACGGTGATGTTTTTAGATTTCTGAGGCAGATATTCACGTGCAGTGCTGTAGTCGATCGGTGCCATTCGTGGCTATTGGTGTGAAACGATGTCGCCTGATCAGAAGCGTGCCTCTGGCGGCGCATCTGCCGATGACGCAGTGGTCCATAGATCGCCGGTTCATGAGCCAGCGTGCGGAGCAGCATGCTGAGATTCCAGCGAAGCCGGTTCCGCAGGCGGGCCTGGTCCGCGTCCAGAGCCAGATTCCGGCGGAGCATGTCTGCGATCTGATCCGACTGCGTCAATGCCATGCCACCCCAGCCCGCGTATCGAATCTTGCCCAGACCGAAACTCAATACGGTCACGTCATCATCCTGCATCCGTGTCATATCGACTGTCGTCGGAATGGCCATGGCCATATCGAAGACACGGACGGCTGCCTTCTTCACCAGAGGCTGGTGCAGATCGCTGTCAGAGAACCGGTGACCGAACATTTCAGACAGAATTACCGCATTGTCGTCGCCGGCCTGACCGCGGCAGTCCATCAAAAAGCTGGTGGGTGCGTTGTCCGTGAACCTGATTGGCCGTCCGGTTTCGCGGGCGGCGTGATGCACGGCTCCGCAGTTGAAGACCGGGCAGACCACTTCACCGTGAGTGGGCAGCACGTGCTGAATGGTTCGTGTGATGCCGTAGCGGGCCGACGGAATCCAGACGGCGTGCCGCACGTCCGCCTGTTGTCGGTACTGCCGTTCAAGGTCCTCCACGCTGCCCGATCGGAAGCAGCTGCGGATCCCTGCCTGCAGCAGACCGACGGTGCCGAACGGCGGTCGATGGCGCGGGATCATGCGGCGATCTTTCGGGCGAACACCAGTGTTGTGGGAGCGATGGAAACGCCGAGAGAGTGCCACAGCATCGTGCCCATGGCAAAGGCCGCGCGGGCCGGCAGCGGCATGTTGTCGGTATGCTGAGCACCTCGGGGGGACGCTGACAGAATTTCGAAGCCGGCGGCCCGGACTGTTCTGAGCAGGCTTTTGAGCGGCATGGAAAAGCGGTGGTCGGCGATGGCGCGGCGGATCAGTTTTTTCGAGAAGCCCGGTGACACTGTGCCGACCATGCGACCGGTTGTGATATAGGAAGACTTGGTGACGGCTCGAATCATCAACAGGCCATCGTCCCGCAGCAGGTGCCATGCGGCTTTCAGTTCGCCGGGCTGGTCGGGCCAGTAGATATGAGCATCCAGAACGGTAATGACGTCGGCGGGGTTCTGGGGGGAAAACAGGGAACAGTTTTTCAGCGAGGCGCATTCTTCAGCGCGAAATCCCTGGGCTTTCATCCACTTGACAGCTTCGGGCACGATGTCGACGCCGGCGCCATCGAAGCCTCGCTGGCGGGCTTCCAGCAGGATGCCACCGAACGAGCATCCGACATCGAGGATTTTTGAGCCGCCATAGCCGAGTGCTTCGATCTGATCGAGTGCGGCGACGAACCCGTTGCGTTTTCGCTGGTTCAGCGCCACTCCTTCGGCTTCGTTGCCCCACGCCATATGGCGCGTGTGGTCGGTTTCTTTATCGGCGTCATAGCCGTCGGCCATATAATAGGTATCACAGTCGGGGCATCGGGCCCAGCCGGTGGCGCCGCGTCCGGATTCGAACTGAAACTGCGAGCCGCGGTGGCTGACGGCGCCACAGGCGGGACAGTCGATCTGGTCCTGCGGTGCGGGTGTCGTTACTGTGGCGTTATGTTCCATCGCGGATTCTGATTCTGCATGACAAAGGGGTATTTTATTTTCCGCCGATTGCTTTCGAAGACTGACGGACTGTTCCGGTGCAGTCTTTCTGCGAAGATGATACTATCTTGTGTCTTTCCGCTCGATCACAGGATTCCCGATCTGTGGCTGAAAGTCCCATCGAAACACAGGTTCTGAGCTTATTCGGCAGATTCTGCAGCTCCGCAGACATTCGTGACGGCAGCGATTACGCGCTTGAAATCGAATCTTCGCCTCTGCAGACCCTCGACTATTTCACCACCACGCGCAATTTTGACAGGCTGAGAAACAATGTCACACGACCCCTATTCCCCCTGCGTCTGCGGCAGCGGGAAAAAGCTGAAGTTCTGCTGTCAGGACATCCTGCAGGACATGATCCGAGTGGAGAAACTCGTGGACAACCAGCCCGAGGCGGCAGAAAAGCTGCTGCGGTCACTGATGGAAAAGCACACAGACAAGGAAGTTCTGGTCACGCAGCTGTCGTCGCTGCTGATGCGCAAGGGGAAGTTCACCGAAGCTCGAGAGCATCTGGTGGATTTTCTCAGGCGACATCCGGACGAACCGCGGGCGCTGCTGGCGCTGGCCGATGTCTGTCTGGTGCTGGACGGTTTTTCAAAGTCCCGACGCATCGTCCATCGCGCCTTTCAGCTGGGAGCCCGACAGTTTCCCGGCAGCGTGGCGCTGCTGGCTTCGCGGATTGCCGGCCAGATGGCACAGGCCGGCTGTGCCATGGCCGTGCGCGAACACCTGGCGCTGGCCGTGCGGATGTCGCAGGGTGAGCGTCGTAATTCGCTGCTGATGCAGCTGGCCAATTTTGAATCTCAGCGAAGTATTCCGTATCCGTTCCGGGGACGCATGGCGCTGCTGCCGGTCACGCTAAGCGAACCGCTGCAGAAAGAAGAACTCCGGGCGCGCAAGGTCAGCCAGATCGGCTGCTGGGAACCGGCCGCCATTCTGTACACGCGACTGGTGGAACAGGAGCCCGGCAACGGTGCTCTGTGGCACAATCTGGGATTGTTTCGCGCCTGGGACGGTCGTCTGAAGGAGGCCGCTCAGGCGCTGCACAAGGCGGCCGAACTGATCGACGATTACGACACGGCCGTCGAAACCGAAGCACTGGCACAGCTGCTGGAACTGGATACTTCTGAGGCCAGCTATGGAATTGTCCAGGTCATGATTCCCGTGGAATCCGTTTCAGCTCTGCTGACGGCACTGGACGCCGACAGGCGATTTGCACGCGTCCAGAGTTCTGAAGAAGAAACGCTGGAGGACGGTGGTCGCGTCGCAGCGGAATTCGAACTGCTGACCGAGCCGCTGGCAGAAAATCCGGATCGGAACAACCTGCCCGATGTCGTCGCTGACATCACGGTGATTGATTCAGATGCCGACGAAACCGGACCACGCGTGCTGCTGGTCGCTCTGGATGACGACATCGACAGTGCCACCACTGCTTTTCGAGCCGCCGCTGGCGAGCTGGCGAAGCCGTTGCCGGACGACGCTCAGCCCACGCAGCTGTCCCGGATGCCGTCCACCTGTCGCATGTTCGACTGGAAGATCCACCACGCAGAGGCCTTCGGCAGCAGTCACTATCGACAACTGGACCGAAAGCGGCTGCAGCAGGCACTGGACAAATGGGTCGAAACGCCCCTGGTGACAATCGGAAATGTCAGCCCGGCAGAGTGTGCGAAGGATGCCAATAACCTGGTCAGGGTCGGCGCCAGCGTCCTGCTGCTGGATGTGACTTGCAACCGCATGGGGTACGACCCGGAACTGTCCGAAGTCCGCAGTCGTCTTGGCGTTCCGGCGCCCAAACCGCTGGAGGCGGATGAAAGCCGTTCGGTCACCTCGCTGCCGCTGCTGCAGTTCGGGCGTCTGAACGAAAGTGAACTCACGGACGACCAGGTGATTGAATTTGCGAATCGGATCACGCTGGTGCGGCATCTGCTGCTGCTGGAACGGGCCATCGAGGAACTGGTGAAACGTCCGGAGGCACTGGAACGGTTCTCGCCCATGCGAGCTCATCTGCTGCGGGCTACCATCGCTCGGGAAAAGGATGAACTGAAACGGGCGTCACAGTGTTTCGCAGATGCTCGTGATGCCGTCGAAGACGATGCCGAAGCGTTCCGCACGCGACTGGAACTGGATATCCGGGAACTGAGCTGCCGTCTGGACAATCCGGAAGATCCGGAACTGCCCGAACTGCTGGCCACGATTCGCGACCGGTACTTCGTGAAGATCCCGGAGATCGAAGAGGTGATTCGCGAGGAACTTGTCAGCAGCGGGTGTGAGCATCTGCTGGATCAGCTGGAGCCGTCCGCGGCCGGCGCTTCCGGACAGGGACTGTGGACACCGGGGGCTGACAAGCCCGCTGGTGAAGCGTCCAAACTGTGGGTGCCCGGGCAGGATTAAGGCGGTGCCGCAGGATCTGATCTTTCCCGATGACGACAGTGTGATGCGCCACGCACTGAATGTCGCTTGTCGGGGTATCGGAGCAGTGGAACCGAATCCCGCGGTCGGCGCCGTGATTGTGGACGCACAGCGGCGTTGGGTCGCGGACGGCTGGCACCAGAATTTCGGCGGACCGCATGCGGAAGTGAACGCCATTTCGGCTGCCGCTGGCCGCACCTCAGGGGCGCAGCTGTTCGTCACGCTCGAACCGTGCAGCCATCACGGCAAGACACCACCGTGTGCCGATGCTGTCATTGCGGCGGGCTTCCGTCGTGTCGTGATCGGGTGTCAGGATCCGGCGCCTCATGTGGCCGGACAGGGAATCCAGAAACTGCGAGCCGCCGGTCTGGATATTCAGGTGGGCTGTTGCCAGGACGAGGCTCAGGATCTGATCGCTCCGTTCCGCTGCCTGATGCTGAACGGACGGCCATGGGTGCATGCCAAGTGGGCCATGACACTGGATGGTCGCATCGCCTCGCGAACCGGACATTCCAGATGGATCACCGGCAAGGCCGCACGGGCCGAGGTGCATCGCCTCCGCGGACGAATGGACGCGATCATCACCGCGGCCGGTACGGTCCGGGCTGATGATCCCCGACTGACCGTTCGTCCGCCGGGGCCACGTACACCCCTTCGCGTGGTGATTGATGCCGATGGATCGTCGATCCGGGAGGACGGTAATCTGCTGCGGACGATTGATGAGGCGCCGCTGCTGCTTTGTGTGACTCAGCAGGCGATGGAATCAAAACGCGTGCAGCAGCTGCGACAGAAAGGTGTGGAAGTGTTTGGTGTATCTGCCGATAACGGACGGCCCGATGTTTCAGAACTGCTGCGGGAACTCGGGCGCCGTCGGCTGACCAACGTGCTGGTGGAAGCCGGCGCCGGGCTGATGGGTACATTGTTCGACGCGGACCTGATCGATGAAGTCCATGTCTTCATGGCTCCGAAGATTCTGGGCGGAGCCGCGGCGGTACCACCAGTCGGTGGAACGGGGCTGGACAATGTGCCGCCGCTGGCCTCAGTGAAGAACCTCAGCGTTCGGTCCTTTGAAGGCGATCTGCTGGTGGAAGGACGGGTCTGCAGGGATCAGCCGGGCGGTGTGACGGGTAACGTCTGAGACCCAAAGCCATGGTGCCGTACCCCGGTATCGTCAGTCGGTGGCTCGGTTCTGGTGCAGCTGTGTCGTTGTGCAGCGGTGTCAACTGTGGTTGTTGACGGTTTTGTGCGGGTCGCCCTGCCTCAATTCCACGCGTCGCGGGGGCTGAAAGGCTGATGGGATTGTGAGGGGGTATCGGGCCGGGTATAGTGGCGTCAGCTCTGAAATGGCTGTCGGCTGCTTCTGAGTCTCACCAACGCTCCCTCCCACCAATATGCCTATGTCTTCCTGTGCAGAAGGGTCAGACCATGCAAGGCTTCCGTTCTTCCCGTCAGGATCTTGTCAGTGCGTCGTCGCGACGCTGGTTTCTACAGTCGGGGCTGTCGGCGCTGGGAGGGCTGAGTCTGCCGCAGCTGATGAGGCTGCAGACGGCGTCGGCGGGTTCGCCGTCGCCCAGCGGGGATCGCAAGGCCGTCATTCTGTTCTGGTTGTCCGGCGGACCCAGTCACCTGGACATGTGGGATCCCAAACCGGATGCGCCGTCTGAAATCCGTGGGCCGTATGCGACCATTCCGACGAAAATTCCGGGTGTGAGGTTCAGCGAACATTTGCCGCTGCAGGCGTCTATTGCCGACAAGCTGTCGATTATCCGTTCGGTGGACTGTTCGGCCAGCAACCACACACCGATCACACTGCAGGCGGGAAATCCGCTGGCGCGTCGAACCAATGATGGTCGGGATGGCGGCGGGTATCCATCGATGGGATCTGTGGCCGCGAAATTCCGAGGCTCAAACGATCGCGACCTGCCGCCGTTTGTGGGGCTGGCAGATTCATGGGCGGCGGATGTCTGGGAAGCCGGTCATATGGGCAGCGATTTTGCCCCGGTGAAGGGAACCGAACTGCAGGGGCGGTTTGCCCTGCCCCCGGGAATTGAAGTTGGTCGGCTGAATGATCGTCAGCATATCCGTCAGCAGCTGGATCGTTTCGGACGCACGATTGAAAACAACCAGACGCTGAATCGCGCAGACCGCTACACGCAGCAGGCCTACGAACTGGTGCTGTCGGGGAAGGTTCAGAAAGCCTTCAACGTGGACGAGGAATCGGCGGCCACGAAAGCTTCTTACGGGACAGAGAGCATCGGTCAGAAGGCACTGCTGGCGCGGCGACTGGTGGAAGCCGGAGTGACCTTTGTGCTGGTGAGCGGTGCCTGGGGCTACTTCGACCACCACGGCGACAACGTGCGCTGGGGCGGAATAGAAAAAGGCCTGACGCCGCTGCTGCCGCGAGTTGATCGTGTGCTGTATGCGCTGGTCAATGATCTGGAAACGCGCGGGCTGCTGGATGATACGCTGGTGCTGATGATGGGCGAATTCGGTCGGTCGCCGGTGATCAACAAGGAAGCAGGACGGGATCACTGGACGAATGTCATGTCAATGGTGGCCGCAGGCGGCGGCCTGCGGCATGGACAGGTGATCGGTTCCACCGACCGCCGTGGCGGCGGTATCGAATCCAGCCCCGTGCGACCTCAGGACCTTGCCGCCACCACGTTTCGTCATCTGGGAATCGATCTGAATGCTCACTGGGTGAATGGTCAGGGGCGACCGATTCCCATTGTCGCTGAAGGCGGCCGGCCGATTCCCGAGCTGGGATGACCGTGCTTCCATTTGCTTCCGCCGGCAGAAAACATTTTCTATGGCAGACTCACCGTCGAAGAAAACCGGTTCGAATGGCCGTCATACGTTTTTCATGGTGGGAGCCATCGTGGCGGCGCTGGTCCTGGCGTGGCTGGCTCCGTCAGTCGCGGTCAGTCTGAAACTGGGCGGTGAGATCTTTCTGCGGCTGTTGATGATGGTTGTTGTTCCGCTGGTGATGGCCAGTGTGATGAGCGGCATTCTGGGGCTCGGTGACGTCCGGAAGCTCGGCCGGCCCGGGGCCATCGCCATCAGCTACTACCTGATGACCACCATTCTGGCGGTGGCCACCGGAGTACTGATTGTCAACCTGATCAATCCCGGCGTGGGGCTGGACGCGGATGCGCTGCTTCAGGGGACCGACGCGGCAGAGTACGAGCAGAAGGTCGAAGACCTCAGCAGCGAACAGGATGGTCCCAAAAGCCTGCGTGACATCTTTCACAAGATGGCGCTGATGCTGTTCACGAACAATCTGCTGAAGTCGATGGTCGACGGTGACCTGCTGCCCCTGATTGTCTTCAGCATTGTATTCGCCGGCATGTTGACGACGATGGGCCGTCGCTCAGAAACGATTCAGACGCTGATCGTCAGTATCAACGATGCGATGATGAGCTTCGTGATGCTGCTGATGAAGTTTGCTCCGATCGGGATCTTCTGCCTGGTGGCTTCATCGTTCGGGCAGTTTTTTCTGGCGGGTGATGCCTGGTCAAAGATTTCCAGTCTGGGAGCTTACGTCGCGACCGTAATGATCGGACTGGCGCTGCACGCCTTTGTCACGCTGCCGCTGATTCTGTGGGTCTTCACAAAGCGAAGTCCCGCGCAGTTTTTTCGACAGATGTCTGACGCGCTGCTGACGGCATTTTCCACGGCCAGTTCATCGGCCACGCTGCCGGTGACCATGGAATGTGCGGAAATGAACGCCGGCGTTTCACGTCGATCGGTTGAGTTTGTGCTGCCGCTGGGAGCCACGGTCAACATGGACGGAACGGCGCTGTACGAAGCAGCGGCCGCCATCTTTATGGCTCAGATTCACGCCGGTGCTCAACCTGAATACGTGTTTGGATTTCAGGAACAGCTGTTGATTGCCGTCACCGCGACGCTGGCCGCCATCGGTGCTGCCGGAATTCCGGAGGCCGGGCTGGTCACGATGCTGATCGTGCTGAACGCGGTCGGTCTGCCCGCTCATTATCTGCCGCTGATTCTGCCGATTGACTGGTTGCTTGACCGGTTTCGAACGGCCACGAACGCTTTTGGTGATTCCGTGGGGGCCGCCGTGGTGGATCGGTCATTCGAAACTGCCTCGGTTGACTGACCTGAACGCGCCGGGTATGCATTACGTAATCCGACCCATTCCGGCCGGACGACGGTGGGATTATCGTTACCTGTCGTTAGGCTGAGTGCGATGTCAATAATCAAGCAGTCACAATCCGGCGAGGGCAAACATGGACCACATCATCAGTCTGATTCTGGGCGGCGGCAAAGGCACTCGATTGTTGCCTCTGACTCAGTACCGTTCTAAGCCAGCCGTTCCGATCGGCGGAAAGTATCGACTGATAGATGTTCCGATTTCAAACTGTATTCACAGTGACGTGCACCGCATCTATGTGCTGACTCAGTTCAATTCGATCAGTCTGCATCGACATATCCGGCAGACGTACAATTTTGATCTGTTCAGCAACGGCTTTGTCGAGATCCTGGCGGCTCAGCAGACACCGGGTGAGACCGACTGGTATCAGGGGACGGCGGACGCTGTCCGTAAACAGATGCGGTTTCTGACTCAGCCGGGTCTGAAGTACGTGTTGATTCTGTCGGGCGATCAGCTGTACAGGATGGATTACCGACAGATGCTGAATACGCATCTGAAAGCCGGTGCCGACGTGACGATTGCTACGATCCCGGTCGATCAGGAAGCTGCCCGTGGCTTCGGCATCATGCAGCTTGAGGACACGGGACGCGTTGTCGACTTTGTTGAAAAGCCGCAGGATGAGCAGGCGCTGCAGAAGGTACGCACACCCGCCGCATGGATTGACGAACACGGCATCGAATCGAAGGGTCGGGAATATCTGGCCAGCATGGGGATCTATCTGTTTAACCGGGATCTGCTGGTTCATCTGCTGGAATCCTACGATCACGATGACTTCGGAAAAGATATCTTTCCCAAGGCGATCATGGATCATCATGTGCAGACGCATCTGTTCGACGGGTACTGGGAAGACATCGGCACCATCAAGGCCTTTTTCGACGCGAATCTGGCCATGGCTGCCAGCACGCCGCCGTTTCGATTCGGTGATCACAAGCACCCGATCTTCACGCGACCTCGGTTTCTGCCGTCGACCCGTCTTGAGGACTGTGTTGTCAGCCAGAGCCTGATTGCAGACGGCTGTACCATCGGTCCCGGCACTCGCATCGAAAACAGCGTCATCGGTGTCCGGGCGAAGATTGGCAGCAACGTGACGATTCGCAACAGCGTTATCATGGGGGCCGATTTCTACGTCAGGCATGATTCGAAGCCCGAAGACGCGATCGGGATCGAGGACAATGTGGTCATCGACGGAGCGCTGGTGGACAAGAATGTGTTTATCGGCCGTGGTGCGAAGATTGTGGTCGGCGACGCCTGCAATGGAGACGGTGACTACGATGAAATCGCAGTGCGTGACGGTATTGCCGTCGTCCGCAAACTGGCCCGGATTCCGGAAGGCTGGAGTTTCCGGCAATAAGGACAGCCGCCGAAGTACTGGCGGGCTGCTGAGATCACCGGAGGGCGGGCGCCAAGAGCCGACGGTCGCGTGGTTCAGGTGATCGGATCTCTGCCTTTCGTACGCCGGACTTCAGTCCGTCGTTCATAGGTTGTACGCCGGACTTCCAGTCCGTCGTCGCACGGCATCACCGCCTGTGAGGAAAGGAGACTGGCTCCGACCGAACCGTACACGGTTTCAGACCCTGCCGCCCCCATCCGGTCGGTGCCTGTCCCCTTTCCGTCGGGGGACGGAAGGTGACAGGCATTAACCGAGCAACACTGAACGTAGCTGGGGCTTCCAGCCGCAGCCCAGCTACGGGGTGTTTCGCGCAACAACCGATGCCAGCCATTGGTCGTTCGGCTGGGCCAAAGTAGGTACCGCCTGCCGGGCGGCACTTCGCGGCCCCGCCGCGACAGTGGTACGTTCAGGCTCGCCATCTGAGACGAAGCGGATGGAAGGGGACAGGCACTAACCGAGCATGACTGAACGTAGCTGGGGCTTCCAGCCGCAGCGCCAATACCGCTGAATCGGGACTGCACCACGGGGACAGAGCACTTGAGTTCCCGCAGCAGACTGGAATTAGCAGATGGAAGGGGACAGGCACTAACCGAACACCCCTGAACGTAGCTGGGGCTTCCAGCCGCAGCGCCAATACCACTGAACCGGGACTGCACCACGGGGACAGAGCACTTGAGTTCCCGCAGCAGACCGGAATTCGGCATTCTTCAAGCGGCCGATGCAGCGATCCGCCGTCCGGCAGCGTGCCGCCTGCGATCTGTCCTCAGGCAGACGCCGCTTCTCCGGTCCGCGCCACGCGACTCACCGGGCTGGGCGGCGCGGGGACAGAGCACTTGAATTGCCCCAGGCCGGACGGAAGGGAGGCCGGACGGAAGGGGACAGGCACTGACCGAGAGCCTGTCACCAATGGCTGATACTGTTGCCGCGGCGCACACAGTCAGGCGAAGCGCGGCCCGTTGGGCACGCGGTTAAACGATGTGCAGGGATCAGGAACCCGGCCAGCTTATGCCTGTAGCTTGAGGCCGCCGATGAATCAGAACCGGTCGGCGGCTGAGATCGGTTCGGAAGACTCGGTGTACTTCAGACTCGCTTTCTGAGCAATCGCTGATGTCCGGGCATTCCGAATCGCCTCGATCAGAGTCGAAAAGCACGCCAGCACAGCACAGCAATGCCATCCATCGGTAACTACCGTTTGGCTCCCCGAATCGTTCACGCTGGGGCGCCGTTGCGAATCCACTGAACATGTGTCCTGAAACGGCGGCTTGACCGGCCAGGGTCTTAACATCTGCATGGTACCGGTTGGCGCACCTTTGTTCTTGATGCCCACCGCAGCCGCTCACGCACGCACGGGAAACGGCCAGCCCATGCGTAGATGCCAGCATGAAGACGTTTCACGGTGTCCTTTCGGTAAGCGTGCAATCGCTGTTTTTTCGTTCTCCGGCCCCGGGAGTTGGGTTGCGAGTGCGTGCGGGCCCCGGGTCTGCGAGAGCGGCCGGGAATTTTTCGTGTCCTGTTCAGAACGTCTCCAGCATGCCGTCACCGGTCTGTTCCGCATACTCCAGGCGTTCACACAGATCCAGCA
>JAVKCM010000218.1:0-10081 GCA_040222735.1 Fuerstiella sp. | reverse complement strand
GAAAGGTCCCGGCATGCACTGGTCACCCTCCGGGGCTTCCGCCATCACCGCCCTGCGAGCTCATAACATCAACAACAACTGGCATTCAATCTGGAAAAACCTCGTCCTGTAGGCAATCGTCCCAATGAACGGATGCACCCTTGAGCCGCAGCGGAAGCCCTAAGCGGTTTGTTGATTAAATGCAATAGGGTAAGCCGCTGCGTCAGGGACATTAAACGATCCGCTTTCCAACCTCGTTGTAACGCGGTCTCCCTCGTTGTGGGGAGTTCTGTCGTTGTGGCGACCTGTCGTTGTGGAGTTCTGTCGTTGTGGAGTTCTGTCGTTGTGGCGGTCTGTCGTTGTGGCGGTCTCCCGACTCGTTGTGGGGCGGTCTCCCGACCGCCCCGTATCATTCGGAAAACCGAGAACTGCCGGCGACTTCCGCGACATGACAAGTCCTTAAGTCCACGCCAGTCGGCCGTGCAGGGGATGCCTTGACGCCACTGCCACTTACTGCGTAACCGAACTCTTGTCCTTCGGAATCATGGTTGGCGTGTCCAGACGCACGGTTTCAGATCGCGGATTCCCCCGGGGCCACGACAGCACAAACCGGGTTCCTTCGCCCGGGCCGCCTTCAATTCTGACCCGACCTCCGTGTTCGCGAATGATTTTTCGGCTGACGGGCAGTCCGATGCCGGTACCGCGTGAACCTTTGGAAGATTCGAAGACGTTGAACACGACCTGACGCAGTTCTTCGGGAATTCCGGGGCCGTTGTCGCTGACGGCCACCAGCATAACGTCACTCTGCCGGTCGTACCCGGTCTGCAGGACCACCGCTCCATCTTCTGATTCGGCAACGGCATCGACCGCATTGGTGGCCAGATTCAGAACGGCCCGGTGAATTCCTTCGCGGTCAAATTCCGCCAGAGGCAGGTTCTCGCCCGGTCGGAATTCGAAGCGGACGTTGTTTTCATCCGCTGAACTCTGGACCAGTTCAGCGACTTCACCACAGATATCGTTCAGGTGCCCGGGCTGCAGATCGGGAACGCGGTCCTTGCTGAACGAAAGCATGTCCATCACAAGGTCATAGATTCGATTCTGATTGCGTTCGATGATACCCCAGCCCTGCCGCACCATATCTTCCCGGGACTGATCCAGGCCGGTCTGAATCAGGTACCCGCCGCCTTTGACTCCCTGCAGAATATTCTTGATGTGGTGACTCAGCACGGCAACGGTCTGGCCCATGGCGGCGAAACGTTCGGCTTTCAGAAAGGCATCATGAAAACGACGGGCCTCGATGGCCAGAGCGGTCTGCCGGGCGACCGCCAGCACGGATTTCAGATGCTCATCGTTCAGACGCCCGGCGGTCACTGGAGCGTCCACGACCGATGTGGTGGTAATGTCCAGATAAATGACGCCGATCACTTCTTCCTGCCCCCGCATGGGAGCACAGATGGCCTCGCGGATCCCGGACGACAGAATACTCTGGCCACCGTCAAACCGTGTGTCCTGAGACGCATCTGCGGTGCGGACTGCCTTCCCGTGCTGCAGGACGTAATCGGTGATGGTGCGTGAGATCCGCATCTGCTGTACCGGCCCGTCATCTGCACCGCGCCGCTGAAAGACCCGTGGCGTCAGTTCGCCTCCGGTGGCTTCGCGCAACAGAACGCAGCCGCGATCAGCCCGGACGGCGCTGAGTGTGAGGGACAGAATCCGCTGCAACAGCGATTCCATACCATGCGTCGGGCGGACCAGTTCTTCGGCCACCTGATACAGCAGTTCCAGACCGGTCTTCTGATCAGGCCAGATCGCGGCCGACGACACCGGCTCCGCCTTCAACTGCTGTATGATGGCGGAGTGAGGACCGGAACTGGAATCTTCAATGAACTGCACATGAGCCGCGGTGGCCGACTGCTGTTCCGCGTCACGCGTCAGCTGAAACATCAGCTTGGTATGTCCCAGTCGCAGCAGATCACCGTGATGAAGTACGGCGTCCGTAATCTTTCGACCGTTGACGAAAGTACCGTTGGCACTGCCCAGATCCTGCACGCGGTATTCACTGCCCGACGATGTTACTCTTGCATGTCGGCGTGACATTTCCGAATCGTCGACGCGGATCTGAGTGCCCACACTGCGCCCGATGATGAACTCCGACCCGTCCGCCTCAATGTCAAACCGGTTGCCGCGGTTGGGACCGTTGACGATGAGCAGGGTGGCGTGTGTCATGATGTCACCGGAACAGGTGAGAAAACGCGAAGCTGGTGAAGTCAGGCCGGCTGTGATTTCCGCGTGTATGAGTCATGCTGTCTGACGACCAACGCTGTGGCCGCCGGTCTGCAATATTTCCGGCCGCCGGAAACATCGGTCGGGTGGCGCGGCGCGTCTCTATTTTTCGACTGGTGTTGTCTTGTCACTTTCCACTGTTACCGGGCGGCTTCCTTTGCCCAGATCGCTTCCCTTGATTTCCCAGGAAACTGTATAACGGCCCGGCGGGACATTCTCAAACTTTACTTCACCCTCTCCGGATTTTCTGTCCCTGAATCCCGCTCCGGCCAGCGTGACATCGTATTTGGTCGCGGTATTCCACGTGAACAGGACGGCACCCGGTTTCGCAGGCTGATTCTGCATGTCGGGGGCGTCGCGATAGAATATAATGGTCTTTTCCAGCACAGTCGACAGCCCCACGTTGTTGACGACTTCGACAAACAGCGTGCCGTCCGTCTGTCCCGCCCGTTCTAACGGCAGGATGACGGGGAAATGGGGTTTTGGGCTGATTTCGAATTTGAGGTCGCGGCCGACCTTCTTCAGCTTATCCAGGGCCGTGCCGATGCGAATTTCAGCCACTCCGGATTCCCGGTCCGCGTTCCCGGCCGACACCGTCCCGGTCAGCGGTCGGTCGACAGGCCAGCGGTCAGGGACGTCCAGCCTGATTTCTGAATCCAGCGGCGGTGTGCTGTCGCACACGAACAGGGTGCGATGTTCGATGGGTTGGTCGTTCGTTTCCAGTGGCTTCAGCCGGGCAATCAGTTCGTACCGACCGGACGACAGACCGTACTGAGCGATCTGCAGCGACGGTCTTGTGAACAGGGCCGTGTGAGTCGAAAAGTTCCAGGTGTTCTGCGGCCCCGGGCTGACCTGAATGGTTTCCTGCCGCGGACTGCTGAGCCTGATCGCCGGGAACACTTCGGTCGCCGGCTGGTCGCTGTCCGTCCGAGCGACCTGCAGCTGCAGCTCCCATTCCGGAGTACCGTTGAACCGACCGCCGTGAATGTGCATCCGGGCTTCCAGCTTCGCCAGAGCCCAGTCTTTGCCCAGCAACAGTTCATCCTGTTTTGAAACAGGCTTCACTTCTTCCAGGTTTTCGACGGACAGTTCCGCCCGAACCGTCGGTCGGTCGCCCGCCAGCAGTTCCGGGTCATTGGGTGTCAGTCGCCATCGCCAGGCATGAGGTACGCCGGCCGTACTGATGCCGAATTCGAATTCCCGCTGCCCGAACTCGCGCTGAATTCGGTCGTCAAAGTCGAAGACGAACAGCTGGCCACCGGCCGGCAGGTTTTCGATGGCCCGGACTGCTCCGGGTCTGACAAATTTTTCAAGATCCTGACTGAAATGAATTTCCGCTGCCAGAACGCCGGGTCTGAGCGCATCCACGCGAGGATCCGGGCGCAGCAGAAAGCTTAACCGCGACTGCCCCGGGTCATAGACCGGGGTCGGCGGCTGCACGTACTGGGCCGCCTGAGCCAGTACAAACTGAATCTCGACGGGCTTTGCAGGCCTGGCACCCACAAGATCCGGGGTCATGACAAATGTTACGCCGTTGCGGACGTCGAACACGCGCGGCGGCGTCTTCGGATCCGGCGCCGCACCGTCGGCGACCGGTGCAAACAAGGGTAGTTCTGCCGTGTCGTCCTGAAGTTCCAGAACATGTTCCGCGGGCCAGAACTCGGTGCCCTCGGAATCCAGACATTGCACACGCACGCGCTGAGCCACGCCTCGCAACTGTGTGAGTCGCACCGTCAACGGGATCGGAGTGTCCTTGCCGTCCCCGGGATTGCGTGTGGTCGGCGGCAGGCGGACACTGCGTTCCCGCCGATCCAGTTTTCTTCCGTTCGCGAAAAAGTCGACGCGCCATTCCGTGGCCGTGCTGGGATGAACAATGACTTCCCGGGCCGCCGTGACGATATCCTGATCATTGGTGACCGCCAGCGTCAGGGTGACCGGCGCCGCCAGTCCGTTGCCGGCACTCAGCAGGACTTCATTGATCGACTGCGGATCCGCCAGACGATACCAGTTGTCGATCAGACTCGGGTTGCCTGTTGCCAGTTCAAGACCGGCCGTCGCCAGATACAGTGCCGACTGATCTGTCTGAATTCCGATGCGTGCCCGACTGTTTTCGTCAAAGAACACGGCGTCGTCTGCTGCCAGCAGTGCCGGTTCTGCCGACGGAGTCAGGCCGCACAGGTTCGAACTGATTCTGCCATAGAGCCGGTGGTTGCCGGTGCCCGCGGCCGACCGTGTGCTCAGGTCGACGGCGACCAGCGACGCGGCCTCGTCCTGAGATACAAAAATTGAATCCCGCGTATTCTGCAGCGTTGAATGCTGGCGGATCCACGCCGTCCGCAGGCTGCCGGCCAGCTTCGCCCGGATCAGAATACAGCGACCGCTGTCGCCAGCCTGGATCGCCTGCACCAGATCCTTCCACTGCTTCCACAACGCCATGTCGTCGTCGCCGGAAATGGCGTGCAGCATGCGGATCGACCAGAAAGACAGCCACAAGCCGGTGTCGCGGTTCTCACCCGCCTGTTCTGAGATTCCTGGCGTCGTGAGCGAACGGATCAGCTGTTCACGCTTGGGCTCTCGCAACGGTAGGGCAAACAGACGCTGACGTTCTTCCGGCTGCTCGGTGCGAGCAATGCGTCTCTGCACATAGTCATATAGCCGTCGCTGGTGTGCCCGGTCGACTTCCGTCACCGGCGCCTGAGTCAGGTCACGTGTGAGTGCGAACATGGACGAAATCTCAGTCGTCAGGTCCGGCTGTTTCAGGACTCCGTCCGGATACAGAGCTGACACGTCGGAAGTGCCATTCAGAATGGCGTTTACCATGCTGAGGGCGGAATTAAGTTCCTCCGCCAGAGGCACTCCTTCCTGCTGCTGAGCCAGGTACTGAATCAGCAGCGGCAGGTCTGTCCGCTGCATGTCATGGATCGACACCAGTTCCTGAGCCGTCAGGACGCGGTTGCCCAGTTCCGTCTGCGCCGCCTGTGCCTTTCTCAGCAGGTCATTCGCCAGCTGCTGCCCTGCCGGTCCCACGGCCAGCCAGCGTTCGACGGCCGTCAGCTTCGTCAATAACTGTTCGGTCTGACTGCGCACCTGCTGCCAGACGGGGCGTCTGAGTGGGCGTCCATCCGGCAGCGTTCCCGTCGCCGTCAGCAGCGTCCTGCGTCGCAGTTCCAGCAGTGTGACCAAAGGCTTCAGCACGGCAACGTGAGACGCGGCATCTGTGCCCGCCAGCACTTCTTCCATGCCGAAGAATTCCTGAGGCCAGTCTTCCCGCGGCCATTTGTTGTCCGGAGTCGGCCCGGCCAGATTGCGAATAAACCAGACATAGCGAGCCACGTCGGCCTGCTGCTGCTCCACAGGACGGGAATCGATACCGTCGGCCAGGTCGCGCAGTTCGCCGTTCAGCCAGTGAATGAAGGCATCACGCAGCTGGCCTGAGCGCCGTAGTTCGGCAGGCAGTCGCTCAGGGTTTTCCGCTTTGCCGAGATCGTCGAGGGCGTTCGAGAACATGTCGACGATCTCTTTGTTTTCCGGTTCCACGGCCGGTGTCACCCAGGGGGCAAACGGTCGGCTGCCCGGCGCGCTTGAGGCCAGTCGTGTTTCGTACCGGATTTTCTCCAGCCTCTCAATGGCGGCCGAACGCATCTGCTGGAAGGTGGTTTCTTCTCCATCAAGCAGCGCGGTTTCGGCGGACAACAGCACTGCAGTCAGATCACGCCACGCTCCCGGAGTCGCGGCCGCCGCCACACCTGCCTGCTGCAGCTCAGTCCATTGCGTCAGTAGAGCTGAAAACTGCTGATCCGGCGTGTCCTTTGCCAGTACCATGTCAGCCCCACCGTTTTCGTTCGCCGTCGCCGTCGCCGTCGCCGGGGACGCTGCTTCCGAGTCTGCCGTGGTCTCGTTCGCCGTCGGCTGCTGCCCCGGTTCGAAGTCCTCGTCCGACGGCCAGTCCACCCGAACCAGAAGTTCCTGATCCAGCACCCGCGATCTGCGGGGCAGCAGGACAACGTTCTGCACAGCACCGTAATGATCCTGAACCCAGCGACTGACTTCGCGGCTCAGATAGCGATACAGGGAATCGACAGAAGCGGTATGTCCCTGCCGACCTTCGCGGAATGCCTGTTCTGCAAAATGACCGAAGGCGGTGCCGGAGAATCTGCCGAACAGGGGGGCCGGCGTTCGGGCGGCGCCGTCGACCGGCTTGTCGGCAGAATCCCCCGGGGATGTTTCGGCGTCCGCAAAATATTCCCAGCTGCGCTGGCCGTTGTCGGACGAACAGATCACTACCAGCTGCGGTATCCGAGCGTCGGCAATGGCGGCTTCGAGCAGCGGCATCACATCATCGCTGAGCTTTCCGTTGGCAAGGCCGGCCTCACGACCGACGCGATCCAGCAGCAGCACAATCTGACTTGTCTGCACGTTCTTCAGTGTGTTCAGGAAATCGGTGAAGTCCAGCGGGCGTTCATCAGGGCCACGCAGCAGGCTGAGAACCGCCTTTTCCTGGTCCGCGTCGTATCGGACGGCGCACTCAAGACCGCAGTACAGCAACAGTTTCTCATCGGGCCGGACCGCTGCCTTCAGGTCATCCAGAGAGGCGGCGGCGTGCGGCGGCAGCACTCGGTGGTCACTGACCTCATGCAGCTTCTCGAAAATTCGCTGCAGCCGATCCTGATTGACATGCCCTGCTGTCAGGGGAAGTACCGGAAGCCCGGTTGCGTCCGAAGCGGCTGCGTCCGGAACCATCGATACAAACCGCAGCGATGGCTCCCTCAGAAACATCGGCACCAGCAGCATGGCGGTCAGCGCAATCAGAGTGCCGATGAGAATCGCGACCTTCAGCCGACGAGATTCACGATCGGTGCGTTTCTTCTCTGGACGCCATGTACGCCCTCGTCCGGTCGACACGGTGAATTTCACTCCACAGAAACAGTTGTCGAAGTGCACAGGAAACGCATTCACCCTGATGACACAGAGCGAGTGACGCCAATTATCTGGTCGCGCGGAAACGCCGTTCAGACGCGCTGTCAGTCAGTCCGTTTGCGAACCTGACTGTCTCGCCCGTTACGTCGCCCGAACTGAATATACACCATTTCCCCGTCCCGTTCATCGCTTCCGGGCTGGAAGTCAAAAATGGTGCCTCACCCGCCGCGCTGTCGGGTCAACGACCAGTGTTCGGCCAGCGAATTCGACGAAGCGTGCCTCAGGACGACTGCAGGACGCTCAGATTTCAGCCGTTTTGCCTGCTGCGAACATATTGGCATGCTGTTCGCACCTCCATGGACCAGTGTTTGGCTCTCAAAACTGAATTTCAACGATAAAGGAAACAGGCAATGAAAACTTCAGCACTACTGACACTGTGTGTAATGGTTTCAGGAATGGTCGGCTGCAGTGACGGAAGTTCCGACACAACAACGGGCGCTGCAGATCCGACACCGTTTGTTCATCAGACGCAGAAACCCGTGATGACAGACGATGACAGTGCTGCGGAAAACGCCGACGCTGCAGAGAACGTCGAAACCGACAAGGATGTTACCGCCAGCGACATCGGTCGTGAAATCGGCGAACTGGTCGATACCGCTTCGCAGCTGGCTGAGCAGAAACAGTCCGAGTACGCGTCGGAAATGGATGCCAGCCTGCAGAAGCTGGACGCCCGGATCGAAGAACTGGAGGCTTCAGCCAGTGAGATGAAGAGCGACGCGAAAGAGAAAATGCAGGAGCGGCTGGCCAGCCTGCGTGAGCAGAAGAAGAAAGTCGCTGAACGGCTGCAGAAGCTGGAGGATTCCAGTAGCGACGCATGGCAGGAAGTCCGTTCTTCCCTGGACGCTGCGTGGAAGGAACTGCAGGAAGGTGTCGAAAAGGCATCGGACGAATTCAAACAGGATACACCTTCCGAATCAAAGTAAAGTCACCCGCCGCAGCATGAGGTTCAGGCCGCCGACCTCAGGATCGGACCGGAATCACCATCGGATTGGAAATCATCCGGAACGGCGACGGCATTCTGAGGTCAGCGGTCATTCGCTGCGGCAGCAGGGCGACGGCAACATTGATAACGAGAGTTTTATGACGACCTTTCAGCAAGTTCGAGGCATTCTGAATATGATTCGCGCGGCCCATCGCCGCCTGCGAAATACTCTGGATATCGTGGAACAGCGATCAGGGTCTGCCATTGCCGCGTGGCTGGCGACCGAAATGCGGCAGCGCGAAAATCACTGGCAGCTGGCTCTGGCAGAATTCAGCAATGGCAACGAAGACGCCATTCTGGATACCTGGCTCCAGTATGTACCGGACGAATCACTGCTGGAGCGTCTGGATGATGTGATCGCAACATCAGAAACTTCAGTCGATCACCTGATGGCGATGGTCAACGAATTCCACGAAACGCTGGGCCAGCTGTACGGCTCACTGGCAGCCGGGACATCAGCCCCCCGCCTGCAGACGTTCTTCTCGCGTCTGGAGGAACTGGAAAAGACGATCACGGCAGAACAGTCCTGGTCGGCCCGGGACGTCTGAGCCGCGAGTCGCCCGGTTTGTCACAGAGGCAACCAGCCCGGGCCGCCTGAGCGGTTCTGACGTTCTGGTTCTGCGCGGCAGCAAAGACTTATTTATGGACAGAAAGAAAATAGTGAAGACGCAGACTCCTGAAAAAGCCGGCAAACCCATTGTTCTGATTACCGGGGCGAACGGCCTGATTGGTTCACGCCTGATCAGTCATCTGAAGAACGACTACACCGTGATCGGACTGGACGTGGAACTGCCGGCTGTGAAGACGCCGGACGTTGACTGGATCTGTGCCGACCTGACCGACACCGTCAGTACAGGGCATGCGTTGTCTGCCATGCGTGAGAAACACGGCGGCGTGATCTACAGCGTGATCCACCTGGCCGCGTACTACGACTACTCCGGAGAACCCAGTCCGATGTATCGACAGCTGACCGTTGAAGGAACGCGTCGCCTGTTGACCGGGCTTCAGGAATTCCGTGTTGGTCAGTTTGTGTTTGCCAGCAGCCTGCTGGTGATGGAACCCGATGCGGATGGCTGCCGGATTTCAGAAGACTCACCAACCCGGGCCGAATGGGCCTACCCGCAGTCGAAACTGCAGGCGGAGCGGCTGGTCGAAGAACTGGCCGGACAGACAGCGACCGTGATCCTGCGAATCGCCGGCGTGTACGATGAAGCCGGGCACTCGATACTGCTGTCTCAGCAGATCAGCCGCATCTACGAACATCAGCTGGAAAGCTACGTCTATCCAGGTGATATCAGTGCCGGCCAGGCCCTGGTGCATCTGGATGACCTGGCGGACTGTTTTCGCCGAGTGGTGGCAAGGGCATCTCGGCTGAGCCAGCGGGAACTGTTTCTGGTGGCCGAGCCGGACGTGATGAGTTACCGGGAACTGCAGCAGGAACTGGGCCAGCTGATCCACGGCGAGCCACAGCCGGCGCTAAGGATACCGAAAGTCGTGGCGAAGGCCGGCGCATGGATGAAGGACAAGATGGCTTCAGAGGATTCTCAGCCCTTCATCAAGCCCTGGATGGTGGACCTTGCTGACGACCACTATGCCGCGGATATCGGGCATGCACAGAAGCTGCTGGGCTGGTACCCGAATCACACGCTGCGAACCACCCTGAACGATATTGTGGCTTCGTTGCACGCCGACCCACGCGGCTGGTATCAGCGCCACCACCTGCACTGGCCCGATGCCCGCGCCGACCTTCCGCTGCAACCGGCCGCCGCGTCGCCCGCTGACTAAGGATCAAACGGCAAATTCCTGTCGTGTCGAAACGTGGGGGTAGCGTGCAGCAGGGGGTTTTTTGAATCGGAAGCA
>JAVKCM010000217.1:0-16596 GCA_040222735.1 Fuerstiella sp. | reverse complement strand
TGATTTTGGTTTTCGTTCTGGGTCGCAGTCCGCCATGCACGAAGTCTGGCAGATTCAATCGGATGGCGCAATACTGTTCATATGAACACCACCCGCCAACGCCCAGCAGCCCCCGTGCCGAACAGTATTGTGCCTGTCCCTTTTGTCAGCTTCGAAATAGGGACAGACATAATCCTGTTCGTACGCAACGCTTGGAAAATGCCTGTCAATTTTGTCAGGTCCCTTGGAAAATGCCTGTCCCTTTTGTCAGCTTTCTCCCTTTTGTCCCCTTTCTTTGGTCCCCCTTTCCCTTTTCTGGGCCCGTTGGCGTGATGCGGATCGGGAGACCTTCGGTCGATCTTGTGGACGAGTCGGGAGACCCGCCCACAACCTGGAGGGCATTGGCCGCGGCCGCGGCCGAGGGCCATGGCATCAAGATCAGCCAGATTTCAGAATGTTTCGTGAATTCCGGCGGCCTCGTGGTACAACCACTGGATGCGTGGCGGTCAGGCAGCACGATACCACAGCGGAAGGACGGCGGATGGCGACGTTTGATTTTCGATTTCAGGTTGACGCTCCGGTTGAAGCGGTCAGTGCGTTTCACTTCGAACCCGGCATTCTGAAAACTCTGACGCCACCGCTGATGATCATGCAGGTTCACAGGTTTGAACCTCTGGCCGAAGGTTCGGTGGCAGAGTTCACGATGTGGATGGGGCCGCTGCCGGTCCACTGGACGGCCGTGCATTCCGACGTCAGTGACTCGGGTTTCACCGACACTCAGGTCAGCGGGCCGATGAAATCCTGGGTCCACACCCACCGGTTTCGATCCATCGATCACGACCGCACAGAAGTGCACGAACACATCGACTTTGAGCACTACGGTGGTCTTCGCGGTGTCCGGTCACGCCTGCTGTTTCCCCGGCCGGGGCTGGTGGCACTGTTCACGATCCGAAAGATGATCACGCGACGTGAAGTGGGGAAACGTCTGCGTGCGGAATCCGCTGTGAATGAAAAAGATTCAGAATAGACCGGCCAGCATCAGCACCAGTCCTCCGAACATCATTCCGCCCCACATCAGAAAACCGGCCGG
The DNA here is from genome assembly GCA_040222735.1 of Fuerstiella sp. Lineage (GTDB taxonomy): Bacteria > Planctomycetota > Planctomycetia > Planctomycetales > Planctomycetaceae > Fuerstiella. Next base: position 15,527 of record JAVKCM010000217.1, on the reverse strand, counting down.
GCTGCGGCCCAGTGGAAGATCGAAAATCAGGAGTCCTTTTCCCGAACATCAAATTCCAGCTTCCATCGTCGCCCCGAGGCCTTGTTCACGCACCAGAGTTCCAGTATTCCGAGTTCCGTGACGCGGGACTGGAAATTGACGGGCACCCAGGATTCGTCCGAGCCTTCTTCGCGAGGCAGTTCCGTTTCCAGGTTGACCGTCTCAACCAGTTCGTCCTCACTCCATGACTGCAACAGAACTCCGGGCCGGTCATTCACCCGAACGGTGGACCCGAAAAACCGAAACCGGGCGGGCTGGCCGACCACCAGACCGATTTCTCCGGACGGAACATCGCACTCGGTGCCTTCTTCCATCCCCTGAGGAACGACGCAAAGAGCACGCAGCGGTCGTGGGGCTCCGGGAATGGCAAGGCCCGTTGTTTCGATACCGACATACCAGCTGCGGGCGGAACCTCCGCGAATTCGCAGAGCACCGTTGGCCCGCGTCCATCCGTAGAAGGCAGCTCCCAGCGACACCGCGTGATCCAGATCATGCGTTCCCGCCAGCGGTTTCGGCGCTCCGGATTCATACCAGCTGCCGACAACATCCATCAGGCGCTGACCAAGCCGCTCGGCCCGAAAGACGCCTCCGTTGAACAGAATCCAGGTCGGCTGCAGCGGCTGTTCTCCCTGCCCATGCCGATTCAGGAAGTCGGCAACATGTCGCGTAATCCCCGTATCCTGTTCGTAGGGCAGTCCGATTTCCTGAAACCCGGTCGTCATCTGCCGCTGCGGCTTTTCGTTTGGTCCGACCTTCGGGAAGAAGCCTTCCGTCAGCAGTTTGGCGGCTGCATCCCGCTGCAGTTCCACACTGACCGTTCCGCCAATCAGTTTGCTGCCTCGTCCGAGCACCGAGACGGTATGTGTTTCCGGTCCGTCGGCCGCCAGCAGTTTTTCTTTGGCGGCGCGGCAGGCATGCCACAGGGACACCGACTGCCAGGGATCCAGTTTCACTCCCTGCTGTTCGAACAGCTGCGACGCATGGAAAGCCAGCGCCAGGTCCATGTTGTCGCCGCCCATCAGCAGGTGATCGCCGACGGCCCGCCGCCGCAGTTCAAGGTTGCCGTCTTCATCCACCACATCCACCAGCGTCAGGTCCGTGGTGCCGCCACCGACATCGCAGACCAGCAGCGTTTCTCCGGCCGTCAGCGTCTTCCGCCAGTCGTCGCCCATCAGCTGGAGCCATGCGTAAACGGCCGCCTGAGGTTCCTCAAGCAGCACCAGATTTTCCGGCAGCCCGGCTCTCAGGGCGGCATCGCGGGTCAGTTCCCGGGCTGCCGGATCAAAGCTGGCGGGAACCGTCAGTACAACCTGCTGTTCGGCAACGGCGGCTTCCGGAAAGGCGGCATTCCAGGATTCGACCAGGTGTTCCAGGTAGCGCAACGAGGCCTCGACCGGAGAAATCTGAGGATTCCCGGCCGGCGCCTGCCAGGGCAGAATTCGTGCGTGACGATCCACGGCCGCGTGACACAGCCAGCTCTTGGCGGCTCCCACCGTGCGATCCGGATTGTCGGCGGACTGTCGCCGAGCAAACTCACCGACGGCGAAGTCCGGCTTCTTGTTCCATGGCAGATCACAGCCGCCACTCTGCGATTCCGCATCCGTCGCAAGGTACGTAAATGATGGCAGTGACGAGCGAGATTCAATCGTGCCGCGGTCCACCAGCTGTGGAATCGGCAGCAGTTCTGACTGCGGCGCCTTTTCGTCCAGCCGCACGTACGATACGACGCAGTTGGTTGTCCCCAGGTCAATTCCGATCGCGTAGGTCGCGTTCATGCGAATACCGATTCTGTTTCAGACAGCTTTCAGAGGGTCAGCAAGCGTGATATCGCGACAACGGTAGCGTCGCAAACGGTTATCGGGTCAAATCCGCCAGAATTTTACGGCCGCCGCAGGCGTTGATGATACCACGTTCTGGTTGCTTCCTCCGCCCGGGGATGGCACGTCCGACCGGCCACCGCCGCCCCTGAGAAAACGCAGCCGGACGTCCGAATGCTTCTTGACTTTCTGCAGATTCATCACGACGAACGTCGTCCGTTTTCGTGGTCCGCGGCATGGTTCATGACGTTGCTCGCCGCCTACTACATTGTTCGTCCCGTACGGGAAGCCCTCGGCAGCATCGAAGGCTCACGCGACCTGCCGTGGCTGTTTACGGCCGTGTTTCTGACCATGCTGGTCGCGGTGCCGCTGTATTCCAGCCTCGTGGCCCGCTTCAGCCGCCGCCGGCTGGTGCCGATCGTCTATCGCTTTCTGGCTCTGAATCTGCTGGCGTTCAGTATCGCCATGCATCTGCTTGACCCGGAGGTACTGAAGTACGTGGCACGCGTGTTCTTTGTCTGGGTCGGAGTGTATGCTCTGTTTTCCACGTCGCTGTTCTGGAGCGTGATGGCCGACGTGTTTTCACGCGACCGCGGCAAGAGACTGTTCGGTACGATCTCCGGATTCGGAACGGTAGGCGCGATCGCGGCCAGTTTCTTCGTCGGCCGGACGTCCGAACTGATCGGCCCTGAGAATCTGCTGCTGGTCTCCGCTGCACTGCTGGAAGGCGGACTGGCCTGCTTCCGCCGACTGGATTCCGCCGCTCTGGACGCGCCAGGTGCGGGGGCCGCCGAAGAACCGTCGTCGCCGAATCCGTTTGCCGGTTTCATCCAGGTGGTTCGATCACCTTATCTGCGCAGTATCATGTTGTATGTCCTGTCCACCACGGCATGCGGCACGTTTCTGTATCTGACCCAGGCCGACATGATGCGAGCCGCTTTTCCCGAGAAGGACGTCCGCACGGGTGTCTTTGCCCATATTGACCTGGCCGTACAGATTGTGACCATCGTGTTTCAGGTACTGGTTGCTTCACGCGTGATGAAGTGGAGTCTGACGTTCACACTGTGCATTCTGCCGACGGTATACGGACTGGGCTTTGCCGGACTTTCCGCCGCCTCGGCGCTGCCCGTGCTGATTGCAGCCATGGTTCTGAGTCGATCCAGCACCTATGGGCTGACCGTTCCGGCGCTCGGGGTGCTCTACACCGTGGTTTCACGCGATGAAAAGTACAAGGCCAAGAGCGTGATTGATACGCTGGTGATTCGAGGAAGCGACGCCGGCTGGAACTGGATCATTACGGCGCTTCGCAGAGCCGGCCTGATGGCTCCGATGCTGGCCGCCGTGATGCTGCCGGTGGCCGCGTTCGGACTGGCCCTTGCAGTACTGCTGGGCCGTCGCAATGCCACCGCCCGCACGACTGGCGAAGTCCGGCAGTAATAGATTATTCCTTCTGTTCGTCGCGCCCCAGCGTGTGCAGCAGACGCCCGTTGGTGGTGTCCCATGCGTAGACACGGCCGAACGCGTCGCCGGCCACCGCTGTGCGACCGTCCGGCGTGATGTCGGTGGCGTGCAGCCACGCCGCCGCGCCCGAGAAGTTTCGAATGGTTCCTCCGTTGGTGCTTCTGACCATTCGCGTGCTCCTGTCGCCGCCGACACAGAACACGTCGTCCGTGTCCCCTATAAATTTCACTCCGGTAACATGCTTCCCGAAATTCGAAACAGTCCTCTTCCGGTCACCCGTCGCGGCGTCCCAGAACCTGACGGAACCATCTGCGGACGCCGACGCCAGTGTCTGTCCGTCGGCTTTCCAGGAAACACTCAGCACATAGCCGGTATGACCTTCAAATCGCTGCAGCTGCGCGCCGGTGACGGCGTCAAAGCACCGGACCAGACCGTCCGCGCCGGCTGAGGCAATTCGGTCACCATCGGGAGAGAACCTGGCCGCGTAGACGACGTCGTCATGAGCATTCGGAAGATGCAGCACGCGACTGCCGTCGGCGACCTGAAACACGTGCAGCTCGCCATCCCGCGACGGGACGCCGCTGCCCGCCAGCAGATGCTGAGAATCAAAACGAAAATCCACCGTTGTGACTCGGTGGCGGATCAGGTCGGCTCTGTCGGCAGCACCAATGGTGCGTTCCAGTCTCCAGTCCGGATTCACCTCCCACAGCCGCACCGACTGGTCGTCTGCCGCCGATACCAGTGTTTCTGAGTCCGGAAACGCCAGCGCCGTCACGCGACTTCCCGAGTGTCCGCCGTAGGATCCGAGCGCTGCTCCGGTGGTTGCGTCCCACAAGTGCACGATGTTCAGATCTCCGGCTGTCAGCAGTTTCGTTCCATCCGGCGAAAACGCGGCCGCTCGAATCGGCCGTTCGGCCGCTTTGGCCGCCTGTTCGGCCTGCTGAAATCGTTCCAGGGCAGCCTGCTGACCAGCTTCGGCCTGTTCCAGTGTTGTTCGGTAAACGGGCACCAGGTCGCGGGATCGAGCGGCTTCCACTGCTGCCAGCGCCAGTTGCTGTGAGACCAGATTCTGATCCGACGCGGCCTTCTCAAGGGCGGCAAGGCTGTCGTTGTAGGGCTTCTGAGTCCTGTCGACTTCCTGAGCCGCCTGCACGGCCTTTTGAATGGCCTGCTGCAACTGCTGCGTCGGTTCCTGCAGACCCGCGTTCTGCTGCTGAACTTCCTGCTGTGCCGCCTGTACTTCGGCCTGAGCCGCTGCCAGCAGTGTCTGCAGCTGTTCATTCTGCGGAGCGGCATTCACGGCCTGCTGCAGCCGGGCGGATTGTGCCTGACGAGTCTTCAACTGCTCGGCCGCCCGTTCGGCCAGCTGCTGAATCGACGTTCTGGTCGCCTGAAGTTCTCGGACGGTGGCGGCGACAGCGACCGCCTGTTGCTCGGCCTGCAGCTTCATTTTCTTCGCTTCGTCCAGCGCCGTCTGCTTTTCCGTTACGTTCTGATTGGCCTTCTCTGCGGCTTCGGCCAGCTTCTTTTCTGCTTCTTCCTTCTTCGGAACGTCTTTTTCCGCGTTGTCGAGCTGTCGTTTCGCCACGCTGACCCGGGCATTGGCAGAATTCAGCTGCTGCTTCGCCCGGACAGCTGCCGTGTTCCGCCGAATGTCGCCCTTCAGTTCCGCCATCTGCTGACCATTGCTGTTCCACAATCTGGCCGAATTGTTTTCGCCGCCGGTCACAAATCTCTGAGCATCCGGTGAGACCGCGACGATGGTGGCCGGGCCACCTTGATTGAACTGTCGCAGCTGCCGGCCGTCATCGGTGCGCCACCAGCGCGCCGTTCCATCACGGCTGCCCGAAACAAATTCCTTCGGGCGACCGGGAATGGCCGCCAGACAGGTGACCGGCTGTGAATGCCCCTTTATTTCCGCCGCCAGTACCGCGGGCAGCATCTGAGTTTCCCCAGGAGGCTCGTCGCCAAAACTCCAGACCCGCACCACGTTGTCGGCGCCAGCCGTCAGCACCTGCACGCCCGGATGAGGAAGCTGTCCGGTCGGAGCGCTGACCAGCACCAGTTCCAGATCATTTACGGCTGCAGGTGTATCGATTTGGCCGATCAGGTCAGCCGTGGCCAGATTCCAGATCAGCACCGTCTGATCCAGCGACGCCGTGTACAGATGCCGTCCGTCTGAAGAAAATCGCAGGCTCGTGATTTCCTTCGTGTGCCCGATCAGCCGCTGTGCCGGCTGGCCGTCTTCTCTGTGAAAAAGCTGCACACTGTGTTCCGGTCCGTTGGTGGCAATCATGCTGGTATCGGGGCTCAGCCGGAGACAACGAAGGTCGGTCCCGGTGGCAATCTGCCGCTTCTGCACATCACTCGGCTTGCGCCACAACTTGATTTCGCGGAATCCGCCCGACGCCAGCAGATCGCCGTCTGCATTGAAGGCCAGCGACTGTACCAGGTCGCGGTGAGCCGCGCCGGTTGGTCGTTCTGCCGTCTGCAGTTCTTGATCGATCATTTGTGTTACCAGTTGACCGCTGCCGACGTGATACAGACAAATCTGATCGGCTCGCGCAGCGGCCACAAACCGGCTGTCCGACGATAGAGAAACCGCCAGTGCAGGATGCAGCCTGTCCGGCACCGGCTGCCATGATCCGGGTGACAACGGAGTGGCTCTGCCGGTACTTTTCGCGCCTTGATTGATCCAGAGCTGAATCAGGCCAAGCTCCGTCGGCGAAAGATTCTGTGCATTGACTTCATTCTCTGCGGGGGGCATCAGCGGCTCGTCTGAATGAGCCGCCAGTTGCAGCAGGCGGCTGTCCATCGCTTGGCCGGGGACGACGGCCGGCCCTGAGTCGCCGCCTTTCAGCATCGCTGCCACGGACTCCAGCATCAGTCCGCCCTGTTTCTCCTTCTGCGAATGGCAGGCCAGACAAGACTTCCTCAGGATCGGAAGAATTTCGCGTTCGAAGGATACCGCTGACGAACGATTCAGGCTGGCGATCGGAAGCCCGTCGGCCGTGACCACACCGGTGCCGCACAGCAGCAGCGGCAGCAGCGGCAGCTGGACGGCAACGCGACGGATCAGCGCCATGCCATCGGCCAGACCTCGCGTCATTCCCCGTCGTGACCGGGCTGTTTCAGGAATCAACATAAGGCACCATTCAGGGCAGGACAGGAGAACGTGGCCGGGGATGTCAGAAACAGAATTGTCATCAGCCGGGTCCTCGTCAGCAGAATTGTCAGGGGGCTGCTGCCTTTTCCACGACCGTCAGCGGAAGTGGATGTTCCATAACCAGCTGGCCGCTCAAATTCATCACGAATCGAAGGTTGAGCGTGTGTGTGCCGACGGTGGCGCCGGACTGCGCTGTTACCTTCAGCCGGCCTTCGGTCTGATCGCTTCCAAGGTTGATGTTGGGGATGCTCAGACCACTGATCCCGCTCGGCAGCTGTACCTGAACACTGACATTGCCGGTGAAGTCGTACAGTCTTTTCAGCACCAGTTTGATTTCCAGCTGCTCGCCCTGCGTGACGGTCAGGTTGTCCGGCAGCGGCTGGAGTTCGATCGGGTACTCGGCCAGTCTGACGGTCAGGCTGTTGGACGGGATCAGCACATTGATATTGCGCTGTCGAGCGGTCTGTTCCTTCTGCCTCACCAGCTGGTCAACGCGTTGTTTTTCGCGCTGAGCTTCCTGGACAAATGCTCGTGCGGCCGCGGCGGCCTGTTCTGCTGCGGCTCTGGCTTCTGTTGCCAGCGCCTGTTGTTTGTCCGCTTCCTGCAGCCGTTCTGCCGCCTCGTCAGCCTGCGTTTCTGCCTTCTGCGTATTCCGGGCAGCACTCGCCAGATCTGATTCGGCCGTTGCCAGCTGCTTTGCCACTTCCTGGTCGTCCGCCGACTTTTCTGATTGCTGTTTCAGCGCGTCTCGTTTTTTCTTAGCCTCCGCCATCAGAGTCGTGGCGTCTTTAAGATTCATGTCCGCCTTCTGTTTATCTGTGCGGGCGCTGTTCTGCACGCTGTTGGCTTTTGTCAGGTCATTGACGCGATTCTGCAAAGCCTTGTCCGCTTCCTTCGATGCCGTGGCGGCTTCGGTCTGGATGTTCTGCACAAACTGCTGCCGATGTTTTGCCTGTTCAACGGCTTCCGGGTTGTGTCGGTAGGGCATGTTCTGCAGGTATCCGGCAAGGTACACACTGTAGTTTCCTGCCGGTGCGTTGCTGTTGAAACGCAGCTCGAATTCACCTTCCTTGTTGCTGCCGATGTTGACCTGATTGCCGGTGGAATTGATGGGAAAGTCCATCGGAAAACCGATCAGGTTGCCACCAATGCCGTCTCGTCTGGCGACCCGATACCTGATCTTCACTGACTGCCCCCGAGAAGCCTCGACCGGCTCATCGTTTCCGATCGTCAGCAGTACCGGAGCCGGTTCTTCGTCTGTAACGCACAGCTGAAGATCGCTGGTGATCCGGGCGGGGACACTGGGAAGCCGACTGTTCGGCTGAGACATACGGTAGGGCGCGGAAACGCTGCCGAAGCGGGCCGTCCGGGCTGCCGAGCGGCCGTTGATGTCGGCAGAGCCGACAATTGTCAGACTGGCCGTTGTTGGCTGAGCCTTGTCTGATGCGGTCAGGACCAGCGTGCCCATGCGATTTGACGGACCGATGATGACTTCTTCAGAGGTGACTCCTTCTGGAAGTCCGTCCACCTTCAATCGGATCTCACCGTCGAATCCATCCCGGCGGACGGCGAACACCCGGATCAGTGCACGACCTTCGCGCCGCAGCACCAGACCGGCCGAAGAATCACCCGGAACTGCGATCAGCCGAAAGTCCGGCTCCGGCGGACGTACCACCAGCCGGTAGACCAGTCCCGGATGGCTGTGCAGCGAACTGTATGCGTCGCGAATCAGCAGGCGGTAGGTTCCGTCGGCCGGTGCTGTCAGTATCCATGAGGGATCGAACGAACGAGAGTCGAATTCATGCCCGCCGGATTCATTGCGAAAATTCGGCACCGGCAGGTCGTCCAGAAACACGATGTCCCGCGCCTTTTCGCTGCCATCGTCCTGCTTCGTCACCTGTTGCAGAAGCAATGCCGGATCGGTGCTGATTCCCAGCCGATGCGAATACAGTTCGATCGCCAGCGTCTCACCCTGCTTCGCGTCGAACGTAAACCAGTCGACATCACGCTCCGGATAAAACTGTCCCGCCACTTCGCAGGGCAGGGTCAGCTGCATCGCCTGCTCCGGCCGATCGTTGTTTGTCGATTCGTGGATTACAGGCGCGTCAGTGATTGTCATCAGCCATGGATTTGAGGCCTGATCACCCGTGCCCAGTCGGTATTCAAATCCGTCCATCGTCGCGACATGCGATTCAATCCTTCCGGAATACCTCAGCTGCCCCTCGCTGTCAGCCGGTGCCGTCAGCTGCACGATCTGCTGCTGCAGCGGCTGACCGTCAAGTTTCAGGTCTGATGGCTGCCCCGCCGGCAGGTCGCGACCATAGACTGTCACAGATTCAGTCTTTCCGACCGCCACCGCGGGCGGAAAAACGAAGTCGATGTGAGGACGAGGACGAATGTCAATTCGGTAACCATAGCCGCTGCCCTGCCGATACTGAGCATCATGCACCTTCAGCAGACACTGTCCAGAAGCCGGCATGGTGACCGTCAGAACCGGATCGACGCCCGGTCCGCCGCGGCTTTCTGAAATGACCTGGCCGGATTCATCACACACCGCCAGCACCAGATTCAGCAGCGAGTCCAGCTGCTGCGCCTGTCCGGCCACGACCAATCGCTGCCCCGCAGATCCGGTCAGCAGATACCAGTCGACATCCGCATTGCCGGCCGCCTGCCCGTGGATGACGCAGGGAACGGCCACCGGGGTGGCCGTCACGCCGTTGTTGTTGGGCTCCAGCTCCATCGTCTCTGGCCCGGCACCGACAACGAAGGTACGTGCATTTGAAAGCCCGTATTTTCCACGACAACGCACCTGATGCCTTCCGACCGGAACGCTGTTGCCGATGCTGACCATAAAGGTGTTTTCGACCGGCTGAGGTCCATCAGCAAACGGCGTCGGGGCAGCCATCTTGCGCTCCGCGGTGATGCCGGGATCAGAAAACAGCAATCGGTCGACATCATCCAGATCTTCACCACTGATCACCAGTTCGATTGTTGTACCAGTGGTTGATCCCAGCGGAAAGATACCGTCCAGCTGAGCCGCCGGAAGCTGCGCGAAACAGCGGCTGCCTGCCGTCAGAGCGACGCCTGCCGTCAGAAGCATGGTCGTAATCAAGTTTTGCAGTCGTCTGTCCATGTTCTCAACCGGCATCCAGCAGCTATCTGACAAACTGAAACTCTTTCGCGTTGACGATCGCCCAGATCACATCTTCCCATGCCTGCTGCACGTTGTCGTATTCGGTCAGCCGCTGTTGAATAAACTGAACTTCGTCTGCTGCTGGTTCGCGTGAGAATCCGGCCAGATAAAGTTCGCGGATCTTGTCGGCATCAGAAGTGTCCTGATCACGTGCCAGCCGTACGGCTCGCCCGCTGCCGGATCGAATACGATTCTGCACATCACCGGAATTCAACAGGTGCAGCGACTGTGACAGATTGACTTCCACGCTGCGTTCGCATTCACACGCGCTTTCCGCTTCGGGCTTGCCGAAGACCTGCAGAAAATAATTGTTGAATCCGTTATCCGGCAGCTGAACGGCGGTTGTGCCCCGAGGAATTCCGTTGAAGGTGCTTTCGGTCTCGGTCACCTGACTGATGGCATCATACAGCAGTTCCGCCGACAGTCGCCGAGGATAAAAGCTGGAGAAATTCTGCGTGTCGGCACGATTGAATTCGGTCGCGTCAGAACTCAGCTGATACGTGCTGGAACGGCAGATCAGCCGGACCAGATCCTTCAGGTCGTAGCGACTGTCGATAAAATGCCGGGCCAGTGCGTCCAGCAGCTCCGGATTCACGGGCGGATTTGTCATTCGCAGATCGTCCTCTGGATCCACGATGCCGCGTCCGAAGAAGTGTTTCCAGTAGCGGTTGACCAGGGCGCGGGCAAAGTACGGGTTGTCCGGGGCCGCCATCCAGTCGACCAGCGCATGACGGGCATCCTGCCATGCCGGGATCTCAAGAGGCTCGCCGCCCAGTCCCTGCGGCAACACGTCCTGTTCTGTTCGCGGGTTGCGCGACTTCGGCAGCACCGCCTTCACAAAGACGGCGTCCCGGATATTGGTCTGCGGATTGTATTTGCTGGACTTCATGTCCACCTGAGAAAAGAAGGCTTCAAAGCCGTAGTAGTCCTGCTGACTCCAGCGTTCAAATGGATGATGGTGACATTTCGCACAGGCCAGACGCATGCCCAGAAACAGTTGAGCCGTGTCTTCCATCCGTTCTGTTGAAGTGCGTACCTCGCGATACCACGCGACGGGCGGATGACTGTTGACGTCGCCGGTGGCCGTCAGCACGCTGCGGACAAAATGATCGTACGGCATGTTCTGCTGCAGAGCAGAACGGATCCACGCGTGGAACGCGTAGGTGTACGGAATGTCGTTGCCGTTGCGGCGTCGGTTGCGCAGCACGGACGACCACTTGTTCGCAAAGTAATCGGCGTACGCCGGACTGTTGATCAGCTGATCAATCAGGCGATTACGTCTGGCCGGATAAGTATCCGTCAGAAAATGCTTTGTTTCTTCCGCGGTCGGCAGTCGGCCGGCAATATCCACGGTCACGCGGCGGATAAATGTGGCGTCGTCGCACACCGGCGACGGCGGAATGCCCAGCTGCTTCAGTCGGGCAAAGACGTGCTGATCAACAAACGAGCGTTCCGGTGGCGTGTCACGAACTTCGATGCCCTGAGGAATCACGCCGCGAAACACACTGACAGCGCCCTGAAAGCGAACCATCACTGCCACTTCACCGGGAGTCTTTGCCACCGTGACGCGACCGGTAGAACTGATTGCAGCCATCTCCGGAAGATTGGCTTCGTACGCCGCCAGACGCGTCACGTCGCGGACGCTGCCATCGCTGTAATGTGCCAGCACGGCCAGCTGCTGACTGGATTCGAAGTTCATCTCCCGTGCCGGGGGCACGGCTTCAATTTTTTCCAGAGTCGGGTCGTCGTCAGAACCGTACGGAGTTCCCTGAGCGATCCAGCGGCGGATCAGCTGCCATTCATAAGATTCGGGAGATATCCGACGGCCGCCGCCGTGCGGCAGCTGGTTGGTCGGTTTCTGCAGCAGCAGACTGAAGTCCGGATCCGCCGGAAAAATTCGGCGACCGCGATCCTCGTAAACCAGATATTCGTAGTCATCGTGCGGGTAGAAGCCCAGCAGCGACAGACGGAAACCGTTCTGGCCGTCCGCCTTGCCGTGGCAGCCGCCGGAATTGCAGCCCAGCTTGGTAAAGATCGGCACAATTTCGTTGCGAAAACTAACCGGCAGATCCTGATCGAATTCAGTGACCGTCAGAACCAACTTGGCCGTCCTGCCGTCCGGACCAATGGCCGTCACGTCGGTGGATCCATCCGCCAGTGGTGTCACCAGTCCTTCTGCATCAACCGTCAGAATGCGTTTGTCGGTGACGCGGTACTTCACGGCCGACGAAAGATCGTGCTGCTGACCGCTGGAATAATGTCCCGTAACCTGAAGCTGACGACGCGCATTCCGGCCCTGCAGTGCCGTGACGTGCGGGGCTTCGAAAACGATCTTCAGCAGCTGACCTTTTTCGCCGAGTCCCGGAAATTCAGCCGGAGCCGAATCACAGGCGACAGCCACGGCCAACACGACAAGACAACACGCGGGGGCAGGGCGTTTCATGGCGGCGACCGAGGAGGGCGGAAGACGGCAGGACACTTCGCCTGAACACGAAGTGGACGCTGCATTGTGATGGCCCGGCGCGCAGGTTTCAAGAGGAGCGGCCGGAACGGCCGCCGTTGGGTGCCTTCGCTGTACTGTTAGTCGTTGGCTTTATGACGCCGGGGCCGCACACAGACATTTGGGCAACCGGCTGTGACGAAGGATCTGGGATCCGGCGAGCGACAGCCTGGCAATCTGTTTAGACGCCCAGGGCAGGGCCACGCTGATTGCCTTGCATGTGTGCGAGTTGTTGCCAGAATCATCTGCATCAATCACACGCCCGCCTGAAACCGGTCGACCCCCCAGATTTCCAGACGAGAAAAGTAATGGTTCTTTCTTCCGTACCAGGCTGGTCTCCTATCACGACGACAGTGAAGATCGGACTCAATGTTGGTCAGGCTGTGGTTGATTCGTTCAACTCGCTGTCGTACGACGAGACATTGGGCCCGCGGGATGACGTATTCATTCAGGCCCTCGAGCTGGCATTTTACACAAGTATCGCCACGGATGAAGGAAGGCCGTTGCTACCACGGTTCGTGCTGACACAGTCAGAAGCGACGGTAAACTGGCCAGTCGACTGCCGGTTCTCACCGGTTGTTCCGATCGGTACTGTGGCTGACCTGTCCAAACTGTCGCCTTTGATCACTCGCGACCACTCCGCCCTCTGGCTATCTGGCGATGAACAGGGAAACCTGCAATGCAACGGAGTGATTGATTGTTCAGACGCTGGCACATTTCGGTTTGGCCGCCTGGCTGAGATACCTGTGTGGGGCCCTGACCACGGTGGCAGTGTGGACCGTAAGATTTTTCCTGATATCAAAGTCGTGGCACCCGGGTGGCTGCGAATTGACCTCGAGGTTGCAGAGTTCGAGTATCGGAACGGAAGCCTATCGTCGAAACGCAGCTATCTTAAGGTTCCCGGCTGTCAGGCAGCGTTCATGTCGCTGGAACGCTGGTTTCGAACCGAGTTGCTGAAGAACTCGTTGTTACCGTCAGTCGAGGCACATGTGCTTCAAATAAATGACGTCACCACATTTTCTGGTATTCGCGCATTATGGTCGGAAGTCCTTCGCACATTGATAAATCGACGTCACGGGGCAACGATCATTGTCCTGCCTGAAATGAAGGATGGTTCTGTGTGGCCGCTTGACCACGGCTTTCGGCCGCACGGTATCTCATTTCGTGAACGGATATTGGCTGTTGACATGGCAAGTGTCTGCAACGATCGCACGGAAGCGTTGAATAACCTGGTGTGGCGCTGGTCCGCGAAGAAGCGACAGCTGTTTTCCACCGTTGAAACAGTTGCGGCATTCGGAAACCTTGACGGTTGCGTGGTACTCGACCATCACCTGAACGTCGTCTCTTTCGGAACGAAACTCAGTGCGAATCGTGAGCTGCTGCCGTTGGTGGACTACCACGATCGCGCCAGGTCACTTGAGGATGGAATGCAAAGCCTCGGGACGCGGAATAACTCGGCCTGCCGTTTCTGCCAATCCGTACCGGGGGCCGTTGCGTTCGTGATTTCTCAGGACGGAGATCTGCGTGTGTATGTCAGTAATGAACAGGAGGCCTATGCATTTGACCGACTGTCAGCCTGACGGCTATTCGGGTTGCGCCCGCTGGACAATACTTCGAAAGTCCTGACGAGACCAATCTTTCTCACGTCTTATCCGGACCTGAATGCTCAGGCCATCACGGGCGAATCGGTCGGCCTCACATGTCTGCTTTGAACCGACTCAGTAGCCACGGGTCTTGACGTAGTCCTGCAGCTTTTCCCGGGCGGCGTCAAGAATTCTGGAAACACGTGATTCTGACAGGTTGAGCACGTGGCCGACTTCCTTCAGTTTCAACCCTTCGTTGTAGTGCAGGGCGACGGCTACGCGCATCTGTTCCGGCAGCGTTTCGATGCCGTCGGCCAAAACCTGCTGCATTTCTTCGCGTTCAAGCCGTGTGTGGTGATCATTGTCTCCGATGTGGCCCCGGCAACGCAGCGAATCGTTCCAGCCGTCGGGTTTTGTCAGCTTGACGGCCTGTATGCACTTCGTGACCTCTTCCACAGAATAGCCAGCGGCCTCGGCCAGCTGCTCCAGTGAATACGAGCCCTGAAACTGCTGTCGGACCGTCCGCAAATGAGCAATCCGCTGCAGCATCTGCTGCGACAGCGGACAGTTTCGACGCAGTTCGTCCAGAATCGCGCCGCGAATCCGCTGGTAAGAAAACGTACGGAACTCAACCTGTCGGCTCGGATCAAACTGTGAGGCGGCTTCGATCAGTCCGAGGATGCCGGCGGACTCCAGATTCTGAGCGTCCACACCGCGCGGCAGCTGACAAAGCAACTTGCCCAGAATGTGATTCACGTAACTCAGATGGTCCATGATCAGCTGGTCGCGATCCACCGGTTCCCATTGCTGTTCGCAGGCATCGGATGAACGCCGACCCGGCTGACGCTTTCTGGTTTCAGTTGCCGTCATGATTCTGTCGTTTACCATCGGTTGGGCTTTGCCGGGCCCACTGCATTGGTGAATGCGGATCCTGGCCGCACGTACGCATTGTCTAAGCAAAGATTGCGGATGATCAGTTTGCCAGGATTACGGAATCTTCCTGTCCGTTGATGTTTCGCCTCCTTTCCCAATCATGCGCCCGATCTGAAACCGTGAACGGTGATGTTGGGAAACAAGTGGGTTTTGCCCAGGTAGTAATTACCAGCAGAATTTCGGCTCACGACGCAACTTGCCGCTCACGACACTTTCACCGAGTGTGGTTCTTCGGCCTCAGCCGCAGCCAGGAAGCTTCGGTTTCGGCGGACACTCGGCGGAAGACCGGCCGTGCAAAGTTACCGCACACATGGGCAGCACACAGTTGCAAGGGGGCCGTTCTTCTGCCACCGGCGAGTTGGCTCAGATGGCGACCGCGGCTATCGACGAACGCATCGGGAACAGCCTTGGTTGTCAACGGTAGATGGGGGCGTGTTCGCGGGCGTGGAGACCTGGGGTCGGCGACGTGGGGCGGTCCGGAGACCGTCCCACAACGGGGGCCCGGCGACGTGGGGCGGTCCGGAGACCGTCCCACAACGGGGGCCCGGCGACGTGGGGCGGTCCGGAGACCGTCCCACAACGGAGGCCCGGCGACGTGGGGCGGTCCGGAGACCGTCCCACAACGGGGGCCCAGCGACGTGGGGCGGTCCGGAGACCGTCCCACAACGGGGGCCCGGCGACGTGGGACGGTCCGGAGACCGTCCCACAACGTTCTGGACGGGGCCCTGCGTTGTGGACGGGTCTCCCGACCCTGCGTTGTGGGGGGGGCGCCCCCCCCCGCCAACCCCACCACCCAAGGGGGGACCCCGCTCCACAAACACCGGGGAAAAAACAG
>JAVKCM010000216.1:0-53360 GCA_040222735.1 Fuerstiella sp. | reverse complement strand
GGAAAAAAGAAACCCGACCCCTGTTTCGCTTTCCGTATTTACCAGCTGATTTCATACTGAACGAGCGCCGTGTTGTCGGCTGCCCAGTTAACAGGAACAAGCAGTTCCTGACGTCCTGCGGATTTTCGCACGACGGGTTTCCCGATTTCCGATGTGATCAGAATGGCGTTGTCGAGCAGCCAGCCACCGTCCTGAGGTGTGATGCTGTCGGCAGAACCGATCCGAAAATACAGGTCGCCAGCTGGCTGATCAGCAGTCAGGTGCAGGGTCCGACGCAGCGACGGGTATTCGTCACCAGCCACCGGTTCGATAAAATCAACGGCGCGGATGTCATTCCAACGATAGTGAAACGCTGGCTGCCGACGGTCATTCAGCCGGTAGCCGCCAAACTGGTAGCCGGCATCCCGCGCCGATTCTGCGGGCCATTCTTTTGTTGGGCTGTCCAGCACCGCCAGCGGCTGCCCCTCGGTCAGCGGCAACACGTGGTCCCCCAGAGGTGCCTGGAAGCCGGGACCGCGTCCGATCCAGTGCTTCGACGCGTCGATAAAGGCTCCGTGCCAGATCAGTCGCAGGTTCATCTGCTCAGCATCCCAGGCAATATGTGCCTTTTCCGGATAACCGACGGCGATGCCCCGGGGAGACAGGCCCTCAATGAAATTTCGGTAGATAATGGGATGGCCTTCGGGCTTCAGTTCGATCACCTTCGCCACCAGCCCTGATGGCAGTTTGGCCTTCTTTCCGGCGGACAGATACTGCCAGATTGCTTCGATCTGCTGAGCCGGGTCACCGTGCAGAATTTTCGGGACCACCGACTTGTTGTTCGGCCACGCCGACGGCATCCGCGTCCCGGGACGATAGGCCTGAGGATTCAGCAGATAGCGGTGAAACCAGTCCCGCCGAAGACGAGTTGTCATCGTGGTCATGTCCAGCGACTGAATTCCCGTGGCCTTGTGTGTATCGAAGTAGTGGCACTTGATACATGACAGGGCCTGATCGCCGACCATCAGCCGGGCTTCGGCGGTGACGCGGTGCATCGGGTCTTCGAATTCCACGACCGGCACTTCCTGTTTCCGGTCCTGAGCAACAAACAGATCAATGAGCCGACCCACATTGGCTTCGCCGAATTTCGGCATTCGCGTGGCCATATAGGGACGATCTTTTGCTCCCCTGTTCATCACCTGCTTCAGCCAGCTTTCCTGCAGCTTGTCTCCGATTCCGTCCAGATGAGGAGGAATCCGGCCTTCGTCGCCCATTTCCGGAATACTGCCCGCGAACAATTCGTCGTGTGCCCGCGGCACACCGCCGACTCCGTCACGCTGATGACACGCGAAGCAGTTCAGTGTCAGCATCGCGTCATGGATGCGTTCCGGCGCCGCTGCGGCCGCGTTTTTCCGGTTGTCCGGTCCGTTCGTCAGCGCCGCCACAATGTCGGCTCGCTGCCGGCTGCTCAGGGCAAACCGCGGAACTTCAGCAGACGGTGATTCGGCCAGACAGCCGCGACTCAGATCCAGCGCCGCGAACGGAGGAACACTGCGAGTATCGTCGGTCGTCGGCCGACTGCCCTCGTGCCTGTGGCAGGACGCACAACGTCGGGAATTGAACAGGCGTTGCCCCTGTGCCACGAGGTCCGCATCCGGCTGAAAGGCAATTCGCCGTTCCGGTGGCTCACTGCTGTTGCTGACCAGCCCGGACATATCCTGTCGCGGCAGATTTGGCCCCGCGACTTCGACGTTCAGCGATTCCTCGCCACCTTTTTCGAAGTATTCGACCACCACCGGATGAGCCCCGGCGGTCAGTGAGATTTTGGATTCTTTCACGGAATGGGGATGAATGCCATCCACGTTGACGACTTCGGTGCCGTCAATCAGCAGTCGGCTGCCGTCATCACTGCCGAGCCAGAACTGATACTCGCCAGCCTGCGGAACGTGCAGAAAGGCTCGGAATCGCAGGGCAAACTCGTTTTTCTTGTCGGTCGCCGCTACATCAAAGCCCGTCGCGGGACCGGTAGAGATTGGCTGCAGAGCATCAAAGTCGGGCAGCTTATCCCAGTTGCCTTCGAAGACCTCGACCGTCAGATTGGGCTCCACTTCGATGTTCTGCAACAGGTAGTTGGCCACGTCCCGCGCTTCCTCATCACTGAGGTTCAGCGACGGCATTCGACCTGATGGACGCACGGCATGTGGATCCTTCAGAAAAGTGCTCAGACTTCCGACCGTGTATTTTGTGTCGAGCTGTCCCAGAGGCATGACGAACTCCGGCCGCTGCCCGGCCGGTTTTCTCTGGTCTCCATGGCATGCGGCGCAGCCCAGTGTGTGGAACAACTGCTGGCCGCGGGCGATGGCTGCCGATGAGACCGGTGTGGGCACCGGAGCACCTCCGGCGGCCAGAAAATGAGCCAGCGCCGTGGCTTCGTCGGCCGCGGTCGGCCCGTGCAGGACCTGCGGCATGGCGGTCCCCGGCTTCAGACCCTGCGGATTGACAATAAAGGCCTTCAGGTGCTCGTACTGCACGCGACTGGCGACCGATGTCAGAATCGGTGCCACGCGCTGCGGCAGCGCTTCGTGCAGAACGGGACCGTGACACGACTGACAGTTTAATTCAGAAATCAGCAGACGGCCGGCCTCCGCCGCAGAAAGACGTTCGGTCCGGAATCGTTCGTAGCCGGGAATCAGGGCGTGTGGTGAATTGGCTTCATCCGCCCTGCCGCTGCTGCCGATCACCAGCCAGATCGTCGAAAACAACAGGCCACACAACGTTGATGTTTTATGTTTCACCTGAAAATCTACCCCGCTGCCGTAGAAGATTGTGCAGCCACTGATGGCTGACGGGCTGCGAGTGTGATCAGTTCCGGCCGTTTTTTCAATCTCCACCGGCCGTTCGTTCGTGGTCTGACCGTGGAGGCTGAATGAACGGGTAGCGTTCGACATCTCACAGAAAGCCTGTGAGTAGAGTGTGCGACACCTCACTGAAAGCCTGCGGTCAGTCATTGCCGGGACAGCCAGGTGCGGAAACTGAATTCCCTGGTAGCGGTGCCTGTGACTCCCCGCATTCATGTGCCGTACAAATGCCGGATTTGCCCGCCTGTAATCCGTTGACCAGATGGTTGCATCGCGTACACTCGCAACATGAAGCGAAAAAAGCTGAACAGCGCGTTTGAGCACATCCTGCGGTCCGCAAAACGTCTTGCCGACCTTGAGTCGGCACGCGCCGTGGTCGTCCTGGCAGAACATTCGTTCAGCTTCAAAACCATGAAGAAACTGCTTCGCGGCGCGCACCTGATCGTGGCGTCTGAGGATCCGGACGTCCAGAAGGCCGTGCTGGACGATGAAATTCCTCTGATTCCGCTGGAACACGAACCTCAGACTCGCAGTACGCAGGTTTCTCAGATGCTGCTGGAAGCCATCGCGGATGAACTGCTGCAGTCCGGCGACGTTGTCGTCGCCGTGTACTCGTCTTACGAAAAGGATTCCTGCGACACCATCAGCGTGATCCGTCTGGCGGAACAGCTGGCCAAACTGACCTCCCGGGATCTGCAGCGGCTGGAGACTCAGGTCCCGCTGGACACGCTGCGGACCGTGGTGGATCTGGCCTGCGAAATCGGCCGCGAAGGCCGTGAAGGAAAAGCCGTCGGCACTCTGTTTGTTGTGGGAAATCACCGAAAAGTCATGAATCTGTCGCAGGAACAGGTCCACGATCCGTTCCGAGGCTACGCGCGTTCCGAACGCCTGATTCGCAGCCCCCGGGTGCGTGAAAGCATGAAAGAACTGGCTCAGATTGACGGGGCCTTCGTGATTTCCTCAGACGGTGTGGTACAGGCGGCCGGTCGGCATCTGCGAGCATCAGCGGACGATATCGTCCTGTCCAAAGGCCTGGGCTCGCGACACTGGGCGGCCGCGGAAATCAGCAAGGCGACCGATGCGATTGCGATTGCCGTCTCGGAATCGACCGGCACCGTCCGCGTGTTCCAGGACGGCAAAGTGGTGCTGCGAATTGAGCCGATGAATTCAAACATGAAATGGACGGATTTCGAAACAGAACCGCCGGAAGTCAAGCCACTGTAGCGTCACCTGGCTGGACAACTGGTCTGCCGGGTGGCAGCATGGCAGGGCTGAAGTGACAGATTAAGTTTCCTGACCGCATTCAACGATCCTGACGCGGCGAAACTCGTCATGTTCAGTGCTGTCCGCAGCCGGCCACGGATCTGCGGACGTCGGATCGTCTGCCTGTGAGTGTTTGTTGTTCAGGAATCATATGTCCGGGTCATTTCTGGTTGAGACGCTCAGCACAAATCTTGCGACCGTTCACTCACAGATCGCGGCCGCCTGTTCCCGCAGCGGACGCAGTCCGGATGCTATTCGCCTGGTGGCTGTGACCAAATATGCTGAATGGCCGTGGGTGCAGGCACTGGCCTCACTGCATTCGATCTTTGGCGAAAACCGTCCGCAGCAGCTGGCGGAACGGGCCCCCCGGCTGCCAGACGTCCAGTGGCACCTGATTGGTCAGCTGCAGCGGAACAAGGCACGCCTGGCCGTTCAGCACGCGGCGATGATCCATTCAATCGATTCGCTGAAGCTGCTGTCCCGCCTGGCTGACGTTGCCAGCGAAATGCAGCGTTTTCCGGAACTGCTGCTGCAGGTCAACGTGTCTGGGGAAGAGTCAAAGTCGGGGTTCGCGGTGGACGAACTGGTCGAGGCCTGGCCGCGGATTGCAGCGCTGAGCCGCACCCTGAACATTGTCGGCCTGATGACCATGGCCCCGGCATCGGAGGATCCGGAGGCGGCACGACCCACGTTTCGTCACCTGGCCGAACTGCGCGATCGCCTGACCCGGATGCCACCGTCGGCGGACTACGGCCTGACGCTGCCGGAATTATCAATGGGAATGAGTGGCGACTACGTGGTCGCACTGGAAGAAGGCGCCACCATCGTCCGTATCGGCAGCCGCCTGTTTGAAGGAATTGTCTGACCGGCGAAACAGCGGAACTTCACGCCGGCCAGGCGCGTTGAAAATACTGACATTTTCGCCAATGACGGACTTGGAAGTCGGGGATGCAGAAGTATCCGGACAGGCTGCCTGCACAGCCCGCACGGCGACATCCCCGCAGCATCTCATCGATCAGCCCTGCAGCACTTTGTCGATGGTCTCACGCAGCACACTGCCGCTCTTCTGCAGCGCCATCTTTTCCTTGCTCCACAGGTCCACTTCGATGTGGCTCTTCACACCGGAGCGTCCCACAATGGTGGGCACGGACAGGCAGACGTCGCGGATACCGTAAGCCCCGTTCTGCAGAGAACTTACCGGAAGAATTCGGTCGTCGTCGAGCGCAATGCTGTGGACCACATCGGCGATGGAAACGCCCACTGCGAACCCGGCTCCACCCTTTTTCTTGATGACCTCAGCACCGCTGCCACGTGTTTTCTTTTCGACCTCAGCAATCAGCTGTGGCGTTACGCCGGGATACTTTTCCAGCGGCAGATTGGCGATCTGAGCCTGCGACCAGATCGGCACCATGCTGTCGCCGTGTTCTCCGAAAATAGTCACGTTGACCTGAGTGGCGGGAACGTCCATCCGCAGCGCCAGCATGCTGCGCAACCGAGTCGTGTCGAGCACCGTGCCCAGCCCGATCACCTGATTCACCGGCAGCCCCAGGTCCTTCACGGCAAGGTAAGTAAGCACGTCGACCGGATTCGACACGACAAAGACAATCGCATCCTTCTTCAGACCGTGGCTTTTCACATCCGCCAGAATGTTTCTGAACAGAGCTACGTTGCGGTTGATCAGGTCCAGTCGACTTTCATCCGGCTTGCGCCGCAATCCCGCCGTAATCACGACCACGTCGCTGTCACTGCACAGCTCGGTGCCGCCCGCCGTGATCTTCTGAGGAGCCATGATGGAAGCCCCGTGAATCAGGTCCAGCGCCTGCCCTTCACACAGCTCCTGGTTGACATCCACCAGAGCAATTTCTTTCACGATGCGGCCGGCCTGCAGAGCAAATCCGGCACACGAACCGACCAGACCACCACCGCCGATTATACTGACTTTCATATTTCGCCTCTTGTCTCTCGTCTGTGTAGAAGGGGGCGGAATTCCGGTATTCCGGCACTCCTCTTTCCTGCTGGCAACAAGGGCGACGGAAAAACGATTCCGCCCCTTCGTGTTGCCTGCCTTTTGTCCCTGCTGAATTACTTGCCCAGTGCTGCCAGCACCTGATTGGTGATCATCTGCACCAGATCTTCGCTGGCGGCCGGCTGAGTTTCACAGGCGATGCCGCAGGGTTCCTGCAGATAGCCCGGAAATTCGGGGGCTTTCGGAAACGCTCGCTGAACCGGAATGTTTTCCCGATATCCTTCCCGGAAGGCACTGTTGCCGCACAGGTCGCAGTCTTCGTTGTGGAACCGGGGGTCATCGAAGCCCAGTTTTTTCTTCAGATCAAGCAGCTCGCGGTTCTTCTGTTCGTTCAGATACTGGACCGGTCCCAGCTGCTTCGACAGCAGCAAAATCCGACAGTACGCATCCAGAATCTCTGTCTTCCAGTAGGCTTCCGTCAGATCCTTGCCGAAACTGACGGTGCCGTGGTTCTTCAGGATGATGGTGTTGGTCGACTTCAGAAACGGAGTCACGGTTTCCGCAAACCGCTGGTCGCCCGGAGTTTCGTAGGGAGCAATGGGAACTTCGCCCATGAACACTTCCACTTCCGGAAGAATACACTGAGGAATCGGTTCTCCGGCCACCGCGAAAGCGGTCGCGTGAGGCGGGTGGCAGTGCACGACGGCCTTCACATCAGGTCGATGTCGCATGATCTCCAGATGCAGCAGCACTTCGCTGGTCCGCTTTCGCTTGCCGGCAATCTGATCGCCGTTCATATCGACGGCGCAAATATCTTCCGGCTTCATGAATCCCTTGCAGATCATGGTCGGTGAGCACAGCACTTCGTTCTCTCCCACCCGAATGCTGATGTTGCCGTCGTTGGCCGCGGCGAAACCCTTGTTGTAAACGCGCCGACCGATTTCGCAGATCTCTTCCTTCAGAGCCCGATCGTTAATGCCGCTGTTCCACTTGTTAACCATGTCAGATGCCTTTCAGGGTTGCCGTTACCGTCGCGGAAGTGTTCGCGGGGCGACGAGCCGACAGTAAAAGCTTACTGCCATCAAAAAAAACGTGTCTTCAGAATTCTCGGCGTCGTGCCAGTCACTCAGCGTTGCCCGTCCGGACGACGCGGTTGATCGTTGTGTCAGTCGGCTTTGACAGGAAGGCGGAACAGCCGGGCCGTTGGTCCTGGCCGCCTGCCTGCCGTCGCCGATGTCGCTGTGTCAGGTTGGTAATGACGGTATCACATTCACCGTGTCCAGAATCGCCGCGTTGTAGGCGTCGATGGGTTTGGTGTCCGGATGAAACGGCGCGGCTGCCTCAGCACTCTCGCTGACCGCCATCAGATGGCCGGCCCCCGCCCCCAGTTCATCAAATACCACGATCGGTTCCGTCCGTCCGGATTCCTTTCCCAGAAGTCCGTCATGCATCAGTGGCACGGCCACCTTCCAGGATGCTGACTGCAGAGCCGGGTGACACCTGGACAATGTCACCTTGCCGATGCATTCCATAATTCTCATTCCGCACCTCCTGCAAATTCGCGCCATCCCTGAGGCGTTGCCGTCGTCGCAACGGCCAGCTGCCGCAGCAGTCTGGTCATGTCCACAAACGACCAGCCGCCCGCATTCAGGCAGACGATCTGTGGATTCATGTGTCGTACCAGCCGTTCCACATTCGTCGTCGGTGTCACCACGGCGGCTCGGACCGATACGTTCCGGTTCAGCAGACAGGCCGTCACTGATGCTTCGCCGCCACAGCACACGGCCGGTTTCGTGCCGTTCAGACTCATTGCCTGCCGAGCCGCATCAAATTCACAACCCGTCCGTTTGACGACCCAGCCGGCCGTCGTGGCCGCCGAAATCGCCGATTCGCATTCTCCGACGACAAACAGGACACCGGTCGTCGGCGTCGCTGCGGCGGTACCGTTTCGTGAAACAGTCACACCGTGGCGTCGAATAAAGTCATGTCCGGACGGAGTAATGATGGCACCGGGGCTGAGCGAAATGGTCCGGCCGGCCGCCTGCACGCCGGCCAGTAGTTCTTCCGTGATGACCTGAGCGTTCAGCCGAACGCCGTTCTGAGTCTTCTGTTCGGTCCGATCAGGCTGTCCGGGCTGACCGCTGCCTTGCGGCGGACGCACTGACGATGTTCTGCTTTCCGCAGGGCGTGGCGCAGCGACCACCACACCGCGGGACACCAGTTCCCGCAGCACGCTTTGTGTGATCCGTTCAATCTGTTCGCTGCTGAAGTTCATTTCAATTAGTGTTCAGGCTTCCGTGTTCAGTCTTCGGTGCGGTTGGCGGCCGATGACTCAGCCTTCACCGCGGAAAACAGCACACGTCAGTTGTCGATAAATCCCTGCACGGCAAATCGAATCGGACAGTCGTTCCGACCAACCATTTCGCGAATACTTTTTCCATCACTGGTGAAGAACACCAGATCATTCTTTCCGGCTCCCAGACTGTCGATGGCCAGAAACGGACAGCCTTCAGGCTGGTTCCGAATGTCCAGCGGCTGCAGAGCAACCAGACGCCAGCCGTTCAGTGAAGCATGCTTCACCGTGGCAGTTGCGTTACCAATGACCAGTGCTGTCTGCATCGTTGTCTGTGGTCCTGAAGTGACGGTCACCTGCGCGTGGCAGTCGCCGGTGAGTTCCGTGATGACTCACCGGCCAAAGTGTGCTCAGATGATTCTCAGGTCCTCGACCATCGCACACCGGCGCTGTCGGGTGAAGGTCATCGGACTGGTGACGCCTTCTCCGGTGGGTGTGGCGATGCTGAACGAAGGATAACCTTCGCCGCCCAGCCCCAGCCCGGCCATGCACGGACCGTTCTTGACAAACAGTGTCGTGTTCATGATCCGCCCCATCTTCGAAATGGTGCGGACATTGCGTGAATGAATAATGGCCGTGTGACCGAAGCCGTGTTCGTAGGTCTTTGCCAGGTCGATTGCCTGATCGACACAGTTGGCCCGGACGAAGGGCACAAACGGCATCATCTGTTCTTCAGGGACAAACGGATTATGTTCATCCGTTTCGCCGTACAGAATCTGTACATTTGCCGGAATCTTCAGGCCGATCTGAGCTGCCAGCCATGAAGGATCTCTGCCGATGAATTCGCGATTCAGCACGTGATGTCCGCCCGGTTCTTTCGGCGGACCGAAGGCCTTTGCCGTGAACTGAGCCACCTGCTGAGCATTCAGCAGATAGCCGCCGTGTCGGCCGACGGCATGCATCAGCTGATCAAAGATTGAATTGACGGCGAACACTTCTTTTTCGCCGATACACAGCAGGTTGTTGTCGAAGGCTGCCCCATCCACAATGGAGCGGGCCGCATTGTCGATGTCGGCAGATTCATCCACGACCACCGGCGGATTTCCGGGACCGGCCACGATCGCTCGTTTCGGCGACTTCAGGGCTGCCCGAGCAACTGCCGGACCGCCGGTGACGACCAGGACTCGCACGCCGCGATGATCGAAGATGGCCTGTGCTGATTCGATGGTCGGGTTGCCGATGATCGTACACAGATTCTGCAGTCCGGTGGCTTCGTAAATCGCCTTGTTGAAACGACGAACGCCCTCGGCAGCAATCCGGGCACCGGACGGATGAGGATTCACGACCACGGTGTTGCCGGCCGCCACCATATTGACGAAGTTGCCGGCCAGTGTGGGCAGCGAATGAGTGACGGGTGTGATCGCACCGATCACGCCGAACGGTGCGTATTCGGTCACTGTCAGCCCGTGATCTCCGCTGACGGCATCTGTCTTCAGAAACTCAATGCCGGGGACGCTGCGAATGACCTTCAGTTTGGCGATCTTGTGATCGAGTCGACCGATCTTTGTTTCTTCCAGTTCCAGGCGACCCAGTTCCTCGGCATTTTCTTCGCAGATCGACTTCACGATTTCGATGGCCTGCGCCCGTTTTTCCATCGGTGCTTCGCTCAGCTGCTCAAAGCCTCGCTGAGCCGCTGCTACTGCCTGATCGACGTCGTTGAACACGCCCCAGTGAGTATCGGCGCCGTTCTGCCCGGTGCTGCGGCCGCCTGCGACCGAGCCGCCCGAACCCAGCTGGCTCAGCACTTCCTGAACAATCTGACGGACTGCCTGTTCTGTTGCCTGCATGATGATGTCTCGCTGTTCTTTCATAAATCAGGCGGTGCCTGAAGTGATTTCAGTGCCAGGCATGGCCTGACCCGCTGGTCTGATCCTCCATGAGCTGATATTCACGCCACTCTCCGAATGACGACGGCAGCCGGCCGAACCGCACGGCCTGGCGGGTTTTCTGATCCGAGTGCCGCCGCCAAACGACACTCGGGCGGTTCAGGAAGAACCCGGTGACCTCGCTTCAATTTCCCGAACCTGATCCTGAGCCCACCACTGGACAGTGCTGGCAGTCGGAAACTTCAGCAGCATCAGCACGATGCAGGCAGCGGCGACGGCCAGACTGCCCCAGAATTCACTCACGATGTAGGCCACGATGTTGAAAAACGCTGCCCCTTCCAGCAGGGCACACGCGATGATGTGACGCTGCAGAAAAACAGGAGTCACCAGCAACATCCTTGCCTCCATGTCGGCTTCCTGCAGCTGCCGGCTGCTGATGGCATTCAGCGCCTGATTCGCCACCATGTTCGGTACGACCACGTGGATCACTGCCTGCAGGGCGGCGAATCCGATGCCGATCCACGCCAGAAGATCCGGTTCACCGACCAGTGCCCCTTTGGAAATGAACAGAGCAATCCCCATGAACACCACCGCTCCCGACACCAGCGCCAGCGTGATGATCTTCAGCTGCAGAGCCATCTGCTCGACGGCCGTCGACGGCGGGGCATCGTTCTGCTGATCGGGTGAGGAATAGGGATTGGACATGGCAGGGTGTTCAGGTTTCCGGCTGATGATCTAAAACTGATCTCTACGCGGCGTCAGACTTCTCCGCCCTCAAAAATCTTTCTGTCGTGCACCGTGACCGAATCGATAATGCCGACGATGGCACAGTCGATCGGCAGCGTCTTCGTGCCCGGCGTGAACCGGGCACTGCTGCCCTGCACGCACAGCACCACTTCGCCTTCGCCCGCTCCCACCGTGTCCACCGTGACAAACGACCGACCGGTCGGCTGCAGCCGGCTTTGATCCTTCTCGTCGACGCGCAGCGGCTCCACAATCAGCAGTTTCTGACCGACCAGTTCGGCCGCCTTCTGCGTCGACACAACGCTGCCTGTGATTCGTGCCAGAAACATGCCTGTTCTCTCCGAAGGTGTGGACAACCGTGTCCGTGGTCAGACGCCCTCCGTCGGGCGACTGCCGTTTTCTGAAACCGCTTCCCCACTGCAGACGGTGGCGGCCGTCGGCTGTTACCCAATGGCAGCTGCCGTCTGTCGTGCCACCACCAGCTCTTCATTTGTGGGAATCACCCACACCTGCACACGGCTGTCCTCAGCACTGATGCAGACTTCGGTGTTCCGCTGGACCGCCTCGTTCTTTTCGGAACTCAGCTTCAGCCCGGCCCACTCCATGTCGCGGCCGACACTGCTGCGAATCCGTTCGCTGTTTTCACCAATGCCACCGGTGAAGACAACCACGTCGACGCCGCCCAGCAGCGCCATGTAACTTCCCACATACGAACGGATCGATGCCTCGAACAGCTTCAATGCCTTCTCAGCCCGATCATGACCTTCGCCCGCCGCTTCCTCCAGATCGCGACAGTCACCACTGAGTCCGCTGATGCCCAGCAGACCGCCCCGGGAACTCATTTCCGCCAGCACCTGTTCGAACGTCATCCCGGTCGCCTTCATGACCACCGGAATTGCATACGCGTCGAAGTCTCCGACCCGATTGTTGTTGGGCAGGCCTCCCTGAGGACTCATGCCCATCGACGTGGCCCGACTTTCACCATTGGCAATGGCACAGATCGACGCACTGCCGCCCAGGTGGCAGCTGATGATCTTCAGATCGTCGCGACCACAGATTTCAGCAACTCGCCCCGCAATAAAACGGTGGCTGGCTCCGTGAAAACCCCAGCGGCGGATTTCATAATCCGTGTACCATTCATAGGGCACCGCATAAGCACGATGCTCAAAGGGAATCGTTTCGTGAAATCCGGTTTCCAGCGCCGCCACCAGCGGGATTTCGGGAAACGCCTGCTGCAGCTGCCGCATCGCACGGACATACGGAGGATTGTGAGCCGGAGCAATGTCCGACAAAGCCTCCATTTTCTGAAGCAGTTCCTCGTTCACCACCCGCACACCGCTCAGGTCACCCGCAAAAACAGCCTTGAAACCGATGCCGGCTACTTCATCCACGGACGTCAGGCAGCCATGCTCCGGATCTGTCAGCTGCTGCAGACAGATGCCCACCGCCGCCGCGTGATCAGGAATGCTCTGTGTGGCTTCCGCCCGATGATCACCGATTTCCACAAAGCAGTGACTCTCTGCTTCCCCGATGCGGTCAATCCCGCCGCGCGCAAGCTGAGCTTCGTCCGACAGATCAAACAGGCGGTACTTGAAACTTGTGGAACCCAGATTGGCAACCAGAACCTTCATAATGCTGCTGCTCGTCCCTGAAGAATGTGATGACGCTGCGTGCCGAAACCCGTACCGCGGCATGGTGCCGCCGACCGTGACGTTTCGCTACGCACCGATGAACTGTGACAGCAGCGTGGCTTCCGGTCGGGGAATCAGATGAGCGGCAATGAGTTCGCCTGACTGAGACGCGGCGGCGGCTCCGGCATCCACGGCCGCCCGGACCGAACCGACATCTCCCTTGATGATCGTGGTGATAAACGCGCCACCAATCGGGATCTGCTTGACCAGCGTCACGTTGGCTGCCTTCAGCATCGCGTCAGATGCCTGGATCTGGGCAACCAGCCCCTTGGTTTCAATCATTCCAATTGCTTCAGACATTGATATTTCCTTCAGTGTTCTATGAATTCCAGCCGTCAGCTGTCAGCTGCACTGCCAACGCCCCTCTGCCGACTGTGAGGTTGAATTATTTGCTGGCCTTTGGCTTCGGCAGCACGCCTGACAGTTCTTCGTGCGGTCGCGGAATCACTTCCACGCTGACGACCTGGCCCAGCTTTGAAGCCGCCTGAGCACCTGCGTCGATGGCCGCTTTGACGGCTGCCACATCGCCGGCGATGAATGCGGTCACCAGACCACTGCCGATCTTTTCCCAGCCGACCAGCTGCACGTTGGCCGCTTTCAGCATCGAATCCACGGCTTCGAGCAGACACACGAAGCCTTTCGTTTCGATCATTCCCAGTGCTTCCATTGTCTTCGCCATTTTGTCACTCTTTTCTACCGCCGCTGTCGTCTGTTCCGTTGGACGCATTGGCAATCAAGGTTGCCGTCACTCTCCGAGTGACGCAGTCAGCAGTCGTTTTCCGCTGTCTGTGTTAAATAGGTCAGTGTTAAAATAAGTCAGGGTTACGTCGTCTGTGTTCGATAAGGCCGTTTCAGCTAAGCTGAAAACGGATAATCACTGTCGTGTCGCAACGTGGCGTAAGCTTCCAGCTTGCGTTTTTCTGGATCGCAAGCTGGAAGCTTGCGCCACTTATTTTCTGCTCGGTCCTAAGCCGCATCAGTGTCGGCACTGGCACGGTTCCGGTTTGATCAGTTCGACGCTGGTGGCACTCTCCAGATTCACGGCGTTGCCTTCATCCGTATCCAGATGAACCTCCAGCTTGATATTCTCGCCGGCCCGCACGACAAGGTCTTCCAGTACGGTTGTGCAGCCCGGTGATTCCACTCGCAGATGCACATGCTCCTGGTCGGCCACACCGTAGTGAACCAGATCCGCCGGTCCCATGTGCACGTGACGCATCGCTCGGATGACGCCCTGCTGCAGTTCAACCACGCCCTTCGGCCCGACCAGCACACATCCCGGCGTGCCCTGAATATTGCCGGAAATCCGCACCGGCAGATCCAGCCCCAGCGAGATGCCGTCGGTGAAAGCCAGTTCTACCTGAGAATCACCGCGGCACGGTCCCAGTACCCGTACGCTCGGCAGCATGCGGCGCCGTGGCCCCACTACCGCGACCGTTTCTTCGGCGGCGTAGTAGCCGTCCTGATACAGATCCTTCTGCGGCGTCAGAGTCGCTCCCCTGCCGAACAGAATCTCGACATGTTCTTCACACAGATGAACGTGCCGCGCCGAAATATTCACCACCAGCGGGTTGCGATGAGCGGCCGCGGCGACAGAACGTTCGACAGAGTTGGTCGCGCTGCCGCGCAGTACCGGAATGCCGCTGGTCGTGGCATTGGTAAAGCCGCCACCCGCCTGCCGTGCCAGCACGTCGCGGACAATACGTTCGACGTCGGATCGCTGTAATGTTGCTGTGGAAACCAAGTTACTTTACTCCGAACAGACCCTTCCCTGAACAGGTGGACGCCATTCTCCGAATGACGTGACGGGTCGATCGATCGCCCGTGTGTTGTCTGAATTTTCTTCCGTCAGCTGGCGTCAGTGTGCTCCGCCTGTCAGTGTGCTCCGCCTGACCGGACAGAGCCGCTGAATGACAGTCCACCACTTCCAGCCGTATTCCGCCGGCTTCCATGACCTCACGCCAGTTCTGCGTCAGTCCGTCGTCCGTCACCACTTCGTCAACCGCTGACAGCGAACACAGCTGAGAAAGTGCTCGCTGGCCGAACTTGCTGCTGTCTGCGACCAGCGTGACACGCTCTGCCGCCTCGATCATCTGACGCTCAGTCTCCACCAGCAGCGCATTGCTGTTGAACAGACCGTCCGCCGTGACGCCGCCGGCACTCATCACCAGCCGCGACACATTAATATCCTTCAACGCCCGGATAGCCTGGTCTCCCAGTGCCACACCGGTCTTCGGGTAGACGTAACCTCCGACAAATATCAGTTCGATCCCCGGCTGGTTCATCAGCAGTGAGGCAATCGGCAACGAATTGGTGACCACCTGCAGCGATTTGCCCGCCAGATTCCTCGCCACTTCCAACGTGGTGGTGCCGCCATCCAGCAACACCGTTTCTCCCGCCATAATCAGTCCCGCCATCCGCTCCGCAATACGGCGTTTCTGCAATGAAGCCCGGTGCTGCCGAATGTCAAAATCGGTCAGCGACTCACCGGCATAGGCCGCGCCGCCACGAGTGCGATGAAGCTGCCCCTGAGTATCCAGGTACTCCAGATCCCGGCGGATCGTCGACTCGCTGGCACCGACTTCTGCCATCAGCCGCTGCAGTGACACAAACCCGGATTCCTCCGCGATTCGAAGAATTGTGGCGCGACGCTCGTCGGTAATCATGACTCTCTGACCGAACCTGAAGGTTTACGACGCCTTATCTTGGCTCCTGTTGAATGATTTTGCAAGAAAACGAATGATTAAAATGACTGGAATTGCCATATAGTCTCCCTAATTGCGCAGACGTCGTAAAATCACTGACCCTGAAAACTTACCACACTTCGGATTTCATGTTGCAAAAAAGCCACATGCTGCGGGATTGCCCGGGCCATTGATTGCGGTTGTGTCGGTTGTGGTGTCTGCAGGTGTGCGGATCGCCGAGGATTGCCCGTTTGTCACCGGCGCCGGAATCGTTCCGGCATCATATGAGCTAGGTTTTCAACCGTGCTGCGGGCTGTTGCGTAAACCCGGATGGTGTTCTTCAAAAAACCAGCGAAAGACAGACAGTCAGCCGTGTCGGCCAGTTAAGAGCCTGATTGCAGGGATACCGCAGCCGAACCCTGCCGTCAGTCTTGATGAAGGACTGCAAACGATGACTGTGATCGCTCGGGCAATCAAAAAGATGAATCTGTTTGCAAGAGCAACCAATATCGGAAGCCGCCAGCAGCGTCTGGCCGGTGCTGCCCATCCATTGCACATTCCGGCCGTGGCCGCCACCAGAGCGCACGATCGCCTGCCGGCCACTGTTCTGGCCGTCAGCCCGCTGGACATCCGTCTGACCATGGATGCGAATCCGGATCGCGGTGAAACCATCACCGTCAGCGTCTCGCCAGGAAGCACCGACGACGCGGTTACTATGACGGGCATCGTCCACTGGACGGAAATGCGAGGCAGCGAACATGAGGTCGGTATTTTTCTGACCCAGACACTGCCCGTCCGCCTGCGGCACCTGCAGTCCGATCCTCAGCGATCCTCTGAACGCTACCGCTGTCGGATTTCCGGTGTTCTGAGCTGGGGACGCGACCAGCCCGAATGCTCCGCCATCGCGGTCAATTACGCGCACAGCGGCCTGGCGCTGCAGTGTGCTGCGACCGGCGTCATCGACGAAGTTTTCACCTTTCGCTGGCTGGACAACGGTGTGTTGCGGAGCGTCACGGGCGTCGCTCTGTGGCAGATTGAACAGAACGGCACCAACCTGATCGGATGTCAGCTGGAACCGGGCGACGGCTGCCGAATCGCCGGGCTTTCAAATCATGCCGCCGTCAACGGCAGCTAGACGTGTCCGTCCGGATACCGTAGCGAAGCTCACCAAGAGCTTCGGCCGAAGCCGGAAAACGTGGCCGAAAGTCCTGGCAGCTTCCGCTGCAGCCGGTTTTCCGGACAGATTGCTAGACCTGTCTGTCCGGGGAATTCAGAAACGCGTCCAGCCGTGGAATGACCTTTTCTTCCGGGAATCGTGTCCAGCATTCCCAGATCACCAGCACGTCCCACCCGGCGGCCCGCAGTTGACGCAGGTTGCGGCGATCACGAGTCACGTTGCCCTGACGTTTGGCGGCCCAGAACGCCGCGTTCGTTTTCGGCGTCACGCGTCCGTAGCGACAGCGGTGCTGATGCCAGAAGCAGCCATGGACAAAAATCACCTTGTGATGACGCGGCAGCACAAGGTCCGGTGTGCCCGGCAGATCACGGCGGTGGAGGCGGAAGCGGTACCCCATCTGGTGAACCAGCGAGCGGACAATCATTTCCGGACGCGTATCCTTCGCCCTGATCCGCGACATGTTGAAGGATCGCTGCCGACGGGTATGCACATCAGTCATGGGCAGACTTCTTCCCGCACGCTTCAGGCAACCGCCGGCTGCTCACAACCCCGGGCGATCACACCGGCCACATAGCCGCCGCGGAAGCCGGCATCGATATTCACCGTTACGACGTTTGACGCACAGCAGTTCAGCATCGACAGCAGCGCGGCGATGCCGCCGAAGGATGCGCCGTAGCCGACCGACGTCGGGACACCAATGACCGGACAGCTCACGTGTCCTCCCACGACGGAAGGCAGCGCCGCTTCCATACCGGCCACGCAGACAATGGCTTTCATCTGCTGCAGAATGCTCACGTGCTGCAGCAGCCGCTGCGGGCCGGCCACCCCGACATCGTCGATCAGCGTGACCGGCACCTGCATCCAGCGCAGCGTTTCGAAGGCTTCATGAGCGACGGACGCATCACAGCTGCCGGCACTCACCACGGCGACCTGTGTCGCGATTTCGGCCGCGTCGGACCGGTCCGACGCGGGCGTCTGCAGCGTCAGCGTGCGAGCCAGCGGGTGGTAGACGGCCTCCGGCAGCGCGGCCGCCACGGCCGTTGCCTGTTCGGGCGAAATCCGTGTGGCGAAACCGGGCTGTCCTGCCGCCTGCTGACGCCGAAAGATGTCCACGATCAGTTCCGCCGGTTTGCCTTCCCCGAAAATGACCTCGGGAAATCCACATCGGGCCGAGCGTCCCAGATCCACCAGCGCGCCGTTGACGCTGCCGGTTGCGGTACCGCGAGTGAGCGCCGTGACGGCCTGTTCCACCTGAGCGGGGTCGGTCAGATACTCAGCGATCACCCGGCGAATCGCATTCGGGTCGGTCAGCATAACTTACTCAGACGGCAATCAGGACGTAAACAGTCGCAATAATAATCTGTACCACGGCGAACGGCACCGCGGCCTTCACGAAACCGCCGAAGGTCAGATCCAGCTTCTGGCGATGAATAATCGTCATGGCAACAACGGTGGAAGCACTGCCGATCGGCGTGATGTTTCCCCCCAGATTCGCTCCGAAAATCACGCACCACCAGAAGGGCGAAGCCTCCGGCGTTTCCAGGCTGCCCAGAATCTGTGCCAGCATGGCGGCCAGCGGAATATTGTCCGTCACCGAACTGGCGACGGCCGAACTGCTGAGCAGCACCATGGAATTGACGGGATCGGGCAGCTGCAGCAGACGAGCAATTCCCTGACCGATGACGTGCAGGACCTGAGCGTGTTCCATCACGTTGATCACCACGAACAGTGAGGCAAAGAAAGCCAGCAGATCCCAATCGACCGCCGAATAAAATTTGTCCACGTCGTTCTTATAGGCAATCAGAACGACGCCGGCAAAAAACAGAGCCACAAATCCCATTTCCAGTTTGTCCAGTCCGAACGGCAGCGCCGACTGTCCGGCAAGACAGGCAATAAACATCACCAGTGCTCCTACCGAAAACCAGAAGAAACGCCGGCTGGGAATGCTTTCGGACGGATCAAAGCTGTCCACCATTCGCCGGGCATCCCGCTTTTCTTCCTCGGTCGCCAGCCCCGCAATGCCGAACTTCCATTTCGCCATCAGCAGCGTCACCGCGGTCGCCACCACGACATAGGGAGCGGCCACCAGAAAGAACTTTGCAAAACTGATTCCGGCTGTCTTGCCGACAATGATGTTCGGCACGCTGGAAATCAGCGTCAGCAGGCCGCCCACGTTGGTCAGCAGGCCTTCCGTCAGCAGAAAACCCAGCAGCAGCTCAGATCGCTTCAGCTTCTTCAGTGACACCGTTGTCAGTGAACCGATGATGATCATCGCGGTCACGTTATTAAGCACGGCTGAAAACAGAACCGTCAGCAGCCCGTAGAAAATCAGCAGTCTCCAGGGATCTCCTCCGGACCGTCGTGTCAGTGAGATGGCCATCCAGGTGAAGACTCCGGAACGGCTGGTGACTTCCACAAACAGACTGGCACCGAGAATGATGGTGATCACGCCCCAGTCAATCGACGGTATGTAGACCGGCAGATCAATCATGTGATGATCCGGCAGCTCCACCGGGCCGAATGACAGCAGGTTCATCACCGTGGCCAGAATCAGGCACAGTCCTGCAAAGCTGCCGACGATGATCGATTTCCGGGCGTGGATTTTTTCTTCCAGCGCCAGCGCGGCAATCATTGCGACCAGGATCAGACCGAACAGGGCCGTTTCCCACGCCGGCACCTCGTGCTCACCGGCCGCAAACGCCAGCACCCACGCGGCTCCGTATCCGTTGTTCAGGCTTGTCAGCATCTCAGACATGTGTCAGGCGTTTTTCAGAGCTCCGGGAACACGGACAGCACTTTCGCTGCGCTGCACTTCAGTTCCGTTGATGTCGCGACCTTACAGCAGCAGCATGGAAACATGAGTCAGCTCCACACTCAGCGAATAAGCCCGGCCATGCATGGCCAGCTGATCATCGTCCTTGGTGTTCAGCACCAGCAGGTCGACGTCATGTTCTTCAATCAGTCGGCAATAATCCCGCAGGTGATGACCCCGGCCGACGTATCCGTTCACCGTCAGGTTCGGCCCCTCTGTCTGGATCACGTCGATACAGCCGTCAATGAATTCCTGAGCATCCGACAGCAGCTGTTTTTCAATCAGCACCCGCGCATCGTCGGAATCGATTTCCGGAATCCGCGAGATCGCTCGCATATACCGACTGAAGACGACGTCGTCCTCCACATGACACAGCCAGATGGTGCCGCCTTCGCGACACATGCGAACACCGTAGTTGATCAGACGGTTGTCGCCACTGATGTGATCCGCCACCACCATGACCCGGTCGCAGATGCGTTCACCCACAGAAGCCGGCTCGCTGGCAGACCCCGGAAGCACCAGCACCGGAATCGAAGTCGTCTGCGTCAGCACATCCAGATACACCCCCAGGCTGTGCTGTGGCACAAACGATTCTTCCTGCAGATGACGGTGCGTGATGATCAGGTCTGTCTGCTGCTGATCCAGCACGTCCCGCAGTTCAGCAACGGTGCGATACTGGTCTCCCGTAATGCTGCGCCAGTTTTTCACGTTCAGTCGCGGCAGAAATTTTCTGGCCATGGCGATCCCGGCCGCGGCCCGGTCTGCATCACCATCCGACACAAAGGTCACCGCTTCCATCGGGATGTCTGCGTACTGAAACAACTCCCGCTCAGAACGGCGGAAGATGGATTCAAATTCATCGATGTGGTCGACCACGCCTCTGGAACTCCCTGCTGAACAGATGATCGGGCGCAGCATACCAGTCTGCAGATTCACGTCCAGGCAGTGCTCAAGGCAACTCAGGTTTTCGAAACACGGCAGCCATCTGCCTCGGCTGATCGGCCCGTGCAATGGTGCTTCGGTCAGGCGTTTCACTCAGAGTCGAATGGTCCCAGGTGCCTCGGAACGGAAAACGGCCGGCAGGACTTCATGACTTCGGGCGTTCGGACGCGATGGTCGGGAGTACGGGCGGAGCAGGGCGACTCAGGGGCGGACAGAAAAAGCGGATGCGACCGTTCTTGCGGCACATTCTGCCGATGGAGCGTACGGCCGCCCGCTGGCCGGCCGAAACATCGGCCGCAATGCTCGGCGGGCGGCGATGTTGTCTTGAGGCCCGGGCGGGGCGGGCTCTAAATTCCCGGCTCTCTGGCGGGCGCAGGCTTTTAGTTTTGACAGGATGGACCATGACCCTTCGATTTATCGCTTTGCTGCCCCTGCTCGGACTGACACTGGCCACCATGGGCTGCGCGTCGACCAAGACCTCCAACACGGCCCGAACAGCCAAGGAACAGATGCTGCTGTCCAATGCCGTGGACCAGTCGCTGGATAAAGTCGACTTCACGCCCCTGCATGCTCAGAAGGTCTACCTGGACGAAAAATACCTGGACTGCGTGGACAAGGCCTACATCGTGGGCTCCATGCGACATCGAGTGCTGCGGGCCGGTGGCCATCTTGTGAGCAGTCCTGAAGACGCCGAAATTGTGATGGAGGTCCGCAGCGGAGGCGTCGGCACCGATACCAGTGAAGCGTTTCTGGGAACTCCGGAAATCGCACTGCCCGGCATGCTGACGATTCCCGAAATCCGCCTGGCCGAGAGAAAAGCCCAATTCGGATACTCAAAACTCGGCATGGTGCTCTACGACGCAAAGACACGCCATATTCTGGGCGACGGCGGTGTCGCACTGGCACAATCCAACGACAGCAATGCGTATTTCATGGGCATCGGGCCGTTCCAGAGCGGCACGCTGCGACAGGACGTGAGCCGCGCCAAATCAACCAACACGGCGACGCAGCGTCGCGCCCTGCCAACGACCGTCGCCTTCGGAACGCGTTCTGAGCTGAACGAAAGCGCCTCAGTGCAGTTCGCCAGCGACCAGAAAACCGCCGAATAACGCGGCGCAGGAAATGGGCGACGGGATCAAAGCTGTTCGACACGTCGCCCACCCGGCCACCCCGTAGCTGTGGCATCCAGGCGCAGCGCCGCCATCCTATGGCGGCAGGGACCCGAAACCCGGCAGCAACTGCGGTTGGAAGCCCCGGTTACGTTCGCTAACGCTCGGATCATACCTGTCCCGTTTCCGTGGCTTCCACCCCGTAGCTGTGGCATCCAGGCGCAGCGCCATCCGATTCCGGACGGGACTCGAAACCCAGCATGAACCGCGGCTGGAAGCCCCGGTTACCTTGGGTAACGCTCGAATCTTCCGCCCCGTCGTGATTTGACCTGCGGGATCAGAGTTCCCACAATCAGACTCGCACGAAAAGAGAGCGGGATTCTTTTTTTGTCGCAGGGACAATCCCGGACGGACACTGATTTAAAAGGAATCCCGACCGCTTTTCCGGATGCTGGTGCGGCAGTCATGCTTGAAGAATGAGGACTTCTTATGTTTCAGTGTTCGGCCAACAGCCGTCTTTCCAACAACCGATGTCTGCTGCATCGCTGGCTGCCGTCAGTGAAAACCAATGCGGTTCTGCCCCTGATGCTGCTGGTAGTGGTCTGCTGCGGCACTCGTTTTTCAGTGGCGGCCGAATCATCAGCAAAGCAGCCCAACATCGTGTTCATCCTGACCGACGATCAGCGGAACGACACGCTGGGCTGCGCCGGTCACCCGATTGTGAAGACGCCGAATATCGACGACCTCGCAGCCAACGGAGTGTATTTCGAAAACTCATTCGTCAGCCATTCGATCTGCTGGGTGAGTCGTTCCACGCTGCTGACCGGCCTGACCTGCCGGTCATTTTCCGTCCCGGAACGTCCGGATTCGATCCGGCCGGACGCGCTGCAGGACCTTAATCCCGATGTCATGCGGGCTGCCGGCTATCAGACGGCACTTTTTGGCAAGTGGCACGTCAAGCCGCCCAAAGGCTTCCGGCCGCAGGACCATTTTGACGCTTTCGAAGCCATCTGGCGGAATCCCTATTACAAGGAACAGCCCGACGGAACGCTGCGTCACACGACTGAAATTATTGCCGACCGCGGCATTGAATTCATCCGCTCGCAGAAGGATGACCGGCCGTTCATGCTGAGCCTGTGGTTCAATGCTGCCCACGCCGAAGACGGCGACAAACGTCCGGCAATCGGTCATTTCCCGTGGACCAAAGCCTCACATCCGATGTACGAAAACATCAAGGTACCGCCGCCCCGGCTGGGAGCTCCGGAAATCTTCGAAAGCCAGCCGCAGCATCTGAAGGATTCCATCAACCGCGAACGCTTTTTCTGGCGGTGGGATACGCCGGACAAGTACCAGTCCAATATTCGCGCCTACTTTCGCATGCTGACCGGCATCGACATCGTGATCGGACGCGTCCGCGAAGCACTGCAGCAGCAGGGGCTCGCCGACAATACCATCATCGTGTACTCGGCGGACAACGGCTATTACATGGGTGACCGAGGCTTTGCCGGCAAGTGGTCACACTATGAACAGTCGCTGCGAGTTCCGCTGGTGATCTACGATCCGCGTCTGCCAAAGGAAAAACGCGGGCAGCGAGTCAATCAGCTGGCCGTCAACTTTGACCTGCCGGCGACATTTGTCGACTGGGCCGGCGCTCCCGTTCCGACGTCCTACCAGGGCACCAGCCTGAAGCCGATTGTCGACGGCACGGTCAGCGTACCGTGGCGGACAGATTTCTTCTGTGAACATGTGGTGCTGGCTCCCAATCTGACCTGGGAAGGCGTTCGTGGCGAACGTTATGTCTATGCCCGTTATTTCGATCAGGAACCGGATTCTGAGTTCCTGCACGACCTGCAGACGGATCCGGACCAGCTGAAGAATCTGGCCGCCAGCAAGGAACATGAGGAAGTACTTCAGCAGATGCGGCGTCGTTGTGACGAACTGGTCGAACACTACGGTGGTCCGCTGGTGCCGCTGGAACAGCGGCCGTCCACCATCTACCCGGCCCGCCGCCGCCCTGCGCGACCGGCAAAATAAAACACCGGAATAACGTTTGCCTGACGGCGGCATCGTGCATTCCGGCCCATTGCTTCCGTGTACCTTCAGCAGGAATACGGCGGGCGATGTTCAATGTAATGCAACGGCGCCACGTTGGGCCATACGTTGTCGAAGAGCGTGTTTGACGCAGCAGGCAGCATCCTGTTTTCGCCGGGGCTTCCACAGCGAATACCCGCGCAAAGTCTGATTCGTCGAAGACAACGTTGCCGCCGAATCACACCCCGTCTGCAATGACCGTACGCCCGTTTCGGCCAACTGCGTGAATGCCCGGAACGTCCCGCCTGAATCAATCAAACCAAGTGAAATCGCCGTTCTTCTGCGGAAAGCCAAAACCTCATGGATTACCGTCAACTGGCGTCCGGCCCGACGCAGACTCACGCCTATCAGCGTGGTCCGCGGATCACGGCCGTCGAAACCGTCATTCCCCGAAACGTGATGCCCGGGCTGCTGCTGCTGCGACTGCATACGGATGCGGGCACCGCTGGTGGTGACACGGTCATCGGTCACGGAGAAACCTACTACATTCCTCAGGCAGCAGCCGCCGTGCTGCATGACTGGATGGCTCAGCGACTGCTTGGAGCAGAAGCGACGGCGATCGAAAGCCACTGGCGTTTTCTGTACGAACGGATGACCGCGTTTGGCGGCGTCGGTGCAGAACTGCGAGCTCTGTCCGCCGTCGATCTGGCGTTGTGGGATATTCTGGGACAGCTCACGGGCCAGCCCGTCTGGAAGCTGCTGGGAGGTCCCGTGCGGGACGTCGTGCCGGTTTATAACAGCTGCGGCGGGCCCCTGTACGGAGTCCGCAACTCCGGGGCCGGACGGGAATCGCCCGGCTGGCCCGGCCACGGCGACGCCGGACAGCCCGGACCGCTGCAGGATAACTGGGCCAGTATCAATTCACCTGGCGATCTGGCCGAAGAACTGCTGGCCGAAGGTTTCCGAGCCATGAAGCTGTGGGCCTTCGACGGTGTCTACCGAAGAACAGGCGGACAGCGCATTCGGCCCGAAGACATGGCCACCGCCGTCGCACCGTTTCACGCGATTCGGGAACGGGTGGGGGATGCCATGGATGTTATGCTCGACGGCCACGGGTTCTTTGCCCGACCCGCCGCTCTGGATATCGCCAGGGCCATGAAACAGTTTCGCCCGCTATGGATGGAAGACGTTCTTCGGCCGG
This sequence comes from Fuerstiella sp., assembly GCA_040222735.1. GTDB lineage: Bacteria > Planctomycetota > Planctomycetia > Planctomycetales > Planctomycetaceae > Fuerstiella. Next base: position 28,724 of record JAVKCM010000216.1, on the reverse strand, counting down.
ACAGCATTCAGGCAATGGCCGGCTTTCGACGCGACGCTGAGGTGCCGATTGCCGTCAGTGAAATGCTGGTCACCCGCGAACAGTATCGCCAGGCGCTTGAACTGGATGCCGCTGACTACGTGATGATCGATCCGACCTGGGTCGGAGGAATCAGTGAATCCCGCCGCATCGCCGAACTGGCTCAGCTGTACAATATTCCCGTGCTGATGCACGACTGCACGGGGCCTCTGACGCTGCTGGCCGGGCTGAATATCGCCGCCGCCGTTCCCGGCGTTACGTACCAGGAATGCGTCCGCGCCCATATCGCATCCGTTTATCCTCAGCTGATCGATCAGAACGTCACCGTCAGCAACGGAGCAATCAGCCTGTCCGACCGCCCCGGCATCGGTACTCGCTGGCTGGAACAGCTGTTCCGTGCTGACCATGATGGTTATCGCATCTCCCGGCTGGAAGACACGTAACACGCCGATACGGTGTTGCCGGCACTGAAAACCGGAAAAAGGGGGCGGGGTTCTTTTCTTGATGCTGGTCCGAAACCCGGTGCACGGCGTAGAAAAGAACCCCGACCGCTTTTCCTGCGCCAGAAGCCGAGGCTGCCGTTGCTACGACAGCGCCGCGACCTGTTTTGCTGCGGCGTCACGTTTGATCAGGTCGTCCACAATATCGTCGGCCGAAACGTCTTCTGCCTGGCCTTCGAAGTTCAGAATCATCCGGTGCCGCAGCACGGGTTTCGCGGCGGTTCGGATGTCATCGGTGGCGACGTGGTAGCGATGATCCAGAACCGCCAGTATCTTGCCGAACAGAATCAGCGCCTGAGCTCCGCGCGGACTGGAACCGTAGCGAACAAATCGTTTCACCATATCCGTGGCCTGAACCTGATCCGGATGCGTCCCCATCACCAGATTGATTGCATAATTCTGCACATCCGGAGCGATGGGGATCTGCCGCGCCAGTTCCCTCAGTTCCAGAATACGTTCGCCGCTCAGCACGGCCTCCGCCACCGGTGCTTCGGCTCCGGTGGTCCGGTTCAGAATGTCAGACATGTCGGCTGCCGTGGGATACTTCACCAGCAGTTTGATGAAGAACCGGTCGAGCTGAGCTTCCGGAAGAGGATAGGTGCCTTCCATTTCGAGCGGATTCTGAGTGGCCATGACCAGAAACGGGCGCGGCAGCGAATATGTCTCGCCACCAACCGTCACTGAGCGTTCGGCCATCGCTTCCAGAAGAGCTGACTGTGTCTTCGGCGTGGCTCGGTTGATTTCATCGGTCAGTACGATGTTGGCAAAGATCGGACCGTGCTGGAATTCGAACTTCCGCCGGCCTTCGGCAGTCTCCAGAAACACATTCGTGCCAACCAGGTCGGCCGGCATCAGGTCCGGAGTGAACTGCACGCGAGAAAATTCCAGATGCAGCGCGTCCGCCAGCGTGTGGACCAGCATCGTCTTGCCCAGGCCCGGTACGCCTTCCAGCAACACATGTCCTCCGGCCACCAGAGCGGCCAGCGTGCCGTCAATTACCTCGCGCTGCCCCACAATCACCCGGCCGATTTCCTGCCGCAGCTTCTCAAAATCCTGCCGAAAGGCATTCAGTTTCTGTTTCAGTTCTTCCGTTTCAGACATTCGGGTCCTTCGACGATTGATCGTGGCCGTCCGCATACAGGATGGCGGTGGCACCATTGGCATGGTCGTCCCGCGGCGGACGACGATGCCGGAATTTCTCTCCGGCCGGTCTGATTCATCAATCCGCCTCAGCCCGACCGCGACGTTGCCGTCGAAACGTAATGAATCGCGCCACCACTTGCCAGCACAACCGCCCGATACAGTTTTCGCCAATCGTTTCCGGACGAAGCCGGGTTCGGAAAATCAGCCGGGCTGCCCACAAGCCACACTTTCCGCCCGCACATCATGGCGCCTTTATCCTGCAGCAGGAAGAAGATGGCAGGTCCCACGGTATTACGCAGCAGACAAAACCTATGTAGCAGACAAAACGCGGGCCAGCACGACGGCCCGGCACAGCTTTGCCTTATGAGCCTTCAGAACGCGAGCCGCTTCGCTGCAGGTGGCTCCGGTCGTCAGCACGTCATCCACCAGCAGAATCCGCTTGCCGGCGACCAGATGAGTATCCCGCGTCCGAAACGAATCTCGCTGATTCGCGTACCGCTGACGGACGGAAACTCGTTTCTGAGGACGTGTGGCCCGCCGCCGACGCAGAATGTGTTCGTCGGCAGGAATCCCCAGCCGCCGCGAAAGTACCGTCGCAATCAGACTGGCTGCATTAAATGTTCGAGTCAGCCGCTTCCGGTGACTCTGCGGAATCGGGATGATCAGGTCGGCCGCCGAGTCTATCAGTTCTTCCTGACGATGCTGCCACAAGAGAGCAGCCAGTGTTTCAACGGTAACCGAGGAAAAAGACCATTTCGCCGACAGAATCGCATTTCGCAAGGCGTCGTTGTACATGCCCAGACAGATCAGCGAATCAAATCGAATGGGCTTCGTCCGGCAGTGAATGCACCCTTTGCCAGTCGATACGTGCGGACCGACCACCGCCCCGCAACGTTGACAGTGGGCGGCCGATTCCGGAGTCAGGCTGTCGTTACAGCCATCGCAGACAACAGCAGATTCGGAGGTACTGCGAAACCCGGACGATTGCTCGCAGTCGATCACTGGAACATTCTCGCCGCAGAAGACGCAAATGGGCGGAAACGCCAAATCAATTCCCGCCCGTACCCATCGCCGCAGATCAGCAACGGCATGAACAGTCATTGAATTCATTCAGCTCAACTCCGTGCCGACGCCACGTCAACCCGGTAGCTATGGTGACGACGGGTAACGGCCCTGTCAATGTCCGTCGAAACACACCGGGTTTTCGTCGTGCGCGGTTGGCTGGCAATGGTGTGCCGGCGCGAAGGCTGGTGAGCCGCCATGCGGCGGATTTGGGAGACGTGGTTCGTGTGTGGGAAGGTGTCCGGCGGTTTGCTTCGCTTGTCACCCCGGTTCAGGGTGTGACAAGCGAAGCAAAAATCTGAAACCGTCCTCAGCCACAAAAAACGTTCCCGGCCCAGCCGCACTGCTACACTATTCGCCTTCGCGCCGGCACACCGCGGCCCGACAGTCCGTGTCAAAGGAGACCTGCGGTCGAAGCTGTGGGGCGGTCGGGAGACCGCACCACAACGTGGGAGCCGGGTGTGACACGGCACGTTGATGGCCCTGCTGAATTTGGTCAGAATCGCAAGCCGGCCTGCAGCAGGACGCCATCGCTGAGTGACACTTCTGTGTCGCTTAGTTCGTATTCAATTCGTCGATTGAAGGCGTAACCGAACTCGGCAAACCAGCCTCCTCCGCCATCGATGACATGATCGACGCCGATCATCAGGCGGACATCACGCAGGGACAGTTCGTCAGACTTCCCTGAGGCCCGGGTCACCGCCCATGTGTTACCACCAAGTCCAACGGTCAGGAAGCTCCACGTTTCACTGTTTGAACCGTCTTTCGCCAGTCGCCAGGCCAGGCGGGATTCCGGAAAACGCAGTTCCAGCCGCTTTGTTGTCGTCGGCGTCCACGTCAGGCCAACGGCGGGCAGCACCGGCAGGTCGGCGCGTCCGAGCGCGACGGCGCCAAATGACAGTGACAGTTCCTTTGGCCGGCACTCCCAGGTCAGTAGTCCCAGACCGAACAGTCGAAACGCATCGTCACCGGTCGAGAAATCGCTGCGAACCGACGGTCGCACAATCGCCATGGCACTCAGACGATCGTTGATCGGTCGGCGATAGAAAAAACTGACTCCCGCTTCAAACAGCTCGGCCGGAATGTCCAGATGCGGAGCCGCATCGATAAAATCAGTGCGGAAGGAAGGCGTTACACTCAGGATGTTGTCAAAATTGCCCAGCGGGATGCCGATCCCTATCGACGTCTCGAAGAAGCTGCTGCTGAGATCATTGCTGCCGACGGCCTGCAGCCAGCCACCGGATACCGCCGCCACCTGAACCGCCTGCTTTCTGAAGCGGCGAATCGGCTGTTCTGAATCATGGTCGAATAGTTCCCCGGCACCGCCGGCTGCGGGCACACATCCCGGGACGATGCAGTCGCCGACCTGCTCAGAGTCCGCGTTGGTGGCCCACGCTGACCCGATCTGCGCAGCCGCCGGCGCTGGCAGCATACAAATCAGAATCAGGGCTGATCGAATCACTGATACTCTTTTCGGGACGACCAGAGTCATGAATGTCTGCGTCAGAACGTGGTTAGGAATGATCGGGAAATAAGTGTCGTGTCTGGTCGTGGACAAGGTCACGAGTCCCGAACGGACTCGTAACCTCGTCCACGACGACAATTAATGTCCGCTCACTCCTTAGGTGTCACGCCGGTGCCGTTTCAGTTCCGGACGATACCGGTCTTTTTTCTGCATTCCGCCCGCAACGTCCGATGCAGTGTAGACCAAGTCGGGTTTCGGGCTCCTGATCAAAGGAAAAAAGATCACCGCCGGGGGCGTGACATTAAGAATAGTGACGGCCAATCAGCGATTTCTGCCGACGACGACGGCCCTGCACGAAGGTCGCGGGCTAATGGTGCCGGTCCCGCGACGCGTCACGGCTTGTTGCGTCCGGTAAAAATGTAGCCAGACCACCCCTGCTTCGAATCGACGATCGTCACAGTCGAAGACGCCTCTCGCCCATTGGCTTTGAGGTAGGGTCCTGGGGGCGACCAGGTCAACAAGCGGTTTGGCGGTCTGATTCCCTCACCGGGCAGCGGATCTGACGCCGACAGACTGAATCTCAAGCCGGAAAGGGCCGGGCTTCTTATCGCCCAGCAGAATACCGATGGAACTGACTTCCCCGGGCTGCAGAGGTGAGTTCTGCACGACGCGGCCGAAGGACGTTGCCACGAATTGCGAAAGCGGGACGGTGATTTCTGTCCACTCATCCTTCTTTGTCTGAAACGCAGCTCGATACGAAAACGCGGTCCGCCGCCGTGGTGTGTACAGATTCAGGGTATACTCGCGACCATCTCCTCGGACCTTCATGACAATGGAATCACCGGCTCGAAGATTCAGGGCAGCAGCACGAGAACGCACGGAAGCAAACCCACCGTTGTTCGCCAGAGACAGGTTGCCGAAGAACTCAAGTCTGTTCTCGCTGTTGATCCGGAATCGGCCTTCAGACCGGCCGCCCATCACGCCATCGTTGACCGTCTGCCACTGGCGGGCGGAATCGGCCTCGGAAAATGTGAACAACAGGCGGTTTTCGGATGTGTCGTCAGCCATGCCCATGGTGGTGATGAACGGGAAAAACAACAGAAGGAAGCGGGACGACATTTGATTCTCCGTGCGGTTGGCGTCGGTCTGATTCGGGGTGGTGTCTGATTCTGTGTGTCGGGTTGCATCGTGTCGGTCATGGTCGCGCGGTGGCTGATGTGCGAATCCAGCTGTCGCCGGAGGCTGCTCTTCGTGCTACGTTTTCATCTACACCTTCATTCTGGTCAGAATCGAACTCAGCCCACCGTCCACTCCGATCGTCTGGCCGGTGATCCAGTTGTTGGCTGGTTCAAGCAGCCAGGCGATCGCTCGAGCAATGTCTTCGGGTTCGCCGAGCCGACCGAGAGCGTGCATTCGGGCTGACATGGCGGCGGCCTCTTCTGCTTCCCACAGTCGGCGGGTCATCTCAGACTTCACCAGACCCGGGGAGACTGCATTGACTCTGATCCCGCGGCCGGCATACGTCGCTGCAGCAGAAAGAGTGAGTCCGATAATGCCGGCCTTGGCGGCGGCGATCGCTTCGTGGTTGGAAAGCCCGATCTGTGCGGCGGCCGACGACACCAGTACGACGGCACCACCAGACTGACGCATGGCTTTCGCGGCGGCTCTGACCAGTGAGAAGGACGATGTCAGGTTGGTTGTGATCGTATGATGCCACTCCGCGTCACTGGTCAGGTGGGCAGGCTTCAGCATGATCGAACCGATGCAGTTCACAACTCCGGAAAGATTTCCGAACCGGTCCGCGGCCACCTGGACGCACGCTTCGATGGAAGCGGAATTGTCTGCCGTGACGGCGCTGACATGATACTGGTCACCGCTGAATAATCGGCCTGCTTTTTCCATGTCCCGAGCACCGATCACAACATTCGCACCGGTATCGTTCAGCATGCGGATCAGAGAGCTTCCAATCGCGCCGGTACCTCCGAGCACAACAAATGTCGGTCTATCTGCCATCGTCAGGTTTCCGTTTTTTCCGCGGCGTGTCGTCAGAAGTCCGACCATTGGTGAAGACCTCAAGGTGGTCAGTCATCCATTGTTCCAGCGCGATCGCCTCCGCAATCATTTCTGTGCGAAGCAGAATGATGCTTCGTCCGGAAACCTTCATCAGCTTCAGCGGCACATACGTTCCGGATTCTGTTGTCTGCCCACGTTCGATCCACAGCTCACAGGTACCGTGCGAATGTTCAAGAAGGTAGGAGGCGGTATTGGCGGAATTGTTTTCGACCTGCTTCATGACGTTCCCTTTGTGGTTAGGGTCGGTTTTAGGCGCGACTGCTGAGGTTTCAAGATCCTGACACGCGGCCCCGGTGATCAGGGCGCGGCGATCTATGTTCGAGCCCAAAAGCGAAAACAGGTCAAAACCCGGCCGCCAGTTCTGTTAGTGATCTGAATTCGTGGCGGATAAGGCCGCGTTCGTGATCATTCTGAACCAGACGGAGACTGAGATGAGTCCGGGAAAAGCGAGACTGTGGACGGGGATGAGCTGCGTCGGCACGCTGGTGGTGGTAACGGCTGCCATGCTGTTTTTCGATGCTCCGGGGACGATGCTGGCGACGGCGGCTGGGGGCGGAGTGTCTGAATATATGACAATCCTGGCCTTCTTCGGGGCCGCGGCTGCCCTGTTGCTGCCCTTCGATTTCATCGGCGGCATGCTGATTCCTGCTGCCTTCGAGAAACAGCCGCCTAGAATGGGGCAGTGGTTCAGATGCTGGTTTCGCTCAGTCACACTGCAGCTGCTGTTTTTCTCAACCACGTTTTTCTTCTACCTGCAGATCGGCCGGGAAATCGGAGCTCCGTGGTTGATTGCCTTGTTCGCCGTTCTGCAGGTGACACTGCTGGCCGGTCAGGAACTGATCTGGCAGCTCATGACGGCCCAACGAATCGGTGCGGCCGACGGCGGCACGGCAGCCGTCGGTGGCTCAGCACACTACGTCAGGCATTCAGATCAGCGATTCGTCGGAGGGATCACGGGACTGCCGGGGTTTGAAAGCATCCTGATTCCGGATGACTGGCGAAGCCGACTGGACCCATCGCACCTGAAGGTGGTGATCAATCGCCGGTTGGCTGCATTGCGGTCCGGAGGACGATTTCGCGGCATTCTGCTGGCCATGGTCTGGAACATTACCAGCTTCACGGCGGCGATTGTCGCGAGCGGATCCGAGCTGCGGTCCGTTGCGGATCTGGTCACCATTTTTCTCTGGTTTCTGCTGTTTTCATTTGTCGGCCTGCTGATCCTGCCAACATTCAATCGCCGCAGCGTCTTTGGTCTGGATCGACAGGTTTCCGGCATCGTCAACGTTCATGAATTGCAGCAGGCGATTTCTGAAATTGATCAGCTGACTGAACAGGACCCGACTCGAACGGTGTCGGCCGAATCCGTGTTTCAGCCGATCCCGTGCCCCGCCCGACGATTGCAGGCACTGGCCGAACAGAGTTCACCGAATGTGCCGGCGTGGAACGTGGCTCGAACAGCCCTGTTTCTGAGCTGGGCGTTCGGCGGTCCGCTGGCCCGGGCCGTCCACTGCAACGTCGGACGACCGGAACTATGGGCCATGTTGCCCACTGACTGATGCCGGCCGGATCGCTCCGCATCGCGTCAGTGCTGCCCCTTCGACGACGAACGCTCTGAAAACCAACCTGACAGGACTTGGGGCAAGAACGCGGGCGCGATCCGGTTGTCATTATCACTTGCCCTGCAGATGGATATTACGTCAGCGGCTGGAAACTGTCGGAGTTAGTATCGTAGATCAGGAAACGTTGACCTTCTGCGATGTAGAACAATGGGTAGATCCGAACATTGGAACGAGCTTCTCTGAGGCGAAGTTCGTCATCTGTCAGCAGGCCGGACAGCTGGTCAATAAAATGTCTTTTCGAGGCCGCGGTCATCGCCGCATGACGGCGCGCACCTTCCAGCAGGCGATTGGTTGTTTTGCCGACGTTGTGTTCCGGAGCAGACTGACAATTGGCTTCAGCGACGTCTGTGGTTGCATTTTCGAGTGCATGGGAATGGCCGGTCAGAAGTATGTCGCTGATTCCCGCGGCGACGGCGATGGCGACAATCTGGTTCAGGCAAGCCCAGTCTGCCTGATTAACCGGCAGGACGACAGTGCCCTCCTTTTCCCGGGCACCGGTCAGCCTGCTGATCATGAACGGATCATTGTGAGCGACGATCAGGGAATTCGCCGGCGTGTTCCGATCTGTGATCATTTCTTCCAGCAGAGCAGCATACCGGTTCAGTGACCTGGCTTCGGGTAATACAGTGATCATGCTTCCTGTTCCTGTGTGAGGTTCTGGTTGAAGGGAAAGTGCCAGAGGACACGTCGTTTAAAGATTTCTTCAGATCAGACGTTATTCAGGCGAACCGGACATCAGAGGTGTCAGGTTCTGATGGCTGCCGTTGACCGGACTCCAGCGCTGGTCGGCTGAAAAGCGATACCATTCGCCATTGTCCAGAACCACAAGCTGCAGCCAGTCGTTGACCAGCAGGTCTTCGACACACTTGTGACGTCGGATGATATCGGCAACGGCATTTCGGGGAGCGGCGATCACCGACAACAGACGCAGGGGTTTGTGTTGCAGTTCCGTTCCGTTGTGGATCGACTGCCATGGCAGCCCGGTGGTCAGGTCTCCACCGTTGCCGGAGAAGATGCCGAATCCACCCACCACGTTATGGATCGTTTTTGTGCCGCTGCCGTAGTGATGATTGTCCACGCTGGACGCGTAGTACTGCATATTGATCCAGTGCGCGACGACCATCGGAGCGGTCATGATCTGTTCAAGCACACTGAAGGACGGATCTTTCGTGAAGTCGTAGCTGTGCAGGAACGTGCGCCCGGCAAGGTCGGCTCTGCGGGTGACGGATCGTGGAGCTGCGATGAATGCGGCGTTGCCCGACAGGCCCCATTCCGGTCGCACTTCAGACCAGTCGGCAGCTCGTTTCAGCACGTCCTGAACACTGCTGGCGGCCAGTTCAGGCAGTCGTTCCAGCCGACAGGTCCTTGTGGCATCCTCCGTGTGAGCCGCCAGCTGACTGACATCCGCCTGTTGCGCTGACGTCAGCAGGTCCACGTCGAAGAAGGTGACGTGATCACTGGTCGTGTCGTGGACCGCTGCGACAAAGCAGGTTTCGTCCGGGACGTGGATACCGCGTTCACGCAGAGCTGACCGCACCTGCGGCCGATTCAGCAGTGCGGCGGCAAAACGAGCATTCGGTTCTCCGGAGTGGCCGCAGCAGGCTCCGCAGTCCAGACCCGCCTGCAGCGGATTATTTCTTGTCGTGGAGGCGTGGCCGCAGAAGACGACCAGTCGAGCGAAGTTCTCGACGATGCCGATTCCTCTCAGCATGGACTCGGCCATGTCGATCTGAACGTCTGCCGGCGGCAACCGCTGGTCAGGATGATTCAGGTCGGGCCCCGGCTTCGGCCGTGCGTGCGGCGTCAGACCGTCGATTCCGGGCGATGCGGCAGGGCGCCGATACGATTCTGAAATCAGCTTCCAGGCTGAGGCGATGCCCATGGTTTCGACAAAGGCGAAACAGCCGATCGCCGAAGCCTGAAACTGCTTCCACACCTTTTGCAGTGACCGACGAAAGCGACGATTTCTGTTTGCCCGCAGCAATTCCTGCCCCGAAACTTTGCGCTGGCTTTCGGTCACCGTGAATCCGGGCGACAGCAGCGCCGGGACGTGTGGCCTGGCTTCTTCGTCGTCCATGCTGCGGTAAGCCATGGGGACCCCGAAAAACCCGGCGAATCCGAAGGTCTGAATCTCGGGCAGTGTGTCTTCCAGCTTTCGTCGATACCGTTCCGATCGGACGTCGATGCAGAACACCATCTGCGCCAGACTCCGGTGCTGCGGTTGTGAGGAAGCCGGGGCGTCCCCCGTCGTGAGCTGTTCTGTTGTCGGGGCAGCGTCCAGCGAACTCAACAGTTTCCGTTCGTAGGCCAGTTCGCTTGCTCGCAGCAGCGCGAAACGGACCAGTGCGTCAGACTCTGAGCGAACATGCGCAGGCCGGCCGCCAGCGTTCCATGTCTTCGCCAGCAGCCGCCAGTTGACATTGAGTCCGGTGTACTCGGCCAGTGCCGCGTCATAGGCCAGCCGGATAGCCAGCAGCCCGGCGAAATTCTGATGATCAGCTTCCGCCGCCTGTGCGTCCTGGTACTTTGCCCACGCACTCCAGCCGGGGATACTGTGCGCCTGACACAGCAGAAACGGTTCCCACAGTTCTTCAGGTACCTGCAGACGCCGCAGCACCATCGCGATTGTGGCTTCCGGCGTGTGCGGCAGTGCGTCAACGAATCGGTGAAAGGATCGAAGTCCGATGACGTGCATCCGTCGGTCCAGCCGCGCGGCGGACCGCCATGCCTGGTACAGGGGCAGGTGTTTCCATGGCTCCGACCACAGGGCCTGCCCTTCATCGTAGTGAGCGGCACAGTGTCTGCCGATTTCCTCTCGGATCACTTCCGTCCACTCGGACTTGCCGGACTTGTCTGCCACTTCCGCAATCGTTCGCAGTCGTCGCATCGGATTGTCGGCCGTTGTGTTGTCATCAGCTGGTGCGGGTTCGTGCAGCGTCTTCAGTACGTCGTCCCTGGTCACGCGAAAGGTACTGTGCTGTTCCGCCATCTCGGCGACGGCCGTCTCAACATCGCTCTGACGGAACGCTCCGCGGTGGAATTCTGACCGATAGTGGGCCACGGGCATCAGCATCTCAACATCTGAGACAGAACGCAGCAGTCGCCGGGCATTCAGGAACGGTCGATCCGAAAGCCCCAGAAACGGATTTACCGCGACATAATCCCTGAGCGGCCAGACAGGAGCGATGGCGTCTTCCACATCCTGAATTGCCTCCCTTACATCCGCGTCGAACGATAAGTAGTCGGCGTCCGGGGCAGAAAATTCTCTCGTACCGTCGGACAGCGGAGTCACAGATTCGGATTCAGAAACCGTGGCGGAATGCAGGGGTGCTACAAACCGGGTTGGTGAAACAGACATACCTGACTTTCTGATAAGCGCAGTGACTGCGTACTGTGTGAGTAATGAGAAACGAAGACAAAGATGAGGCGTGTGGGGCAGTGCTACGAGTGGAACGACCTGCCGATGTTTCGCCAGAATGCATCGACGTAGAAGCCGTTCGACGAATGCACGTAGAGCTGCTGCAGGAACTTCGACGATCGGGCCCGCGCCCCCATCACCTCCATAACAAACAGGCCCGAAAACGCGGCCGCCACTACGAGCAGGAAGCCGGTCGTCGTGAGGACGTCAGCGGCAGATGAGGCGACCGGGGACGGTTTCACGATGTGGTCGACCATCAGGAAGGTTGTGAAGTAGGCCGCCAGCAGCACGGCGGCGATGGACACGCCTGTCAGCGCGAATACGCGTCCGGTCAGAAACATTCGTGACATCCAGTGAATGATTCCCAGACACAGCAGAAACCCGAGGATCAGTCCACCCGGTTTGGTTGTCACAGAAATCCCCGCCACCGTCGCCAGAACGCTGAAGAGTCCGAACGTCGTCGCCGTCGACAGCAGGAATGCAGCAACGTGGGAGCGGCGTCCCGAGGGCGCCACCGGGGCCGCAGTCATTCCTGCTCGTTCTGCCACCACACTGCCGCTGGAAAGAAATGCGTGCGCCTTGTAGAGCGAGTGAGCAACAATGTGCAGCATCGCGGCAGAGAATGCTCCGAGTCCGCACTGCAGCATCATGAAGCCCATCTGGGCGATGGTGGACCACGCCAGCTTTCGCTTGATACTGGTTTGCGAAAGCATGGCGAGGGCCGCGGTCACAGCGGTCAGGGTGCCGATTCCGGCGACGAACATCAGAGCAGAAGGCTGCAGCGACACGATTGGCATCATTCGGATCAGCAGGTAGCCTCCGGCATTGACGATTCCCGCATGCATCAGAGCGGAAACCGGAGTGGGCGCTTCCATGGTTTCGGGAAGCCATGTGTGGAACGGAAACTGTGCCGACTTGAAGATTGCACACAGCACCAATGCCCAACCCGCCACCAAAACGGCAGTGCTGTCGGCGAGTTGTGAGGGCGTCAGTCCGCCGACGGCGGCAAATATTTCCGGCAGTTCAAATGTGCCGAATTCGCGATACAACGCGATGGCGGCCGTGAGTAGACCGATGTCTCCCAGACGGCTGAACAAAAACTTCATCGCCGCGGCGCGGTGAGCCGCCGGGCGATCCGCATAGTGGACCAGCAGCTGATGCAGCCCCAGACTGGTGCACAGCAGTGCCGCCGCAAGAATCAGCAGGTTACTGGTCATCACCGCCAAAGAAACTGCGCCAATGGTGAACGTTGTCCAGCGAAAATAACGTCCCTGGTGCGGTTCACCGTCAAGGTAGCGGATGGAATACCGGCAGATCAGCCAGCCTGCGCCCGCCACCAGCGTCAGCATGAGTGCTGCGGCACCGTTCAGGTAGAAACTGAGGGAAATCAGCGGCATCGGCCCGATTGTCAGAGGCTCGGCCCCCGGCAGCTGCGTCAGCAACAGCATCAGCACGGCAGCGGCCGTGTTCAGGGCCGCCAGGCCGGTAACCCCGCGGCGGAAGGCGACGGCGTGGCGGTTCACCAGCCGATTCGGAAGACAGGCGGCTGACAGCATGACCAGGAGCGGCAGACAGGACAGTTGACCGAAGACGGCTTGCATTTTTCTGTTACCTGAAGAATGTGACGTGACAATTTGGCCGCGACTTTAAATACGTGACGTATACTTCGTCAATAATGTTTCGCCTATTTTGTGTCGTGATTTCAGATTTATTGGTTAAACGGCCGAAAAATATCGTAAAAGTGCAGCTACGTGCTTATCATTCACGAATTCTGTTTCGCGAAAATGGCGTAGAAAGAGATATCCTCTTTGGCTGGTTGCAGCGCGGTGTGCACAGGCTTCAGGCGACGGCGGCCCGGAATCAGGAGCAAGACATGGCGAACACCACTGCGGCATCTCAGGACAACGCGTCGGCTTCCGCGGCGAAGTCAGGATCCGGCCATCGCTGGACCTTTCTCACCAATCATTCGCACGTGCTGGTGCTGCTGCACGCGGATCCGGACATGGTGCTGCGTGAAGTTGCGTCAATGGTGGGAATTACGGAGCGGGCGGTGCAGCGAATTATTCAGGATCTGGAGGCGGGCGGTTACATTGAACGTGAACGTGTGGGCCGCCGCAATCGGTACCGCGTGATGACAGATCAGGCTTTGCGACACCCCATCGAAAGCCACCGTCAGATCGGCGATCTGCTGCAGCTGATTGCCAGAGAGGACGAATAGTGATTTCTGGTCTGAAGCCATGAGAGCATGAGGATCGATAACAGTCTGTTCACGGCATCCGGTTCGCTGCAGCGGTATTTATGCTGATTCGCGGGACGGAATGAAACTTCTGAAAGTACTCGGTTCGAGTGGAGATTGCCTTCTGTGGCACAGCATATTTCAGATCACATCAGACCTGGTTCATGGATCCTGGAGCAACTGACGCTGCAGTTGCCGGACGTGGAGATGGCGGCTGGTCGTCGGGCGTGGTATGAGGCTCAGTCGGCGTGGCCGGGGCAGGAACGGCGATTATGGTGGAAATGGGCATCCGAGGCGGCCGAAAGCATCGGGCTGGCGACGAAGACCATCGACTGTTCCATCGATGAAGCCTTGCGACTGGTCTACGACGGTGCTCAGATCATCAGCTGGCGGACGCTGGCTGACGGTGAGCAGGGCGACGGACACTGGATTCGCGTGCGGCAGAGTGGTCGGCACCGATTTGAAATCAGTGAAGCAGACGCTGTCACGAAGACGTCGACGTTGAAGCGACGGCGGCTGAAGCGTTTGCTGCGACAGTTTGAAGTGCAGGGGCGAGTCCGCTGCGTGGTCATCAGAAACGACGTGTCGCTGGGAGTTCCGGAAACCCACGACAGGCAGCCGTTTCCGCGACTGATGGCTTTGTTGAAGCCGGAATGGCCGGACATCTGGATCGTAATGGTGTTCGCCTTTGTGGTCGGCCTGCTGATGCTGGCAACGCCGATTGCCGTGGAAGCGCTCGTCAATACGGTCGCTTTCGGGCGTTTTCTGCAGCCGGTTGTCGTGCTGGCTCTGATCCTGCTTACTTTTCTGACTTTTTCCGCGGCGATGCGGGCACTGCAGACATATGTCGTGGAAATCGTTCAGCGTCGGCTGTTTGCCCGCGTGGCGGGAGACCTGGCTTACCGGCTTCCGCGGGCCCGGACGGAAGCCACCGACGGGTTGTACCTGCCGGAACTGACAAATCGGTTCTTCGACATTGTCACTGTGCAGAAAGTGTCGGCCCAGCTGTTTCTGGACGGGATCGGCCTGGTGCTGACAGCTGTGATCGGAATGGCGGTTCTTGCGTTCTACCATCCGTGGCTGCTGGGCTTTGACGTCGTGATGATGGCTTCCATCGCCTTCATCATCTTTGTGCTGGGTCGCGGGGCCGTCAGCAGTGCCATCAAGGAATCAAAGCACAAGTATTCCATGGCCTCCTGGCTGGAAGACATCTCGCGATGTGAAGTCACTTTTCGCACGGCCGGCGGAAGTGACCTGGCTCTGGAGCGTACCGATCGTATTGTGCACGAGTATCTGGAAGCTCGCCAGAAGCACTTCGGTATCCTGATGCGGCAGATTCTGTTCGCGCTCGGGCTGCAGGCGGTCGCAAGTACCGTTCTGCTGGGGCTGGGTGGCTGGCTGGTGATCGCGGGACAGCTGACGCTGGGTCAGCTGGTGGCGGCCGAGCTGATTGTGACCACGATTGTCGGCGCGTTCGCGAAGCTGGGCAAACATATGGAGAGCTTTTACGACCTGCTGGCCGCTGTCGACAAACTCGGAGTGCTGTTCGACATTCCGACTGAGCATCATGACGGCGTTCTGGAATTCGGGGCTGAGGGCCCCGCCTCTCTGTTTCTGCAGTCCATCACTTACACCGGTCACAGCGGTGGTGCTCTGGCGGAACCGGTGACCGTGGACGTACCTGCCGCCGCCACCTGTGCCGTGCTGGGAAGATCCGGGAGCGGAAAGAGCACGATTGTGGATCTGATCTGCGGACAGCGTCTGCCGACCCGCGGGCATATTACTATTGACGGTATGGATCCGCGGGACCTGCGTCCGGACGTCCTGAGAAGCCAGGTGGCCGTGGTCCGGCCTTCCGAAATCTTTCACGGCACGCTGGAAGAAAATGTGCACCTGCACCGGTCCGATGTCACGTCAGCAGATGTGCGGTTCAGTATGGAAGCCGTCGGTCTTCAGGATCACGTACTGACCCTTTCATCAGGTTTTGAGACCGTGCTGGACGGCGGCGGGGCTCCCCTGTCGCACAGCCAGAAAGACCTGGTGTGTCTGGCACGAGGAATCGCCGGAAGACCGCGACTGCTGCTGATTGACGGACTGCTGGATGGTCTGTCGGATCAGGAGCTGAGCCATGTGCTGGAACATCTGTTACAGAAGGATCGCGGCTGGACGGTGCTGATCACGACTGGTCGCCGGGACATTGCTGAACGCTGCGACCAGACGGTGGAACTGCCCGGCCTGAGTCCTGGTATCCGGTCGTCGAAAGGAGTAAATGTATGATTTCCCGGTCTGATATCATCGCCACCGCCGGCCCGGTTCCTGAACGCATGCTGGCACCGTCGGCGTACAGTGAGGCACTGCTGCCGTCGCTCAGGCTGGCGCGATCCTCACGTGCCGCGCGCCGGATCGGCAAGACGCTGATGCTTCTGCTGGCGGTCAGCATTGCCGGCGTCGCCATCGCTCCATGGCAGCAGTCCGTCACCGGCAATGGCAACGTCATCGCGTTCGCTCCGTCGGAACGACAGCAGACTATCGAGGCCCCGATCAAAGGCAGAATTGTGCGCTGGGGCGAAAACGTTTTCGAGAATGCTCATGTTTCAAAAGGCGAGCTGATTGCCGAGATCCAGGACATCGACACCGGGTTGATGGGGCGTCTGGAAGAACAGCTGTCTGCGTCCCGTGCTCAGGTGGAAGCTTCTCGTATGCTGCTGGCCGCCAGTGAACGAAACCGAGACGCTGCCGAGAAGATTGTGGTTTCGCAGCAGTCGCTGCTGAAGACCTATCAGTCGGCCCGCGAACAGATTATTGCGTCGGCCGAAGCCAGCATTGCCGGGGCTCAGAACAAGGTGGAAGCCGAACGCCGACAGCTTGAGGAATTTGAAGCGGCACTGACGCAGATTCGAGCAGACTACGAACGTCAGAAACAGCTGTTCAATGAAAAGATCGTGGCGGAGGTCAAGTTTCAGCTGGCCGAGCGAAAGTACCTGGAAGCTCAGGCCAAGGTGGCAAAGTCCCAGGCCTACGTCGAATCCGCCCAGAATGATCTGATCGGCAAGCAGCGAGATCGGGACGCCAAGGAACAGAAGGCTCAGGCCGATATTGACTACGCCACCGCACTGCTGGACAAGGCCCGCGGCGATGTTGCCAAAGCCGAAAGTGACGTCGCCAAAGCCTCCTCTGAACTCAGCAAGGCAGAGAAAGTGCTGTCAGAGATGGAAACGAAGGTCGCGCGGCAGCAGAGCCAGACTCTCAAGGCTCCCTTCGACGGATTCCTGACATCGATCTCGGCGAATCAGGGCAGCCAGTTTGTGAAGGAAGGGGATCCACTGTGCGTCATCGTTCCCGATACTCAGGACAGAGCTGTTCAGGTCTGGCTGGACGGCAACGACGCGCCGCTGGTGGAAGCCGGCCGGCATGTGCGACTGCAGTTTGAAGGCTGGCCCGCCGTGCAGTTTGCCGGCTGGCCGTCTGTGGCGGTCGGAACCTTCGGCGGCAGCGTGGTCTCCGTCGACGCCACGGATAACGGCAAAGGAAAATTTCGAGTCCTTGTGCGCCCCGACCCGGAATCTGCCGAGTGGCCCGACCAGCGTTACCTGCGTCAGGGCGTGCGTGCCAACGCGTGGGTGCTGCTGGAACAGGTGCCGCTGTGGTACGAAATCTGGCGGAACATGAACGGCTTTCCGCCGGTCGTGACGCAGGGTGACGATGACGCCAAGAGCAAATCGAAACCACCGAAACTGCCGAAGTAACCGCGGGTTGTTGGTGTTGTTGCGAAGTCGCGAAGGCCCGCGTTGTGAGGCGGTCTCCTCCCGTTGTGGGGCGGTTTCCCGACGGCGTTGTGGGGCGGCCTCCTCCCGCGTTGTGGGGAGGTCTCCCGACCGCCCCACGCAATGGCGTGATACCGACGGGAAGACCTTCGGTCCATCGTGTGGTCGGGTCGGGAGACCCGGCCACAACAAGGTCGATCGTGTGGTCGGGTCGGGAGACCCGGCCACAACTGGAATCGGAAACCCGGCCACAACAATCAACCTGTTGTGGGAATGACCGAATCGCTTTGCCGGCCCGATATTTGCACATTGTTTTTCCGTGCAGATTTGATGACTCGGTGTGGAAAGTATGTGTCACTCTGTCACGCAGGCGTGCGAAATCGGTCGCGATTTCGCCCCAGGGAGTGGTGTGATGATTGCCAGAACGCCTCCGGATTGCTGTGTTGCGGATTATTCATCGCTGGTGGACATAACGAACGCTGACATTGCCAGGCACCTGAATGAGATCGCTGAGCTGCTGGAAGCTCAGCGAGCAAACCCGTTTCGTGTGCAGGCTTATCGAAATGCGGCCGACACACTGCTCGGTCTGCACCAGTCCGCTCAGCAGATTTTCGAAGACGAAGGGCTTGCCGGGCTGACCGAACTTCCCGGAATCGGCAGGTCGCTGGCCGCGGTTGTGGAGCAGCGTATTCGCACCGGGCATTCGTCCGTGCTGGATCGTCTCCGGGGCGATGCGCGTGCAGAGCGGCTGTTCGGCACCGTTCCCGGCATTGGCCCGGAACTGGCAGCCCGCATTCACGAACAACTCGGCATCGACACCCTGCAGCAACTGGAACTGGCGGCCCACAACGGGTCGCTGCTGCGAGTTCCGGGAATGGGCCAACGGCGAGTACTGGCCGTGCGGGAATCGCTGGCCGGGCGTTTTCGACACGGACCATACGATGCTGATGCGCTGTTCGACATCATGTCGCCGGACGGTCCGACTCATGACCACGTCACGGTTGCCGTGCTGCTTGATGTCGACGAAGAATATCGCCGCCGCGCGGCGGCGGGCGAACTGGTTCAGATTGCACCGAAGCGATTCAACACCGATGGAGACGCATGGCTGCCGATCCTTCATACCGAACGACACGACCAGCACTTCACGGCTCTGTTTTCAAACTCGGCGCGTGCACATCAGCTGGGCAGGACGCACGACTGGGTCATTATTCACCACGACGACGAAAGTGATGGTCAGTGGACGGTCGTGACCGAGCATCGCGGCAGTCTGAAAGGAAAGCGGATTGTCCGCGGACGTGAGCGGGAATGTGTCCGACACTACTCCAGACCGGACGCACCGGGCTCGCAGCACCACCGCAGCTGACCGGATACCTCGGGGCCGCCTGAGAATGAAGCTCAGGCGCAGCTGTGTGACTCTGTCCGCGTTTGCCCGGCCGAATTGAAAGTGGGGTTCAGGATTCCTGAGTCGCCGGCAGATCTTCGGCGGGCGGCGGGCCTTTTGCGGGCGACGGATCTTCGGCGGGTGGTGGAGCCTTCCGGCGGGTATGCTGCTCCAATTCAGCCGTCACCAGATTGATGTGGACACGCAGATTGTAGAATTCCTCCATATACGACAGCGGGACGTCCACCGTGTCCAGTTCATTGGACATGGCTTTCAGTCGAGCCGCATGTTCCGCGGCATTTTCTGAGGACCCTTCACGCAGATCCTGGTCAATGCGGCGCAGCACACCATACCAGCGGTAGATCCGGGATCGGATTCGCCATCGGTACACCGGAGGAGCAATCTTGAACAGTGGAATCAGCAGCGTAATCAGCGGCAGGATCATGATCTTGGACCGATCGATCATTGACGCCAGCCAGAAGCTCAGATGGCGTTGAAAGAAGGATGGGCCATGTTCGAGATAATTGCGGGCGGCGGGATTAATCGGAAAAGAGACGAATTCCTGAGACGGAAGTTCTCCGTCATCCGCCAGCAGTCCGCCGTGATGGTGCTCATTCAACGCTGCTTCCAGCAGCAGAGGAACAAAGGCATCGTGCATTGAGGTCGTGGCGACCAGGTTTGCCGCCGGAGCCACCAGTTGCACACGGTGTCGGGGCAGGTTCTTTTCGAAGTCCACCACGCCTTCTTCCAGCGTGACACCTTTCAGAAAGGGAAATCGCCGCACGTAGGCCTGTTGTCTGGTGAAATCCATCAGAGTGATTTTTGGGTTGTTCAGCAGTCGTGTCAGAATCGGCGATTCCGGCCCGAGGACGAACATCGCGGCATCGATCGTTCCGGCTTCCAGCAGGGCCGAGGCCTGCACTTCGTTTTCCCTCAGGAACTCGGTTTCATCCTGACCGTCCTGAACGCCGTTCACGGACAGCAGCTGCGTGGCCAGCAGCGACGAGCCGCTGCCGATTTTTCCCACAGCAATGCGGCGCCCCTGCAGATCATTCAGGTCGGTGATCGACAGATCGGCCCGAAAGAACACCCACAGTGGTTCATAATAGAGACTGGCAATGGCCTGAATCGAATCAGCCGCATAGGCGTCGTCCGGTGCGGTTCCGCCCTGTACTATCGCCAGGTTGACGTCCGGGTCATGGAGCAGCAGTTCAAAGTTTTCGACCGATCCCGCGGTCTCGCGAAGTTTCAGTGTCACACCGTGGCGGGCCAGCGATTCGGCATAGGTTTTCGCGAAGGCGTGATATCTTCCGTCGGTGCCGCCGGTGGCCATCACGACCACCTTCGGCGGTGGCGGCTCGATAAAATAAAAGGCAATCGCAAACGCAGCCAGCGTCACAACGATTCCCGGTCCGACAGTTCGGAACAGGTCGCGACGACGCTGACGAAATTCGTCCAGCAGACGGATGGGTTCAACGGTGCTCAATGTTTCAGCCAGCAGAATTGTGCAAACGGCGCAGGAACACAGGCTGCTCGCCAGCGGATCAGAGAAGATCGCGTTGGCAGAAGCGCTGGTCACATCAGGCAGCGACTTTCAACGGCTGCGTCCTGTCCGGAGCTGCTGCGGGCTGCTGCCTGACGGTAACTTAGCGATCTGCAGCATCAGATAAACTGATACCGCCATGTTTCCGACGGTCATGATCAGAACAAAACACAGTTTCCGCCGCCTCTACCGAATAAATTTAATCGCCGTGATTCCAACCATCCCTGACTCGCCGATCCGGCACGCCGGTCTATAAACCGCCGAGCCGTCTGCGATGACTGACTTTCTTCAGGCGGGCGAATACCAACAAACCGGGATCGAACACATGGTCGGGTCAGGCGAAACCCAGTCAGACAGGACTAAGCGGCAGCCTGCACGACCAGCCTCGACGCGGTCGCCGCGGTGGATGCGTCACGTCCTGCTGGCGGCTGCCGCTTACAATGTGATCTGGGGACTGGTTGCAATTCTAAGTCCCCTGACAATCTTCCGTCTGGCGGGTTTCGATCCGTTGCCTGTCTACCCGCAGCTCTGGCAGTGCATCGGCATGATTGTCGGTGTCTACGGAATCGGCTATGGAATTGCCGCGTTCAACCCCTGTCGCCACTGGCCGATCGTGCTGGTCGGTCTGCTGGGCAAGATCTTCGGGCCCATTGGTTTTCTGAGTGCCGTCGCGTCAGGGCAGTTTCCAGCCGCGATGGGCTGGACGATTCTGACCAACGATCTGATCTGGTGGGTCCCGTTTGCCGTCATCCTGTGGCGGGCCGCTGAAGCCAGCCAGTTTCGTTCTGAGTGGCTCAGCATTCCCCCGGCACGGCTCACGTTTGATCCGTTTAATCGCTTTGTCAGTCAGCTTGGCGGAACGCTTCATGAAGTGTCTTCAGACAAGCCGGCTTTGGTTGTATTTCTTAGACATTCGGGCTGCACCTTCTGCCGCGAAACGCTTGGCGATCTTGCTGGACTGCGTGAGCACATTGAAGCTCAGGGTACGCGGATTGTACTGATCCACATGGGAGTTGACCCTCCGACGAAGCTGCTGCACAAGTACGGTCTTCGGGACCTGCACTGTTTCAGCGACCCTCACTGCCGGCTCTACGATTATTTCGGACTCAACACAGGCACGTTTCGCCAGCTGTTCGGATTCAAAGTTCTGTTGCGGGGAATCAAAGCATTCACCGGCGGACACGGAATCGGCGCGTTGAATGGCAATGGTTTTCGCCTGCCCGGCGTCGCTCTGATTTACCGCAGCAGGGTACAGAAGGTATTTCGGCACCGTTTCGCGGCTGAGAGGCCGGACTATGTGAAACTGGCTTCGCCACCGCCGCAACCGGAAACACGCACCGCAAACGCCATGTCCTGCGACACGGGCACCCAGGACACCAGCGCCTGCGGCACGGGGTCGGCTGGCATTCCGTTGCTGCAATGAGTCGATTTGGAACAAATCCGGCGCCCGGAAGATGGTTCAGAAATACAATGGTTAAGCGGAACAATGATGAAGCTGATTCTGCTGACGAACGTTTTTGCGACGCTGTTCATGGTGGGCCTGATCTGGTTCGTGCAGGTGGTGCATTATCCTCTGTTCGCCAACGTCGGCCGCGAGCATTTTCGGACTTACGAAGTGCTGCATCAGCGGCTGACCACCTGGGTGGTCGGTCCCGCCATGCTGATGGAGCTGCTGACGGCCATCATGCTGCTCAGATATGTTCCGACAGATTCTGAGGTCCTGGTCTGGATCGGCGTCGGCCTTGTCGGATGCACCTGGCTGGTCACTGCCACATTGTCCGTACCGGCCCATCAGGCGCTGTCTTTCGAGTATTCTCATGCAGCCTACAGGAAACTGGTTCTCACAAACTGGATTCGTACCCTGGCATGGACGGCACGAGGTATTCTTGTTCTGGTGATGACCTGCCGAACAATGAACTAAGGCTGCGGCCTGAGTGTCATGATGATAAATCTGTCCAGATCGTCCTGAACTTTCCGTTCTGCCTTCGGGGGCAAAACGGGTATTCGAACACAGGTAAGTGCCGGGAAGCTGCCGGCTGCGGAAGATCAGAGAAACAGAACCATGAACCACTTCACCGGATCGATCGCCCTGATGCGGCACCCGACACAGCTCGAAAATCTCTGGCTGGCATGGTGGAATCAGCGCGCCGGACACTACGATTTTGTCACCGCCGAACGTCTGGACGACGAGTCTTTCCGGGAATGTCTGGACCGTGAGATTGCATGGGTACTGGATCTGGAACGCGGCCGGGATTACCTGATTTCCAGCATGGCACGCCTGCATCTGGACGTTCCGGTAGAGGCCTCGGAGGACATTCCCGACACATTTTTTGCGGTCGAATTCTACATCGTTGACCTCTACGGCTCGTCCGGCCGCCTGTCGCTGGAACAGAACCGGGACGTGCGCTGGCTGAGCAGCGACGAAGTCCTGTCAGGACGAACGTCAGATGGTCGCCCGGTGTCTCCGAGTCTTGTGCATCTGCTGAACCAGGCGGATGTGATCGCGCGTCACACCAACTGACCAGGAAACGGTTCAGCGATGCGAAACCTTGTTCTGGTGCTCGGCGACCAGCTGGACCATACTTCATCGGCGTTTGACAGCTTCGATGTCGAGCGTGACGTCGTCTGGATGGCGGAGGTCGCAGAAGAGACGACTCACGTCTGGTGCCACAAGCTGCGTATCACACTGTTTCTCTCGGCCATGCGGCATTTTCGTGACGAACTGATCCGAAAGAAGCGGTCTGTTGAGTATCACGAAATGAGCCCACACGCCTCAGATGACGTCGGGACGTCTCTGGGTGAAGTTCTTGCCACAGACGCAGCTCGTCTGAAGCCGGAACGCCTGGTCATGACGGAGCCGGGCGACGACCGGGTTCGTCGCCAGCTGCAGCAGGTCGCCGACGATCTTGGTCTAAACCTTGAGATCAGGCCTGACCGGCACTTTTACTGTTCGGTCGATGAGTTTGCCGATTACGCGGAAGGCCGATCGGGCCTGATGCTGGAGTACTTCTATCGTCACCTGCGAAAGAAGCATGACGTTCTGATGGACGGCGACGAACCGGCAGGGGGGCAATGGAATTTTGACCACGACAACCGCGACAGCTTTGGCAGAGCGGGACCGGGAGAACTGCCGCAGCAGAAAACCTTTGCTCCGGACACGGTGACCGCAGATGTCATCCAGCTGGTGAAGGCTCGCTTTGCTGACCATCCGGGAAGTGCGGAACATTTCACGCTGCCGGTGACGCGGCGGCAGGCAAAGGCGTTTCTGAAACATTTCATCGAACACGCCCTGCCGGACTTCGGCCGGTGGGAAGACGCCATGTGGACCGACGAGGCCTTTCTTTATCACTCGCGGCTGTCAGCCCCGCTGAATATGAAGCTGCTGAATCCTCGTGAATGCGTGCAAGCCGCAGTCGACGCCTTTCGAACGGGCCACGCACCGTTGCAGAGCGTCGAAGGGTTTGTGCGGCAGATTCTCGGCTGGCGGGAATTCATTCGCGGCGTCTACTGGCTGAAGATGCCCGGCTACCAACAGCTGAACCATCTGGATCATCAGCTTGAGCTGCCTTCGTTTTTCTGGGACGGCGAAACCGAAATGAACTGCGTCCGTCAGTCCATGCAGCACGTCATCAACCATGGCTATTCGCATCACATTCACCGGCTGATGGTGCTGGGAAATTTTGCTCAGCTGTGGGGAGCTGATCCTCGGCTGTTTCATGAATGGCACATGGCCATGTATCTGGATGCCGTCGACTGGGTGTCGCTGCCGAATACGCTTGGGATGAGTCAGTACGGAGATGGTGGGATTGTGGGCACCAAGCCGTACTGTTCCAGCGGCAACTATATCAACAAGATGAGCAACTTCTGCAAAGGCTGTCGGTTCGACTACAGGAAACGCGTCGGTGACGACGCCTGCCCGTTCACCACGCTGTACTGGGAGTTCATGGATCGCCACCATGACCGGCTGAAAGAAAACCAGCGGATGAAATTTCCACTCAGTAATCTGCGGAAGATGAGGCAGAAGCCGGAGAAGCTGGCCGAGATCCATCGGCGAGCCGACGCGTTGCGGAATGCGAAAGCGTCGATCCTGTGTGGTCCGGACGACCAGCCTGACAAATCGTGACAGACGGGTGCGGCGGCCACGATGCGCTGGCGGATGCCCTTCTTTCGGTGCGGACGGCCGTCTGACCGGAGTGCGGTGCCGTATCGCTTAGCCGCGGAAGAAGATCGCGTAGCTCGCCGAATTAATCCTGTCGGAAGCAGATGGCCAATCGGTTCCCCCGGCCTAAGACCTGACGTTGTGATTAGAAACGGTCGATCAAAAACTGACTGGTTGGTCGCTTTTCGCTCCGCGAAAGGGCGCTCTTTCGCGGAGCGAAAGGCGACAATAATTGACCGCACGCTCCGTAGTAACAACCCGGGCTGTATACAGCCGCCAACAGGAGAACTGAGATGACAGAGAATGCTGATACAAAAACGTGGCCCGATCTGGCTATTGGACTGTATGATCGCCTGACCGGGCGGAATGCGGAAATCGTCTACGACTTCCAGAATCTTGAAGTGGGTATTCCCAGCAGCACGGGGGCGAATGCGGAACATGCTCTCTGGAAACTGAACGGGGCGCTCCGTATCACCACTCGCAACGGTGCTGACGGCTGACGCCAACGTTCTTAATACGTGGCGGCCGGCCTCGGCAGGCGTGTTGTTTTTTTCCGGGGCCGAATAACAAACTGGCACGCGGATCATCTGTTCGGCGGCGACTGCTGATGTCGGCCGTGACCGTGGTCACAGGAGCTCGATCTTGAAGAATTCCACCACGATTGACGTGTGCGCAGACCTGTCCATTCACGTCGGCCAGCGCTGGATCCGTGTGCAGGGCGACGGACGCCGGATCACCATTCAGCTGCTGTCACTGAAAGACGCATTCCAGACTTTTCGCGAGGTAAATTCGGCGATGGGCCTTCGCCGCCACATTGTGGGCCTGTCGCACTCTCTGGCTGGCGTTGGACTGACCGTGGTGGTTCGGGTACGCCGTCTGACGTTGCTGACCATCGGCGAAGATCGTCCGTCCCGCTGGCTGAGATTGCTGGGGCATTAAAGCTTCGGCGCCTTGCCTGCTGAACCCACCATCGCGTGAGCCACGCCGCAATCCAGAAACACCATCCGTGAGCCGAGTGCCGTCAGGTACCGGGCCGTTACGCGGGTTTCCGGATGCGACATTTGATCGGCGATTTCAGGCATCGCGATAGATGTCGGAAATATCGATCAGACACAACTGCCGGCCGTGCCCCGGTTGCACGGCGTCGATGCAGACCATGCGGCCATCCGGGCTGAAACGCGGATGTGTGTCGACACGCCATTCTCCCGTGTATTCCGGCGGCAGCGGAAAATGGCCGAGATCAATGCGTCGGCCGGATTTTACGTGATAGACATGCGGCGTCTGCAGCCGGTCTTTTCCCTTCGGGTACGTATCGTTCAGAATCCATTCGTTGCCTGGCAGGTAGGTGAGATGACCACCAGAGTCCAGCACTCCGTGTCCGACTTCTTCAATGACGCCGTCGTTCCGATCACGAAACAGAAAATCGCCCCAGCCGGAATTGCCCAGCAGGTTTCTGCTCTGCGAAAGAATGTGGTCGGCATCACGCCAGATAAAATGCGATGCGTAGCCGTTGGGAATCACCACGCGCACATCGGTACCATCCAGATTGGCGGTAATCATTCTTGTCAGTCGCTTTTTGTCCGGGTATCGCCAGCGATGCAGCGCGATAAAACGGTTGCCGTCGGGGCCGACCAGCAGATGATTGAAATAGTGTTTGATTCCCGGCTGTGAATTCGGAATGTCTCCGGTCTCTGCAATCTGTCGCAGGCTGATGATCAGTTCGGACGTGCCTGTCTTCAGATCGATGCGAAAAATGCCGGACTGTTCGGGCGCCAGGTCGTCCGCGAACGGATCGGGAAATCCCGAGTAGCCGTAGCCCGGACGCACATCGGCAATTCTCCGAAAATCGGGTGTGACCGCGGTCTGCCCGTCCGGGCTGAGGCTATAGATCGGATGCGGTATTGTGCGAGCCTCACCGGTCTCTACGTTCAGCAGACGGCAGACATAGTGATCGTCCGCTCGATCATTCCAGACGATGGTGTCTGATGAACCCGGCAGCCACTGCAGCATACACCCCTGCTGCCAGTTCCATGCCGTGGTCTGACTCAGAGAAATCCAGCGGTCGCCGTCGTGCAGATCAACCATTCCGATTTCAATCACATCCTCGGCGGTCGGTGAGCGATGTTCGAACGGCACCTGCATCCCCAGCACGTATCGACCACCGGGATCGAACTGCAGTTTGTCGTAATAGCCGAACCAGTGATGTCGCGGACCACGCGTGATAAAGCGGGTCGGAAACCTGGGCGACTTGTCGGAGCGGACGAAGCCAGCGGGATTCGATTCGGCCCCGCCGGGTTGAGCCCGAACGGGGGCCGCTCCGGCTGCGGCAGCTCCGGCTGCGATGGCCGCTGTCAGCTGACTGAAAAAGGTTCGTCGGTTGCCGTTCACGGTCGTTCTCCTGTCGGACACTGATTTTCTGCGGGCCACAATTTCTGCGATGTTGTGTCGTCTCGCGTTTCGTCCGCCGTTCCGCCGGAATTGACGCTCGCTGTTTCATACCGGTGGACGTCAGAAAGCCGTCGTATCATACCGGCTGGCGGCGACGTGTACCACGGTTTCGGCAGCCGGTGACAGCGGGCGTTGCAGGTCAGGCGGCGTTCGGCGGTGTTCGGCGGCAGCAATCAAGAGCGAGTCGTGTTTTCTTTCTGAACAGAATCGGTACGATGCCGCCATGCTTAACACTTCGCAGATCGCACAATACCACGCCGACGGTTTTGTCACGCCGGACTATCGAATTCCGGAGATTGTCCTTGAGGATATCCGGTCCGCTCATCGGCGGCTGGTGACACGGCATCCGGAATTCTCTGACTACTGCTCGGCGCTGCTCGCCTATGACACCTGGTTCCTGACGGTGGCGCGAATTCCCGAGATCCTGGACATGGTGGCTCAGGTGATCGGCGACGATGTAGCGCTCTGGAACTGCAGCTTCTTTGCGAAGCCGGCAAAAGTCGGCACCCGGACTCCGTGGCATCAGGACGGTGAATACTGGCCGATCGAACCACTTGCCACCTGCACCGTGTGGATTGCTGTGGATGCGTCCACGCCAGAGAACGGCTGTCTGCGAGTGATTCCGGGTTCGCACCGCGACAAACGACTCGCCCGACACTCACAGAACGATGCCGCCGGTCTGGCGCTGAATCTGGAGCTTGATCAGTCAGAGTTCAATGAGGCGGACGCCGTGGACATTGTGCTGGAACCCGGTCAGGTATCGCTGCACGACGTGTACCTGTATCACGGGTCTGAGGCCAACCGTTCAGACCAGCCGCGCCGAGGACTGACACTGCGTTACATGCCGACAACGTCGGTGTACCGCCACGATCAGCCGACTCGGTTTCAGCCGGACGGTCGGCGGGCGATGTCTCAGAGGACAATCTATCTGATGCGCGGCACCGATCAGTCGGGACAGAACGATTTCCGCCAGCGGTATTAAGAGGCCGTCGATAAAATGACATTGCAGCATCATCCATCGGGAGACTACTCGTTTGTTCCCGGTATTGCTCCGTATTCCTGTGGAGTGGTTTCTGATCCCGGATTCGAAATTGTTCACGTGACCTTCACTGACATGGTCTCGTGGCAGGAAGGGTTTCGGCGGGTCGAATCTTTTCTGGCGTCGGAGCAGCGTCCGAAGACCGCTTTGTGCGCAATGTCGCTGCGGTCTCCGGTACCGTTTACGTTTGAAGGCTTTTCCCGCTTCAACGCCGAGTATGCGTCGGTGTTGAAAGACTGGGGCGTATTCGCCGACGGCACTAATCCGGTGGCGCGTACCAATGTCGTTCCTGAACTGGTCCCTCCGCCACAGCCGTCACTTTACGGATTCGCCTATACGCGGCCCTGTTCCGCAGATCTGCCACCGACATTTGTGGTCGCAGGAGCGGGCGAACTGCCGGAAGGCGTGCTGAATCGCGACGGCATTGTCGCGCTGGGTAATCTGACGGCGGAAGGCATCGTTTGTAAAACGTCGTTTGTAATGGGATTGATGCAGGAACGTTTGAGGAAGCTGGGTGTCGGCTGGGATTCGGTGACCACAACCAACGTGTATACGATTCACCCGGCTGACGATGCAGTGCGGCAGATTGTGAATCCAGCCATCGAAGCTGCGGGAATCCACGGAATCACGTGGCACTACACGCGACCGCCGATTCAGGACATCGAATTCGAAATGGATGTGCGGGGAATCAGAACTGAACGGATGCTCTGACAGGTGCCGGCTTCAGGCCGTTCTGCCGGGCGGCCCGGCAAGCGGGCACCTGTCAGAGCATCCGTTCAGTTCTGATTCCCCGCACTTCCATTTCGAATTCGATGTCCTGAATCGGCGGTCGCGTGTAGTGCCACGTGATTCCGTG
>JAVKCM010000215.1:0-9194 GCA_040222735.1 Fuerstiella sp. | reverse complement strand
GCTCTCGACTTGCCGAACAGTTCCGTGGCCATGTTGCGGTAGACCCACGTCATGTACTGCCCGACCTGACCGGCGAACCCTGTCGAGATTTCCATCGACTTGCGGTTCTCCGTGTGCTGCATCGCCTCGGCCATCATGATCATAATCAGCTCGGCCCAGCGTTTCAGGAACGGGGACCGGACCTTGAAGAAGGGGATCGGATAGACGCGGAACACTTCCCCGGCCGGTTGGACGTGCTGGGCTTCCATGTTCAGTTCATGGGGCGGCACGGCGCGGGACTGCAGAATCTGCCCCAGCCGCACGTACAGCTTGTGAATGCGCCGGATCGTGTTGATGCTCGGCGGGATCCGCAGGTCCACGTCCTCGTGATGCATGATGTGGAACAGGTTGCGGCCGGTCAGGTTCACGAAATCGATGATGGCCGGATTCAGCGAGCCCGGGTCGTCGGAGGGATTGGGCACGCCATAGCCCAGCTGACCGAACTGACCCACGTTGTACCACAGCCCTCCACACGAACCGGCCGTAGCATCGCACGGCCAGATACATCACCGTTCGCTTCCACAGCGGGACTTCGTACTCGGCCAGCAGCTTGAAGAAGACGGCATCGCCCAGCACGCGTTCGTGGTACGTTTCGGCGCGGACACACAGCCAGTCGTGGACGATGGCAGGGATCAGATGGCGATTGCTGACGGGCGGGCCAAGGACAGGCCACAGCCAGCGCGGGATGGAAGCGCCGTCCGAGACAAAACCTTCCGGGACAATGATGCGGAACTCGACACCGTCACTCAGCCAGATCGTCTGGTACAGGGGCTGTTCGAGTTGGATCCGTCCGTCCGCGAGCGACTTGAACACAGCAGTGCCTGAGAAGAAACCGAAAAAGCGGTTCGGTTCCGGCGCTGAGCGTGGCGGTGTGACGTGACGGTTGGATGCTAAGGCACCGAGCTGTGGCGTCAAGATTTATTTTCGCGGAAGTTTAAATTGCCATCACCGGAAAGGCTGCCAAGCCAGAATCACACGTCCAGCCTCAGCGCCCTCGCCGCCGCCTTCATCGTCGAGTCACTCACCCTGTCCGGATCCCGTCCCAGTACCGCTCGCTCACTCTGATGCGGCGATGGTTGCATTGACTTCCTGACCAAGCGAATTCGGGTCGACTCCAAGTCTCTGCAACAGACGGAAGGCAAAACATTCAGGACTGCGACAGATTGCCAGAATCAAGTGTTCAGTGCGGACGAATTCGTCATTTCGATTGCGGCTTTCTTCCAAAGCGTAGTCGTACAGGAGCTTCACGCCGGGCGACTGTGGTTGCCAATCACCGTGTGGCCAGACCTTCGATGGTCGTATCCGTTCAAGCTGTTGACGCGTCGAAAAGACCGTAACTCCCTTCTGCCGAAAGAACTCTTGCGGGATGCTGTCGTTGGCAACCAAGGCGAGGAGAACATGCTCAGTGCCAACAAAACCATGTTGCAGAAATACAGACTCAGCTTCAGCTGCCCTCATCACGTTTCGGGCATTGTCCGTGAATCGTTTCTCAAGTCTGTGCACGGTGGTCACCTTCGCAATTCAAGGTTGCCATTAAAATGGGCTGAATGTTAACAGCATTGAACTTTTTTACGACGAGTTCATGGGGTGAGTCGCGTCCGCAACAATCGCGACATCCGGTGCCTTTTTCGGATTATGTGTCATCCGTCCCTGCCACGAGGTGCCTGACTCCATCAGTTTCCACCCAGTGGCAACGGCCAGTCTCAACAAGTCTGTTCATCGCAGTCACAGCTTCGTCATGCCCCTTTGCAACGCCGATTTCAATGATGTCTTGAATGTCTTTCGGTCCTTGGTCGACGACAAGGTTCAGAATCGCCCGCCTTGTCTTTGCTGAGTTTATCGCTGCCATCACCTCGATCTTTTTCTCCATCTCCCATTTGTTTCGGAGATGGACAACCAGCCCCCAAAAGTACGCGTTCAGCGGCACATAAACGGGTGCAAGGATCGGCGGTGAATGAGCACTGCCAAGCCAATGTTCGACAAGAGACCCGATCGGAAAAGTAAGACAGAGAAGTAAGAAACCAATAGCGCCTGACATGAGGATTTTCCAATATGGCTCAAGATCCACGTGAACAACGCCATTCGGAAACAGAAGATAATGCAGTCCACACAAGACTCCGATGGACACCATATTCGCGACTGCAACCTTGCCGAGCGTGTTTCCTGGAAACAGCCAGTTCCGTTTCGATTGGTCAGGGCGTTCAGTCACATTCCACCTTCCCGTGCTTGCGTTACAACCACTTCAACACGCCACAGCAGAGAGTAACAGCGTCGTCCATGCTGCGATTTGCCACGCTTTGGTTCCGGATCCGGAAGCCGTCCTCCGCATTTGCGTCGCCACAACACTGTTGTCCAACCAACATTGTCCAATGCTCAGACTGCGAGTCCAGCGATGGCCTCCCCTCACACCTCCAGCCGCAGCGCCCTCGCCATCGCCTTCATCGTCGAGTCGCTCACCCTGTCCGGATCCCGTCCCGGCGCGTATTGGCCTTCTGTGGCGAACCGTTGACACAGCAACACCAGCTTGCCGAGGTCCGGAAACGGATCGGCAGACAGGCCCAGCTGCAGCACGGCGCGGTTTACGGCTTTCACAGGAAACTGCGACAGTACAGCCAGCCAAGTCTCAGTCTGGTGGTCAGTCAGCATCACCCGCTGCTTCATCGAACACAGGCGTTCCAGTGTCGGCAGCAGGGTCTTGTAGGCCTGCAGCGAGCTGGGCAGCAGCCCCCTCGGTTGCCACCGCTTTTCCGCCTGTACTTCCACGACCTGCCTGTCGTCCGCGTAGACTCGCCCTGACAGCGCATCCAAAACGGCGCGTGTCAGCTTGTCCACGTCCGGGGATTGCGTGTGGCAGTCCGGGGCCGCAGCCTTGAGCTTGCCAGCGTTACGCCCGCTGCCGTAGTCCGCCTTGGGCCGCGTCAGAAAGAACACCAGCCGGACTTTCACCGGCCCGGACCGCGGAGGCACGTGCGCCGTGGCTTCGTGAGCCACACAGGCCCGCCAGTCCTTGAGCGGTTGGCTGGCACTTTCCACGACAGACGGATGCCGTTGTCCCGGCCGCATGATGGCCCGTTTGGACCCCTGCGGTCGGGGACTACCGGCGACGAAGAACGAGATCGTCATGAGAACACCTGCTGATTGGGAACCTGCTGGACCGGCGCTGGTACCGGCTGAGGCGGAGCCTGCTGTGGCACCGACTGCCCCTGCGGAATCGTGGGCCGAATGCGCACCCCGCCCACACGTTTGCCGGCGTACATCACCGACGGATCGGGCCACAGTGTGATCGCCTTGCCCGGCCAGTGATCTGTGTCATCACCGTACTCCGAGTTAGATTCCGTCAGTGTCAGTCCGGACTCCCTCAGAGCGTTGTGAAGCAGGAGTAATTGCCTCGACGTCAGTCCCCAGTCAAGCAGCAAGTCATGAAGGTGCTGAACTCGTTCTTCAGACTGCATCAGATATGCATCAGGCCGTGGTTTCGAGGCCAGTTTGCAAGGTTTTTCCAGACACGTTCGAGTCCCTCTGGCCTTACTGGGTACATGAGAAGCATCGGGAATAGCCGGGAATGTGGCGGAATCAGCAGTGTTTTCGGACTGTTCTGAATTCAGGGTTCTCGCTCCTTCCCCGTTGGTCTGCACCAAATGTGCACCAGACTGCACCAGGTGGCTGTCGAAGACGAATGTTGCTGCCTTGCTGACGTCGTCTGCGGTAAACATCCAATAGTGTGCCTCAGCGACCCTGACCTCTGTCTCTCCGTCGGACGCTCGCTTTCAGACTCACAGACTTCGGTCCTCCGCTCGGCATCAAGAACTGAATCCGCCGTCGCCTGGAAACGTTCGATCAATAACTGACTGGCTGGTCGCCGTTCGCTCCGCGAAAGGACGCTCTGAAACATCGCGAAGTCCGGGAACTTGCGAACCATTCGATCTAACCACTGCACGAACGCCAGTAACGGTCTGCCGTCGCCCCCTTGCTGATCCTGTGGCGGTCTGTATGGATTCAGATTATCGCTCATGCGCCCGGCTCCGTGTCAGCGCTCCTGAAACTCAGAGAGCAGGTCGCTGGATTCGATCCGGCGATCTTTCTTCCAGTGTGCCGTGGCAGCCGTGTTATTGGACAGAGCAGCGGTGAGGGGGTGCCTCTGGTCCGGGTGGGGCACCGGCGAAGGCAGCGTACAAAAAGGCGATGACGAAAGGGCCGCGGAGGTTCGGACGTCTGCCTCGCAGGCTTCAAACTGAACACTCCGGCCTCCACAAAGCAGGTCAGGTCGGTGCAAGCGACTGAAAAACCGGATTGTGGTCAGTCAGCTAACAGTTCATCGATGCGACAGTACCCCATTTCCATTGCTGCTCCCATCCCGGTTGCCAGGGCCTCATCACGTGCCTCTATTGACGCATACTCAATCAACGTGGTGACCGTCGTGCCCAAGCCCGTCTCCTGAAAGGTGATGGTGATGACCGTTTCCTGGCTTGCGTCATCGGCTGAATTGCCGATCAGGTGTTTTTCGTCCTGGACGATCTTGTTATACGTTTCGATTTCACGAAAGTTGCCGACAATTGCAATCTCCGAAGCGCCTGCTTCATTTCGAAACACGTTCTCGTACTTACCGCCGACTCGAAAATCCATCTCGCAGACAGGCATCGACCAGCCCGGCGGTCCGAGCATCCATTGACGAACCAGGTCGGCGTCGGTGAAAGGTTTCCAAACCGAGTTAACTGGCGCGTCGAAGCTTCTCACGATCTCAACCTGGGTGTCAGCCGGGGTGTTTACGACAGCTGGCTTCATTCTCTTCTCATTCTTTGTTTTGGCGGTTACGCGGGCTTCAACTAATTTATCGAGATTCATTGGTGGCTGAACAGTGGCAGGAGGCTGTCATAGCCACATAACGAACGCAGTCTATGTGGCGGCAGGGATGCCGACTCATAGATCGTGCGTTGAGCTTTTCCGCTGTCGTGTGCGGAGGACGGGTGTCAGGCGTGCGAGACTCGCCCTTGCGATTCCTGTGACGCCACCGACATCGTCCTGAGGCAGATGTTAGCCTTAGCGCGAGTCACTGTCAGCACAGGGCGGCGGATTAAGTTGACGAACATCCGGGTTCCCGGACTCGTCGCGATGACACAGATCTTCACGTCCCGTATCGATGATTTTCGAGTCTGGTCGCGCAGCAGCGACAACTTCGGCCATGGAGATGCGGCGAAGAACGAGGTTCACGAGTCACCTCAGTTCTTCACCACGCTCACGTCGTACGCCAGGCGAAGTCAAAGCCTATGCTTATCTGCTGTTTGCTCGCAACCGTTGGAGTTCACGACGTTCTTTGCGCAAGGCGGGCGAGCTTACCGAACGTTCTCTGAGGTATTTCAAACTGTCGAGGTGCTTGAGGCCTTCGGCAGTGAAATGTTCTGACGCAATCCGGAGTGTTTTCAATTTCTTACAGCGATCCGCGAGCAGGCGCAGTGATTCGTCCGTCAGATCCGGCGAATTCAACCAAAGCTCTTCCAAACCCGACAATCGCTTCGTGATTTTCGCGACGAACTTATCGCTGAATTGTCCATCGTGAATCACCAATTTACGAAGCGTCCTGGCGGCACTCAGATGATCGCCGCAGCCATCCGTGCAAATTGGTGCGTCGTCATACCCGTTGTCGGCATTGAATTCGAGGGTGTGAATTCTGGGAAGCAAGGCGACAAATCTGAGATCATCATCATTTATGCCGTCTTTGCACAGATGAACTTCCTGCAGGTTCTTCAATTGTCCCAGCTTCAGAAGTTCGCCTTCAATCGTGACGTATTCACAGTCTATTCCCGCGTATCCCATGGTGATTCGAGTGATACTGACAGAGCGAGACAGTTGATCGATATCTTGCGTAGTCAATTCCGTTCCGTAGTCGAACGCCGCGCTTTCCGGCTTCCCGTTCTTGTACGACCAGTGCCCCTTCGAGATCGGCCGCTGTGAAAAGGCTACTTGCGGCGGCGCAAACATCGGCAGCGAAGCCAGAATGATTGCGATGGTGACCTTCATCAAGAATCTCAGTTCAGTTCTGCGTTGCCCAGTTGCAGAGCAGATAACGGCACCGCCACCGGACCGGGAGAGCTGATTGTCCATTTGTGGATTGCGCAAGCCCGGCTCCGGTTCATGGTACGCCCGGCACGGGCGTGAGTTAATGGGGTGTCAGTCCCCTGTGTCAAAATTCGGTAGTCTTTTGAGGAGTTCAGCGATGAGCACATTTTAAGGACAGACACCAGGCGAGGGCAACTGCGGTGAAGTAACAAGCCGTGGGCAGGGTGTAGCCGCTTAATGGTGGTAGCGTTGTACCGGCGTGTGTGCGGGATGGCTCAGATTGTGAGCGGCTATTGGAATTGGTGAAGAAAAGGGTACCCTGATTGGTGAAAGAATTCTGCCACAAGAGACTGTGAGCCTCGCAGACCCAGGGTTATCCACGTCAATTGCCACGGGGATGAACCGCGCATTGACCGATGCCGTCACCCGTTCATCAGCCCAGACTTTGCGTTTCATAGTCCGAAACCTGAGCCACGATGCTGGGGGTATGTGCTCCTCTATCCGGGCAACCGCTGAATCTCTGAGCTGCCCGACAACAAATCAATAAAAAACGTTCAGACTCCTCGGAAATATCACCGCGCCGAAATCGCATAGAGCTTCGAGTCCGTCGCGATATAGAGCGTGCGGCTGACCGCCACCGGCGTGGTGTGGATTTCGTACGCATCCATGTACATCTTCGCGAGGACCTTTTTGTTCGGGCCGTGCGCGAAGATCACAACGTCGCTGTCGTCGTTAGCCACGTACACCTTGCCGTCAACCCAGAGCGGCGAAGCGAAAATCCCCGATAAGAAATCGTGTGTCCAATAGTGCCTGCCTGTCTTCGCGTCCAGGCAGTACATGTAGCCGTTTTGCTCGGGGATGTAAACCAGACCGTCGTGGACCGCCGCTGTGCTCATGGTCGAGCCAAAGAAGACACGTTGGGCATCCTTGGGCCGAGGTTTGACCGGGCCGCCGAATGCCCAGACCAGCGCGGCCCCCTTGTTCACGGCCGCTTTCGCGTCGTAGCTTTTCAGCGAGACATCGCCCTTCCTGGTAATGTCCAGGCACAAGAAACAGCTCCAGGGCACGCGGGGGGCCAGATATGGCTCAACCCCCATCCCGACGTAGAGTCTGTCTCCAACAACGACCGGCGTGCCTGCGAAATAGTTATCGGTTTCGCTTCCATTCTTTTTCCTCCGCGTCGGAAGGCAGTCGCATTTCCACAGCAGCCTGCCCGTCTTCGGAGCGAAGCTGTAGATCACACCGTCCCCGCCGCCAAAGATGATCTGCCGCCGCCCGCCGTGGTCGGAAAACGCCGGCCCGCTCGACCACTGTCCCTCAATGATGTTCCTGCCCGGAAGGCTGGACTGCCACACCAGCTTGCCGGTCCGCTTGTTCAGCGCGATCAAACTGGGAGCCCTGGCAACGAGTTTCCCTTGCCAATCAGGGCCATTTCCCGTGACGGAAAAGACGAGATCGCCGATCACAAGCGGTGAAGCCAAAGGCGGAGCGAAGCAATGCCAACGGCCCGGCTGGACTTTGAGTTCCTTGATCGTGCTGTAACGCCAGTGAACTTCGCCTTTGTCCGCGTCGGCGCAGACAACTTCGCAGCTGGGCGTGAAGTAATACAACCTGCCCCCGTCCACTGCGGGAGGCGACGGGCACTCACGGTGGAGATGCCCAGCGAACGGGACGTCGTGCGCGATCTGCCAGAGGAACGCGCCGTCGGTTTCCCGGAACGCCATGAGCACGGCTTTATGCCCCTTCAACCCGGGATCGCGCGGCTTGTCATTGTTGGTGGCGACGTATACTTTGCCGCCCGCAACCACCGGACTGCCGTACGTATGGCTGCCCAACCCAGCCACCCACTTGATGTTCCTGCGTTTGCCTTTTTCGATGCACCAGTCAGTCGGGATGTTTCGCTCGACGGTGTTGACCATGTTGCGGCCCGGCGTACCGCC
The DNA here is from genome assembly GCA_040222735.1 of Fuerstiella sp. Lineage (GTDB taxonomy): Bacteria > Planctomycetota > Planctomycetia > Planctomycetales > Planctomycetaceae > Fuerstiella. The sequence goes on along the minus strand of JAVKCM010000215.1, from coordinate 1,161 downwards.
GAACATGGCCCACGAGCGCTCGGGTTCGGGCTGCGCCGGTGCGGCGGTGACTGCGGGGCCGAGGAGCGTTGCCAGGGCCAGAAGCATCATGGTACGCATGGGAAACCTCCTGACGCCAGTTTACAGGTTATTCTGAGTAAAATCGACGGACAAGCCGCTGGCGCAGCGGGTTTCGCACAGGCAGCGTGTATGACCTGCGCGACAGATCGTCGTCATCTTCCAATCCCATCAAGTCGGCCACCATCGCCCGTGCGTATGGTACATCACGTTCTTCCATCCGCCACGCTGCGTAGGCCAAACATTGATCGATGTCTTCTGATTCGAGATACGGGTAAGCTCTAAGGATCTCGTCCCGACTGCGTCCGGCCGCAAGGAGCCCAAGCACCGTACCGACCGTCACACGCTGACCGCGGACGCATGGCTTGCCGCCCATGACGGCGGGATCAAAGGTGATGCGATCAAACTGTGTCATTGTGTACTCCTGTTTCAGTTGGCGAACGACCATGATCAGCGGGTTGTGGCTTTGGGATGGATTTCACGCTGCGGGTGACCCAAGACTCCGCTGCATCCTTTTCAGGCACCGTTCCGTTTCCGTACAGATACCAAGAAGTCATCAAATCGTTTTCTCTGAGCCGATTCAGCAAGACACATGCAGTTAGCTGACTGGGTACCATTGGTGCATCACGAATTGCCATCTATGCGGCCGCAGGGATGCGGATTCATAGATGGTGCGTTGAACTTTGCCGCTTCGTGAGTTCGATCAACTCACAGCGGCCCTTGCAGTATCAGTCACGGTGACTGGGCTGCAGAAGAATGATATTACTGTGGGCGGTGTCCAGTGTTACTCCCGGATGCGAACACGGCGGCAGTGCGATTCTGCAGGTGCTGCGGCTGAGTACGGACACAACCGTCATGCGGACGTCCCGAATGCCTCGATTCCGTCCGCCGCGCAGCAGCACGGAATTCCGCGACGCCGGAACGTTGGGAACACGGTTGCATCCCGAAGGTTGAGGCCACAGGGTCGCAAAGGCCCCTGGCGCATGTCAGGCTCTCGCGCGATTCAGATGGGCATGCCCATCACCTGGCTGCACGAACGAGGACCGTTAAGCCTTGAAGATCTCTGGAACAGGTTTGCTCCGAAGAGATGAATCGCCTGGTGCG
>JAVKCM010000214.1:0-99065 GCA_040222735.1 Fuerstiella sp. | reverse complement strand
TCGAGACCGAAGCCTGCGACGGGTTCGGACAGCGTAAACTGAACAGAATCGACGGACGTGTCTCGCGGGTCGGGATTCACGTCCACAATATCGATGACCGGGGCGGTCGTATCCACGGTGAAGCTGACCGACGCATCACCGGCCAGCGGATTCGCCACCCGGTCGGTAATGTCAGAACCGGCGGCTGTCAGCGTCAGTACATAATCACCTTCCGCTGTCGTCACGGCCGACAGATCCAGCGAGAAGCTGGTCAGCCCCGTCGAATTCACTGTCAGCGCCGACAGATCCACAGCCACCGCGTCGCGTGTCAGCGTCAGGTCGGATATGTCGACTCCGACCACTGCTTCGCTGAAGTTCAGTTGCACGGTACCAACGTCGGTGTTCCGGATGGCCGATCCATCAATCGTGATCTCGGCCGTCGGGGCCGTCTGTTCGATCGACCATAATGAAACCACATCGACGGGCAGCGGGTTGCCGGCCAGGTCCTGGATGCCTGACGCATCGGCATCCAGCGTCAGCACGTAATCGCCGAAGGTGGCGGCGATGGTTGTCAGGTCCAGTGAGAACTGCGTATCTGTCACTTTGACCAGCGGCAGGCCGCTGATGTCCACCGTGCTGCCGTTTCGCGTCAGCGTCAGATCGGACAGATCAAGTCCCACCACCGGTTCACTCAGGTCGATCGTCATCACGCCGACACCGGCCGTCAGGGGCAGCGTGCCGAAGTCCGTCAGAACAGCCTCCGGCGCGACCGTGTCGACCCGCCAGCTGTCGGTCACGTTGCCGAGCGGAGCGTTGCCCGCCACATCCTCAATTCCGGAACCCGCCACATCCACGGTCAGTTCGTACAGCCCGTCCGCACTCGCGACCGTCGACAGGTCCAGCGTGAATCCGTTGCCCAGCGGCGTCAACGCAAGGCCCGAAATATCGATGACCTGCCCGTCACGCGTCAGCACCAGGTCCTCGATGCCAAATCCGGTCACGGCTTCGCTGACTGTGATCGTCACCACACCGACTCCGACATTTCTCGGATCTGGCGCGATATCGACAATGTCAATCACCGGTTCGGTCAGGTCAAAGATCGTCACCGTCTGCGTCGTGCTGCCACCATCATTGTCGTACAGCGTCACCGTGACCGTTTTGTCGCCCTGAGTCGCATAGGTGTGACTGGCGACAATGGTGCCGACCAGTTTTCCATCGACCAGTGTCGTCGTGGCCGTCGCGATGTCGGCGGGAGCAGCCAGCAGGGTACTGGCGTTGGGCACCGTCCATGCTCCGCGGCCCAGGGTACCGGCCACCAGCACATCGTCCGACGCGTTGTATTCAAGGTCGTAGACCATGGCATTCGGCAGGTTACTGCCCACTTCCGTCCAGACGCCCAGAGCCGAAACCAGAGACGTAAAGACGCCCAGATTGCCGCCCACCACCAGCGCTCCGACCGCGCCGGGAATGTATTCAATCGTCTGCAGTGCCTCACCGGCAATCGACATCAGATTTCCGGTGATATCCGACCAGACACCACCGGCATCCGTTGTCTGGAATACCTGATTGCTGTCGACGACAAATGCGTTCGACCAGTTGTCGGGATTCATCACCACGTCACGGACGCTGTCAGAGCTGCCGGGGTCCGGATCCACGGACGTGATGGCGCCGCCCGGTGTAGTCCGCACGAACACATTGTCCTGGACGCCGACGTAGAACACGTCTGCGTTCGGCACACCGGTCTGATAACCACCGTAGGCGACGGCATCCTGCAGGAAGCCTGAGAACGACGACGTCAGCTGAGTGATTGTGTCGCCCTGATCCGGAGACTCATAGATCCCGTTGTCCCCGACCAGCAGCAGCCGCTGCGGATCAACGGCATTGAGTTCGACGGGCGTCTTGAACTGAGGATCGAACGCTGACCCACTGGTCACCGTCAGCGACGGGAACACCTGACCGACCAGATTGTTGTTCGCATCCCACGTCGACCGCTGGAACCCACCCAGATTCTGGGAGCTGCTGTAGCGAATTGACTGATTGCTGCCGGCCAGCGTGACATTGTCGACAACCACATCTCCGCCGTCGCCGCCCCACAGGAAGTCCCAGAGCTTGTCGCCAGACGTCAACTGATAGTGCGTGCCGTTGTCCTGAGTGCCGCCGATAATCACATCGGACAGGGAATCGTACGCGATATCATGGAATTCAATGACTCCCAGACTGCCAGCCAGTGAGAACCAGTCACCCGTATTGTCGCCGGGACTGGTTCGGCGATAGATGCCACCATCGTCCACTTCAATCAGGTTACCGTTCGCATCGAATGTCATCTCACGCGAATCGGCATGCGTCGCCGTTCCGTTGGCCGTTCCGTTGGCCGTTCCGCCCGTGGGATCGAAGGTCACGATATCGTGAGTCGCGTGATCCCACTGCGGCGAGGGAACGACATTCGGATTTCGGGTGATACCTGCATCACCGCGGAAGATGGCACCACCGTAGGTATTGTCACCGATCGCATTCGGCTGTTCCTGACGGTCGCCGCCGATGAACAGAATATCTTCGTCGCTCGGATCGACCGCAATCGAAAAGTGAATCCGTCCCTGAGCTCCGGTTTCGTCGATATCCTTCGGTTTCGGGTTGGGTCCGGTGACCTGTGTCCAGGAACCGCCACTGACGTACGCACCGTTGCCCGCGCTGGCATCAAGCGTAAAGGTATTGATCGTGGTGGATGTCACGCGGAAGAAACCGTTGGCCGCCGTATTTCCGGTCACGCCATCAATGACCACAAAGTCTCCGAACGAGAGCCCGTGACCGGCTGAGGTGATCACAATCGGCGTCGTGTTGCTGGCGTCCGTCAAAGCCGTGCCGCCCAGCAGATTCAGCGGCAGCACCGGTACGTCCATCTGTGTCCAGGTCGGGCTGGCTGCGGTTCCGTCGCTGGTATGGAACACACCGCGGGGCTGACCGCTGACCAGCGTGGCCACGTACAGGCGGCCGGTGACGGGATGAACGGCCATTTCGATGTTGTTCGAGGCGACTACCAGATCATCCATAGCCGCACTGATGGCCGAACCGGTGACCTTTGTCCAGGTGCCGCCGAAGTCATCCGAACGATAGATGCCGCCGGAACCGCCCACGCCCGGAGACGCCGCATACAGACGCTGACCGGTTGTGTCACTCTGATCGACCACCAGATCGCTGAAGTCGTCGTTGGGTGAATTGAAGTCGGCCGAGGTAATCGGCAGGAAGTCCGCACCACCGTTGGTGCTGCGAAAAACGCCACCGAAGTTACCGGATGAGGTAACGACGATGGTGTCGCCTCGGGCGGCAATGCCTGAGATATTTTCGCCGACGATCGTGAGTCCGTTGCTGGCCGGCTGCACCCATGTGTTACCGCCGTCCGTGGTTCGATACACGGGTCCGCGTTCTCCGCCGATTCCCGCGAAGCTGCTGTATTTGGCCGTCCCGGCGACCAGGGTATTGGACGTCGGATCGGTCGGATCGAAGGCCATGGCCCCGATGGACAGCGAGTTCAGGAAGTCCGTCTGCGGCGTCCATGTCGGGTTCAGATCCGTCGCATTGGTGGTCTTCCAGATGCCCCCGTTGACGGCACCGATATACAGGATATCCGGATTCGTGGGATGCGCCAGCACCGTGTGAATGGCCCCGGTAACCTGCTGATTCGGCTGCGTATTGGGCTCCAGCTGGGCGTTCTGCGTCGGCGCGGGTCCCTGATCGACCCAGATGCTGCCGGATCCGCCGCCGCCGCCATCGTTCCAGTCGATGACATAGCTGACGATGTCGTTGATCCCGGCCTCAGAGAAGTTCACACGAATGCCGGTCGGGATTCCCGGAATGATGGTGGGATCGGGATCAACCACGAATTCCGGAGCAGCGTTCAGAACGTTGATGACCAGATCCGGATTGACAGACCGGACAAAGCTGCCGGCGGCGCCGTAGTCGTCAATGACGGTCACATCCAGTACCAGTGTGCCTTCGTCAATCGGCGTGAAAGTGAATGTTTCGCCGTGAGCCCCGACAACATCGATGCCGTGGATACTCCACTGGAACGTTCGCGTACCGCCGGCATCCGGAAGTGGCAACAGGTTGTCCACCGAAACGGTGATCTCATCACCCTCCCGTGGCTGCGTCGCAGGATGTGAATCGAGACTGATCGACAGCCCGGGAGCCACGTCGACCGTGAAGGTTGTCTCCGTAAAGCCGCTCAGACGCAGTTCACCCGGCACACCGTCCTCGGTAAACACGTCAATCACCTGCAGCGTGATTGTGTGCACGCCGCTGGTCACGGGAACAAAGTCAAACGTAACGCCGTCAGCTCCGCCGTTTACGACGGCTCCCTGATCAACCGTCCAGACGTACTCACGTGTGATCTGCCGCGGATCGCCGATCAGTTCTCCCTGAGGCCCGATGTCGCTGGACTGCAGTGCATCAAGGCTGACCAGTTCGCCCACGCTGGCCGTAGTTGTCGGGGCATCACTGATCACGGCTTCCGGATTCACATGGAACGTCTGAGACAGCTGTGATTCAGCCCCCTCCTTGTCAGTGACCGTCAGCGTCACCACAAACTCACCGGCAAAGGCCGGCGTGAACCGGAAGTCGGGCTGATCCGACGACCGGACGTACTGACCGTTGTTCGTTTCGACTTCCCACAGGTACGTCAGCGTGTCCAGCGGGCCCGGGTCAAACACACTGTCGGCATTCGTCAGAATCGGATATCCCAGATCATAAGTGCCGGGTTCCCGCACCGTCAGACCTGTGTTCGGAACCCCGTTGCCGGCAGGCGCCAGGATCCAGTCCGCACTGCTGTTGTGATCGTCGTTGCCAACCCGCTGCAGAGTACCGACGCCGCTGCTGTCAATCGCCGGACCTGACCATGCACCGTCGAGTCCCGTGATGGTGAAGGCTCCGACGGTCACATCAAAACTGGCCAGTGCCGCGGCGTCCCAGCCCCATCCGACCCAGTCGACCACGACACCATTGTCGTCCAGAATCATGGCCCAGCCGGTGTTTCCGGGGTTCCAGAAGATGTTGCTGCCCCAGTACTGATCAGCTGCAGTGTCAGTTCGATAGTCGAGTGCGCCGGGCGCCAGTGTCGCCGGCAGATTCCACGTGGTCGCGTTGACCGTGTTAATGTCCGTGTACGGACTTTCGCTGACCACCACCTGCCAGCCGGTTGTATCGACCGCAAAGCCCGACAGATTCTGAATTTCAATTGCATCCGGACTGTTCAGATTCAGCTCCGTGATCACAATCGACGGAGCATTCTGCGTCGCATTCAGCGTGGGAATCACCGGCGGCAGATTGCTGGCGGTAAAGGTCGTCTGGGCCGAGTCCACGCCGCCGTCACCGTCGTTCACGGTGATGTCGATCCGGTACGTCCCGTTGTCCGGCACAATAAACTGTTCGGCGAAGACCGAGGGGACATCCGCCGTCCAGCTGGTATTCAGATCCAGCCGAGCCGCATAGCGGCGGGCTACGGCACTGGCGTCGAGCACTCGATCGTACAGCGCGAATTCGTCGATCCGGCCGTTGAATTCACGTGACAGTGTGCCTCCATCCAGCCACGCTCCGATATGAGCCGGACCGAGCACAGCGGCCTGCTGACCGATGGTCACCGTGGGCAGCTGCTCGGCGTTGATGAAGACGACAACGTCGCCGGTAACCGAATCATAGGTAAAGATAACATGCGACCATTCGCCGACGGGTATCGTCTGCGAATCGCCGAACGATGCGTTACCCGCGCCCGCCACGTCAAACTGAATCGAACCATTGGATTTGTACTGCAGATGCACGGCCCCGGTCGCAAAGGAATCAGTGTTGTAAATCACGTCCAGTCCGTCGGCGACGTCGGCCGGGTTGATCCATGCCTCGATTGAAATCTTCGGCGTGGTGCCGAGCGCCGGTACCGCAATGGCCCCCTGAGGACTGCCGTTATCGAACTGGACCGACGACTCAAAATGGTCCGCCACGGAAGACTGACCCAGCTGAACGACACCCTCTGCCGTACCGTCGTTTGCACTGCTGAGCCCGTCGATGGTGAACGATCCCACGGTCACGTTGAAACCGGCCAGTTGTGCTTCGTCCCAGCCCCAGCCGACCCAGTCAACGACGACGCCGCTGCTGTCCAGAATCATGGCCCAGCCGGCACTGCCGGGATTCCAGAAAATATTGTTGCCCCATGGCTGATCCGCCCCGTCCGTTCGGTACGCCAGTTCGCCGTCGGCCAGCGTTCCCGGCAGATTCCAGGTCGTGGTATTGAAGATATTGATGTCGTTGTAGCTGTTGCTGACCACAACCTGCCAGCCGGTCGTATTCACCGTCGCACCGGAAAGGTTCTGAATTTCAATCGCGTCCGGGCCACCCAGATCCAGCTCTGTGATCACGACGCCCATCGTGGTCCCTGTCAGACTGGCATTCTGAGTGCCGATGGAATCCGCGGCCCAGGTCCAGTCCCAGTAGCGATTGTAGTCGTTGATACCCACGCGCTGGATATTCCCGTTTCCGGAGCTGGAGACGGACGCTCCCTGCCATGTGACGTCCACACTGCCCGAATTCGCGATAGCGAGTCCGCTGACTTCGTTGAAGTTATAGCCAACGATCGGAGATTCCGACCGCATGCCGCGTGTACTCAGGACACCATCACGCCCGTAGCGGCTGGAATCGGTAACAATGGCTCCGCTGACCTGATTCATCGCATAATATGCCAGCAGACCGGCATCATTCGTGTCGACGTTTCCTTTCCGAATGTCGTCGATCTGTTCGGACGTCAGTGCCCGGTTCCAGAATGTGATCTCGTCCATGACGCCGATCACCGGATACTGCGAGCCCCAGCGCCAGTTACCGACAATGAATTCATTGTCGTTCACGTCAAGTGAAGAAACGCTGATGTTGTCCAGCGTTCCGCTGAAGGTATCGCCACCATCGATCAACAGGCTCATGCTGCCGGCGGAGGCATCTCGGGTGATGGCAAAGTGATGGAACTGCCCGTCGGCAAGACTCGGAACCGAAAACGTTCGCGACTCTCCCGGACCGAAATAGACCGTCAGCTCTGTTCTGTCCCGCAGGTAAATCAGACTGTTTCCTGCGTGCAGCAGCACCATGTAGGTATCATCACCCTGCGTGGTCTGCATCCAGAAGGTGGTGGTCAGGGTGTCCTGGTCGTCCAGGATACGGTGGTCCAGCTGCAACACGTCGTTGTCGAATTCCAGAGCGCGTTGCGTGAGCGAGGTCCCCTGCCGCGCGAAGGCTCCGTTCGGCTGCTGCTGCGTGACGGTGATATCCAGCGTCGCGTCGTCCAGGTCAGCGATCCCCGGGTCCGTGACCACGATCTGATCGACCGCCTGCCCGTTGACGTTGACGTCGAACAGCGCGGCTGTGGAAACCAGAGAAATCGAATCGAATTCAATCTGCCCCGGCCCGGTGAACGGCTGCGGAACGGTTTCACGGAACATCAGGCGGACCAGCTGCCCGGCAAAGGCAGACACGTCGGCGGTCACGGAAACCCATCCCGTATCGCCACTGGGATTCGTGGAACCGGGCCCGGTGTCAAAGGTGTGCAGTTCTCGCAGAGAGGTCCCGGTGGCCGGATCCAGAACTTCCACGGTCAGTGTCCGACCGAGGGCGGCACTGTCCAGGAGCCACTGGGCGCGATACTGCCAGGACAGTTCGCCGGCCACGGGCACGACGACATCCTGGTACATCGTGAATTCCAGCGGACCGTTTCCGTCAAATCCGTTTGAAGCCACAAAATCCCCGTCCTGAGGTGTTGTCGGCCCGACTCCTCCATCCATGCCCGCCCCAAGAACGTCCCACGGCCTGTAGGGGCTGTCCGTGACATTCGTGGTCCATCCAGTGAAATCGCCCGTCTCAAAGCTGCCGTTGCTGATCGCATTCAGATTCGGGCTCCGCGTGACAGTGATCACGTCTCCTTCATTCACTCCGGAACCGCCATTGGCACCGCTCAGGTCGGGTAATTCGAGGATCGTCGGCGACACGTTGTGAATGAAGACCGGGAACCGCACATTGCGATACTGCACCAGTGCCACTCCGTCGTCGGTGGCGGTGAAGCTCACCGGGCTGCTGCTCCCGGATGCCGAGACCGCTCCGGTCACGGTCCACGGAGTGTCCGACCGCGTTTCGAAACCGAGTCCGTCAAGAAGAGTACCGTGGTTTCCGTTGCCGGAACGATCGTTCGCAACCGTGCCCGATCCCTCGTTAAAAGTCCATTCTCCGATCAGGTCGGCACTCAGCGGTACATGACTGTTCATGTCCGCCAGAACTTCGGCGGGAGACAGAGCGCGTCCGAAGATTCGCAGATCGTCCATGCTTCCCCGGAATTCCTGGCTCTCCTGAAAGTTTCCGCCTACCGCATCCTGCTCCTGACCGATCACAAGGCTGTCAATACTCAGCGGATTCAGGTTGTCGCTCAAAGGAGCCCCGATCGGCTGTCCGTCCACGAATAACCGCACTTCACCGGCAACGGCATCCCGCACTGCCGCAAAGTGGTGGAATTGACCGTCATTCACGTCGGGTATGGTGCGTGTGAGCGTGCCATCACCGTAGAAGAATGACAAAGAGGTCGGCGAGTTCAGGAACAGCAGATACTCGTTGTCGCTGGTTCCGGCGCCACTGACCAGGGCATGCATTCCGCCCTCGTTGAAGCGGGCCCAGAGTGTCGTTGTCACCGACGTAGCTTCGTCCAGCACCGTATGGGGCAGGGTAACGCGGGGATACTGTCGCTCAAGCCCCGCATTCTGAGCGCCGGTGCTGGCGGTCGCAAAGGTCCAGTCGGTACTGTCGTTGTGATCACGGCTCCCGATACGCTGCAGCGTCTCGGTCCCGGTATTCGCGACCGTCGCCCCGGACCAGGCACTGCCCAGCCCATTGATCGTGAATGATCCGGCCGTCACGTTGAAACCGGCCAGCTGCGCGGCGCTCCAGCCCCAGCCAACCCAGTCGACGATGGCACCATTATCGTCAATGATCATGGCCCAGCCGTGGTTGGTACTGCCCGAGGCCCAGAAAATGTTGCTCCCCCATGGCTGCGTCGCACCATCGGTCCGGAAATCAACAGCGCCCGAGGCCATGTTGGCTGGCAGCAGCCAGGTGGTGGCATTCACAGAATTGATATCGGTGTACGAGTCGCTGACCACCACCTGCCAGCCGGATGTATCGACGGTCTGCTCAGACAGATTCTGAATCTCAATAACATCCGTGTTGCCACGGTCCAGTTCCGTAATCACCACGCCCAGCGAGTTCCCCGTGGGCGTGAAGTCCAGCACCGTCACGTCGTCAAACGGAATCGAAACCGCATCGCCTTCGTCAGCTACCAGATTCGTGCCCGACGCCAGCCCCTGGACCGGCAGCGTCAGGTAGGTCAGGTCTTCCAGCCCGCGCAGCGTCTGAATTGTGGAATCCGCCACCGGATCAACGCCGGTGCCTTCCAGTTCGACCGATCTGAGTCGGTCGAATTCCGCCAGCGGACTGATGTCCGTCAGCGTCGACGCGTCATTCAGACTCAGATCCGTCAGCATCGGCAGACCAACCTGTTCACCGGCGAGGTCGCCTGTCGTGATCGTCCGCGGTACCAGTTTCTGCAGTTCGGCATTCGTGATCCGGCTGTTCCGCAGATCCAGCTCCCTCAGGCTGATCAGCCGTTCCAGCCCGTCCAGGTCGGCGACACCGGTCGTGGCCTTCAGAGAAGTGATGCCGGTCAGTGCGGACGCCCGAAATTCGTCGTGGAAGACCGGACCTGAAGATGATGGAAGCACATTGTATGGCGTAAAGGTTTGCCGGGATGGCTGTAGGGTCGCGTGGAAGTCGCCATGCCGGCCATTTCCGGAACGATCCGTCACGAGAGCTCCGCTTGTTTCATCGAAGTCCCAGTAGCCACGGAGATCAGGATCGGCAGCATTCACTTCCCCGACAAACAGATTGCGAACCTCCTGATCAGACAGCGCCCGGTCAAACAGAGCGAATTCATCCAGGTAGGAGTTCAGCGCCTCGCCGCTATTAAAACTGCCGCCCACGGTACTGTCCTGGTCCTGCCCGAGCACCAGGCCGCCTGGCACAACATCGAGCGGGCCGAACGAGGCTTTTGTGACTGAATCCAGAAACGCTCCGTCAACGTAAACGCGAATTTCGCCGCCGGCAACATCCCGGACGAAGGCGAAATGATGCCACGCCGACAGATTCAGTCCGTCCAGAGAGACCGTGAAGGTGCTGGCTTCGTCGTAGATAACCAGATCGGCGCCGTCATTCGAGGTCCAGATTTCAAATTCGTTCTGCTGAGTCGTCGAACTGCCAGCCGTCCCGTGGACAATCGCGCGGCTGCCGCTGAAACCTGTCATGTACGTCCAGAATGACGTCGTCAGACTGGTGGCGCCGTTGACCGCATCGTTCGGCAGGAAAACGGCGTCGTTGGAAAAGAACAGAGAACGCTCGACCGAGTTCGTCACCGGCTGACCGAGTTCCGCCGCGATCGCTCGTGCAAGTTCACTGTCGGGAACCTCAACCAACGGATCCAGTGGCAACGGTCTGTTGGAAGAAAGTTCGCCGGCCGGGACATAAAGGTCAGGCAGGTCGACATCACGGTCGCGGACTTCCATCGGTTCAGCGGTGAACTGATCGATCCCGCTGCCGCCGAAGATGCGGTCCAGTTCGCTGTTGCCGACAATAAAGTCATCGCCGTCACCACCGTGGATGCGGTCGCGGTCCGGATGCGTCGATGTTTCGTGCGTGTTGCCGCGGACCGGCGGTGACATGGTGATGGAGAACGGCGTGTCAGTAATCGACGCCGTCACCAGGGCCGACAGATCGAAGTTCTGTACCAGCTGCAGCTCGGCGTTCGTCATGCCCTTCACAACGGTGGCGTCAGGACCTGACAGCAGGTTCGCGATGACCGCGGCGGCCGCGGCGTCGTCGGCCTGCGCACCAAAATGCATCACGATCTTTGTCTCGCCGGGCGCCAGAGACACCGTGTAGTCATAGCTGATGTTGTCGTTGGAAAGCGCCGCCGTATTCGGATTCAGACTGCCGTTGCCGTCGATGACGTGAACCACGACCGGGTCGTTGCTGCCATCGGTGCCGTCGTCGGTCAGAATCCAGTCGTCGGCAGCGTTGAACGCCGTGTCTCCCGATGACGTGGCAACCACGCGAGTGTTTGAGTCGGATCCCAGATTCCCCGAGATGTCCACGTCGTAGGTTACGGTTGCGCTGGTTGGATTTTCGATGACTTCCAGATATCTCGCGAAGCCCAGATCCTCCGACACAAAGACCTTGCGAGTCACCAGAACATCATTGTTGCCCGATGCCGGCAGCGAAACCGGGCCGTACACAACCTCCCGTCCGTCCGATTCGATCAGGGCGCTGGTCTGAGCGGGAAAGTTCTGGTGGCGAAAATCGCGGTCGAAAGCATCGCGAGTTCCGTTGATCGCGCGTCCCAGAGGGTCAATGTCCCACAGGAAACCGGCACCATCGACAATGTTCTGGGAAGCAGCTCCCGAAACGCTCTTCCCCGATTCGTCTGCCGGCCTCACCCGAAGGAAATACGTTCCGGCTTCCAGCGTTCGCATGTCAATGACAGAGCGGTTCTGCAGCAGAATGCCGCCCTCCGCATCGGTCAGATCCGCCACCACGTCTCCGTTCAGGGTCAGGACATCGCCGCTGGCGCCGTCTCCCAGCGTGGTAAAGCGGAACCAGCGCGAACGATCACCGACCCTGGCACGGATCTCACTGCTCGGCAGTGAGGTCGTCACGCCGACAGTCTGGTCATACCAGTTGCTGTTGACGCCGACACCCGGTTCGTTGAAGTCCGGCGTATCGACGAAAAAGGCGAACGTGTTCAGACCGGCCAGTGCATCCAGTGTTGTGGTCAGCGAAATGGAATTTCCATCAATGATCACACCGGGAAGCACGCCGGGACCATAGGCCCTGTAATTGAAGCCGGCATCAACGTTGATCCCCCACTCAAAATTGTAATCGCCGTAGTTCGGTCCGGTGACATAGGGTTCATCTGTATCGACGAAGAACCGATAGAACATCGACTGGAGTCGCGGATCCCCGGCTTCCAGCAGCGGTCCCCGCATGTCCCAGCGGACCTGGATCAGATTCTGACCCAGCAGCGTGACGGTTGTGCCCAGCACATCAATATAACCCGGTTTGGTGGGGTCGGCAGCGTCGGTCAGACTCGCCAGTTCATAACCGAACTGGAACGGATCGTTTCCGTTCTGGAACAGTTCCGGCCGGCCGGTACCGCGATCCACCACAAACGATCCGCTGCCCGGCACAGAGATGTTTTCCAGGACGTCAAAGTCATCCGGGATGGTCAGCGAACCACGCTGTCCGTAAATCGTGTAGACGCGCCCGGTGTCACCGGCATCGGCCGCGGCGCTCAGGAACCTTGTGCGGGAAATCGTGGTGTCGTGGATGCCGTCCCCGTCCAGGTCAAACTGCGACTGGCCAGGCAGGATGCCGATCGTATCGCCCACGCGAGCCGGCCGTTGAATACCGCCCGCCAGATAGCCGGCCCCCTGTCTGCCGGTGGCATCCGGAATCGTGTCGCCCTGCTTTTCGTCGAAGCGGAACCGTGCGTTCAGCGTGCTGGCGGAATCACTCACCGCGGCAATATCACCGGCATTCACATTCTGAATCTCGGCCGCTGTCAATGCACGTGACCAGAACATCACATCATCAATCTGCCCCGCCAGTGCCTGCTTCGGATCGAAACTACCGGCCAGAGAATCCTGATCCTGACCGATCATCAGGCCATGCATGTCGATGGACAGCGGACTGATGGTCGCCGCCTGAGTTCCCACGGAACTGCCGTCCACAAACAGTTCCACCTGGCCGCTGCCGGCGTTCCGTGTGATCGCAAAATCATGCCAGCTGCCGGCGGTCACCGATGCCGGCAGTGACCACACTTCCACCTGCGTATCCTGATGATACAGCCACAGTTCCTCGCCACGGCTGATGAACACGGCAAACTCGTTGTCCCTGGCCGCATTTGCTCCGGACAAGACCACCATAAACCGTGACAAAGCCGCATTGTCCATGTTCAGTCGGAACGTGGTGGTCAGATTCGTCAGACCGTCCAGAGCACTACTCGGCAGGACGGCCCGGTCATCCCTGCCGTCAAACCCCAGATGACCATCGTAGTCGCGGCTCAGGCCGCCGACCGGAATCGTGGTGCTGCTGGTCCGGATGTCAAACACACTTCCCGCCGGCTGATCGGCAATGGATTCGAACAGCCGCGCATCCCGCAGACCCTCCGGATCACTGATTTCCAGACGAGCCCCGGAGAACACGGCATGGTCGCTGTTGATTGAGTTGCTCGGTTCGGCCGGATCATTCGCTCCGGTGGCCACAAACGTCACGTACTGCGCATTGGACGGGATCGGTACGTCAAAGGAGGCAAACAGTCCATCGCCGCGAAGTTCCGTCGGAATCTGCCCGGCCGCGAACGTCCAGGTGCCGGCATTGATATCCAGCGGAACCTGCACACCGTTGACATAACCAGCCACAACACCGGTGTCGTTGCTGACAATAATGGCCGTATGGACGGAGGAAACACCGACTCCGAACCGATCGTCGTTGATACCGGCCCGGTCCACCAGCACGCGCAGCAGGGCGTCGGCACTGATGTCGCCGGCCGTGCGCAGTTCATCGATGTCGAACGTCACAAACGCGTTGGCATGGAAGCCGATCCCGTCCTCGGTCTGCGGAGCATTCAGCGCGATGCTGGCTCCCTGAGTCCGAATGCCGCCGTCCACGTGCGTCCAGGCATCGTTGGCGATCAGCCGGAACGACCGCTCGGCCCAGCCCAGGCTGGTGAAGTCGAACTGAACATTGGCGTTCACCGGGTGAATATTTCCTCCGCCGGTGGTGCCGTATACAACACTGTGAATGCCCAGATCGGTAACTTCCGGAGTGGCCTGGAACGCATCCGTACGAACCGCTTCGGCCAGCGGAATGTCCTTTTCGTCGTCAAACAGGTTGCTGAGAGTAATGGACGAAATGGGACCACCGACGCCCAGAATGTCGGTCTGTCCGTCGGCCACAAAGTCCCCGGCCGTCAGTTCGATGTCACCGCCGACCCATGTTGCAGCAAGTGCCAGTGTGGGCAGCGGATTGAAGTCACTGCTGCGGCCGCCCTGGTGCAGTTCCGCACGGTTGTCAAAGCGAAAACCGACATCGTCGTAGCCATCGTTGTTGACGTCGCCGAAGGTCAGCGGTGTGAAGATGCTTTGCCGCAGCCCGGGCTCAATCCGGACCACCAGTGTGTTTTCTCCGGTGTGAGCGGAAATCACCGGAGAGCTGGTCGTCTGAATCACGGTGTCCGACCCCGATGCTTCCAGTGGCGCCGCCGTGGTGATGAAGATCTCCCAGGAATTGAGCGTTCCGCCATCAATGGCCACATCATCAGATATCTCAAGAGTCCAGACACCGTTCGGCGATTTGCCATTCAGCGCCGTCAGCGAACCTTCCGGACGAAATGACCCGGTGGTCAGGGCCGGCGCGGTGGACGACGTGATCGACGTGACGGACGACGAGGCAGAATCATCCAGCCTTGTGTCGACGAAGTTATCTCCGCCACCGCCCACATCGGTAAACAGTTCGACCCGGGTTCCATCCGGAGCAATCAGAAAGACGTCGAGGTCCGCCCGCCACGCATGAGTGATATTGACACGGACATCCACGTCGGTGATCGGATTTGCTTCGACGCCGCTGCGATTGACCGTGATGTCTGAGGTCACGGTCGAAATCGGCACCGGAATATCAACGTCTGTGTTGTTCGTCTGCGAATACGTTGCTCCCGCCTCGGCGGACAGTTCCGGCGGACAGCCGGGTCCCTGACATGAAACACTCAACGCCGCCTCGCTGCCGACTTCCATCGTCCTGATAGAAACCATCGTCCCGTTTGTCCCGGCAAAGACGAGGTTTGCCAGCGGAGATTCAAGCAGCTGCTGGTTCAGGATGCCGACGAATTCCGACAGTGTTCGCGTTTCCTGCAGAGACAGACTGGCGGTGGAACCGCCGGCCCCGATACTCAGCTGCACCGTGTCCGTGGGCAGAGTAAACAGGGCCTCGGCCGGCTTTGCATCCACGGCGACCCGGTTGCCGTTTGAGGCGATGTCGTCCGAACCAACCAGCAGGTCTTCCACACCATCGCCGTTGATGTCACCCGCCACAATGGCTTCAAATGTCGGCATTTCCGCGTTGGCACCGACCGTACGAATGCTCACCAGGGCGTCGGCCACTGACAGGTCCGGATTCGCGACCGGCGGATCGTTCACCAGATCAGAACCGGAGAAGATATAACCCACGGAATAGACGCCGTCTTTCAGCTGCTGAGCACCGGTGGTGGACCGGCCCAGAACCGCCACATCCGCCAGCCCGTCACCGCTGAATTCCAGCATCTGAACCCGCAGCCCGCGCACATCCGACAGTGGAGAATTGTGCAGGCGAATCACGCGGGCATTGCTGTTGGTGCCGGCCGGGTGCAGCACGTTGTCGACAAAGTCCTGATTCCAGTGGCGCGGCCAGAAGGTGGCCGTACTGCCCTGTTCAAAGGCCACTTCATTGCCCAGCACAACCGTAATCACCTGATCACTGCCGTCCTGACGAATGAACGCCAGATCTGATGTACCGTCGCCGTTGACATCGCCAAAGCGTTCGCCCGGCTGACCCAGAGCCGCGTGATCAATCACCGCGTCGGCAAAGTCGCGTACGTCGTCCAGCCGATCCAGTTCCGTCGGCCCGAACAACAGATAGCTGACTCCGTTTCCGGTCACCATGAAGTCATTCTGCCCGTCACCGTTGAAGTCGCCGATCGGCGTGAACTCTGACAGCTCCTCGCCCGGCTGGAAGCCGTTCAGGCCGAAGCCGTTGTCGTCGACATCGTCCACCGTGCCCAGTCCGGCGCTGTACAGCTGACCGATGTCCGTGGCATTCAGCTCGCGGTCGTAGATGTACACCTCGTCGATCAGTGATGCGAACTGTGCATTGCCGGCCACGTTGTTGCCGATCGCCTCCAGCGCCCGCGTGGCCTGGCGGTCGGACGTTCCCACAAACTCTCCGTTGATGTAAAACCGCGTGACACCATTGGTACCGACCGCTGCAAGATGCTGCCACCGGGTCGATCCCGCGACGTCCACGTCATAACCGCTGTCCCGAAACTGACCGCTGTACTGGCGGTAAACACCAAGGTCCCGGGAAGAAGCGTCGATCATGGCGTATGTCTGAACACCGTCCGAGTCGAACAGTATGTTCGAAGCGGTAGTATCGACAGCCCCCTTGAACCAGGCGGCAACCGTCCATTCGTCGCTGGAAAACGGATCCTGCAGCCGGATCACGGCACTGGCCGTGTCGAACTGAGCAGCACCACCCGAGACCCCGGCCGATTCATAGCTGACATCGGCCCACGACTGAACAGTGATGTCGCCGTCACCACCATTGGCCGCAATGTTTGTGACGTCGTCAAACGAAAGGTACAGGACAGCGTCTTCCGGTGCTGATACTTTGGTGGTGAGATCAACGCCCGACCGATTCACCACGCCGGCTCCGAACGACGGTGTCGCCAGCTGGAAGTTGAAACGCTCGGGCGGGAAGTTCAGACCGGCAAACTCCGGAGGCGCGGCGGGATTATGCGGCCAGGCCGTGAGGGCATCTGCCAGAGGCTTGTTGCCAAAGATCCGGTCGTTGCCTCCATTGCCGGTCAGGTCGTCATCGCCGAGGCCACCCACCACATAGTCGTCGCCTGCGCCGGCGATGATGGTGTCATTCAGAGGACCGCCGAACAGGAAGTCATCTCCGTCACCACCATCGATCAGCAGCGAGATTTCTGTCGCCCCCTGTTCGAAGTCACCGCGGGCAAAGCCGTATTCTTCAAACAGCGATGGTGACAGCTGGCCAAAGGTGGAGTCCGGCCCCAGCTCAAAGCTGCGGGCAATCTGATCACCGTTCAGCACACGGTCGTGGATCCGGAATTCCGTGATGCTGCCGTCCAGGTTCGGGAAGATCGACGTGCCCGATCGGCCCAGCCAGTTGTTGATATCGCTGATTCCGGTCAGTGACTGGTTGGTCGTGGTGCTGGCCACCCGGACACCGTCCAGGTAGATTTCCACCCGACCTTCGTTGCCTTCGTTCGGTGTGGGATCGCTGACAAATGACACGGCCACATGATGCTGTCCCCCGGTCGGAACGGCGTTATCGGCCTGATAGAAATAGTTGCCCCCGTTGCCGCGATGCACCAGCTGCATCGCGGGTGACATGGCATTCTGACTGGCAACAAAGACCGCAATATTATCAACACGGGTACCGCCGGCGTCTTCGTGGTATGACTTCAGCCGGTACTCACCGACCGGCAGTCCGACCAGCGCGACGTTCAGAATACTGGCGGTATTGTGGAAATGATCCTCTCCCAGCTGAACCAGCGGATCGGTGGACAGGTCGCCCCGGTCCCGCACTGAGATTGATCCCTGATTCTGACCGAACTGATCACTGGTGGAAATATTGACATCGAAGGTGGCCCCCGTGTCAGAAACCAGTCCGGTGACACTCAACGCGGAAACCTCCAGCGCGGCTGGCTCGACCCGCTGCCCCGCCGCACCGAAGTCCAGCAGCGCGAACTTCGTAAACGAACCATCCGTTTCCACACGTTCGATCAGCAGGCCGCTGAGTGGTGTTTCCGAAATATTGTTTGTGGGGTGCGTTCCGTCGAAAATGATCGTCAGGTCATCACCGGCCGCCTGGACTCTGGCGGGGAACTGCGCTGCTGAAGCTTCGATATTGGCAGTCGTTACCTCACTGGAACTCGGACCGCTGATCGCCGCGTTGCCGCGGGCCCCCGTGTCGACAAAGGCGGCATTCGGCGTCAGAAAGAACTCTGTCGCACTGTCGAAGCTGCCCCCGGGAGCCGTAATCTCGGTACTGCCCGTGGTCAGGCTGACGGCGTCGATCTCCAGCTGTCCCGGACCGGCAAAGCCTTCAGGAATCACTTCCCGGAAATAGACACGGACCGTTTCTCCCACACGCCCCGTCAGATCAGCCGAGTGTGTCATCCAGCCGGTATTGCCGGTCGGGTTCGTGGCCTGTGTCCCGGTGTCAAACGTAAACAGCGTCTCCAGCACATTATTCGTTCCGGGGTCACGCAGCTGGACTTCATAGGTCCGCGCCATGGTCGCCGTGGATCCCGGCGTAAAGTCCCACTGGACCCGGTCCTGCCAGGAAAGCGTGGCCTGCGACGTCGCCGGAATCGTGATGTCCTGGTACAGCGTGAATTCTGCACCGGCACTGCCGTCGAACCCGTTCCAGGCGACAAAGCCACCGTCCCGGGGTTCAGTGCCGGTCAGCGAGAAGCCGCCACCGGCGCCCGGCCCGGTCACACTCCATGGACGAAACGGCGAACCATTCACGGCGGCCGTCCAGTTGCTGAAGTCTCCGGTTTCAAAGCTGCCGTTGACGACCAGCTCCTGCGGCGTTTCTTCGTGAGAACCAAAGTCAAAGATCGTCTCGCCGGGCGCGGTCGTGTCCAGAGTCAGCCACGCTTCGAAGGTGGCATTGGTCAGTCCGTCCAGCAGTCCATTGGGGAGATCCACATACCCGGCATCGGCAGAACTGCCGCCACCCAGCGTGACTTTCCCACTTCCCTGACTGGCCGTGCCGCTGCCGGTGCCGCTCACGATCGTGGCATGCTCGCCCCCGATCGAATCTGTGACCGTCGTACCGGAAGTATTGAAGCTGTACCGATTGGCCAGGGGTGCATCAATCGGCCCGACGATGAATCCGCCATCCGCATGGACCACATCGCTGCCGGCCTGCGTGTCGAACTCGGTATTTTCGATGTCGCGCGTCTGGTAGAAAAGAAACTCGCGTTCGTAAATCAGTCGACCATCAGAATCCGTCGTGGTGCGGAATTCCTGAGTGCCGATATCCCAGATCAGACTGGTAAATTCATAACGGTGCAGGGCCGTGTTGTAGCGCACGGCAGCATAGTCCGGCACGTCAAATCCGCGGCGGTCCCTGTCACCACCCAGAAACAGAATGCGGTCGATCCCGTCGCCGCCGATCATCTGGTCGCTGTAGGTGGGCAGGAACGTCACTGTGGCCGGATCAAAGATGGTATCGGTCTGATTACCCAGCAGCGGCAGAGCGTCCGGGATAATCTGGAATGTGTCGTCCCCGTCGCCGCCGAACAGCAGGTCCGGCTGATTGCGGTCCAGTCCGCCGGCCAGAACGTCGTTGCCGTCCTGCCCGAAGATCCAGTCACGGCCGGCTCCGCCCAGCAGAATGTCGTCACCCGTACCCCCCAGAATCACGTCCCGTCGTTCCTCGCCCTGGCGCAGCTTCATATCAACGGACGTGAACGCGTCGATCAGCGTCTGGTTGCTGGTGCCGATCAGGTTGAACCTGAGTTCGTAAATCGTGGGCACGATATCCGGACTCGTGACCTGCAGCAGATAAGTCGTGCCGGCCGTCAGACCATTCAGCGAAATCTCGCCGGCCTCACCGGTGGTGGTATAGGACGGAACGTTGATGCGATTCGCCGGCTCGGTGACATCCGTCCCTGCCTCATACAGAGCCAGCCCCAGTGAATCGATCGGCGATCCGCTGGCCAGTTCAATTTTCGCTCCGGCCGCCGCATCGGCGGCCAGTTCGAACGAATACCAGTCGACGTCCTGAGCATTGTCAATTGTCAGTCCCGTGAACGTGACACCATCGGTGACATCCTTTGCGTCAAACGTGGTCTGCCCGCTGGCGCCACCATTCAGCAGATCAAATGGCTGAGTCGACAGGTCGTTGCGGCCGACCAGCGTTCCCGAGGTGGTTGATTCGGCCTTGTCCACCAGAATCGCATTGCCGCCCCGGATGCGAACAACGTCATCGCCGGGTCCGGCATCGACCCAGACCGTCTTCTGAACGGTCGGTCCGACGGTGACGTCATCGTTTCCGCCAAGAGCATCAATCAGAATGACTGAGAAGTCCCCTTCCGGCGGCAGCAGATCATTGACCAGATTGGTTTCAGCCACTTCGATACCGGTCAGGAAGCCATCAACCGCCTCAGTGTCGCCCGCCTGCTGGGCCGCCAGCAGCGCATCGAAGTTGGTCACGGTGCGGGCGGCATCCCAGATCGGATTCCCCTGTGCATCCGTGGCCTTGAAGTCCAGACGCACCTGCGCGTCAAAGCTGAAGTTGCCGTTATTCTCCGTCAGCCGGGTAATCAGATGATGATCGGACAGCAGGCCGGGTTCGGTCACGAAGTCCACATGAATTTCGTCCGCCGCATTCGTGCCGCTGACATACCACAGATGATCCGATTCACGGGCATACTGCTTCCATTCATCGCCGCCCAGTCCGCCATCCAGCGATTCAAAGGTGGTCCCGTCGGCCCGGAACAGCGAATCCAGTCCGCCATTGCCGAACAGGAAGTCCACAGACGTGCCACCGAACAGGGCATCATTGCGTTCATTGCCCAGCATTCTGTTCAGTCCGGTCGATTCCTTCTCAAACGGACCGTCCACAATTCCGTCCGCATTCCGGTCCGCGGCGTCGTCCTGGAACCCGTCGTTGTCAAGGTCACCATCGTCACGGACCAGCTTACCGGTACCGGGATGTACAAAGATGCCGAATTCCGGTGTGGGGCCGTCGTCAATCAGTCCCTGAATATCACCCGGATCAAAGGCTGCTCCCGGCGTGGGCACCAGACGGGGATCCGGAGCAAAACTCCAGGCAGACAGGGCGTTGCGGCCCTGACCGCCGACAAGGTCGTCATTGCCCCGACCGCCGAAGATGACGTCGTAGTCCGAAGGTGATCCACCGCCGCTGTCACCCCACAGCCAGTCGTTGCCGTCAAAGCCGTAGATCACGTCGCTGCCGATTCGTCCGTCCAGCCAGTCGCGGCCATCAGAACCGATCAGCAGGTCGTTGCCGCTGTTGCCGTCAAAGGCCGCCACAAAGTCATCGCTGCGGTTGTTCAGAATCGACAGGTCCATCGGTTCCGTGTTGTACGCCGCCACGTCATCGTCCAGCGGATCAATGATGCCCGGCGGCAGCGGCGTGTCTTCCGTCACAAAGCCGATGACATCGTGACCGGCGAGGCCGGCGATCCGGAACTGTTCAATGACCGGTTTTCCGGTGGCATCGACAATGCCCAGTGTTCGGACCTGCCCGTTGTAATCCAGTCGCCCTTCAATCAGTGTGACATTGCCGTTGGCGTCGAGATATTCCCGCTGGGTCAGCAGAATGGTGTCGTCGCCGGTCGTTCCGTTGATGATCAGAATGTCCGTTGCGTTGTCGTCGGCGATGTCATTCTGAACGTTATTGCCGTAGTGCCCATCGACAATGTCGTTGGCGGCTCCCGTACCCGTCCACAGCGTGAACAGATCGATCCCGCCACCGCCGTACACGGTGTTGCTGCCCGCCTGGGCTTCGATAATGTCGGAGCCGGCACCGCCCCAGATTTCATCGTCACCGCCGCCGCCAAAGATCTGATCCTCGCCCGTATCCCCCTTGATCAGGTCGTCACCGCCGAAGGTGGCCGCATCCGTGTTCAGATCCGCTCCGTTGTATTCATCGCCGTGGATGAAGTCCCTGCCTGGACCACCCACCAGAATTTCACTGCGGATATTGCCGTGCAGGAAGTCGCCTTCCGTCCCGCCGAACAGCTGGTCGCCGATGACGGCCGGATTGCTGTTCTGTGGTGCAAAGGCGTACAGATGGTCGCGTCCGCCACCACCGAACAGTCGCTGCCCGGCACCACCGTCGTCTCCGTACAGGCGGTCGTCGCCTTCATCACCCAGAACGACATCGATGCCGTCGTTGCCATGCAGCACGTCCTGACCGAAACCACCGCGGATGATATCGTTGCCGGCATCGCCGGAAATCAGCGTGTCGTTGCCGGCCCCCGCGTCGATATAGTCATCGTTGTCACCGCCCGAGATCTCATCGGCTTCCGCACCGCCGAACAGAATATCCCGACCGGCGCCGCCGGTGATCACATCCTTGCCGTCCGCGACACTGCCGTCCACCGACAGTCCACCCACGATCGTCGGTTCCAGCCGCAGCAGCAGGGCCGAAAATCCGGTCGGGAACTGTGCTTCCGCACTGGTCCATTCAGCCGGTGTGATAAAGTCACTGGTGTCCAGCTGGTAGTCCGCCCGGGTTCCCAGCGGCAGGCCGCCAAAGACGACATCGTCACCGATGCCGCCGGTCAGATCGTCGTCACCGAGTCCGCCGGCCAGGAAATCGTTGCCCGGGCCACCGATGATGATGTCATTGCCGGAACCGCCGTCCACATCGTCGTGCCCGTCACCGGCATCGACCGTTTCGTCGCCACCGCCGACGGCGATTTTGTCGTTGCCGGTTCCGGAAGTCACCGTATCAACGCCGTCGTGAATCGTTTCGATCGGCGTGACCGTGGTCACAATACCGTTGAGCAGTTCGATCACCCCGTCGTCGCCGAGGATGCTGTTGTCACCGTTATTGCCGGTGATGATATCAGCACCGCTGCCGCCGATCAGCACCTCAGCGCCATCCGAACCGGTCAGGGTGTCGCCGTTTCCGCCATCTGCCGCCAGCGTCGTGATGCTGCTGATGAACCCGGTCGGCGAAAACGTCAGTGTGGCCAGGTCACCCACCAGCGTCACACCGTCACCGGAATTCGAGGTCAGCGTGTCGGCCCCCAGTCCGGCGATCAGCAAAGAATCATTCCCGGAAGACGTCAGCGTGTCGACACCGGCTCCGGTTGTATGAGTGGCATCCAGACTGACAGGAACGCCGCCCGAGAAGGTGAAGACCGCCACATCCCCGATCAGCACATTGCCCGCGCCGCCGGCCGTCAGAATATCGTTGTCCACACCACCGATCTGGAAGTCAGCACCGCTGCCGCCGGTCAGTGTGTCCTGCCCGCCGGTCAGCGTCGTTCCGGCCTGAATCAGCTCAAGCCCGCCGGCTGCCCCCCACCGAATTGTTCCGTCATCGCCGATCATGATGTTGACACCGGAGGCGGATTGAACGGTATCGCCGCCCGGACCGGCGATCACGGCGTCATTGTCCGCTCCCGTATTGATATCGTCGGCCGCTCCATCCGCAACGGCTGCACTCTTCGCCTGCCGTACCAGCCCGCCGGTGACGGTGATTTCGCCGAAGTCACCGATCACCACATCGTTACCGGCACCGGAATTCACGGTATCCGCCCCGCCGCCGCCGATGATCAGATCATTTCCGCTGCTCAGCGTACTGGTATTGAAGGTATCTCGCTCGCCGACCGGAACAGCGGCACTGACGACCCGCGCCAGCAGCCCGCCGGTCAGCTGAATGATTCCCTGGTCACCGATGAAGGCATTCGCCGCACCGCCGGTATCAGTAATGACGTCGGCCCCGAAACCGGCGATCACCGCGTCACTGCCGGACCCGGTGGTGATGTTGTCCACGGCCCCGGGATCATCCGAGGACTCGATGCGGGTCGGCCGCCCCAGCGAAAAGGCCATCGTGCCGAAGTCACCCAGTACGGCGTTGGCGCCGTTGCCGGCGTCAATCGTGTCGCCCAGTCCGCCACCGATGATGGCGTCCCGCCCCGAACCACCGGTGATCATGTCCACGGCCGCCCCGACACTGTCCGCACTGGTGGCGGAGACAACGAAGTCACCGTTCAGTTCCACCGTGCCTTCGTCTCCGATCAGCAGGTTCGTCCCCGCGACGGCCGTAATGGTGTCACCACCCGCGCCGCCGATCGCCACGTTGTGACCACCACTGATCGTCATGGTGTCGGCCTGACCCGCCGGAGTCAGCGTCAGGCTCTCGACTTCGGTCACGGCACCGCCGACCAGTTTCACCGAACCATAGTCGCCGATCAGCACATTGCGGCCATTGCCGCCGTTGACAATGTCCGTCCCGCCGCCGCCCAGCAGAATCGCATTGCCGCTGCCGCTGGTCAGCGTATCGTTGCCGATTGTGTCCGTGATGGTGGTCACTTCGGTCAGGATGCCGCTGTCCAGGTCAAAGTCAGCTGAATCTCCCACCAGCACATCGCCCGCTCCGCCACCGCCGCTGATCGTGTCGTCACCGGCGTTGCCGACCAGCCAGTTGGCCACACTATTGCCGGTCAGATTATCATTGCCGGCACCGCCCAGAATGCGTTCCACATTCACGACCGTGCCCAGATGGTTTGACTGCGTGGCCAGATTCACGGTCACGGGCGTCGCCACACTGAAGCCCGAATAATCCAGCGTGTCCGCCCCGCCGGCTCCGTCGGTCTGCCCCGTGGCACCGAAGTCTTCCTGATAGACAAAGTGGTCCTGCTGGCTGCCGCCGGTCAGATTCTCGAAGCTGCTGAACAGCCACAATCCGGCGACATTGCCGCCGTTGTTCTGTGTCAGATTCCAGACTGTTTTGTTGGGATCGGCGCCGACGGCGACGGGCACAATCAGCGTATCGGTATTGCTGCCGCCGAGCAGTCGGACCGTGGTTGCCTGCAGACGGCCGGCCACTGAAATCGTATTGGCAACGCTGTTGCCTTCGATTCGGATCTCATCACCGGCTGTCAGCGTGGCGCTGCCGGCAATCGTGGCATCGTTGCCGACATTGATCAGCACATCATCATCTGCTTCGATGGTGGCCCCGGATTCAACAACCGTGTGATCACCGGATGTGATCACGACAGAATTCAGGTCACTGCGAATCGTCACACCGCTGCGTACGGTGACGTGATCGACCAGTCCGGCGCCTTCGGCAGCCGTCAGGGTAATCATTCCCGAGGCAATCACGTCTTCGGCCACCGTCAGCGGACTGAAGGAAATGACCCGAATGTCCCCGTCAGAAGCCAGCCCGTTCAGCTGAGTCGCCTCGCCGATGGTCAGAGCCCCGGTGTTGTTGATATACAGATCGCCGCTGCCGGACCTGGCTTCCAGATTGTCCACGGCAAAGTCCAGCGGGTCGGCGAGTGTACCGATACCGCCGTCGGCCCGCAGCACAGCGGCCCCGGCAGACACATCGGCGCCCCCCACGTCGCCGCCGTCCGTGATCGTGCCGCCATCGGTGGTGGTCAGTCGCAGTATGCCGCCCGCCGACACCGTGCCGGTCAGTACCAGATTGGTAGTGCCGACGTTCGGGTCGGTGGCGGAAACCGTGACATCGCCACCGGCGGAAATACTCTTGATGCTGGCGGTCAGGTCGGTCACCACAGTCGTGCCGGCGGACATCCGCTTGCCGTCAAGGATATTGACGCTGACGGCTCCGGACGCCGAGGAAATATTTTCAACATCGACCGTCAGCGGTGCGTCACTGCCGGAACGGGCATACATGTCGACATAGACACCGTCGCGACCGGAGATCCGGCGTACCATGGTTTCCTTGCCGGGAGTCACCGGGATCAACAGCCGAACAGACTGCGACGACGTCCCGATTGTGCCGGCCGGGGCATTAATGTCGATGTCACGTCCACCGACATATCCGGTTCCGCTGGCCAGGATATCAGCGGCCGTATGCGAAATTCTGGTGATGCCTGTCGGGTTGCTGATCTGTCCGAGCAGGATCAGATCACCGGCTCCGGTGCCGACGATGTCAATTGTGCTGCTGTCCGCGTTCGTGGCAACATTGTTTCGCGGGATCTGGTCCCCGTTGAGCCCTGCCGTGACGGCAAACTGCGGTGTGGACGCCGTGTTGTAGACGGCAATATTGCCGACATAAAGGTCGTGTGAGGAATGGTTCGTAACCTTCACGTCATCAAAGGCGACATTGAATGACCACGGTGTCGAGCCTCGGACCGTACCGTTCGGGGCGCTCAGCACGACGGATCCGAGCGCCTGATTTCGAATATCACCGAGTCTGGCCGATCCGGTCACCGCGCTGCCGACTCCGATCTCTCCGGTGTCATCAAACAGCTTCGCATTCGTCAGCTTCGTCACAATTCCCGAAGCGTTGATTTCCACTTCCGGATCAATGCTGGCCCCCAGAGCCACCGCGGAATTCATCACGATCTGGTTGTGAACAAGATTGCGTCCCGGAGTGGTCTCTGACGATTCAGTCGACTTGATGACTTCCCGGAATTTCTTGACAGCCTTCTTCACCGGCTTCGAAATCGAACCGGAAGAACACAGCCCTCCCCAGCCGCACAGAATATCGTCGACGACGTCCACCACCCAGCCGACAATCTCCTCGACAACATACGCGACCAGCTGAACCACCGTATTCGGCTCGGCCGTCGCATCCTTTATGTACTCAAATTTTTTCAGATCCGGCGCGTTGGCATTGACAGTCAGCTGCTGCGTGTTGATCGCTGACGCCGAGCTGGTCACCACGTCGACGTTCAGAAGCCGATTCACGTTGGCTGAAGCAACCAGATATCCCGTCAGGCCGGTCAGTTTGGCAAACGCATGTCCTTCGGCATGCGCCCGGGTGATGGCCGCGGTCATTGTCACCGACTGCAGTGCATTAATGACCGTCCCGGCGCCCCCGACCTCAACCCGACTGTCAAGTCGAGCATCCACACTGGTCACGTTCGTGTTCGTGCCGGCCAGAGCAATCGGCACCAGTCCGGTGGAATTTCCGTTGACGTAAACCGACGCATCCGTGAGCAGAAAAAGACGGTTGACCGTGATGGAAACCGCATCACCGACGTCGGCAATTACCTGCCCTCCGAACATCCGGGCATCGCCCATCGTCGTGTTGCTGGTCACCGCACCGCTGACTGTCTGTGAGACATTGCTCCGCAAATCGGCTCCGAGAAAGGCCGTCAGTGTGAGATCAGCGTTGGGCGAATTCACTGTGGTGGCATTGCCGAGCGATGCTTCCGCGACCGGATTATTCAGGCGGATCTTTGCTGAGGCAGCCCCCTTGCCCAGCAGACCGCCGGCCCCGCCGACGACATCTGCAGTGGCCACGTCATCCGTCACGGCTCGGAACGTCAGGCCGGTCCCGCCAAGAATCTGAGTCCGGTTGCCGGTTGTGGTGTCATCCGTGGCCGCCCGGGCGGTGTTCCACATATTGACGTTGACCGATGTCGAACCGATGCCGACCAGTCCCAGTACTCGGCCGAAGCCATCGGCATCCACCTGGTTGTGCGATTTTGCCTCGGCCGTCAGCGTTCGACCGACGGTCACGGTGGATCCGGCACCGATCCGCGTGTCCGCCGACGTATCCGTGTTGACGGTGACGACCGCTCCACGAAGGCTGGCGAGCCCACCGCCCGTGGTCGTCGCCTGAGCCCGTACCTGACGCCCGGACTGCAGGACGCCGTTTTCGTTGTAGTTGTTGTAGGCGCCCAGCTTCACGTCGATGTCGGCTGCGAGAGCCGTGCCGACGACGATTCTGGTCGCCACATCGGCGCCCCACAATGTGGTGGCGATTGACGTTCCCAGATCGGCAAGTCCACCGCCCGCTCCGTCTGCCTGCACGTTGGTGCTTCCGTAGGCGGCGCTGGCAATATTGATCGAACCACCGGCATGAATCAGTCCGCTGCTCTGGATCGACACATCGACGGTCGGATCGGCGGTGGCCTGCGCCACTGAGCCGGACGAACTGACGACGCCGCCACTGGCCGCATCGGTGTAGGCACGCGCATCGTTGGTACCACGGGCAATGATGTCAATATTGCCGCCGGCCTCAAGCGACGCGATGTTCCGCAGATCGGATTCAGTGACACCGTTCGCGGTTGAGGTGGCTCGGACCTCTCCCTTCGCGATCAATCCTGCCGAATCGCCGTCGGCATCCGTCCAGGCATCGTTATCACTGTAGGTTCTGAACGCCACATTGCTGCCGGCATTGATGGTCGCTCCGGTGCCGGCATACGTCTGTACATTCGCATTCGCCAGGGCGGTGGCCGTGGTATCCGCACCGCTATAGAGTCCTCCGCTGGCGGATTCCACGTCGGCAAAGGCACGCTGTCCTCCCAGATTATGTTCCGCCTGCAGCGCAATGCTGCCGCCGGTGCTGGTGACGCTGGCGTTATTGCCGATCAGCGTGTCGATGCTGGGCGTCATCCGAGCCCGCGTATCCAGCCGGCCGACTGCGCCGAGGCCGATATTCAGAGAATCTCCGATGGCACTCGCCGCCGTGTCGGTGACCGTCCACAGAGTAACGTTGCCCGACACGTTCACGGCAGCATTGTTGCCGATACGAGTCAGAGCCGCCTGAGCAGTCGTATAGTTTGTTCTGGCCTCGACCACGGTGCGATTCAACGCCGCCAGGCCACCGGAAGATGCGTCGCCCTCTGCCGTCGACACGTTCGACAGGCGGTTGGTCACACTCAGCCCCGCGCCACTCTGGACGTTACCGTCCATCATCGCATCGGAAGTACCGTAAACATTACTGAGGACGTTCACCGACCCACCGGCCAGCAGCCCGCCCACGACCGCTGTCCCGATACCCTCAGCGTCGTTGCGAGCGCGGGATGAAACCACGATCTGACCGCCCGCGTTCAGGATGACACCGGAAGACACAACACCGTTGGAATCAGCAGACGCAATCGCATCGACATCGACGCCCACGCCACCGACCAGTCCTCCGGAAGACGCATTGGCTTTGGCGGTCGCATCGCCCCCCTGCGGCACTCCGCTGGTGGTATAGTTATGGACGGCCTGAACGGTCAGGTGGCGGCCGGTCGTAATGTTTGATCCCGTGCCGATCAGCGCATCGACTGACGGATCCAGAATTGCCTCCGCCTGTGACCCTGCGGCGCTCAACGCCCCCACCGATACCCCTTTTGTCTCAGCAAAAGCATCGCCTTCAGAACGAGCGGTAACGAACAGATCGCGTCCCGCCGTTACTGTGGCAGACGAGATGAACGCGTCGATGTTGGTATTGACCGTTGTTGACGATCGGTTCAGCGTGGCCCCGACCAGTCCTCCGGCCGCTCCCAGCACATTCGCATCGCCATCAGCAAATGCTTCCGCACGAACTTCGACATCCAGTCCGGCGCCGGCATCAACGGTCGCTCCCTGAATCCGAGCTTTGACCGAACCACCAACGTCCGCGTCCGCATTGCCGGCGCCGACTCCCGCCAGGCCGCCGACCGCCAGCCCGGCCGTGTCGGCTTCGGCAATATTGTTGGCCGAAGAGATCACCCGGACCATTCCGGACGATGTCACGGTGGCAGCCCCGTCAATCACAGCATCCAGCGTGGGCGAGGCATCAGCCTCGGCGCTGGCACCGGCCAGGCCGACCAGCAGTGAGCCGGCACCACTGACGGCATGGGCATCAGATTTCTTTGCCAGCCGCGATCCACCGGTTGTCACGTTGTGCAGGGCACGCACGGTGACCTGACCGGCGCTGACCGTGGAAGCCCCCCTGATCGCCGCAGTCAGGGTCGGTTCCACATCGGCCACCGCAAAGGCTCCCCCCAGTGACAGACCGCCGGAAATGGCAACGCCGATGGCCTGGGCGTCTGCCACTCCAGCCGACAGCGCCTGAACAGTCAGATCGCCGGAAACAGTGATATCTGCTCCGCTGCTCACAAATGCCTGAATTGCGGGGCTGACATCGGCCTCCGCATAGGCAGCACTGGCGCCCGCCAGAATCCCCCCGTTTGCTGCGATGGTCTGCACGGTGGCCGTGTTGTCTGCGTCTGCCGTCACACTCAGATTGCGAACGGTCAGAGCGGTCTGTCCGATGTCGGCGCCGCGAACATCCGCCGTGGTTGTGCCCGTAATATTGGCGATGCCAACAGCGGCTCCGGCCGCCGCCAGCCCGACACTGCCACCGATCACCTGCACATTCACGTCGCGGTCTGCTTCGGCTTTCACAGACACGGTTCCACCGGCCTGCTCGATACTGGCGCCACTGTCGATGAACGCGATCTGCTCAGAACGATCGTTCACGACGACAACCTGTCCGCCCAGCGCGATCCCCAGACTGGCCTGCCCGGCATAGGCGCGTCCGTCGATATCGTCACTGAACGTCGCCTGCACAAGGATATCGTCACCACTGCCGGTGCCCGCCCGTACTTCGGCGTTGTTATCGATATATGCTTCTGAACGGGTACCGATATTCACTATCGCCACCGACCCGCCAAAGGAAGCGAGGCTGCTTACTCCCACGCCGCCGACGACCACTTCGAAATCGACATTTTCATGTGCCCGCAGATTCACATCGTCGTCCGCGAAGACAGAGGCGCCTGCTGCGATGAAAGCGGTGGTCCCCGACCTGGCAGCAGCCCCGCCCGCGTTCGCAGCACTCGTCACCGGATTGGCCGGTATTCCGGAGTTGACCTGCCCGGCGGCAGATTTCGTTCCACTGCCGACGGCCGGACTGACCGTATGATTGCTGCCCGTGGCGCCGGTGGAACTGATTTCAACGGCAATCCCTGCGAAGGCGGCAGAGCGCGACGCAGCCAGTTTAAACGTGTTTGCACCGGTCTTGATCACGTAATACGTCCTGCCATCCACCAGCCCGGCGATCGGCGATCCGCCGCCGCTGCGATAGACCACCGCATCGCCCGTCACGAGACCGTGCCCGGACGCGGTGATTGTATTCGTCGTACCATTCACCGCCGAGGGCGCAAACGCGGGTCCGGTGTTATGGCCATCAAGAGCACTGCCGAATCCTTCACCTCCGCCCGTGGCAATGTCGTTGGCGGTTCCCAGCGGGTCGAGTTTGCTGAGTGAAGAAATCGCGTCCGTATTCTCATTGTCGACCGAATAGCTGCTCCCCAGCACATCGCCGATCGTCCACACCGAAACCGAAGCCGTGGCCCCGATTCCACCTGCTGCGCCGGCCACGGCCACGGACAGAATATCCCGATCGGCAAGTGAGTTCACATCCACGTTGCTGCGTGCCAGCACGTGCGCCCCGATCCCGATGTACGCGGTCGTATCGTTGCGCAGAATGCCGATGTCCACGCCCGCTCCGGCAGCCCCCGCACCTCCGGCGGCAGCGCCGCCGATGGTGGTCGCCCCAAAGTTGTTGACGGCCGAGACATTGACAGACTGAGACGCAGCTGCGGAACCGTTGTTCTGGTTAATATTGGCATCTCTGCCAATGAAGGCAGTCGTGTCCGAATCTGTGATCGTGACGGCCACACCGCCGGCCAGACCGACACCGATGGTGCCGACGCCTCCAGCCGCCGCAAGGCTGAAGACACTTTCGTCCGAGTGAGCCTGCACGGCGACACCGCGAATCGCAGTTTTCGTTTCGACGTCGCTGCCGGTCCCGCTGAAGACGGAAACCGTGTTGCCGTTTGCATTGGCATCCACGGTGGCATGGTCGCCGACAGACGCTGAGGTGTCTTTGGTGATCAGTCCGACACTGGCCGCGAGGCCGATGCCGTTACCTACCAGACTCAGCCCCAGCCCGGCACCAACGGCGATGGAATCCACGTCAGTGAAGTCAGTGGCCGAAACCACCACGTTGCCGCCGGCCGTGACATGAGCTCCAGTCGCGTCGCTGGTCGCATCATTTCCGATCCATGCCGCCGTCCTTGCATCGATAATGATCACCGAGGCCGAACCGCCGACTCCAACCGCCACATCCGCACTGGCCGCCACTGCAGCTCCGGCCGCAAAGGTCAGTATGTCTTCAAGGGCTGCCGCGCTGACCTGCACATCGCGCAGCGCACGGACGTCTGCACCGTCGTCAATATAGGCGGTCGTTTCAATATCAATGATTTCCACGGTGACACCGGGCGCGACACCCACTGTTCCGGAACCCGCCGCCACCGACCCGGCTCCGGCAATGGACATTTCATAGAAGTCGTTGCCCGCGGCCACAATCACATCCTGGTTCGCGGATGCCCCCGTCTGATCGGTGTTCACATCAGCATCAGCGTTGATATGGGCGGATGTGCTGACGTCCATCACCGTGACCGCCCCGCCGATGTTCACCGCCACCATGCCGGACGCACCCACACTGGCACCAATCACTTCGATATCGTCACGGTTGACGGCCGCGACGGAAACGCCGCGAATGGCCCGCGTCGACGGTGTCGCGACGCGCTGACGGGTCAGTGATCCGTCCATCAGCGTGGTCGGGTCTGACCCGGTCAGGTCCTGAATCACGTCAGAAAATGCCGCCAGCCCGGACAAGGGCGCGCCGATCTCGATGTCCACGGGGTTGACACCGCCTTTACCATCGGGCGTCGGAAACAGAATCTGTCCGAAGTCGTTGACATAGGTGATGTTGAATTTTCCGTCGAACACATCGGTCGTGCCCCGATTCCCCTTCGCATTCACAGTGGCATGCCGGCCGATAAAGGCGTCCGTCGTCTTGTTGATGACCGGAACCGCGGCCGCCGCACCGATGCTGGCCGTACCGGCGCCGCTGGCTGCCCCGGAAATC
This sequence comes from Fuerstiella sp., assembly GCA_040222735.1. Classification (GTDB taxonomy): domain Bacteria; phylum Planctomycetota; class Planctomycetia; order Planctomycetales; family Planctomycetaceae; genus Fuerstiella. The sequence continues at coordinate 66,806 of JAVKCM010000214.1, read as the reverse complement.
ACGTCCATCTCTGTCCGTTCAAGGGCAGTGATGACCACGTTGCCCTCGGCATTAATGACGGCTCCGTCAGCTGCGGTGGAGGCATTCGCGACAAAGGCGCGCGTCGTGATGTTCAGTATCGACACGCCGGCCGCGCCGCTCAGGCCAACAGTTCCGCCGCCGCCCAGCGTGGCAGACAGCGATGCCAGATCTTCTTCTGAATTCGCCCTGATCAGCACATCGCCGCTGGACGTGATGCTGGCATCAATACCCACATACGCTTCCGTGACTTTGGTAATCACCGCGACATCAGTACCAAACCCGATCCCGACCGTGCCGCCGCCGCCAAGAGCACCACCAACACCCAGAATCTGAGTGTAGTCGGTCGCCAGAACGCGGACGTCCTGATTGGCCGACGCGCCCGTATTTACCGGATTGATCTGTGCCAGCGTATCGATATGGGCCTTTGTGGTTTCGTTCAGGATGTGAACCGCGGCCGATCCGGCAATGCCGGCGGTGCCGGCTCCACCACCACCCGCCGCGATCGCAAAGATGTCTTCCGTTGAAACCGCAACCACAGCCAGGCCATGAACCGTGCCTGTCAGCGGCGTCCCGTCGGCACTGAGTTCACCCGAGCGGATTACGTGCCCCAGCCCGTGGCCTTTTGCGGTCACGGTGGTGCCCGCATCGACAAAGGCCTCAGTCAGATTGCTGGTGATCGTCGTGGTGTTGCCCAGTCCGATGCCGGCCGTCCCCGCAACTCCGACGCCACCGCCGATCAGAAACAGCGTGGCGTCGTCGTAGGCCGCGATAATAACATCCTGATTCGCCGACAGGGTGCCGAGCGATGCATAAGCGCGGGTCGTGTTGGAAACGTCATTCAGCGAGAAGGATCCGCCCAGAGCCACCTTGCCGGCACCGGCGCCACCAAACGTGATGGCGAAGATATCGGCTTCTTCCCGCGCAATCAGGGTGATGCTGCCCGTTCCGGCATCCACCGTTGAGCCACTGGTGTAGGCCTGCACGGTGTTGTTGATTTCGTTGTAGGCACCGGACGCTCCGACGGCGGCCTTGCCCGAGAACGCGACTCCGCCGGCAAGGACTCGAATCGTGGATTCGTCCCGAGCGCTCAGATCGACGCCGACTCCGGTGACGGTCGAACTGCCGCTGATGTGCGCATCCACCGCGTTCTGGATCTGATTGATGGCAACGGATCCGCCCAGCGCGAATTTCTCGGCCGCGGCACCGCCCAGCGACATGGTATTAATGACGGCGTTGGTGCGGTTGTCCAGAATCACGCGGCCGGTGGTGGCCGTCACGGTGGAACCGTCAATTGAGGACCGGAAGCTGTTATCGATATCGTTGTAGGCCACCGCGGCTCCGACAGCCGCCTTGCCCGCACCGGATACCGATCCGGCCAGCGACAGAATCCCGCTCTTACCCAGAAAGTGCTCCAGCCCGGACAGTCCGGTTGAAGACAGGGCGATCGCGGTGCCGGCCTCGGCGTCGTCTCTGGTCTTCGCCAGCTTCAGCTTCGTGGGCGTGCCGGCATCCACAATTGCATAATACGTGCGGCCGTTCTCAAGGCCGCCGATCGGATCTCCCTTGCCGCTGCTGTACACGACCGCGTCGCCGGTCTCGAACCCGTGAGCGGTCCCGAGATCAATTTCATTGCTGCTGACGGAAGCTCCCGCGTCGAAGTTGCTGCCGAAACCGTCACGTGCGGCCATGAACACATTGGCCCCGCTGACAGTCGAACCACCGCGAATGTCAGCAATGATCGCGTTGTTGATCAGGTTGATCGTCACCGATCCGGCCAGCCCGACGTCCTTACCGAAGCCGGCGCCGACGGCAAACGATTCCACAAACGAACCGCTGTCGGCAGTGACAGATACGCTGCCGCCGGTGTCGACGGCAGAATTTTCGATCACCGCCTGAGTTGTTCCGCTGACCTGGCTGAAGGCCACCGACGCCCCCAGTCCGACCTTGTTGGACAGTCCGATTGCCCCGGTCAGGGTTCCGATAAACGAATCGTTGCGAGCCGCCAGAATGACATTGCCGGTGGACGTCGGAGCACCAGCCGGTCGACTGGTGTTCCGCAGGGACGCATCGGTGTTGCTGGTAATCGTGTTGACAGCAACTGTTCCGGCGGCACCCAGCTTTCCGCCGGGTGAAAGTCCGGCAGAACCGGCAATCGCAAAAATGTCACCGTCGGCAGCGGCGGTGATGCTCAGACCGTCGTCGTACCGCAGTGTCGAATCCGTGATGGTCGCGGTCGTATTCGTGGTGATCAGATTCACGGCGACGGCTGCCCCCACACCCGCCTTGCCGCCGAAACTGACCGCTCCGGCTACGGTGATGATATTGGCATCGTCACGAGCGTCCAGCACCACATCGCCGGTGGCAGTGAAGGCGGCCGAACGGATGGATGCGTCAGTGGTCTGGTTGATAAAGGCCGTCACGACGGAACCGGCGAGTGCGATGCCCTTCTTCCGCGGTGCGCCAGAGGCACCGGCGGCCAGTGAGATGACGTCCCCGGTGCGTTTCGCTTTCAGGTCGGCACTGCTCGCGGAAACCGTCGCGCCCGCGATGTAAGCTTTGGTGAGGCCGGTCAGCGCAACATGTGTCCATGCTCCGGCGATGGCAGCCGACTTGTCCTTCTGTACCAGTGACGCAGCTCCGGCGCCCGCCACCACGTCGGTATCGTTCAGAGCATTCAGATCGATCGCGGCACCGACCAGTGTCCCGCTGTCGTTCACGAAGGCAAGTGTGTTGTCGGTCATCACATTGAAAGACACCGACCCGGTCAGGCCCAGACCGTATTTCCCCTGCTTCCCGTCCTCGTTCGACGATGAACCTCGGCTGGACGCCTCATTCGACGCCCCCTGAGTATCACTGGCGGTATCGTTTTCGTCACCGGTGACGTCATCATTTTCCGCAATCTTCGCCGCCGCGATGGAAAACGAGTACACATGGCCGGTGCTGACGGCATCGACAGAAACATCACCCGTCACATCGATATCGGTCCCGCCCGTACCGGCTGCCAGACCGTCCGCGGCTCCAATGAACGCAAGCGTGTCGCGGTGTACGTCATTGACTCCGATCGACACACCGATTCCGACTTCTTCGCCTGTCTGAACGGCTCCCGCAATGTTGACGTGGGTCAGGCTGCTGCGGGCGTCGATATCGATCGGTCCACCGGTAATGATCACACCAGACGCCAGGTGAGCATGAGTGATGCTGTCAAGATCCAGCACCGTCACACTGCCGCTCAGACCGAACTTGCCGGCTTCTCCGCCCGACTGAGCGAAGGACAGTCCGAAAATGCTCTCGCCGGCAGACACGGCAAGACCTTCATCGGTCCCGGTATGGATCCGGACATTGTCTTCGATCGTCGCCCGCGTGTCGTTGTCGATCAGCGTGACCAGAAACGCACCGCCGAGCCCGACTTTGCCTGCCGAGTTTCCGAACGGATTCACCAGCGCAAACTTGTCTCGTTCCTTCACCAGTTTCTTGACGCCGTCACGCGTCAGGTTCAGTTCACCGAGTCCCGCCATATTCAGCAGCTGCATGTCGGTTTCGGCATTCAGGCTGACGGCCTGACCCGCGTTGCGATAGGTGGCGCTGGTGTCCTGGTTGATCAGGGCACCGTCCCGAATCGACGCGAAGGCCAGATTGTTGTAGTCCGTCACGGCCACGGACCCGGCAATGCCGACATCGCCCTCTTCATTGCTCTGGTTGGTGAACACCCAGGTGTTCATGATGTCGCTGCTGAAGTCCAGCTTGCCTTCAAAGATCTCCGCAATAGTGGGGCGATTATTATTAAACAGATCTGCCGGATTCAGCGTCTCGTCGGTCGGCGTCAGAAACGGATATTCAACAGTGGCTTCCACAGAGATCAGGCCGTGCGCGTCAACGGACGCGCCGCCTTCGATGGTCGCTCGAGCATCGTTGTTGTAGAAACCAAGCGCCACGCCGGCGGCGGTTGAGACCGTGGCACCGCCGGAATCCTCGGCCTTCGACGACCCGGCTTCGACGTGAACCTGAGCCGCCTGAGTGATCTCAGCCTGCACCTGAACTTCGCGTTCCGAATTCAGATCGGCGGTCGGGCCGACCGTCGCCGTGACATCGTGGTCGGCAAAACTGATGCCGATGGAAGCGGCCAGATTCAGGCTGTCGTCTTTCGAATTTTCCGAAACCTCACCGGTTTCGGAATCTGCGGGCTCTTCATTGCCGATGAACGCTGATGCGTCGAAGCCAAACAGGTCCAGAAACTCGTTCGAATTGGTCGAGACTGCATCTTCCACTTCGTCCGGAGGATCTTCACCGACGGAACTCGACGTATTGGCCTGACTGGCGGCGTCCAGCGTCGCCAGCACATTGATACCCGGAACAATCCCGATATCGAAACGATGGCTGGTTCCCGCCCCGATTGAATCGAGGTCGATGGCACCGGCCGCCCGAGCATCGCTGGCCGTTTCTGCAAGGCGAATGGTGTTGGCATCCACGACCACCGCATACACGATGTCGCCATCTTCCAGACCTCGAAGTGGTTCATCGCCCAGCAATGCGTTCAGCAGTGAGCCGCCGAAATTGACCAGCAGACGATTTCCCAGTGATGAATCGGTGCGGTAGCTGAGAGCATCACCGGTCTCAAAACCGTGGCCGGGCAGGGTGATGGTATCCTGGTCGTCATTCACCGCCGTCGCCGGCACAAAGTCAACCGTGGACGTCGCATAGACGAAACTGTGATCGCCTCCCGGAAAGAAGCTTTCCAGATCCGTATCCAGACTCAGGTCCACCAGTTCCAGTTTGTCGACGTGAAACAGGTTGAACGAATCAGCGGTCGGTGCGGTGACCCGATAGTTTTTCCCCGGTGTCAGCCCCGGCACGGGATTTTCGCCGTTGGCGCTGTACGCAATCCGCTCCCCGTCCTGGAAACCGTGTCCCGGAATGTTGATGCGATTGGTCACCGGATTGATGACACCGATGCTTGACGGGTTGAAATCGCGCAGCGCATATCCGGTGAGGCCGTGCGTCGAACTCGGATTCACACTTCTGGAATCCAGATCCATGGCCGGCGCCTGCGCCAGCTGTATGGTATTGGCATCCACCACAATCGCGACGTATTCGGTATCCTGGACCAGTCCTTCGATGTCTGTGCCACCGCCATTGCTGTAGGTGATCTTCTGACCGTTTTCGAGACCATGGTTCGGGATCTGAATCGTGTTGCTGGTCGTGTTGACGACGTTTGTGACGGTCGGATTGAAGACCAGTGCCGTATCGCGGCCCGCCGCGGTGATCGTCCCGTTGACGGTCGACGTGACGTCAGAATCACTGAAGCCGAGTGCGACCGTGATTCCGGTCAGTCCGTCAGAGAAGGAAGAAGCTTCGGCGGTCGGGGTACTGGACACCGTACCGTCCGCAAGAATATTCACATTGCCGGCCTGAGACGTGATGGCCACGTTCTGGGTGACATTGGTGGTCGAAACGAGATCCGCGTTCGTGATCGCCACGGCGACGGAATTGGCGTTCGGATCAACCTGATCTGAATCCTCTGACAGATTGGATTTCGACTTTGCCTCTGCGGAAGCCTCGGCACTCGCATTGCTCCGGATGTTCACATCGCCCGTGGCGGTGATCGCAGTGGTGCCGGTCAGGAGCGTTTCCGCCAGCGCAGTCGCTTCTGAGTAGCCGATGGCCACGCCCAGATGCAACTGCGTGTTGCCGGTCGACACGGCGTTCAGTTCGTTCTCAACCTCAGTGATCGCATCGATCGTCACATCGCCCGCACTGGTGATCACCGAATTGGTCACGGTGACCGTTGAGTGAGCGCCGCGCTGCACAATCGAAGCGGACAGCCCGTTGAAATCCGGACTGTCTTCGCCCTTGACCTGTTCCATCAGTGTCTTCAGCGGCCCGATGAAGCTGTCAACAAAGTCGGCAATCTGGTCGGGACCGTTCACGTCCGATGATTCGGCAACGGCCGAGACTTCGTCGGCCAGCACTGTCGCCCCGTCGATCGAAATGGTGGCGTCCTGAGTCGAAAATCCCAGCAGGAAATTGTATCCGCGTTCCTCAGTATTCTGAGCATGAACATCTATCCGGCCGCCTGTAAACGAGCTGCCGGTTTCAACGTGAGCCAGCAGTCTGGCACCTGCCTGAATCGATATTGTCTCCGCCAGCATCAGGATATCGGACGAATTCGCCGTCGAAACGCCGGTAACCAGGTCGCCGGTCGTCGTGCGGGCCGCCAGCGTCGAATTCTGACTCACCGTGATCGACTCGGCCTTGAAGTCGAAGCCGCCCGGAGCCACCAGTTCGGTGCTTGTCGCAATGGTCAGACTATCGTTTCCGTCCTGCAGGTCGACGGCGATCGTACTGGTCGAGGAAACCGGAAACGACAGCGTGTTGGCATCAATCACCGTCGCACCGGCACCCGGATCCAGCGGTGCTCCGGCATCGTTGACGGTGATCGTGGTCCCGTCGCTGGAGATCGTGACAGTGTTGTCCCCTCCGGCAGCATCGGTCACCGACAGCAGTCCGGCTGTCAGTGAGGCTGACGAAAGCAGCGTGCGAGTCTCCAGCAACTCGGCCTGCCGAAGACTGGTGCTGCGATTTTTGTGGGGACCGTAATATGACCGCCTCTGAACGCTGCGAATGAGAGGTGCTTTTCGCCGACTGGGAATTGTTTGTGTGCGCAGTTGGTTCAGCCAGTAACGCAGCGACATAAAGCGACCTTCGTTCAGGTTGTTTTGCTGTACAGGTGATCCCACTTTCGAGGCGGTGGTCATGAGATCGTTGCGAGCGAAAACAGGAAGTGCAGGGCAGTCAGGTCCGAGACAGTGTGTACGCAGTGGCCTGGCCGTTCGAACCATGCGAAATTCAAGCAACAGGCCGATTCAAGCAACTTCGGATAAAGACCGTATCTTCACGGCCGCGAAGACCTTCGCAGCATCAGAAACGTCTTTACCAACTTCCTGCCGTCGCAATGTTGGCGGCGACTCTTGTTGTCCTGTGTCTGAACGGCAGAGCAATTTACTAACGGGAAGAACAATTACCTGATCCACCTGAAACCGTTCCGCCATCGAACATCGCAGGTCCAACCTGCGGGTACCGGGCCGAGAAAGCGATGCGTGGGTTTCCAAGCGTTCCTACAGGAACATACCCAGGCAATTTCCCCATAATGACAAGCGAGTTTCCCGGAGTATGAGAAGAGGGAATAAAAAGCAAACCGGTTTCGTCCGAACTTCCTTCAGATTACCATATCGATAAACTACGCATGGCTGTATGAACACCTGCACACACCGATGCCTGGTGCCATTTAAATAGATGCGCATCTCTGTACCAGGACCACCGCGGCAACCGCCGCTACGAAGCAGGGCATGGACGGGCCCGGTGCTGCGTGGAAATGCTCCACGGCAGTGGCGTCTTCGTACCGCTGGCGAAATAACTCAAACGCTCCGGAAACATTGCCGCGGATCGGCGATCTGCTTGAATTCGGGTGATCGCCCCTGGTTTGTTACGGTAAGCGCCGGACCATCCTGCTACAGTCGTCTGCGTGCGGAACCAACGTCCGTTGTGAGCGTCCGATGAGGATTTACATTCTTGCTCTCGGCAGCCGCGGTGACGTCGAGCTGTTCGTCGCACTGGGCTCAGAACTGCAGCGCCGTGGACATGACGTCGTTGTCGGTACCTCCCGGTTTCTGGGGTCAATCGCCAAAGACGCAGGGCTTCCGTGGATGCCGATGGGGGACGGCAGCGAAGCGGAATTTCTCAATCTGTTGCGCGGCATGCAGTCCGAGCCTGATCTGACGGCTCGCACACGGCAGTTCGGTACCCACTGGCTGCAGCCGCAATACGCGGCCTGTCGAGCAGAACTGCACCGGCTGCTGCCCGGCTTCGATTACTTCATCAACAACCTGAAGCTTGTGGTCCGGCGGGGCGGCCGAGTCATGCCGGGAATCTCAGTCACCTACGACCCACCATTAAATCTGGCCGATCTGCCGAAATACGGCCCGCCCGAAAAGGAAATTCTGGATCTGGTGGCGATCAACCGGCAGCTGATCGATCCGGGGAATGAGTGGGACAAACGGTATCAGTTTACCGGCTTCTGGCTGCGTCCGCCCGCAGCCTCACGTTCTGTCAGTGATGAGCTGCGAGCGTTTGTCCACACGGCCCGACCAACAGTCGTACTGGCCATGGGTTCCATGGTCATGTTCGATTCCGTTCAGATGCTTCAGGTGTTTGAACAGGCGCTGCAGCTTGCCGATTGTAGCGGTGTGGTCGTCGCCGGCTGGTCCCGCTTCCGAAACGGCGCACAGACGTCCGATCGAATCCGCTGTGTGCAGGAAGCCGACTACGACTGGCTGTTTCCGCATGCGTCCTGCGTGGTGCATCATGGCGGTACGGGAACTCTGGCGGCTGTGCTGCGGGCGGGCGTACCATCGGTGATCCTGCCTCAGATAACGTGTCAGCAGCGATTTGCAGAATTGCTGCTCCGCGAGTCACTGGCGGTTAACGTTTTCAGTCAGGACACGTTATCTTCGGAAGCACTGGCGGCAGCATTTGTGACCGCACAAACCTGTTCGAAGACTGCGCAGGCCGCCAGCACCTGGCAGGCCGTGATCAGTGCGGAAGATGGAGTCGGCAGGGCAGCCGACCTGATTCAGCATCACTGGAGCAGGGTCTCAGAATGAAGTCCTCAGCCATGTCGCCGCCTGAAATCTCTGGTGAACCGATCGCTCGCGGCAGCAGCTGCGAACTGTACAGGATGCAGAACGGTCGGGTGCTGAAGCTTTTTCAGGACCACATTCCGGCATTTGTGGTCGATATTGAAAAGGTAAAGACCGAAGTCGTTCTGCAGGCCGGTGTGGATACGCTGAGCGTTCACACACAGGTTGAACACGACGGACGGCACGGACTGATCTTTGACCAGGTCGACGGGCCCACAATTCTTGACGAGCTGCTGCGTCGTCCGGACGATCTGGTACGGCTGGCGGCGCAGTTCGCCGACGCACATACGGCTGTCCATGCGTGTCGCACCACAAACCTGCCGTCCCTGCGCGACGAACTGCAACGGACTCTGCTGGCGGTTGATCATCTCAGCGATGCAGAACGCGTTGCTGTGCTGGAACGTCTGGCGTCGCTGGACGACGGCAGCGCTGTGTGTCACGGAGACTTCCATCCGAAGAACGTCATTCTGGCGGAAGGAAAGGCCTGCGTCGTCGACTGGCTTTCCGCCACCTCCGGCCCTCCGCTGGCGGATGTGGCTCACACGCTGCTGATCGTGCGGCATTCCAAAGCAGCTCATTTCAGCCCGGAAGACCGGTCGATGATCGATTCCCTGCGCGAAGCGTTCGAGACCGCCTATCGAAATGCCTATGTACAGCGAACCGGCTGCAGCGAAGCGGCGATCGACCAGTGGTATGAACTGCTCAGTAAAATCATGATCGCGCCATGACCGGGCATCATGGCGCAGCAGCGCTGGTATCGGGCGCGATCAGTCAGCTGCGAGCAGGGATGGATGCCGTGAGCATCCGTCGACGAATCTGCCGCGACGCAGCAGCCGCCGCTGTCCTGTCGGCAGAAAACTTTTTGTCCCGAGACGAATCCAACTCACAGGCCGGAGCGCACACATGTCAGAGCTGGTGATCACGGAGGCGAAAAACGACGTTCTTGTCGGCAGCGACGGAACGCACTATATCGATCTGTTCTCGGCGTTCGGGGCGACCTTTCTTGGCCATGTGAATCCGCAGGTTACAGCTGTTGTCCGCCGGCAACTGGATAAACTTTGGATGATCGGGGCGATCAGCACTCCGATTCGTGAAGAAGCAGCGCGTCTGGTAAACGGATTTTTCCCGGACACCCATCAGCTTGCCGGCCTTTATTCCACCGGCATGGAAGCCGCCGAGTTCGCCATTCGCCATGCCCGCGTCACAACGGGCCGGAACGGCTTCGTCGGTTTTGATCGCGGCATGCATGGCAAGTCGATGGCCACCGCCTTTCTCGGCTGGAATAATCGAGACGGCGTCGAACTGCCGCAGTTCCACCGTCTTCCGTTTCTGCCGGCGATGTCTGAAGTGGACATCCTGAGCCAGCTTCATGATCGGCTGGCCGGTCGTGAGGTGGCCGCCGTATTTGTAGAACCCCTGCAGGGCTCCGGTGGCGGTTATCAGGCATCCGACGAGTTTTATCACCGAGTCGAAGCGTGCTGTCGCGAGACGGGCACGCTGCTGGTCTTTGATGAAATTCTGACCGGCTTTTATCGCACCGGCGTCTCCTTCTTTCATATAGGTGCCGGACTCTGTCCCGACACTATTCTGATCGGAAAGGCGCTGGGCAACGGCTTTCCCGTTGCCGGCGTGGTCACCCGCACCGCGCACCCCGTCGTGCCGCAGATGCTGCCGTCCAGTACCTTCTCTGGTAACCCGCTGGCCGCTGCGGCCGTCGTGGGAACTCTGACAGAACTGAATCGACTGCCGATCGAATCATTCGTGGCCGATATCCACCAACAGATCCGGTCGTCGCTGCAGTCGCTCAGCGGTGATGGTGTTGCCATCCGAGGATGTGGCGCGTGCTGGGTTGTTGAATTCCCGGAATCCGTCGACGGCAGACAGCTGGTCAGCGCGATCTATCGCCGTGGAGTGGCGGTCGGCTTCGGCGGGGGCTTCATGCGTCTGATGCCACCAGCCACCGTGGACCCGGAAAACCTGAAATCGGCCTGCTCAACCGTCGTCGACGAAGTGAACCGAGCCCTGTCTCTGCAGCCGTGAACCGAATCAGCCGTGAACCCAGGCAGCCGTTCTCCCAGGCAGCCGAAAACCCAAACAGCCGGCAACCAACACCCACGGGAATGAACGTCATCGAACAGCAGGACTGACACAGATGTCATCATCAACGCCGGCTCGACCAAGAATACTGATCGTGGTTTCTCAGGACCATGGTGAACTGTTCAATGCCGTCTACCTGCTGGAAGGCATGAACATCGACGCGCTGCTGCTGCTGCCTCAGCGACTGCATGTTTTGAATTGTGAGGACCTGCGGATCCCCTGCGCCGCCTTTGATTCATGCAGCACCCTGCTGAATCAGGTTCGCCTGTATCGACCGGACATCGTCCTGCTGTTTTCCGGATACCTGCTGGTAATGAATCAACTGCTGACGTCTCAGAAACTCGAACAGCTGGTCACCACTTTGAACTCAGAAGGAATAATGCTCGCCACCAGCGATCCGTTCCTGGGTCTGCTGTCGCAAGCACGCGTCCGGACGACAGAACTGAATCATCCGGCAGCCGATCAGATCCGCCGGCAGTTCGAACAGGTGGCTTCGCTGCTGCAGAACGTCACCCACGTATCTCACGCCCCGGCCCGCGCTGAGCTGCACACAACACATCTTTCCTTCTTCAATCCGCGCTACGGAGCGGAACCGGCAGCCCCACAGGCAACGGCCGCAGAACATCACACCGAATCACGTCCGACGTGGCTGTTCGTCCTGTCCACAGAAGACTTCGGGATGCAGTGTCACCTGCACGGGACGGACGCCTTCTGTCAGACGCTGGCCAACCTGCTGCGTCAGACACTGGTTGGCCGGCGTCTGCCGGTGCTGGTCGCTCCGACATCCTGCCTTGCGGCCGTGCAGCGTCTGAACGCTGCCGATGAGCCGGTTCACGGCTACGATTCGCTCAGCTACGAAAAGTTTCGCGACCTGCTGAACAGGGCGGAATCTGCCTTCTACTGGAATCAGTTTTCTGCCTCAGTGCTGCATCGGATCCTGCATCATCAGCCGGTGTTTCTGTTTGACCAGGGACATCTGTCCCGCGCGGTTCCGGCGTTCGGCCGTCACGCGAGAGATCATTTTTTTCGGGACTGCGAACTGCCCGTGCTGGAACCTCACCAGCCCCTGACGCCGGAAGCTCTGCGGCCGCTGGCAGCCCTGCAGATTGACGGCCTGCTGCAGCCGGCCATCGATCATTTATCGCAGACCGTCGATCCGGAGGAATTTCTGCGGCAGCTGGCTGTCACCTCATAAGGACCGAGCGGAAAATTAGTGGCGTAAGCTTACAGCTTGCGATGCAGAAAAACGCAGGCTGGAAGCCTGCGCCACGTTTCGATGCGACAGTAATTTCCCGTTTGATCCTAAGCTGGCCACGACGTCTCAGTCGGTCGCCGACGGTATAAAGTCAATCAACAACACGACTCGATCTGCCGGTCGGCCGGTCGCCAGATTCCATGCCTCGTGGTCCACCCGGTCATCAAAAATCAGGACCCGACCTTCGGTCCACCGCTGAGTGTGACTTCCAACCCGCAGTCCGACGTCACCATCGGGAACAGACAGAGCCAGATGGCACCGCAGAAACGGCCCGGCATAACCCTGGTGAGGCCTGACGCGAGTGCCGGCAGCCAGCATTGAGAACCCGGCTGCTCCGTGGCCGGGAACGTGCTGTTCGATCAGTGAGGCTGTGACCGGACAGGCAGCCATATTTTCCGTAATCGGTGTCCCGTGCGGAAAATCAAACAGTCCGAACACACTCCAGCCGTGCCCGTACAGATCGGTTTCGTGCCAGTCGACAAGCCGGTCACGGATCCCATGATATTCGTCCCGGATCTGCTGCCAGTGAGCTTCCAGAATTTCCGTAAAGCCAAATTCTGCGGCATCGTGAAACATACCGGAATGACCAGTCTGCAGGTTTTCGGTCAGGCAGCAAAGAAACCACCAGAGAGAACTCAGAAGGTCTTCAGCTGATGACTGGCGGCCCGTGCCGCCCTGCTGACCGGCCCGCGATAAACTTCATCGTCTTTCGTATCGCTCATAATCAATGCTCCGGTGCCGATGATGTTTCTGCGACCAATGCTGACACCCGGCGCGATGGTGCAGTTGATGCCCAGAAACGTATTGTCTCCCACACTCACGCGCTCGCCGGTGCAGGGTGAGGTGACCCAGCAGTGATTGCCGATCTGCGAGTGCCATGCGATTCGTGCCGTGCTCCAGATAATGGTATCGCAGCCGACGGTGACACGCGGGTGCAGAATGGCGTGCTCCATCACCATCGTATTGGGCCGCAGCACAAAATCATCTGCCACATGCGCTTTGGAACTCAGAAATCCGGCCAGCCGATAGCCCTTCGCCTCAGCGGCGGCCACCTTGTCAGCCCGACTCTGGTTGACCCGGTTCAGACCGAGGGCCACGAAAATCCCGTACCGTTCCGGCGGGAAGTGTTTTGCGAGGTCTTCAAAGGGAACCACGGGCAGTCCGAGATAACTTTCTTCTTCCAGATAGTCGCCGTCGACCGTAAAGCCGGCCACCGTCAGATTGCTGTCATGAGTGAAATAGTACTGAGCGATTTCTGCGAAATTCTTCGTGCCGAAAATTACGATTTCGTTCATGTGTCTGCCTCATAGTCAGCACGCTGCCGGTTCTCAACCGTTCACTGAATCGCATCAATCCAGCTCCGGAACTGACCCGGAACAGATTCGGCAGCCGCAGATTCGTCAGCCACAGAGTCGGTGGAAGATTCTTCTGCATCATATGGCAGTGAGCTGAACTGAACATCCAGGTCCGTCAGGTTCTGCCGATCCGGTCTGCCGGCACTGGACGACACGGGAACGTCCGGATCAGATACATCGAACACGTCTGAGCTCACGGCAGAGAATCTGGCGGTAAGACCGGCGGTGGAACTCGCCCGCGAAGGCGCGATGGTCGGCGGCGGCACGTCAAGGCTCGCGACATTGCCGCGGATTTCGGCCGGCGTCAGCAGACTGCTGCCTTTGGACGACTCCACCTGTGCATCCGTTCCGGACAGCTTGATCAGATGAATCAGGAATGCATCGTTGGCATCAAAATCCGAATCACCGTCCACATCACCGACGGTGCCGATCTGATCGACCCGACTCCGGATGTCAGTCGCCGTCAGAAAGCTGCCCCCCTTTGACTGTTCAATCTGACTGTCGTTTCCGGAAAGCTTCACCAGTTGAATCAGAAATGAATCGTTGGCGTCGCAGTCTCCGTCACCGTCAACATCTCCCGGGGGAATCCCGGCTGAATCGTCAATGACGGTGACGGTCTGAGCTTCAATATCGGTGATGAACTGAGTTTCTTCGTCGGCAAACGAGACTCCGCCCAGAGCCGCGTCCTGCTGCACGGTAACCGTAAACGGAGCGGCCGTCACGACGGTCTCTGCGCGGAAATGAAGCAGAGCAAAACGTTCCAGCACGTTGACGCCAACGGCTGAACCGATACCGGCCGCCGGCAGACTGCCGCCACCCAGATCGTCAATCTTCCCGGCCGCCTGGTCCAGACTACCGTTCGGATTCAGCGGCAGGTGCTGGGTGATCACCAGGCCGGGATTGAAGGGATGATCGATTTCCTGAAACGCAGCAGCCGTCCAGGTGACATCGATGGACAGGCCGATGATTCCCGCGGCGTCGGTCCGAATATCCCCGGCCATGATTTCGACAAAGAAGCTCTGCCCGACATCCACTCGATCGGTGGTGATCTCTGAACCGGGTGCACCGGCGACATCCTGCAGCAGCCGCAATTCGATGGCCAGCGTCGTCGTCAGCAGCGTTCTGTCTTCAAGAGCCTGCACGGCAAAAGGTTCGGACCAATGGCGGCGACGGTGGCATCGCCGCCAGGCCGCCCTGGTCCGGGGACCACGGAGACGAGGGCCACGCGTGAAGCGGCTGACAAGCAGCCGGATTCTTCGCAGATCTGGAATGTTGAACACCGAAAATCCCGGGCAATGCTCACACGCAACGACAATCCGCGGCAGCGCGGAGAAGGTGTCAGATAATTCGCACGTCGGTCAGAATAACGGTGCTCATCCTCAGAAGACAGCGGCATTTTTCTGTTCACCGGACCTTTAAACTGGCTAAACGCGGCGGGGAGGGGTCTGCCGCAGGATGGAGAATTTCGTGATTCGCGGCATTCCGTCCCGGTTTGATCTGGAAAAACCGGTCAGTCCGAAGTGTTATCAGCACTATCAGGGCTCGATCTTTGAACCGCGGCAAAGACTTCTGACGTTCCGATGCCCGCGACGATGAATCCGGTGAACTGAACCCGACACAACGGAGTGATACCATGACAACCAGACACCTGTGGACGACGGCTGCAACGGCTCTGTTGATCGGCATTTATACCGGTGCTGCCCCGGCGCAGATCAGTTTCGGCGTCACGCAGCAGAACGGGGTGATCGCGGGCGGAAGTCTTCAGATCGGGGGATTCGTCAACCCGGGGCGAACCGGCGTCGTGCTGGGCGTTTCTTCCGGAACAAGCCAGCTGATCGGAATCCAGCAGTTCTCTGTGCAGAACGGCGGAGGCAATCGCGCGGCTGCCGTCGCGATGAATAACCGCCAGCGGCAGAATCGCATGGCGGAACAGTTTGTGAAGGCGGCCGGACGCTTCGACCACGACGGCAATGGTCGACTGGATCGCGAGGAACTGATTCTGGTGGCCACCGCGGTCGTTGCGGAACTGAAGCAGCGACAGCCACAGGCCTCCCGCCCGCCCGCCGGTCAGCCGGCTAAAACCGGCCAGCCCGGAATGCCACCACCGCCTTCTGATGAGCAGATGGTGGAAACATTTGTGACTCGCTGCCTCACCTTTGACAAGGACAAGGATCAGGCACTGGATGCCGCAGAGACAAAACGAATGGCCGCCGCACTGATTCGTTCACTCAGCTGAGGACCGATCCCCCGCTGCTCGCACCAAACACGAGCGACCCAAAGTCCGCGCTGCCGGAACCAGAACCGTACCTCGGACATTCCTGTCCGAGCCTGCAATCTCGCCGCTCGGCGGACAGGAATGTCCGCCATACCGGGATGACTCAAAGACCGGTCCCCCGCTGAGCGCACCGAACACGAGTGACGCAAAAGCCGGGACGCCGGAACCAGATTCGACGTCGCGTCCGTTTGATTATCCGGTCTGCGTCGGCGACAATAGGCCTTCAGAAAACTGTCGGGCCGTGCCCGACTCAGCCCCCCAGAAAGCGATCACGATGATCGAGGCAAAAACGGACATGACAGCGGACCCAACGACGGGTGGTTCAGCGACAAATCGCCCCTTTGCACACCTGCACTGCCATACGCATTACAGCCTGCTGGACGGAGTCAACCGGATTCCCGATCTGGTCACGCAGGTCAGGAATCTTGGCATGAACTCCATCGCCATGACGGACCACGGCAACCTGTACGGCGCCATGGAGTTCTACAATACGTGCCGCAAACACGATGTTCGACCGATCATCGGGTACGAAGCCTATGTGGCTCCCGGACGCCGGACCGACCGGAGTGCGACGCGCCAGAAGGAGGCGCAGTCGCACCTGACACTGCTGGCCATGAACCAGAAGGGGTTCGACAATCTGATCAAGATGTCGTCAACGGCCTACCTGGAAGGGTTTCATTACAAACCACGGATCGACCGGGAACTGCTGGAAGCCTACAGTGAGGGAATCATCTGCCTGTCCGGATGCGCGTCGAGTGAACTTTCAAAGATGCTGCTGGCGGAAAAGGATGACGAAGCTCGAAAACTGGTGGAATGGTACATCAAGGTCTTCGGCGACCGTTTTTACATGGAGATCCAGGACGCCGGCTTCGAGATTCAGAAGCAGTGTCTGGATCTGACCGTCGATCTGGCCAACGAAATGGGCCTGCCGCTGGTCGCCACCAATGATGCTCATTATCTGACCCGTGACGACGCCAAAGTGCAGGACGTGCTGCTGTGCGTGAACACGCGGACCACGCGGGACGACCCGAACCGCATGAAGATGAGCAACGACGGCCTGTATATCTGCAGCCCGGAAGAAATGTACGCCACCTTCTCCGGGCTGGAAGACGCCGTCGCCCGCTCGCAGGAAATCGCCGACCGGGTGGATATTGAACTGCACGACCGCAAGCTGTATCCGGTATTCCGGCCGCCGGAAGGCAAGTCAGACATCGACTACCTGCGAGACCTGTGCAACGAGCGGATGTACGAACGCTACGGCGACGAGCTGACCGATGCGCACTGGGATCGCCTGAAGTACGAACTGAGCGTCATCGAGGACAAGGGCTATGCCAGTTATTTTCTGATTGTCTGGGACTTTGTCGAATTTGCCCGCCGGCACGACATTCCCTGCGGTGCCCGAGGCTCAGCGTGCGGAGCCATTGTGGCTTTTCTGCTGCGGCTGGGCGATGTGTGCCCGCTGAAGTACGACCTGCTGTTTGAACGGTTTCTGGACCCGAGTCGAAACGAACCGCCCGATATCGATATCGACTTCTGCCGCGACCGACGGCAGATGGTGATCGACTACACCAAGGAAACCTATGGCGAAATGAACGTCGCCCAGATCGGGACGTACGGCACGCTGAAAGCCAAGAACGCCATTCGTGACGTGGGCCGGGCACTGAACGTGCCTCTGCCGCGCGTGAACGAACTGGCCAAGATGATTCCCGATGAACTGAACATCAAGCTGAAGGATGCGCTGGCCAAGAGTCCTGATCTGAAGGCTGCCTACGACGGCGATCCGGTGGCTCAGGAACTGCTGGATTTTGCCATTTCCGTCGAAGGTCTGGCCCGCAGCACGGGGACTCATGCGGCCGGCGTGGTTGTGGCGGACGTGCCGCTGGACACGGTGGTTCCGCTGCAGAAGATCACCGGCAAGACGGATATCATCACGCAGTGGGACGGCCCGACCATCGAAGCCATCGGCCTGCTGAAGATGGACTTTCTGGGTCTCAGAAACCTGACGATTCTGGACAAGGCCGTCAAGAACGTGCAGCGGTCGCACCCCGATTTCACGCTTGAAGACGTCAAGAACAACCTGACGGACAAGGCCACGTTTGCTTTGCTGCAGCGTGGAGAAACCAAGGGAGTATTTCAGCTGGAATCCGGCGGCATGCGGGACCTGCTGACCAAGATGAAGCCGGACTGCTTCGAGGACATCATCGCCACCTCGGCACTGTATCGACCGGGACCGCTGGAAGGCGGGATGGTGATGGAATACGTCGATGTGAAGAACAAACGCAAAGAGCCCCGGAAGGTACATCCGGTCGTCGACGAGGTGCTGGAAGAAACCTACGGCGTGATGGTGTACCAGGAACAGGTGATGCGGATTCTGAACCGCGTCGGCAATGTGGAACTGGCCAGTGCGTACAAATGTATTAAAGCAATCAGCAAGAAGAAGCAGTCAATCATCGACAGCTTCCACGACGAATATATCTCGGGTGCCGAATCCAACGGCATTTCCACCAAACTGGCGGAAGAACTGTGGAACCTGATTGTGGCCTTCGCTGGCTACGGTTTCAACAA
Source organism: Fuerstiella sp. (assembly GCA_040222735.1). GTDB lineage: Bacteria > Planctomycetota > Planctomycetia > Planctomycetales > Planctomycetaceae > Fuerstiella. The sequence goes on along the minus strand of JAVKCM010000214.1, from coordinate 48,545 downwards.
GTCGCACAGCACGGCCTACGGACTGATCGCTTACGAAACCGCCTACCTGAAGGCTCACTACCCCGTCGAATTCATGGCGGCACTGCTTAGCTGCGGCATGGAAAGCAGCGAACGTATCGCCGAGCATGTGGATGATTCCCGGCGACAGAATATCGAAGTGCTGCCGCCGGATGTGAACACGTCTGAGGTCGAATTTGCCGTCGTCGGCGACAAGATCTCTTTCGGAATGGCGGCCATCAAGGGTGTGGGAGAAGCCGCGCTGGAAGCGCTGGTGGCTGAACGAAACGAAAACGGTCCGTTCAGCGACATTTTCGACCTGACCGAACGCGTCGATCCCAAAGCCCTGAACAAATCAGCGCTGGAGGTTCTGATCAAGGTCGGTGCTCTGGACAGCCTGCCCGGCAATCGTGCTCAGCAGCTGGAAGTGGTGGAGCGTGCCGTGCAGTCGGCCGTGGCCAAAGCCCGCGACAAAGCCAGCGGCCAGATGAGCCTGTTCGGAGGCGATGACGATGCCGGTCAGCAGGACGGCGACGTGCAGATCAATCTGCCGGACGTCCCGGACTGGTCGAGGTCACAGAAACTGGCCAGCGAAAAAGAATGTCTTGGTTTCTACCTGACCTCACATCCGCTGGCCCAGCATTCCCATCGAATCGAACGCTACGCACAGACAAAGAACAAGGACCTGGCGGACATGGAGGACGGCGTCGCGGTCACTCTGGCCGGGATGGTCGGTTCAATCAAAATTGCGACGGCCAAGAAGACGAATGCGAATGGCCTGAACAAATACGCCAACTTCGACCTGGAAGACGCCACGGGAGTCGTTCGCTGCATTGCGTGGCCCTCGGACTACGATCGCTACAAGGAAATGATTAAAACAGAAAATATCCTGATCATTCAGGGAAAGGTCGACCGCCGCGGACGAGAACCCAATATTGTCGTCAATCGGCTGCTGACCCTGGATCAGGCCGACAAGGAATTCACCTCACAGGTCGCCATCAAGTTCGACCGGGGACTTCATTCGCTGCAGGACGTGGAAAACGTCCGCAAGGTTCTGAGTCGCTATCCGGGCAGCACCGACGTGATTCTGGTGGTGGACAGTTTCGAAACGAACAGCAATGAACCGTCTGACAGCAACGGCGGTGTCGGCGGCAGTGAAGACGGCGCTGCGGCAACCGCCGTGGCCGAGGCGGACACCACCACGGCCACTCGCGGTAACCGGGTACGCTACATCCTCACCACCGGAAAAGACTGCCAGGTGACAGTCGGCCCCGAATTTCAGCAGGCATTGAAGGACACCATCGGTGAAGAATTCTACGCTCTGAAAGCCGCGACTGGCTCAGGCAACGGAGGTGGCTCGATCGGACGGTGATCCGATACCAACCGACGTCGCCGAAAATGCCGGACACACAAGGCCACAGATCGTGGAAGCCTGACGATCGTCCGGTCCGTCCCGGAGTCAGCGGCGGTCGCACGTTTCACCGACCGGATCAATCGACTTCCCAAAGTGGCAAAAGACAACGGATCGGATGATCGACTCAGCCCATAACCCTTACTCAGCCCCGTTGGCGCTGCCGGATGCGACCCGCACCGATGACACAGCGTCGGACATCCGCTGGGGACGCTGGATGGCGGGTGCGGTTTCTGCCGAGACGGTTGTTACCGTCGCGGTACTGGCGGCAGACACGGACGGGCAGGCAGGTATGCCATCGGGTGTGGTGTGCGCCGTGCTGTCCGGCATCGGTCTGGCGGCCGCCTGTCTTCTGGCCGGGCGATACTTCCCTCTGAAAAGCTCACTGCTGCTTTCTCAGGGGCTGAACGCAGCGGTATGGCTGACCATGTTGATCACGGTGTATCTGGTATTGCCGGCGCTGGAGGGTCAGTCGCTGACGCTGGACGACCTTGAAATATTTGGCATGATCTGGCTTGGAGGCGCGGTGGCGAGCCCCGTCTTCGTGCTGCTGGCGTGGCTGACGCGAAACGCCCTGCGTGATCGCGGCCCGGCCGCCGCCGCAGGCACGGTCGCTGAAACCGGCAGAAAAGAAAGTAAACATGCCTGACACCGGACGACAAAGATACTGCCCGAGCCACCGCTATCAACGGAAGGCGGCACCTTGACGCTGCTTTATCAGGACAACAGATTTCTGCTGCACGACACGGGCCGGCATCCGGAATGTGCGGCCCGGCTGACTCACATTCACGCCATGCTGAACGGCACGGACCTGCCGGACCTTGTCACCGCGGTTCCCATCTGCCGGGCGGATGACGCCGACGTCAGCCGCGTTCATACTCAGGACCACATCGAAACGGTCCGAGCGTTTGCGGAGCAGGGTGGGGGGCGAATCGAAACAGACACGGTGATGAGTCCTGATTCAGCAGACGTCGCCTGGCTGGCGGCGGGAACGGCCGTGGACGCGGTTTCCCGAGTGATCGCGGGGGAAGACCGGTCGGCTCTGTGTCTGGTTCGGCCGCCCGGGCATCACGCGCTGCCGGACGGCGCCATGGGTTTCTGTCTGCTCGGTAACGCCGCCATTGCGGCCCGCACGGCCGTGCAGCGACTCGGACTGAACCGCGTGTTGATCGTGGACTGGGACGTGCATCATGGCAATGGCACGCAGGACACATTCTATGAAGATGAACAGGTCACGTTCTTTTCGGCGCACCGCTATCCGTTTTATCCCGGCACGGGGCGAAAGTCAGAAACCGGGCGTGCTAAAGGGCTGGGAACAACGGTGAACCTGCCTCTGGAATTCGGGATCAGTAGAAGAGATTACCTGACGGCGTTTGAAAACGCACTGACCAGGGCAGCCGATGCGTGTCGACCGGAGCTGGTGCTGATCAGTGCCGGATTTGACGCTCATGCGGAAGATCCGATTGGATCACTGGGGCTGGAAACCGAGGATTTTGGAATTTTGACCAATCTTGTTCAACAGGTGGCGGCGACGCATGCCGAGGGTCGTGTGGTCAGTTTGCTGGAGGGCGGGTATCACGTGGAACGCCTTGCTGAATGCGTGGAACGGCATCTGCGAACCCTGATTTCGCCGGCACAAAAAAGTTAAAGAATGCTCCCGTTTTCGCCGGATTTGCTTCTCAGGCGCGGGATTCAGATAGCCCGGAGTGTCGATTTAGCCTCACCGATTGATTGTTTCCGCGTGTGAACTCTACAATCCCGCGGGATTCGCTGTTCAGAAGCTCTGAATCTGGCGATTTCCTCAGGACGAATCTGAATTCTCAGACATGTCAGTCAGGTCATCGCCGCCTGTCTGACAGGCAGGAGCGATTTCGGCCGAACGGGTGCCTTCAACACAAAATAACGGGACCTGTCTGCAGAAAATCAGTTGCCCATCTCGATACCGGCTCTGTGTCATCCTGTCCTGAACGTCGCTTCACGAGAAACATAGCCATGCTTGTCGGCATTCGGGCGCTGATCCCGAAGGCGGCGGGCACCGGCGGCAGCTTCGTTTGATGTTCATCAGACCTTCGCCGGGGCCCGGACCCACAGGCGTTACAAGATAATTGCGGGGAAAATCATGGTAGATCCAGCGGTACTGGAGACGATCTCAGGCATTGACGCCGACGAAATGCAGGAGTGGTTTGATTCCCTCGAAGATGTCTTACATCGATATGGCCCGGAAAAGCTGAGCGAACTGCTGATTCATCTGCAGGAGCGAGCTTATCTGCACGGCGTCAAGCTTCCCTTTACCGCCAACACGCCCTACATCAACACCATCCACCACTCAGAACAGCCTCGCTTTCCGGGCGACATTGAGCTGGAACGGCGGATCAAGAGCATTGTCCGCTGGAATGCGATGGCGATGGTGGTACGAGCGAACAAGAACTTCGACGGGCTCGGCGGCCACATTTCAACCTTCGCTTCGTCCGCCACGCTGTACGAAGTCGCTCAGAACCACTTCTTCCACGGCCGGACCGACGATCATCCGGGAGACATGGTTTATTTCCAGGGGCACGCGTCTCCGGGAATGTATGCGCGAGCGTATGTGGAAGGGCGTCTGGACGATTCTCATCTGGATCACTTCCGACGCGAGCTGCCCGCCGGTGAGGGCCTCTCCAGTTATCCTCACCCCTGGCTGATGCCGGGTTTCTGGCAGTTTCCCACCGTTTCGATGGGACTGGGCCCGATCTGCTCAATCTATCACGCGCGATTTCTGCGGTACATGGAGCATCGCGGACTGATGGACACGTCGAAGTCCCGCGTGTGGGCCTACCTGGGTGACGGTGAATGCGATGAACCGGAATCGCTGGGTGCCCTGACGCTGGCGGCTCGTGAAAACCTGGACAACCTGACCTGGGTCATCAACTGCAATCTGCAGCGACTGGATGGCCCGGTTCGGGGCAACGGCAAGATCATTCAGGAACTGGAAGCCGCATTCCGCGGTGCCGGCTGGAACGTGATCAAGGTCATCTGGGGCGGCGACTGGGATCCGCTGCTGGATGCCGACAAGGACGGCAAGCTGGTCAAGCGGATGGGCGAAGTCGTCGACGGCCAGTACCAGAAGTACACCGTTTCATCCGGAGAATACATTCGCCGGCACTTCTTCGGAGCTGACCCGGATGTGCTGAAGATGGTTGAACACCTGTCAGACGACGTCATGCAGAAAATTCGTCGCGGTGGCCACGACCCGGAAAAGGTGTACGCCGCCTATCATGCCGCCGTCAACCACAAGGGTGCTCCCACCGTGATTCTGGCCAAAACGGTCAAGGGTTACGGACTGGGTGAAGCCGGAGAAGGACGCAATGTCGCTCACAACACGAAGAAAATCAACGAGCAGGAACTGAGGAACTTCCGCACGAAGTTTGCCATTCCGATCAGCGACGACGGCATCGACAAACTGCCGTTCTACAAACCGGCCGATGACAGCCCCGAAATGGTTTACCTGCGACAGCAGCGTCAGAAGCTCGGAGGTTATGTGCCGCAGCGGAATCCCACTGACGAGCGGCTGGACGTTCCTGCTCTGGACGACCGTGTGTTTCAGGCCAAGGGCCTGCTGCCGGGCAGCGACGGCGATGCGGGGTCAACCACGGGAACACTGGGAATGCTGCTGCAGAAACTGGTTCGGCACAAGGGGCTGGGCAGTCGTGTCGTGCCGATCATTCCGGACGAAGCGCGGACCTTCGGGATGGAAGGCCTGTTCGCTCAGGTCGGCATTTATGCGAGCAAAGGGCAGCTGTATGAACCGGTCGACAGCGGTGCCGCCATGTTCTACAAGGAAACTCGCGACGGCCAGCTGCTGGAAGAAGGCATCAACGAAGCGGGTGCCATGAGCTCGTTCATTGCCGCAGGATCGGCCCATGCCAATCTTGGAAAGAACATGGTGCCGTTCTACATCTACTATTCGATGTTCGGCTTCCAGCGCGTCGGCGATCTGATCTGGTGTGCGGCCGACACACGGTGCAAAGGCTTCCTTTGCGGCGGAACATCCGGCCGGACCACACTGAACGGTGAAGGCCTGCAGCACGAAGACGGGCACAGTCAGCTGATGGCCACCACGGTACCGACCATCCGGGCTTACGACCCGGCCTACGGCTACGAACTGGCCGTGATTGTGCAGGAAGGCCTGCGGCGGATGTATGCCGAAGGTGAAGAGATGTTCTACTACCTGAGCGTCTACAACGAAAATTATCCTCAGCCGCCGATTCCGGAAACCGATGGCGTCACGGGCGGCATCATCCGGGGCATGTATCGCTGTCACAGCACACCGGACGGCGAAGGACAGCAGCAGCGGCCTCAGCTGTTCGGCAGCGGTCCGATTCTGCGCAGCGCTCTGGCCGCTCAGCAGATCCTGCAGGACAAGTACGGAATCGGCTCGGACGTCTGGAGCGTCACCAGCTACAGCGAACTGCGGCGGGACGCCATGGCCTGCCAGCACTGGAACAATCTGCATCCGGAGGAACCCCCGCGGAAGAGCTATCTGGAAGACGTGCTGGACGGCGTGACGGGACCATTCATTTCCACCAGCGACAACGTCCGGCTGGTGGCGGATCAGATCCGTGAATGGATTCCCGGAGAATACCTGGTCCTGGGCACGGACGGATTCGGTCGCAGCGAAACGCGTGAAGAACTGCGACGGCATTTCCGGATTGACGCAGAATCAACGGCGTACACGGCCCTGCAGGGACTGGCTCGCGCGGGAGCCTTCGACGCAGCTCGCCTGCCGGAAGTGATCAGCGATCTGGGGCTGGACCCGGATGCCGTTTTCCCGATTGATGCGTAATGTGGAGCCGGCGGTGAACAGAAGCCGCGACCTCTGAAGGTCAGTGTGGCGAGGATATTCAACGTTGGCACTGGAAACAACGTTCAGACAAAGAGAACGCAATGCCCTGCCATTGCCCTCCCTGGATCTGCGAGTAACAAAACTATGGCTATAGAATTCAAGCTGCCGGAAGTCTCTGAAGGCGTCGAATCCGTCGATGTGGCAGAGATCCTTGTCGCTGAAGGTGACGTGATCGAGGCCGGAGCCGTGATCTGCGAAGTGGAAACCGACAAGGCCGTCGCGGAAATCAACTGCCCCCACGCCGGCAGAATCTCAAAGATCCTGGTCTCAGCCGGAGATTCGGTCAGTATCGGCCAGCCGCTGGTGGAAATCGAACCGCAGGATGCCGCGGCCGGTGAAACGCCGACCGACGGTGAGCAGCCGGCCACGGAAACTGCCGCGGCAGCAGATTCAGAACCTGCCCCGGCACAGACCAGCCCGGCAGAAGCATCAACGGTGGCGAACGAGGCACCGGCGGCCGCGGGTCCCGGCGAAACCGTGGACTTCAAGCTGCCTGAAGTTTCCGAAGGCGTCGATTCGGTCGACGTTGCCGAAGTTCTGGTGGCGGCCGGTGATACCATTGAATCCGGGGCCGTCGTCTGCGAAGTGGAAACCGACAAGGCCGTCGCAGAAATCAACTGCCCGCATGCCGGGACCGTCAAAGCCGTGCACATCTCGGCGGGCGATTCCATCGCGGTGGGTGCGACCCTGATCACGATTGAAACAACTTCTTCCAGCCCGGCCACCGCACCCGCTAAGCCCAGTGCTCCGGCAGCAGAGAAAACGCCGCCCGCCAGCAGCACGAAGACGCCCGCCGCTGCTTCACCCGGTGCGGCACCTGCCACCGCACCCGCTACGGCCCCGCCGCCGGCCGCGGCTCCGCGGGGAGTGATCACAGATGGCCGTCCCCCGGCTCCGGCAGGACCATCCACCCGCCGTCTCGCGCGAAAACTGGGTGTCGACCTGTATCAGGTCTCCGGTTCGGCCCGCGGTGGACGGATTGTGATTGAAGACGTCGAAGCCTTTGTTCGCCAGCGGATGACACAACCGGCTGCAGCTGCAGGCAGTTCGCCAGGCGGCGGACTTCCGGCGCCGGCCCCACTGCCGGACTTCAGCAAATTCGGTCCGGTGGAAAAGGAACGGCTGAACAAGATTTCCCGCACGGCGGCCAGCAACCTGTCGACCGCGTGGATCACCATTCCGCACGTGACCCAGCACAATCTGGCCGATATCACCGAACTGGAAGCGGCCCGCAAACGCTACGTCAAAGACAATCCCAAATCGCCCAAAATCACCATGACAGCCATCATGATCAAGGCCGTCGTGGGAGCTCTCCGCGCCTTTCCCAGGGTCAATTCCAGCATTGATATGGAATCCGGAGAACTGGTATTGAAGCAGTACTATCACATCGGTGTAGCCGTCGACACGCCGAACGGACTGGTGGTGCCGGTGATTCGCAACTGCGATCAGAAGAACGTGCTGCAGGTGGCTTCCGAACTGACGGAACTGGCGGTCAAGGCTCGGGATCGGAAACTGAAGACGGAAGACATGCAGGGAGCGTCGTTCACGATCACCAATCTGGGCGGTATCGGAGGCACCTACTTCACACCGATCATCAATCCGCCGGAGGTCGCCATCCTGGGAATGTCACGCGGACAGAAGACGCTGCAGCTGGAGGACGGCAATGTAGTGGAGCGACTGATGCTGCCGTTGTCCCTGTCGTACGATCATCGAGCCATCAACGGCGCCGACGCGGCTCGGTTTGTGGTGAAGTTGTCCGGCAGCCTGACCAACTTTTTCGAATTGTTCTAAGCACAGCGGCAGACGGACCGCGGAATGCCGAAACCGCCGTTCCTTATCACCTGCCGTCGATTCTTCCGCTTTCGGCGCTGTGAATTTACTGACCAACATGAAACACGCACAACTGGTAGTACTCGGCGGCGGTCCGGGCGGTTATCCGGCTGCCTTCGCAGCCGCCGATCACGGCATGCAGGTCGTTCTGGTGGACGAAGGCAAACAGCCGGGCGGGGTCTGCCTGAACCGGGGCTGTATTCCGTCCAAGGCCCTGCTGCATGTGGCAAAACTGATCAATGAATCTCAGGAAGCGGCCGAATGGGGCGTCACGTTTCAGCCGCCGCAGATCGATCTGGATCGGCTGCGGGATTTCAAGAATCAGGTCGTCGGATCCCTGTGCGGTGGTATTGAGGGACTGTGCAGGGCGCGCGGCGTTGAGCTGATCAAGGCCCGTGGTACGTTCACCGATTCGTCCACACTGCAGCTGGCACATTCGGACGGCAGTTCTTCCAGCCTGAGCTTCGACAAATGCATCGTCGCGATCGGTTCCGTTCCGACCATGCCAAAATTCTTCGACATCGGCGACGATCGGGTCATGGACTCCACCGGTGCTCTGGAGTTGAAGGACATCCCGGGTCGACTGCTGGTGGTCGGGGGCGGATACATCGGACTGGAAATGGGTTCGGTCTACGCCGCGCTCGGATCCGAGGTCACGGTTGTTGAAATGCTTCCGGGATTGCTGCCGGGAGCTGACCGCGACCTGGTCACCCCGCTGCAGAAACGCCTTAACGAACAGTTCTCGGCCATTTACCTGAACACCAAAGTCGCCGGGCTGAAGGCGACAGACGAAGGTATTGTCGCCTCACTGGAAGGGAAGGACGTCCCGCCGCAGCAGACGTTTGACCGCGTGTTGATTTCGATCGGCCGGCGGCCCAACAGTGCCAACTGCGGACTTGAGAACACTCAGGTCGAACTGGACGAACGCGGCTTCATCAAAATCGATCGCAATCAGCGGACGGCCGATCCGATGCTGATGGCCATTGGTGATATTGCGGGGGAGCCCATGCTGGCTCACAAGGCCACCCGGGAAGCGAAGATTGCCGTGGAAACTTTGGCCGGCGAGCCTGTTGAATTTGACAATGTGGCGATTCCGGCAGTGGTCTTTACTGATCCCGAAGTCGCCTGGTGCGGTATCACAGAAACGGAAGCGAAAGCTCAGGGCATTGAACATTCCTCACACCGTTTTCCGTGGGCGGCCTCGGGACGAGCTCAGACGCTGGGACGAACAGAGGGCGTTACCAAGCTGATCGTGGAACCGAAACATCAGCGGGTCCTGGGTATTGGGATCACAGGACCAGGAGCCGGTGAGATGATTGCAGAAGCCGTCATCGCCCTGGAAATGGGCGCCACGGCTCGTGACCTTGCGGATTCCATCCATGCACACCCGACATTGTCGGAAACCATCATGGAAGCGGCAGAAAGCGTCATCGGGCAGCCGACGCACTTCTATCGTCCGAAACGCAGATAGCGTGACTTTCGAGACTGCTGACGTGGGTGATCGGGGCAGAACGGGCAACAGATCCGCTCCTGCAGCGTGTTCCTCGCTGTGGAAAACCCGGACTGCCAGCTGGGTTTAAACGAAATTTCAGCTAACACCAGGAATGCCGATTCCTGCCTGCGAGAACCACCGGAGAGCTTTTCACCAGACAATCATGGGCTGCAGACAAAGGCTTCCAAAAGCTACAAGCCTGACTAAGATACCGCCGAAAAGATCTCGCAACGGGTCAAATGGCGGGACTGGTGTGTCGAGAAAGTGGTTGTGACGGGGTCGGGCAGTACGGGGGCGTCGGAATCCGATGTGTCCTGTCGCGGCCGGTCACAGTCGGCACCGAAGAGCGTTGAATTTGTGGCAGGCACCGGCCGCCGTCGTCTGTGTTCCCGGCGTCGTGAGTTGACCTGTTCTGGTTTTGCACTTCTGGATTGAACCGGGCGAATGCACCGAATTACCAAAGGGCTCGACATCCCCATCACGGGCGAGCCGGATCAAACAATTGTCGAAGGACCTGCGATTTCCAAAGTCGCACTGATCGGTCCGGACTACGTCGGCATGAAACCCACCATGCTGGTTTCACCGGGGGATACGGTGAAGCTCGGACAGCCGGTCTTCGCGGACAAGAAGACTGAGGGCGTGATCTTCACAGCGCCCGCGGCCGGTCGCGTGGCTGAAGTCAATCGAGGAAAGCGGCGTTCGTTTCAGTCGCTGGTGGTTGAAGTCGACGGTGACGACGCCGTCGAATTCAACGCTCCGGGTGAAGGCGACATGGCCAGCGTGTCCAGAGACGCCATTACTCAGCTGTTGTCAGAAAGTGGCTGCTGGACATCACTGCGAACCCGCCCGTTCAGCAAGACACCCGCGGTCGGCACAGTCCCGCGTTCCATTTTCGTGCAGGCGATGGACACCAATCCGCTGGCCGCTGACCCGGTGCCGCTGATCCGCGAACGGGAACGGGACTTTCGTTTTGGCATTCTGGCGCTGACAAAACTGACGGACGGTCCGGTTTATATCTGCCGACGGCCCGCCCAGCTGCTTCCCGGCGAGGACTATCCGCAGGTGCAGGCCAAGGAGTTTGAAGGGCCTCATCCCGCCGGACTGCCGGGCACTCACATTCACATGGTCGATCCGGTCCGCCCCGGTCAGTCGGTCTGGAGCATCAATTATCAGGATGTTATGGCGATCGGTCACCTGGTGACAACCGGCCGACTGTCGACCTCGCGTGTTGTGTCCGTTGCCGGTCCGGCCGTCCGCACGCCGCAGCTGGTCCGCACCAGACTGGGGGCGAGCCTCCAGGAACTGTTCGGGAACCAGATCGAGGCCGACAATACCAGAATCATCTCGGGCAGTGTGCTGAGTGGTCGTCAGGCCGAGGGCCCCTACGCCTATCTGGGGCGTTTTCATCTGCAGGCAGCCGGTCTGAGTGAAGGAAACGAACGAGAATTTCTTGGCTGGCTGGGTCCCGGCACGAACAAGTTCTCGATCCGCCGCGTCTTTACGTCGGCACTGGATCGAACCAGAAAGTTTGCTTTTACCACAGACACGGGGGGCAGTCCGCGTGCCATGGTGCCGATCGGCATGTACGAACAGGTGATGCCGCTGGACATTATTCCCACGTTTCTGCTGCGTTCGCTGATTGTGGGAGACACCGAGAAGGCTCAGGCACTGGGCTGCCTGGAACTTGACGAAGAAGACGTGGCATTGTGCACGTTTGTGTGTCCCGGAAAATATGAATATGGCCCGCTACTGAGGAAGAACCTGACTCAGATCGAGCTGGAAGGTTAGCACGGTCGCTGCGGGTGCCGGCATACTCTCCAGAGTCCGTCGGCCTCCGGCCGCACCAGAGTGCTGAAAGGTCAACGATCCTTTAATCCTGAGCGATGGCTCAATGACGTCGCCGTCTTGAGTCTGACGATCAGTGCGATGCCCGACTCTGGAGAGTCCGGCAAGACGGATACATCCGAATGAAATTCCTGAGAGACAAACTTGATCAGCTGGAACCGCTCTTCCACAAAGGTGGCAGGCTGGAGCGGTTTTATCCGGTCTACGAAGCCATCGACACGTTCCTGTACACTCCCGGTCAGGTGACTCAGGGGGCGTCGCATGTGCGTGACGGGATGGACCTGAAGCGGATGATGATCTTTGTCGTCATCGCGCTGACGCCCTGCATCCTGATGGCCTGCTACAACACCGGTGCTCAGACACACGTCGTCGCGGCTGACGCCGTGGCTGCAGGCGTCGCCCCTGAAGAGGTCGTGACTCAGATGGGCTGGAGAGCGTCGGTGATACATGCCGTGGGCTGGGATCCGGCCAGCGGTGGAAACCTGCTGTACAATTTTCTGCACGGTGCTCTGTACTTTGTCCCTGTCTTTCTGGTCACCAATATCGTCGGCGGTACGTGGGAGGCGATTTTCTGCATCGTCCGGAAACACGACCTGAACGAAGGTTTTCTGGTGACCGGCATGCTGTTTCCGCTGACTCTGCCGGCCACGATTCCACTGTGGCAGGTGGCTCTGGGCATCAGCTTCGGTGTGGTGATCGGCAAGGAAGTCTTCGGCGGTACTGGCAAGAACTTCCTGAACCCCGCTCTGACGGCCCGGGCGTTCCTGTATTTTGCCTACCCGATTCAGATCACCGGCTCGGCCGTGTGGGCCGGTCTCAGAACAACCGCCAGCGGTGAAGTAATTGACAGTGTCACCTGTCCGACGCTGCTGACCACCATGGGTAATGTGAAGAACGTGTTGCCGGATGGCGGATCATTCCGCGAGGTTCTCAGCAATGAACTGGACGGCATGACACTTACGCAGGCCTTTCTGGGCAATATTCCCGGTTCCATGGGTGAAACGTCCACGCTGGCGTGCCTGCTGGGAGCCATTTTCCTGATTGTCACCGGGGTCGGTTCATGGCGAATTATGTCGGGCGTGCTGATCGGGGCCATGGGCCTGGCAACCGTGCTGCACGGTGTCGAAAGCACAACCAACGCGATGTATCAGGTGCCGCCCCTGTGGCATCTTTGTACCGGCGGTTTAGCCTTCGGTCTGGTCTTCATGGCCACGGACCCGGTTTCGGCCGCCATGACGGACAAGGGCCGCTGGGTCTACGGCATTCTGATCGGAATGATGGCGATCACCGTACGTGTTCTGAATCCGGCGTTCCCCGAAGGCATCATGCTGGCCATTCTGCTGGGCAACGTGTTCGCTCCGGTCATTGACTACATGGTTGTTCAGCAGAACATCAATCGGAGGCTCGCACGCCATGAAGCCTGAAACCAAGAAAACATTTACCGTTGCGGTCACCCTGTGCCTTGTCTGTTCGGTCGTTGTGTCCTCACTGGCCGTCGGCCTGAAGGGCATTCAACAGGAGCAGAAGGAAGCGTTTCGCCAGCAGAGCATTCTGTCGGCCGCCGGCAAGTGGGAGGAAGGCGGCAATCCTTCCGAGCTGTTTGATGCCTACATTACTGCTCAGGGTGTGGATCTTGAGGACTTTAAGCCCGAGGACGGTGATCTGTCCGGCGACAAGTTCAATCCTGACAAAGCGACCCAGGATCCAAATCTGCACCGCGACCTGTCGACTCAGGAAGATATCGCCGGGCTGAAGAAGGTCGAAAAATACTCTGTCGTGTACGAAGTGCGCGAAGACGGACGCCTGACGACGCTGGTCCTGCCTGTACGCGGCAAGGGACTGTGGTCCACCCTGTACGGCTTCATCGCGCTGAACGTCAGCGACATTGCCGACGGACCCGAAGCAGTCAGCGTGGCCGGGCTGACCTACTATAAGCACGGCGAAACGCCCGGACTTGGCGGCGAAGTCGATAATCCGCTCTGGAAGGCCAAATGGCCGGGTAAGAAGGTGTTTGATTCTGACTGGGATGTGAAAGTGGAAGTGGCGAAGAACGCCAGCACTGAATATCAGGTCGATGCACTGTCCGGCGCGACGCTGACGTCCAATGGTGTCACCAACATGCTGAACTTCTGGCTGGGCGACAACGGCTTCGGCCCTTATCTGAAAAGACTGGCGGCCTCCCGGTCGGCAACAGGTTCTGCGCCTGCTGCTGACGCTGCCGAATAACTGATCCTGACCACTAAACTGATTGACTTGTTTCGATCAGGAGAACGCTGATGGCCAACCCGAATCCCAAGAAAATCCTGACTGACCCGCTGGTCAACAACAACCCCATTGCGCTGCAGATTCTGGGACTTTGCAGTGCTCTGGCGGTCACGGTCAAACTGGAAACATCACTGGTCATGGCCATTGCCGTGACTCTGGTGACCGGCTTTTCCAGCGCCGCGGTGTCGCTGATTCGTGCCCAGATCCCCAGCAGCATTCGCATCATCTGTCAGATGACGATCATTGCCTCACTGGTGATCATCGTCGATCAGATTCTGCAGGCCTTCACCCCGGACCTCAGTCGACAGCTGTCGGTGTTTGTCGGGCTGATCATCACCAACTGCATTGTGATGGGTCGAGCGGAAGCCTTTGCCATGAAAAATGGTCCGGGCCTGAGCTTTCTGGATGGGATCGGCAACGGCCTTGGATACGGACTTATCCTGATGCTGGTCGGCTTTGTCCGTGAACTGTTCGGATCCGGCAAGCTGTTCGGCCTCAACGTGCTGACGCCGACGACGGAAGGCGGCTGGTACCCGCAGAACGGCCTGATGCTGATTGCCCCCAGTGCGTTCTTTCTGATCGGCATCATCATCTGGGTCATCAGAACCATCAAACCGGAACAGGTTGAAGCAGAATAGGCAGGGTATCTGCCGGCCGGTGGCGGCAGCATGATCACGAAGCACGGCCGACACGGATTGAAGTCACAGAACTGAAGTCACAGAACTGAAGTCACAGAAGAGCTTGTACCGCACGCGGTTCAGAACGAAAGGCAGGGCAGCAGAGCATCTCCGATGAACACATCACCGACGCTCGCCGCGCCCCGACAGACTCATGGAAAACTACGTCAACATCTTTGTCGATGCCGTGTTCCCCGGCAACCTGGCACTCGCCCTGTTCCTTGGGATGTGTACGTTTCTGGCCATTTCGAAGAACGTGAAGACGGCCTTCGGGCTCGGTATCGCGGTCATCGTGATTCAGACGATCACGGTGCCCGTCAACAACCTGCTGTACCAGTATCTGCTGCAGCCCGGGGCATTGAGCTGGACGGGTGTTGAGACACTCAGCAAACAGGACCTGATGTTTGTCGGCCTGATCTGTTACATCGGCGTGATTGCCGCCATGGTTCAGATTCTGGAGATGGTCCTGGACAGATATTTTCCGGCCCTGTTCAACACGCTGGGCATTTTTCTGCCGCTGATCACCGTCAACTGTGCGATCCTGGGAGGATCACTGCTGATGGTCGAAAAGGGCTACAACCTGCCGGAAAGTGCGGTTTACGGCTTCAGTTCCGGTTTCGGATGGGCACTGGCAATCGTGTGTCTGGCGGGTATTCGTGAAAAAATGAAATACAGTGACGTTCCGGCCGGTCTTCGTGGTTTGGGAATCACTTTTATTACGGTTGGTCTGATGGCTCTGGCCTTTCAGACGTTTTCCGTGATCAAATTCTGATCGAACGAAGTTTTCACCCGGTTCATCGGGGGTATCCCGATGGCAGCCGAATGCTTTTGCTGATCTTTATTATTCTCTGCTGCAGTGGGCTGCTGAAGATGGCCTGTCCGGCCGACCGGACGCCGTCAGATGGCAGCAGACTGCCTGTTCTGATTTAACTGGTTTGTTGCAATGACAGTCACAGTCATCCTTGGCGTAGTGATGTTTACCGGTGTGGTCGCCGCCCTTGTCGGCATGATCGTGATGGCCCGCGCGAAGCTGGTATCCACCGGCGACGTCTCGATCCTGATCAACGACCAGAAAGAGATTTCGGTTCCGGCGGGTGGCAAGCTGCTGGGAGCCCTGGCAGATCAGGGCATTTTCGTATCCTCAGCCTGCGGCGGCGGCGGCACCTGCGCTCAGTGCAAGGTCAATGTGCTGGAAGGCGGCGGAGACATCCTGCCGACCGAAAAGACGCACATCAATAAGAAAGCCGAACGCGAAGGCTGTCGGCTGTCGTGCCAGGTGGCGGTGCGACAGGACATGAAAATCGAAGTTCCTGAAGAAGTCTTCGAAACCAAAAAGTGGCGCTGCAAAGTACGTTCGAATCGCAACGTCGCGACCTTCATCAAGGAACTGGTACTGGAACTGCCTGAAGGCGAAGACGTTGGCTTCAAGGCAGGCGGCTATATTCAGATTGAAGCTCCGCCGCACAGGCTGCACTACAAAGACTTCGACATCGACACGGAATACCACGAAGACTGGGACAAGTTCAACGTCTGGGACAACGAATCCGTTGTGACGGAACCTGTCATCCGAGCGTACTCGATGGCCAATTACCCGGGCGAAAAGGGCATCATCATGCTCAACGTTCGTGTGGCCAGTCCTCCTCCGCGATCCCCCAGGGGGACGCCTCCCGGAAAAATGTCTTCCTACATCTTCAACCTGAAGCCTGGAGACGAGGTAACGATTTCCGGACCTTACGGCGAGTTCTTTATCAAGGAAACACCGGCTGAAAAGATCTACATCGGCGGGGGTGCCGGCATGGCTCCGCTGCGGTCACACATCTTCGAACTGTTCAAGAACATGCACACGGACTGCAAAGTGTCGTACTGGTACGGCGGACGCAGTGTGCGGGAGTTGTTCTATCTGGACGAATTTGAGGAACTGGAAAAGAAGCACGACAACTTCAAGATGCACATCGCGTTGTCTGACCCGCTGCCCGAGGACAACTGGACGGGGCTGACCGGATTCATCCATCAGGTGCTGCTCGACGAGTATCTGTCTAAGCATCCGGCGCCGGAGGACTGCGAATACTACATCTGCGGACCGCCCATCATGCTGAAATGCGTTCAGGACATGCTGTCTGATCTGGGTGTGGAGCCGGAAAACATCGCCTTCGACGACTTCGGTGGCTGATCGGACGGCCAACACAGCCCACAGAACCGCTCTCGGCTTTGCGGCGTCGGCTTTCCGGCGTCGACCAAAGGTCCTGGCGAGCTTCGCTACGGTATCCAAACAGCCACCTGTCCGATCGGTGGGTGGCATTCGTGGTTGACCCGCATTCGTGGTTGACCCAACGGCATTCCAGTACCAGGCACGGCATTGGTGGTTAAGCCCATCAACAACCCGACTGCCCCGGTCACGGCAGACCAGGACGAAGGGCGGTTGTTCGCAGGCCGGTGGCGGTTGCGGCGCGTCAGGTGCGGCAGGCTGAGTCCGGACGGACCGAGCGGGTCCGATCATTGACAGAGTGCGGGATTTCAGTATTCTCTCCTAGCTTCAGCCGCCCTGGCTGTTGCACCACGAGCACAGCCAGTGCCTGACCGGACCTGTGCTGCCACCGGTGTCTGTCTGATTCAGACGTCGGCCGGGCGGCAACGAACGGGCCATGCGCTGCTGAGCGGTCGCATATCCAGGCGATGGTCTGCCGCTGTGTTCACGGAAAGCCCCGGTAGAGTCACTGCCAGCACGGGCAGGGTTCCCGGTGTCCCGCCTGTCCGGTCATGGAATCCATGGCCGCCTGTCTTTGCTAAGGTTCAGCTATGAAATATGTGGTCTGGGGCATGGTGATCGCCCTGGTGATCCTGCATCAGGACAACTGGTTGTGGGATAATGGTTCACTGGTAGGCGGATTTCTGCCGTTAACCCTGCTGTATCACGCCTGCATATCGATGGGTGCCGGTTTTACCTGGTATCTGGCCACCAGATTTGCGTGGCCCACGGGTGTGGAAGCGGCTGCTCAGGAAGAAGGAGCGGACGCTTGACACAGTTGATCATTATCGGAGGCTACCTGGCTCTGCTGCTCGGCCTTGGCATCTTTTCCAGTCGTCTGTTTCGCGGCACCAGCCAGGACTACATGCTGGCCAGTCATTCGATTGGCCCGTTTCTGTTGCTGATGTCAATCTTCGGGACGACCATGACCGCCTTTGCGCTGGTGGGGTCCACGGGCGAAGCGTTCAGGGAAGGGGTGGGAGTCTACGGAATGCTGGCTTCATCCAGCGGCATCATCCATTCGCTGTGCTTTTTTATTCTGGGCATCAAGCTCTGGTCACTCGGTCACAAGTACGGCTACACCACACAGATCCAGTTTTTCCGTGACCGGCTGCAGAGTGACAAGATCGGCATTCTGCTGTTTCCGATTCTGGTCGGCCTTGTCATACCGTATCTGCTGATCGGTGTCATGGCATCCGGATCGGTGATCAACAGCATGACGGCCGGACGGCCGACGCCCGATGGCATCGTGGACGGTGCCTTTGAGCAGGGAACCTTTCCTGACTTCCTGGAACTGGCAGAAGACGACAACGGCAATCGAACATTTGTCGCGGGAAGTGCCGGCGGACTTCCCAAGCAGCTGGCGTCACTGATCATCTGCGGCGTGGTGCTGATCTATGTGTTCTTCGGAGGGATGCGGGGGACTGCCTGGGCCAACACCTTCCAGACCATCGTCTTCATGGTGCTGGGTGTGGTCACATTCTACGTAATCGCAATGAAGCTGGGAGGGCAGGATTCTTTCATGGAAAATCTGCGTGCGGCCAGCGCGAAGATTCCGAAGGAAAAACTGATCCGGGGCGGAGTGGGCGATCACGAAGGCCTGTCGAAGATCAAATTCTTTACTTATATGCTGGTCCCGCTGTCCGTCGGCATGTTTCCTCACCTGTTTCAGCACTGGCTGACGGCCAGAAGTGCATCCTCGTTCAAACTGCCGGTGGTGGCCCACCCGATTTTCATCATGATCGTGTGGGTGCCGTGCGTCCTGATCGGTGTCTGGGCGTCGTCGGACCTGTTCTATGGACAGCTGCCTCCGCCGCTGCAGGCCAAACTGGACGGCAATGCGAATATTGTGCTGCCCGTGATGGTGAAGCGTCTGGCCGGGCCGGTCCTGGGCGGCTTTCTGACGGCCGGCATCCTGGCAGCCATTATGTCATCGCTGGACAGCCAGTTTCTCTGCATCGGCACGATGTTCACCGAAGACATTGTGGTTCACTATCGTGGCGTCAACAAGACGTCTGACAAGAATACGATTCTGATTGCGAGGGCGTTCATCATCACCATCGTGATCATTACGTACTGTCTGAGTCTGTTTGAGCCGCGGGCGGTGTTTACGCTGGGGGTCTGGTGTTTCAGCGGCTTTTCGTCTCTGTTTCCGCTCGTCTTTGCCTGCTTGTACTGGAAACGACTGACCAGGGCAGGCGCCTACGCCTCGATCATCGCGGCCTTCGGATCCTGGTGCTATCTGTTCTACCGATCTGACTTCGCTGCCATTACCGATTACACGGTGATGATTCCGGGTACAGAATACGAAACCATGCCCGTGGCGACCATGTTCCTGTGTTCAACCCTGGCGCTGGTGGTGGTATCGCTGATGACAAAACCGCCGGAAGAAGCTCATCTGAAAAGATTCTTCCCCGACCCTGCGTAGATGCCGATGCCGAAGCAGTGCCGATTCCGAGGCAGTGTAAGATTCCGAGGCAGTGTAAGATTCCGAAGCAGTGCCGATGCCGAGGCAGTGTAAGATTCCGAGGCAGTGTAAGGTCCCGAGAACCAGTGCTGCCTCGGCATGGCAGAACGAAGGAACACTTGTCAGCGACGGACGACATCAGGATTCTGCGACAGCTGCAGCAGACGCCGCCGCTGTTCAGCGATCTGCGTTCCAGCGCCGGCTCTGAACTGTCGGTGCAGCAGCAGTTGCGCGCTGTCTGGGACGCAGAACTGGTACGGGCCGCGATCGCTCTGGAGGACGCCCGGGCCAGAGCCGTCGGCCGACTGCCGGAAGCGGAGCGATTGTGGCTGACGAAGGTCAGTCTGGAACAGTCAACGGCCTGGCGGGTGGCTCAGCACAAGGCCGCCCGTTTTCCTTCCGGTGATACGGTGGCCGATCTCTGCAGCGGAATCGGAGTGGACAGCGCGGCGCTGCTGGCACGCGGTCCGGTGGAATCCATCGATGCAGATCCGGCCATGGCACTGCGCTGCGAATGGAATCTTCAGGTGTGGAAAGAGCACGGGCATGTGCAGGGAGATTATCCATGGCAGGCACGCACGGCCGACGTGCGGCAGTTGCCTCCGGACAGCAGCCGGCTGCTGCATATCGATCCGGACCGAAGGGTCGGTCGCGACCGGGCGGCCAAACGGCTGGAACAGTACTGCCCGGATCTGGAATGGATGCAGGCGGTGGTCGGGAATTCCCGCGGTGGAGCGCTGAAGCTTGGACCGGCCAGCAACTTCATGCAGAAATTTCCGGGCTGTGAAATTGAACTGATCAGCCTGGCGGGTGAGTGTCGCGAAGCCACGGTCTGGTTCGGCGAACTGGCCGGACCGCACAGTTTCCGAGCCACCATTCTTCCGGCGGGTGAATCGATCGGTCAGGATCCTTTGGCGGCGTGGTGTCCGGTGGCGACCGACCTGCAGGAATACATCTTCGACCCGGATCCGGCGGTGGTACGTTCAGGCTTGCTGGATGCGGTGGGTGAAATGCACAACCTGCTGCGACTGGACAAGGCAGATGAATACCTGACCGGCGACCGCCTGCCGGAAACCGCTTTTGTGACGGCTTATCGAATCCACGCGTGTCTGCCGAACAATCTGAAAGAGTTGAAGAAGTATCTACGGGAAAACCCTGGTCGCGACTACGAAATCAAATGCCGTCACGTGAAGGTGGATGCCGGCGCACTGCAGAAGCGGCTGCCGCGCGGCGATGGTCCGATCCGCACGTTGTTTCATCTGCGGCTGAATGGTCGTGTCCGGATCGTGGTTGCTGAAAGAACCCGGAAGCTGTCGGATACATGACGGTATCCCGTCGACGAATGATCTCCGGAATGTTATCATAGCGCTGTGGTGGCTGAGTCCGGTACGTGTCGTGTACCTGTTCTGACGAAACGGAGATCAGAATGAACAACGTCCTGTCCGTTATTCTCGCTGGCGGAAGAGGGTCGCGACTGGAACCATTGACCTGCGATCGCAGCAAGCCGGCGGTTCCGTTCGGTGGCAGCTTTCGCATCATCGACTTTGCTCTTTCCAACTGCATCAACAGCGGTCTGCGAAAGATCCTGGTGGTCACACAGTACAAGGCAGCCAGCCTGGAGCGTCATATTGAACGCGGGTGGCATTTTCTGTCGGCTGAACTTGGCGAGTTCGTGACTGTTCGTCCTCCTGAACAGCGAGTCGACGAAAACTGGTATCTGGGTACGGCCGACGCACTGTATCAGAACATCTATGCCATCGAGCAGATTGCCCCGAAGCACGTCCTGATTTTGAGTGGCGACCACATCTACCAGATGAACTACGCCCGGTTCATCTCGGACCATATTCAGTCAGAGGCAGACTGCAGCATTGCCTGTCTGCCGGTCAGCCTGTCTGAAGGAAGTCGGTTCGGCGTCATGCGGGTGGACGAAGACAGCCGGATCATGGATTTCAGTGAGAAGCCGGAACATCCCCGGCCGCTGCCCGACGATCCGAACCGCTGTCTTGCGTCGATGGGCATCTACGTGTTCCGCACGGAGTTCCTGTTTGAGCACCTGTGTCGCGATGCCAACAAACCGAACAGCCATCGTGACTTCGGCAAGGACATCATTCCGTCGATCATCAACCGCAATCTGGTGCGGGCATGGCGATTCATGGACCCGGAGAAGAAGATCCCGGCCTACTGGAAGGATGTCGGCACGCTGGAAAGCTATTACGAAGCCAACATGGATCTGATTTCCGTGGATCCGGAACTGAACCTGTATGACACCAGCTGGCCGATTCGTTCGCATCAGCTGCCGCTGCCGCCACCGAAGTTCGTCTTCAATCAGCACTCGCCGGGACAAAGCCGCGTGGGGCATGCGGTGGACAGCATGGTATGTCCGGGTTCGATTATTTCGGGGGGCACGGTCGAGCGATCGATTCTGGGGCCGTCGGTACGTGTAAACAGTTATGCGGAAGTTCGCGATTCGATTCTGTACGACCGCGTGACGGTGGGTCGCCACGCGCGGGTCCGCCGCGCGATCATCGACAAGAACGTGCTGATTCCGGAAGGCATGCGGATCGGCTACGACGCGGACGAGGATCGGCGCCACGGGCTGACGGTCACAGACACAGGAATCGTCGTGGTCCCCAAGAACGCCCGGTTTGATCAGCATTCCAACGTTCTGCAGCCGCATATAGGACAACTGGAAGCTCGGCACAACATGCTGCGTGCCACGGCCCGCAAGGGTTGACCACAGAATGCCGGTTCGCGCGCAGGTCTGACCAAAAACCGGGCGGAGCCGTTCGGGCTTACTTGTGTCCGTGGCCGGAACATGCTTAAAACACGGGAATCTTCGGGTTCCCACATTCCGGCATCAGTTTTGCTCGGTCTTTGGCAAACGTGTCTCTGCTGCTTCAGCAGCGATGCGCCGATCATCGCCGTTGTCCAACAGGGTAGACGTGCACTGCCAGCAGTCCACGCGGGTCCGTTCATGTTCGAACTTAATTTTGCAGACTACGATACCGAAGGATTTCGTGACGAATCCTTTCTGTCCAATGGTACTCCACGCCCCGGAAGCGAATTGCTGGTCAATACAATCAACAGCCTGCCTCCGGGAGAACTGCGGCTTCGGCAGGACGCGATCGACAGAGCGCTGCTGAAGATGGGGATCACCTTCACGGTCTACGGGGATGAATCCGGCACCGAGAAGATTTTTCCCTTTGACATTATTCCACGGATCGTGGAAGCCTTTGAATGGCAGCACATCGAGGCCGGGCTGAAGCAGCGGATCACCGCGCTGAATCATTTTCTGAATGATGTCTACAACGAAAAGAACATCGTCAACGATGGCATTCTGCCTCGCGAGATACTGCAGAAGGCAAAGTCCTACCGACCGCAGTGCGAAGGCATTCGCCCACCGAAAGGCATCTGGTGCCACATCACCGGCACTGACCTGATTCGCCACAGTGACGGCGCCATCTATGTGCTGGAAGACAATCTGCGGTGCCCGTCCGGTGTGTCGTATGTACTGCAGAACCGGATGGTGATGAAGCGCAGTTTTCCGCAGGTGTTTGCCGATTCGCGTGTCCGTCCGGTAATGGATTACCCCAGTCGTCTGTACGCCACGCTCGCTCATCTGTGCCCCAACGATGTGACCGACCCGACAGTCGTCGTGCTGACACCCGGCATTTACAACTCGGCCTACTACGAGCACTCCTTTCTGGCTCAGCAGATGGGCGTGGAGCTGGTGCAGGGCGAAGACCTTGTGGTGCAGGGCGATTTCGTCTACACGCGCACGACGGCAGGTTTTCAGCGAGTTGATGTGATCTACCGCCGCATCGATGACGACTTCATGGATCCGAAAGCTTTTCGCAAGGATTCAATGCTGGGTGTGCCGGGGCTGATGGACGTCTATCGCAGGGGCCGCGTGGCGCTGGCCAATGCTCCGGGGACCGGCGTCGCGGATGACAAGGTCATCTACGCCTACGTGCCCGAGATGATCCGCTACTACATGAACGAGGAACCAGTCCTGCCGAACGTGCCGACCTGGATCTGCGAGCGCGAAGAGGATCGCTCGTATGTGCTGGAGCACCTGGATGAACTGGTGGTGAAGGCGGCCAATGAAGCCGGTGGCTATGGTATGCTGATCGGACCGCATTCCACCCGCGAGGAACAGCAGAAATTTGCGGAGCTGATTAAGGCCGATCCGCGGAATTATATCGCTCAGCCGACCCTGTCACTCTCACGGGTGCCCACAGTGGTCGGTGATCGGTTTGAAGGCCGTCACGTGGACCTGAGGCCCTATGTTCTGTTCGGAGAAAAAATCTGGGTGCTGCCCGGCGGCCTGACGCGCGTGGCTCTGCGAAAGGGCTCGCTGGTGGTCAATTCATCGCAGGGCGGCGGCAGCAAGGATACATGGGTGATCGCCCAGGTCGGTACATTGGTCCAGCAGTCAGAAGAAACGTTGTGAATCTTTTCCCGTCCCCAGTCACAGAAGATTCTCAGCCACCGACCACCTCGATCCTGGCGGTCCACACCGCAGCCGGGACTGTGGTCCGGTCGGCGGCCTGAGTTGCAAACGCAGAATCCTATGCTGAGTCGCGTCGCGAGTTCGATTTACTGGATGGCCAGATATGCCGAGCGTGCAGAGAATCTGGCCAGATTCATGGAAGTCACGCTGAACTTCGGTCTGGATGAGCCCGATGGCAATATCGAGCACTGGGAACCGCTGGTGCGGGCCACCGGTGACGAAGACTACTTCAAGAAGCGCTACAAGGAATTCACCTCCGAAAACGTCCTGCACTTCCTGACCTTCGACAAGAAGTATCACAGTTCCGTCAAGACATCCGTGACGTGTGCCCGCGAAAACGCCCGCACGGTCCGGGAAGCGATCTCATCCGAGGCATGGGAACAGCTCAACACGCTGTACCACGTCGTCATGGATGCCGCGCGTACGCCCGGAACGCGGGACGCCGCGTTTTACGATGACATCGTTCAGCACTGCTACATGTTCACCGGAATTCTGGATGCCACGATGACACGCGGCACCGGCTGGCATTTCGCCAACGCAGGCCGTCTGCTGGAACGAGCCGACAAGACCAGTCGCATTCTGGACGTAAAATACTTCACGCTGCTGAGACACATCGGCGATGTCAATACGCCGTTTGATGATCTGCTGTGGTCTGCCGTCCTGCGTTCCGCCTGCGGTTTTGAGATGTTTCGCAAGCGTTTCCACGCGTTGACCGTACCGCGGATTGTTGCCTTTCTGATTCTGGATCCGCAGTTTCCGCGCGCCGTCCGCTTCAGTGTCGAACAGGCACGCGACTCGCTGGCTGCGGTCGCCGGGCCGGTCGACGCTGACCAGAACACAGCGCTGCAGCAGCTGAATCAGCTGGCGCAGCAGCTGGCTTCCACAGAGGCACGCACGATTATCGATGGCGGAATGCACGAATTCATCGATTCTCTGCAGACCTCGCTCAATACTGTTGGCACCGCCATCCAGGACACCTATTTTGCACAGCGGAGCTTTCCCTCGCAGCAGCAACAGCAACAGCAGACTGCCTAGCAGCCTGTCCGAAGACTTCCGTATGACAGACTTCCAGGTCCGTCATTGGCGAAAACCTCCGTATTTTCAGCGCGTCCGGCCGGCCGGCGTGAAATTTTTCCGTTATCCGGGCAGGCTCCCAGGATCGGCTCGTCGCCTGGCCGGGCAACCGACAGCAACCGCCGGTGACGGCAACAAGGTACTGTCTTTTCTGTCCCCGTTTTCCGAATCTCTCTGGCCGTCACAGCAACCAATATGTCAATTCGTGTCGCTCTTAACCATCGCACCACCTACAGCTATGACCGACTCATCGAACTGGGGCCACAGCTGGTGCGGCTGCGACCGGCTCCCCATTGTCGGACGCCGATCCACAGCTACTCGCTGAAAGTCACTCCTGAGCCTCACTTCTGCAACTGGCAGCAGGACCCGCACGGCAACTTCCAGGCCCGGTTTGTCTTTCCCGAAAAGACGCGTCAGCTGAGCGTCGAAGTCGACCTGATTGCGGAAATGACGGTCATCAACCCGTTCGACTTCTTCATCGAAGATTCCGCCAAACAGTTTCCCTTCGAATACGCCCCGGCTCTGCGGAAGGAACTGCAGCCGTTTCTGGAAGCCAGCCCGGCCGGTCCCGTATGGCAGTCGTTTCTGGACAGCATTGACCGCTCAGAAGCCGTCACCGTGGACTTCATCGTCGCGCTGAATGCCCGGCTGCAGCGCGAAATCAAATACGAAATCCGGATGGAGCCCGGTGTTCAGACGCCGGATGAAACGCTGACTCTGAAGCAGGGATCCTGCCGTGACACGGGCTGGCTGCTGGTCCAGACACTGCGGCATCTGGGGCTGGCAACCCGATTCGTGTCGGGTTACCTGATTCAGCTGACGCCGGACGTCAAGTCGCTGGACGGCCCCAGCGGCACGGAAGTCGACTTCACCGACCTGCATGCGTGGGCGGAAGTCTTTCTGCCGGGGGCCGGCTGGGTAGGGCTGGATCCGACGTCCGGGCTGCTGGCGGGTGAAGGGCATATTCCGCTGGCGTGCACACCGGAACCGTCCACCGCGGCTCCTATTTCAGGCAGTCTGGCCGAGTGCGAAGTGGAATTCGACTTCGCCATGACGGTCACCCGGATTCACGAAGATCCCCGCGTCACCAAACCGTACACCGATGCTCAATGGACCGCCATCAATAATCTGGGCCATGCCATTGATCGTCAGCTGGAAGACGCTGATGTCCGGCTGACCATGGGTGGCGAACCGACGTTTGTGTCGATTGACGATATGGAAGGCGAAGAATGGACTTCTGCCGCGGTCGGGCCGACCAAACGGCGGCTGTCTGAAATTCTGATCGGACGGCTGCGCGAATGTTTTGCCCGAGGCGCCTTCCTGCATTTTGGTCAGGGCAAGTGGTATCCCGGCGAATCGCTGCCACGATGGGCTCTGGGCTGTTACTGGCGTCAGGACGGGGAGCCGATCTGGCATAACCCGGCACTGTTTGCGGAAATGGATCGCGACTACGGGCTGGGGATTGAAGCCGCCGAACGATTTTCGCACCACCTGGCGAAGGTTCTGGGCGTCACCGGAAAGTACATTACGCCGGTCTACGAAGACATCGCTCATTATCTGCTGAAGGAACAGCGTCTGCCGGTCAATGTGTCACCTCAGGACCCGAAACTGAAGGATGCAGAAGAACGCGCGCGGATGGCGTCCGTTTTTGAACGCGGCGTCGGCAACCCCGTCGGGTTTGTCATGCCGCTGAAGCGTCCGTGGTGGCAGAGTCAGCATCGGCCGTGGATGACCGGACCGTGGCCCGTCCGTCCGGACAAGATGTTTCTTCTGCCCGGTGACTCGCCCATCGGTCTGAGACTGCCGCTGGATTCTCTTCCCTGGCTGCCGGCGTCACAGATGCCTCAGCTGCAGCCACCGGATCCGCAGCTGCCGCGACCACCGTTGCCCGGCTTTGAAGACCGTCGCCAGCAGTTTCTGCAGGGCGAACCTGATGCGGTCGGACAGGCGGGTATTTCAGAACAGCGTCCGTCGCGTGAACCACACGAAGAGGGGGATGAGCCGTCTGCGAATCAGATCATTCGCACAGCGTTGTGCATTGAGCCGCGGGAAGGGCGGCTGCACGTCTTTATGCCGCCGGTTGAGATTCTGGAAGACTATCTGGAGCTGCTGACCGCGATCGAAGCCACGGCCGAAAAACTGCAGATGCCCGTCGTGCTGGAAGGCTATCTGCCTCCTCAGGACGACCGCCTGCAGAACATCAAGGTCACGCCCGACCCGGGCGTGATCGAAGTCAACATTCACCCGTCTTCAACGTGGGACGAACTGGTCAGTCGCACCGAAACCATTTACGAAGAAGCTCGCCAGACGCGACTGGGGACCGAAAAATTTGATCTGGACGGCAAACACACCGGCACTGGCGGTGGAAATCATGTTGTTCTGGGCGGACGGACGCCGGCCGACAGTCCTTTTCTGCGACGCCCCGATCTGCTGAAAAGCCTGGTCGGATACTGGGTGAATCATCCGTCGCTGTCTTATCTGTTCAGCGGACGATTCATCGGTCCCACCAGTCAGGCACCGCGCGTGGACGAAGGGCGGGCCGACGCGCTGTATGAACTGGAACTGGCATTTTCACAGGTGCCTGACCGCTCACAGACGCCGGCCCCCTGGCTGGTGGACCGGCTGTTTCGAAACCTGCTGGTCGATCTGACCGGCAACACCCACCGAGCGGAATTCTGCATTGACAAGCTGTATTCTCCGGACAGCAGCACCGGCCGCCTGGGCCTTGTGGAGCTGCGGGGTTTTGAAATGCCGCCACATGCCCGCATGAGTCTGACGCAGCAGCTGCTGATCCGTGCCCTGGTGGCCAGGTTCTGGGACCAGCCATGGGACCAGCGACTGATGCAGTGGGGCACCAGCCTGCACGATCGATTTCTGCTGCCGTATTTTGTGTGGTCAGACTTCAGTGAAGTTATTGACGATCTGCGCCGCAGCGGCTTTCACTTCGAAAACGACTGGTTTGCGCCGCATTTCGAGTTCCGATTTCCCATGATCGGCGAATTGAATAAGCAGGACATTCACCTCGAACTGCGCAACGCGATTGAACCATGGTACGTGCTGGGTGAAGAACCCGGCGGCGGCGGAACAGTGCGTTTTGTCGATTCATCAGTAGAACGACTACAGGTCAAAGTCAGTGGCTTGACGGGAGCTCGGCACGTTGTGACGTGCAACGGTCGCCGGGTGCCACTCCAGAACACCGGCGTCCAGGGAGAATTCGTCGGCGCCGTCCGCTACCGGGCATGGTGGCCTCCCAGCTGTCTGCATCCGACGGTACCCGTGCATACGCCACTGGTTTTTGATATCCTGGATGAATGGGCCGGGCGGTCGATCGGCGGATGCCGCTATCACGTCTCGCATCCGGCTGGTCGGAATTACGACACATTTCCTGTGAACGCCTATGAGGCGGAGGCACGTCGAGTGGCCAGGTTCTTCCAGATGGGGCATACTCCCGGTCCCGTGACGATTCCTCCGGTGGAGCCGAATCCGGCCTTTCCTCTGACGCTGGATCTGCGCCGGAGCGTAAGAACGGCATGACCGCGCCTTCCTTTCCGACGTCGGCCGAACAGTCGCCGCCTCAGTTGCCGCCACTGTTTGCGGGATACCGCCCGCCGTCGGACACTTTCGATGAGGCGATGACTCCATCCGGCCAGCCGCGGGCGGAATGGAAAAAACTGCTGGAACAGCTCGAGATGCTGGGTGAGGGGCAGCTGCGAAAACGCTGGCAGCAGGCTCAGGCCCAGATCGATCGGGACGGTGTCACCTACAATCCGCACGACGACGACGGACTTGTTTCGCGACCGTGGACGCTGGATGCCATTCCGATGGTGCTGGCCGAAGCTGAATGGTCGGGTCTGGAACAGCGGCTGGAACAGCGGGCTCGCGTACTGGAAGCACTGTTGACGGATCTGTTCGGAGAACAGCGGGTTCTGAAGGAAAAGATTCTTCCTCCGCATCTGCTGTACGGTCATCCGGCATGGTATCCGTCCTATCAGAATCTGAACGAAGCCGGACAGCGTTACCTGAGCTACTCCGTCACCGATCTGGCCCGCGCGCCGGATGGGCAGTGGTGGGCGACCGGAGACCGCACGCGGTCACCCTTCGGTCTTGGCTACGTGCTTGAAAACCGGATTGTCACGTCGCGGATGCTGGCCCCCGTATTTCGCAGTCTTCCCGTACAGCGGCTGGCCGGTTTCTACGGCACTCTGAAGGAACAGCTGCGACAGCTGGCACCACGTTTCCGGGACAACCCCAGAATTGTGCTCTGGACCAAAGGTCCGCAGAGCCGTGGCTACTTCGAAGATTCGTATCTGGCCCGTTATCTGGGCTACACGCTGGCCGAGGGAGATGACCTTGCGGTCCGCAATCAGCGCGTGCAGCTGCTGACGCTGGGCGGACTGTTGCCGGTGGAAGTGCTGCTGCGCCGCGTGGACGATGACGACTGCGATTCAGTGGAACTGAACGGAAAGTCGGCCATCGGAATTTCGGCACTGCTGGATGTGGTGCGCTCCGGGCGCGTGGCTGTGGCGAACGCCGTCGGCAGTCGGCTGGTGGAGTCCCCGGCTTTTCTGCCTTTTCTGCCGGCAGTCTCACGGTTTTTGCTGGGCGAGGAACTGCAGGTTCCGTCCGTGGCTACCTGGTGGTGCGGCGACAGCTCGGCCTGCAGCCACGTGCTGAACAATCTGGACCGGATGATGGTTCGTTCAGCGTTCCGCATGGACAACGTGCGTCCGGTCGTCGGCCGGACTCTGTCGGACAAACAGCGAGGGGATCTGGCAGCGCGCATCCGGGAGGCTCCCGAAAGCTTTGTCGGTCAGGAGATCCTGTCGCGGTCCACCACACCGGTATTGACGGAAGCCGGAGTGGTGCCGTGGTACGTGGGTCTGCGTTCCTTTCTGGTCGCAACCGAAGACGGGTTTCAGGCGCTGCCCGGCGGTCTTGCCCGGGTCTCGGCCGATTCCGACAGTCTGAATTTCACCATGACCGATGGTGAGCGCAGCCAGGATGTCTGGGTCGTCTCACAGACGCCCGTGGCTCACGTATCACTGCTGGAAACACCCAGCACGCTGATCGCGCCCCGGCGCAGCGGTTCTGAACTTCCCAGCCGTGTCGCAGACAACTTTTTCTGGCTCGGACGTTATTCCGAACGCTCCTCTCAGACAGCCCGGCTGCTCCGTACGCTGTTTGCAAGCCTCGAGTCAGAAGACATGGACGGCCCTGAGAACACGCCCCTGCTGCGTGTCCTGGCGAAGAAGGGGCAGATCGATCCCGACCACCTCGACCCGAAAGGTGGTCACACCACCGCTGACATAATCACGGCGCTGCCCGTTTCGGCGCTGGATCCGAAACGGGCGCAGTCGCTGCTGTCCTCAGTCAACAACACCGTCCGCACGGCCATCCGGGTCCGTGACCGGATCTCACGAGACATGTGGCGGGCCATCGATCGCCTCAACGAACAGTTTCTGCAGGCCGCCCGAGTCGGCGACCCGCGGTCCGTTGACATGATGGTCCTGCTGGAAAATGCGTTGTCCGACCTCTCCGGACTGATGGGGCTGGTGGCGGAAGGCATGACCCGCACGCTGGGCTGGCATTTCTATCATCTGGGTTGTCGCGTCGAACGGTGCTCACAGACCACCACGATCCTCGACTGTTTCTTTGGTGCTCATCGAAGTGATGATCCCGACACGCTTGAGGCGCTGCTGACCACCACCGACAGCCTGATGACATATCGCAATCGTTATCTGGCCACGTTCCAGATTCCCGTGGTCCTGGATCTGCTGATGACCGACATCACCAATCCGCGATCGATCACCTACCAGCTGCTGCGGATCAGTGAGCACCTGGCTGTGATGCCCGGCAACGAATCACAGGCGCTGCTGAGTCCGGAACAGAAGCTCGCCATGGCACTGACCAGCGCCGTACGACTGTCGGACATCTACGAGCTCAGTCAGCTGGACAGGTCCGGACATCGTCCCGGACTGAAGAAGCTGCTGACGCGTCTGGAAAACAAGCTGCCGAAGCTTTCAGATGCCGTGTCCAGCCGGTTTCTGATTCATGCCGGGCTGCCCAGACATTTCGGATCTTCGGCCGAGGCCACTCGAGGACAGTATGGAGAATCGTAGCCCCCGAAACACAGCAGAACTGCACCGCGTGACTCGCCGTCTGAGACCACTGTCGTGAATTACAAGATTACTCACACCACCAATTATCGCTACTCGACCCCGGTCAGTGTGTGCCACAACATGGTGGTGCTGACGCCGCGACCGACAGACTATCTGACCGTCAGCAGTCATCGGCTGAGTATTCGTCCGATTCCGATCTCCACGGAAAAACGCCGCGATACCTTCGGCAATCTGCTGACTCGCTTTTCCCTGGAAGAACATCACTCAAAACTGACCATCACCGCGACCAGCCGCGTCAGTGTGCTGCCGCGAGATCTGCCAGCCGCCGAAGCAACACCGACCTGTGACGTCGTCCGTGCCGGCATCGCCGACGCCAGTGACCCGAACTGGCTGGCGGTCGTCCCGTTCGTATTCGATTCGCCCAGAATTCAGCGTTCCTCAGTCTTTGCCGACTTCGCCGCACCGGTCGTCCAGGGCAGCCGGTCGGTGCTGACGGCCCTGACCGACCTGACGCGCCTGATTTACACCGAATTCAAGTATGACAAGAACGCCACCAGGGTCGATACGCCGACGGAATCGGCTTTTGAAAACCGCCACGGCGTCTGTCAGGATTTTGCCCACATTGCGGTCGCCTGTCTCAGATCGCTGAAAATGCCGGCCCGCTATGTCAGCGGCTATCTAAGAACGATTCCACCGCCCGGCAAGGAACGACTGGTCGGCGCTGATCAGTCACACGCCTGGGTCTCTGTTTGGTGCGGCCCGGGACTGCGCTGGGTGGATTTCGACCCAACCAACAACTGCGTCTGCGGCACGGACCACGTACCGATCGCCGTCGGACGCGACTACAGCGATGTCGTCCCCATCAAAGGCGTGTTTCTGGGTGGCGGCGAGCCTGAACTGACCGTCAGTGTCGACGTGGCACCGGAAGAACGCCCCGCCGAATCATTCTCGAAAGACGATGCTTGAAGGATTGCCGACGGGAACATACTGGCCCGTGAAGTTCAGACCGCCCGTCTGTCGGTCCACGCGGAACACAGCGATGTTGTCAGCCCGCTGGTTGCAGCAATAAAGAAACTGCCCCGTCGGATCGAACGTGAAACTGCGAGGATAGTTTCCATGGGTCCATTCGTAACCGACAAACGTCAGCGTGCCGTCCGCCCCCACGGCAAAAATTCCGATGCTGTCGTGCAGCCGGTTGCCGGCATAGACAAACCGGCCGTCGGCAGAAACAAGAATTTCTGAGCAGAAAGTGCTGCCCGCATAGCCCGGCGGCAGACTGGAGATCGTCTGCCGCGACGTCAGTTTTCCCGCAGCGGCATCGTAGTCGAACAATACAATGGTCGCGCCTTCTTCCTGAATCGAATAGAACCATCGGCCGTTGGGATGAAAATGAAAATGCCGCGGTCCGTCGCCGGGCGGAAGCGAGACGGCCGGCGGTTCATTGGCCACCAGCTTTCCGTTCTGTTCGTCGAACTTCCACACAAAGATTTTGTCCAGCCCCAGATCCACGTGCAGCACGCGGCGTCCCGTCGGATCGGCCTGAATCATGTGGGCATGAGTTCGGTCGTGTCCGCTGAAGGCGAAGCTGCCCGGCGGAGCATTGGTCGCTGCCGTGGGCCCGATCTTACCCTGATCCACTTTCACGTCCGTCGCCTCGCCCAGACTTCCGTCTTCCAGAATGGGCAGCACCGATACCGAGCCGCCAAAATAATTGGCCACCAGCAGAAACCGACCGGACGGATGGACGCTGGCATAGGTGGGCCCGGCGCCGCCGGAAGGAACAGTTGTCAGCGGCTTAAGCTTGCCGTCAGCCTTGGTGATCGCAAAAGCGGTGACGGAACCCTGTTTCTCAGCACCGACTCGATCCGTTTCATTCGTGGAATACAGACGCGTGCCGGCCGCGTTCAGAGCAAGGCAGCTGGGACTGGTGCCCATCCGGTGAATGCCGATCGGTGTCATCGCGCCGGTCTCGCGATTCACCCGAAAGATGTGGATGCCGCGTCCGTTGCCGGGAGGCAGATCGACCTGTGTGGGCAGCATGTCCTGAAGAGGCGAACTGAACGTGCCGACATAGGCGATGAGCGGTCCGGACGCTTCGTCCGACCTGGCGGGCTGTACGGCGGTCAGCAGCGAAGTGGCTCCGGCAAGACCGGCAGAAGTTTTCAGAAACGAACGGCGGGAACGATCCAGTGGCATCATGATCAGAACTGTCTGTCGGGCGG
This sequence comes from Fuerstiella sp., assembly GCA_040222735.1. Lineage (GTDB taxonomy): Bacteria > Planctomycetota > Planctomycetia > Planctomycetales > Planctomycetaceae > Fuerstiella. The sequence goes on along the minus strand of JAVKCM010000214.1, from coordinate 15,506 downwards.
GAGAGCAGGGGAGAGAGAAAAACACCGGAGGACGGATGCGCCTGTCCCGAGCCATCTACCCGGCAGCGCCGCCTTCCGTCCGCCGGGCATTGTATCGATATTCTCAGAGCGGTCACCTCTGCACCATGGAACGCGTGCCGGGGCGGCTGGAGTGCGATGACGCTGGTGTTCGCGGGATGGAAGATCAATTCACGCTGAACCGCAGGCTGGAAGCCTGCGCCACGTTCCGCAGGCTGGAAGCCTGCGGGACTTTCCGTGGGGCAAGCTTCCAGCCTGCCACCCCGCCCACTTCCGGTGAACTACCGAAGGACAATTCACCGCGGGGCTTTGAATTCGAAGAATGAGAAGACAAAGTGAATGATGAGCGTGTACAGCGTCGACCACAGAATTGTCCGCGTGACGCCCTTGCTGATATCAGGAGCCGACTGTTTCGGGGCCGAACCACAGGTCCAGGCAATCATCGCGATGCCCACCGCACAGGTCAGCAGCTTGCCTGTCAGCCAGCCGGTCCCCTTGTAAAGGATGGCTTCCGGCAACCGCAGTTCGCGATGAAAATGAGCATCCCAGAAGGCGATCCCTTCGCGCGCATGAGTCGACAGAAATGCGACCGCGCTGGTCATGCTGGCCACGGCGTAGCTGAAGAAAGTCAGCAGCGGCACACCGATCAGAAAGGCATACAGAATTGGTGTGCGGATGCACCGCCAGGGTTCCATCCCGACCGTCTTCATGGCGTCCAGCTGATTGCCATAGACCTTGCTGCCCACGTCGGCGGCCACGGCCGCTCCGGATCGAGCGGCAATCAGAATGGTGCACAGAATCGGCACCAGAAAACGGTACAGCGAAAACCCGGTGGCATGCAACAGGTTTTCGATCAGCAGCGGCTCTGTATACTGACGAAACGGCAGATAGCGAAAGATGAAATCCTGCGCCACAAAGCCGATGATCATGCCGGCAATCGCTATATAAAACAGCGCCGACCAGCCACAGACCAGCTTGATATAGTGCCATGTGATCCGAGTACCCCAGCGAAAGCTTTTCCACAGGGGCAGCAGCGACCAGGGCAGCAGCAGCGCCTGCTCGACGAACTCTCCCGACGCGGCCATTCCAGAAGCCGCCTGACCGGCCATCCGCTGCACCAGCGTCGGGCGCTGATGAGTCGATTCCTCCACACGAGGCGGTGTTCCCAGCAGTTCGGACAGCTGCGGCCACTGCTCCCGTGGAATTTCCTGCAGTGTCTGAGTGTGGTGATTCAGCAGCACCACATGATCAGCGATCTGCTTCAGCGCTTCGAAGTCGTGTGTCACAATCACGGACGTCCGCTGAAAACGCGTCTGCGTTTCCCGGATCAGCTCAGCCACCTGAGCCGCCGTGTTCGTGTCCAGTCCGGACGTGGGTTCATCATACAGCACCACGTCGGTGTTCATGCCGACCGCGCGGGCAATGGCCAGCCGCTGCTGCTGGCCACCGCTCAGCACCGGCGTCGGTCGGTCGTCCGGAACTCCCAGTTCCTGCAGCAGTCGAGCTGCCTGAAGACTGGATTCAGCGCGGCTGATCGGTTCGTGAGCCGAATGCTCAATCGCAATCTGTATATTTTCTTCGGGTGTCAGTTCGTCAAACAGCGCAAAACTCTGAAAGACAACCGCCACCGGATGTTCTGTATGATTGCGAGATCCGGCCGTCGCCGGATCGTCACCAAACCGGATCTCACCCGAATATCGAATGGCCGCATGACGGGCATCGATCAGACCGGCCAGAATCCTCAGCAGTAAAGACTTGCCGACGCCGCTGCAGCCCAGAATCAGGGTCAGCTGCCCCGCCGGAAAACTCGCCTCAGCATCACGCAACAGCCACTTGCCGCCCGCCGCAAGGCCGAAGTTTCTGAGCGTAATGGCGGTTCCGGCTGTCGCAGCCGTTCCGACGGTTCCTGCTGCTCCGTCCGACTCCGGCACGGTTGCGGGCACGCCCGCTTCCGGCACGCTCGCTTCCGGCACGCCCGCGGGCATGTCGGACGCCGCTCGGGCGCTGTCCGTGTCGGCCGCGGGATCTTTGCCTGATGCGTTCGAGTTCATACGGTGCTCCGTCATTCCACAACCGGAGTCAGAGGACTCTGGTCGTGACCGCCGAACCCCAGTGGATACGTCATCGGCTCTGACGCCATGATCGCCCGTACCTGACCGAAAGACGGGCCCGTCACCGCATTGCCGTCCGTTGTCCTGTGCTTTGTTATCCCGTCCTTTGTCATGCCATCCGGCCGCATCACGAACCAGCGGCGATCCTTCTTCAGAATCTGCGAACGCAGGATACGTGAAAATTCGGGCGTGATTCCTTTTTCCCGAGTGCCAAAGATCATGTCACCGATCTCACGCACCATCGGTTCCATACGTTCGCCGGCCAGTTTCATCGCCGCGCGGGTCTGCTGTTCCTGCATGTACGATTCCAGTTCCATCCGCAGTGTTTGATTTTCAACCACTGCTTCGCGAACGACGGACCAGACCAGCCGGTGCAGTTCCGGATCCTCCGCGACTCGCTTCAGACTGCGTTTCAGGATTTCCTTCACCCGCGGATTTTCCATCGACCGCTTCACGATCGTCTCGGTCACTTCAATAAACTGATCGGACCGCGAACGCAGTTCCGGCAGAGCCTCTTCATCCACAAATCGCTGGAATTCCACCTTCACAGCGTCTCGTCTGGGCAGCGGTGATCTGTCGTACAACGCGCGCCACGCAAACGACCAGAGAGAAACTCGATTCCAGAGCGTGCGTCCGACTTCTTCCGCCACCGGCAGAGCTTCCTCTTCAACAATCGGCAGGATCTCTTCCCTGACCAGTGGCAGCAGTTCAGCCTTCAGAATCTCAGTTTCATAACGGTCGCCCAATGCCTGAAAATCTTCGCGATGGTTCTTCAGAATCTCCGGCAGCTCCGCCTCAACCGCCTGCAGCGCGGTTCGGACTCCGTCTCTGACGACCGGCCGAAGTTCAGCCATGACTTCCTGCTGATGTCGTCGCCATTCAGCGGCAATGAACGCGGCAATCTCTTTTTGTCGGTCCCGGGGTATCATCGTGCGAACCACCCAGTCCAGTGACATCGGCGTGGTGTGGTATTCGAGCTGAAACCCGTCCGGAAAGGCATCCAGCGCGTCGTCGTAGATCACTACTTCGAATTTTTTTGTCGGGCGCGGGTCACGCACATACTTTCCATCAATGTTGACGACCAGACCGACCTGTCGATACGTCCCGTCGTCTGATTCAAGGAATATCGGATCATCAAGTGCCACCTGCAGCCATTGATCACTGCGCGTCGGAAGTGCCTGCTGTCGTCCCGCCAGCCACTGCGAAACTGAGCCCGTCATGACCGACACGCTGCTGGACTGAGCGACAAGTTCGCTGCGCAGTACAAACCAGCCGGTCGCAGCCGCGGCCAGCCAGAACACAATTCCCACAATCAGATGACGATGCTTCATAATCTGCCCGATCTATCAATGGTCGGATTGTAGTTCGGATCAGAGTCTGTTTTCCTGGCGAACTCCGGGAATCCTGAGGCCGAACGACGGAATCGCCTCTGTTCTTATGCCTTCCCGGCAAAAACCGCTGGGTTTCGGCCTTTTGGAAGTCACCGGACAGACTGCATCCACGAAGCTCATGCCGCGTTCACAACATTATCTGATCGTTACTCGAACAGATTCCACCAGAAAGCCGATCGGATCCGGCCTGCCGGCGGTGGATCTGAGCCGCAGATAGCTGAGCCCATCCGGGGCCGGGTGACGAAAACGAAGCTTCGTCAGCGGCTGTCCGTCCACAGCAACATCACAAAGATCATCCTTCCACGTCAGCCGCAGGTCATGCCAGCGGTCCGGCGCCAGGGCACCACCGTCTTCCAGCAGCAGCGAGACGGCAGCCAGTTCATCGGCCTGATCGTCACAGGGTTCGAACATACGGTCCGTCAGACTGATCCGAGCGCCGCCAAAGCCGGCACCGATCCGAAGGCGCAGCACCAGTTCACCGGCCCGCCCGGCAGGAAAATTCCAGACGGCCCCATCCGCGGCACGTTCATCGGACCGGCGAATATGCAGTACCTGACGGTCGGGATCAGACGGATGAGAAATCAGCTGCGGGCCCTGAAAGCGATCGCGCCACCAGCGCTGTGCGGGTCCGAATCCGGTAAACACATGCCATGCGTCCAGGGTCTGAAAATCTTCCGTCTGAGATGTTTCCAGCAACCAGTCCGGATCGATCAGAAAGCGACGTCGTCGATTCGTCCCCTGTCCGGAAACCAGCAGAATCTTTCCGTCGCTGGTGACCGTGGCGTGCGGATAGGCTGTGCCTCGATCGCCGTCCTTCGGAGGTGACCCGTTCCGTGTGGCATCGCGATACACTTCGCGAAAGCCGCGCCAGGTTTGTCCTTCGTCGCTGCTGATCGCCGCATGCAGAGCATCGCGTCCGCCATATACGCCATCATTACCGACGCGTGGCGGCATCTGACAGTTGTTCCAGAATACAACAAGACGACCGTCGGGCAACCGTACGGGAAACGCCGGTGAGTTCGACGAATAGAACCGGGAACGCCGGGCATCGCTCCAGTGCACGCCATCCGGTGAGAATGATTCATACAGAAAACCGTCCTGCGTCCGGATCAGCATCCACACCCGGCCGTCCTGAAGTTCGATGATCGTCGGTTCACAGGCACCGTAGTTTCCGCCGTTATAACCGTCGTGACACGGAGCCGTCAACGCGGCCGGTGAGCGGTGCCATGTCTGCCCGGCATCGTCGGAATACACGCACGTGGTGACGCTGGGCCCGGTCGGCGGTTTTGTGGGAACGCCCGGCAGCCAGTCGGCAAACGGAGCGACAATGCGTCCGCTGGACAACTGAAAGACGCCCTGCAGAGCACCGCAGTACCCTTCATAAATTCGCTTCGGCTCACTGAACCGGGTCCGACCATCGAAGGAACGAAGATGATACAGGTCGATAAACCGATCCACGCCGGGGCGGCGTCCGTCACCGCGCACTCTGGGAATCACGAAGTGCAGCTCACCGTCCCGATCCAGCAGCGGCATCGGTCCACCCCACGAATCAATGCTTAAGTGCACCAGGACCGCGGGTGTGGTCCAGCTGCGACCGCTGTCTGTCGATCGCATCACAAAAATGGACACATGACCGTCCGCCGCCCGGCGGTAAAAAGATTCCAGCGTACCATCCGGCAGAGTCACCGCTGCGTTGGCATAGTTGGGCGCTCCCGGCGTTGATGCATGCTGGTCACCCAGATCCAGAGGCGGCTCTGCGGCATCGGCCGAACCGCCGGCCGCAGCGCTGGTCAGCAACAGCACGGACACCATGGACAGCAGTAGATACGTCACCGCCGACTTTCGAAAGTCTGCCACGGCTGTTGTCGCGTTCATCGAACTCAGGTCCCTGCAAATGAATGAAGCGTTGGAAACACGGCCGGCCACCGGCGCGTCAGTCGGGTGTGACCGGCGATCATACTCAACGTGTACAAATGGTAAACTGAACAGACATGGCCGAAGATGTTCTCACACCCGGGTGATTGCCGCCACCATTCGTACGGATATGATTGGACTCATTCACCGGAACGGACTATAATGCCCCTTCGTCTTCTCAGCACAGATCTGTCCGTCAGCAGGGACCGGCATGACACGAGGACTTCGCTTCATCCGCCAGGATCTACTGGAACTGGCATCAGCCTATGCGGAATACTCCGTCCTTGTCACAACCGCCGAACTGGACCTGCCCGGACCTCAGATTCTGTATGCCAACTCCGCGTTTACCAGAATGACCGGATACTCGGTCTCTGAACTGCTGGGAAAGACACCCAGAATTCTGCAGGGAGCCAAAACGGATCGCAAGGTCCTGGACAGACTGCGACAAACACTGACTCAGGGGCAGGATTTCGTCGGCCGGGCCATCAATTATCGGCGCGACGGGACACCCTTCGAACTCGAATGGATCATCAGTCACCTGCGGGATTCCGACGGCAACACCACTCACTTTATTGCGCTGCAGCGAGATGTCACGGGACAGCAGCGGGCAGCCGAACAGCTGGCTCGATTCGATGATGAACTCCGGGACGCCAGTCTTGAACTGCAGCAGACATTCTACCGCCTGCAGCAGGCGGAACAGAGACTGCTGGACCAGGAACGCTTCGCAGCGCTGGGAGAAATCGCGGCCGGTGTGGTTCATGACCTCAGCAACGCCCTGACGCCGGTTTTCAGCCTGGTCAGATTTCTGCGGTCAATGGAAAACATGCCTCCGGAAACACAGCCTCTGACAGCCCATCTGGATGCGTCCATCGAATATACACTGCAGGTGCTGAGCAACCTGAAGCAGTATCACCACCACGGCGAAGCCGGCCACCTGCGGCCTGTCGACCTGAGCGCTCTGATCCGCCGGATTCCGGATCTGACAAAGTCGCGCTGGTGGTTTCTCACACGACAATCCGGTGACGATATCCGCTTCGCGCTGGAAATCGAAAACGTCAGACAGGTCCTCGGCAATGAAATCGAACTCACTCAGGTGCTGACCAACCTTGTGCTGAACGCCATCGAAGCCATACAGGACGGCGGCACCATCACGCTGAGCCTGACTCACGACGACAGTCACGCCATCATTCGCGTCTCAGACACCGGCCAGGGCATGTCGCCGGAACTGATGGAACACTGTTTTGATCCTTACGTCACCGGCCGCTCCGGCGGCTCCGGCATCGGACTGTCTGTCTGCCGCCGGATCGTGGAACAGCATCAGGGCACCATCTACGCGACATTCGCTCAGCCGCAGGGAGTCACGTTCACCATCCGAATACCTTTGACGCCGTCAAAGCAGGCAGCTGCCCCGGATGTCGCCCCCACCGATATTGGCAGCGGCAGCAGTGGCAGCGGCAGCGGCACCGAAGCGGGCAGGGCGACCAGGGCCGACGCAGCAACCGATGCCGGCACGGCGACCGATGCCGGCACGGCGACCAGGACCGACGCCGGTACAGCAAGTACTGCCGTCGCACCAGCCGTCGCCGGTACCGTACGCGTGCTTCAGATCAGCCTCGACAATGAAGAAGGGGCCATGATCCGCCGGCAGCTGCAGGCGAACGGCTTGTCAGTGGATACCGTCGCCAGCGGCGATGAAGGGCTGAGTCGCTTCTACACGTCGAACTATGATCTGGTGATCGCGGATTCGTCACTGCGTCCGACCTCAGGACTCGAAATCGCACAGACGGTCAAACGCAGTTCTCCGCGGACTCCGGTCGCTGTCTCAGTCACAGCGGCACAGCAGGCCACGTTGCACACGATGCCCGATCACCTGCGCCCGGACGTCGTCATCAGCTCTCCGACCTCCCGCGGTGATCTGGATGATGTGCTGAAAAGCCTTGGCCTCCCGAACGGTCACTGACGGCAGTCTTTCGAAAGTGTCCGCATCCCGGTATCCTGATCAGTCTAAGTCGACCATGCCCGATGACCATGACCGTCAGACAGAAAGCCGGAATGCATGCGAATATCCACCACGTTTGGCCAGCCACTGCCCGATCAACGGGCCCATATTCCATCAGCCTCCGGACCGTTTCGCATTCTTGTGATGGGCGATTTCGGGGGAGCCAGGGCCTGGCACAAACCAGTCACCGTCGATCGTGACAATCTGGAGGAAGTATTCGCGCGGCTGAAAGTTCAGGTCACCCTGTCCGCTCGGGCTGACCTGCCGGAAACGACACTGCGACTGCAGGAAATGGACGACTTTCATCCGGATCGGCTGTACGAACAGGTTGAATTGTTCGACGCCCTGCGCACCAGGCGACAGCGACTGGAAAATGACGCCACATTCGCCGACGAATCAGCAGCCATTGTTGACACGCGCCAGCCGGCCGACGATGTCTCACCGCAGACAGCAACACCGCAGCAGCCGGCCCCGCAGCAGGTGTCGTCTCAGGAACCGCCCGTCAGCGCGCAGGATCTGCTGAGTCAGGCTGTTGAGCAGACTCAGGTGAGCTCAAAACCGATGGTTCAGCAGATTGCTGAAGGCCAGGTGAATATTGATGATCTGGTCCGCCGGATCGTCGCTCCTTATGTGATTGACAAGGCAGACCCGCGACAGGCCGAGTTCATCAGCGGTGTCGACGAGGCGATTGCCGGAACCATGCGCCGGCTGCTGCACCATCCGCAGTTCCAGCAGCTTGAGGCGGCCTGGCTGGGACTGAAAATGCTGATCCGGCGGCTTGAAACCGACGCCAGCCTGCAGATCAGCGTCCTGCACGTTCCCCGGAAACAGCTGGAACAGGACCTGACCGGTTCTGATAATCTGCAGCAGTCCGGACTTTATAAACTGCTGGTCGACGAAACCAGCATAATGGGGGCCGCCCCCTGGACGGTCGTCGTCGGCAACTACACGTTTGACGCCGCGGCAGACAGCGTGACACTGCTGGCGAGGATCGCCAGGGTGCATGCCGCCGCCGGCACGGTCTTCGTTGCCGGGGGTTCGCCGACGATTGTCGGATGTGACGATCTGTCGGCGACTCCTGATCCGGACGACTGGGGCCGGCCGGACGAAGATTCGGCAGAACGCTGGCAGGTTCTCAGAAATCTGCCCGCCGCCGCCAGTGTGGCTCTGGCGCTCCCGCGCATTCTCGGGCGTCGCCCATACGGCGAAGAAACCGACCCAATTGAAGCGTTTCACTTTGAGGAAATACCGGACGGCAGAATTCACTCAGACTACCTCTGGATCAATGCGGCCTTTGCCGCCGCCACGCTGCTGGGCGACAGCTTCAGCCGCGGCGGCTGGCAACTGTCCTCAGCATGGTCGCCGGAACTCTCCGGTCTTCCGGTTCATCTTTATTCCGACGACGGTGAAAGTACGCTGAAGCCCTGCGCCGAAGCGGCTCTGATTCTGCGCGCCGGCAATATTCTGGGTGAGGCCGGTCTGACGGTCGTACACGCTGTGCGGGGACAGGATTCCGCCCTGATTCCAGCGGTGCGCGCCCTGTCTGCCACTCAGGAACGCCTCGCAGGTCTCTGGCACTGACCGGAACAGGTTTCATGACTGCTGACCAGCCGGATCTGAACAGCGACGCCGATCTGATCGACGAAGCCTGTCGCGAAGAATTCGAACTGGCCTGGCTGTCCGGTTCGCGGAAGGAAATCGCGGACTGCCTGCCCGACCCGTCCGACAGAAGATATCGGCCGACGCTGGAAGAACTGATCTGTATCCGGATGGAACTGGAATGGAAAGCGGTCGCGCGCGCCCGCTGCGGCACGACACTGCTGACTCAGCACGATACGTTGTCGATGAGCCCGACGTTTGTCGAAGATTATCTGCAGCAGTTTCCGGACATGGTGGAAACCGCCCGCCAGGAACGTCTGATTCGTCAGGAGTTTCTGATCCGCCGTCGGCTGGGAGACCGGCCCGCAAGGACCGACTACCAGAAACGTTTTCCCCGGGTGAATGTCAGCCGCCTGCTGGACGCCGAGCAACTGCAGACCGCCGACGGCCTGTACGAATCGACAACGGACACCGAACAGTCGCCGACGCCACTCGAAATCGACGGTTATGAACTGCTTGATCGTGTCGGTGCCGGCGGCATGGGTGTCGTGTATCGGGCTCGCCAGCTGGCCGCAGACAGAATTGTCGCGTTGAAACTGATCCGGGCCGATCGTCTGGCGCAGGCCGACCCGGAACATCGCCGACAGGTGCTGGAACGATTTCAGGTGGAAGCTCAGGCCACAGCACGGCTGGATCATCCGAACGTGGTGGGCATTTTCGAGGTCAATACCAGCAATCCGGACCAGCCATGGTTTTCCATGCAGTTCGTGGACGGCGAAACTCTCTCCGAACGCCTCGCCGACGGACCGCTCAGCGGACAGGAAGCAGCCCAGATCACTCAGCAGATGGCCCGGGCTGTCGAGGCCGCTCATCAGCGGGGAATTCTGCATCGCGACCTGAAACCTCAGAATGTCTTTCTGCAGCGTACCAGCGGTCGAGTACTGGTCGGCGACTTTGGGCTGGCCAAACTGGAAGTTGACGATTCAGAACGCACAGGCGCTGATGATATTCTGGGCACGCCGGCCTACATGTCGCCGGAACAGATCCGGAATTCCGCCGGCGTCGGACCACCGGCGGACATCTGGTCCATCGGCGCCACGCTGTATCACATGCTCACGGGGCGCCCGCCTTTTCAGGCCGCCTCTGCCATGGACACACTCCGCCACGTGCTGGATTACGAACCCGCGTCACCGCGCAAGCTGAATCCGGAAGTGGATCGCGACATGGACACGATGTGCATAAAGTGTCTGCAGAAGAATCCTGCGCAGCGATACGCCACTGTCACCGATCTGACACACGACCTGTCTCTGTATCTGAGCGGTTGCCCGATCACCGCCCGACCGGTCAGCCGACTGGAACACGTAGTTCGCTGGTGCCGCAGGAATCCTCTGCCCGCCGGACTCGCTGCTCTGGCCCTGGCCGGCATTCTGACGGCAGTCATCGGGCTGTGGATCGGCTACCGGACGGCCACCGTCGCGCTGCTCGAATCGGACAGCAGTCATCTGATGGCACGACAGACCGTCAGAGATCTGTTTACCGACGTCAGCGAAACCGTGCTGCTGGACCGACCGGGATTGCAGCCACTGCGGCGTCGCCTGCATGAACGTACCCTGGGTTACTTCCGGCGATTTGTAGAATCCGGACGCAACAGCCCTGCGCTGCAGGAGGAAATGGGCGAGGTCTGGTATCGCATCGGCCGCATTGAAAAAGAACTGGGGCACCCCGACAAAGCAGAGACCGCCTTCCTGCAGGCACTGAAGATCCAGCGACAACTGGTCACAGAAAACCCCAGCGTCGCTCGGCGTACGTCGCTCTCAACCACATGGAATGCTCTTGGCGCATTCAGCATCTCACAACAGCGCTGGGACGATGCCGCCGACTTTCTGCGCCACGCCGGAACGCTGCGCGATGAACTTGTCCGCGAAGTTCCGACAGATCCGGAACTCAGACGCCTGCGGGCTAACACCATCATGAATCTCGGAGCCGTGCAGCGGAACCTTGACGATGTCCCCGGTGCACTGGATCTTTTCGAAGAGGCTGTCGCACTGCAGCGATCCGTGCTGACGGAAGGCACAACAGACATCGAGACCACACGACGGCTGCAGCGGGATCTGGGCATGGCGCTGTACAACACGGCCAATGCCGCCCTGGATTCGCAGCAGACCAGCCTGCAGTCCGATATTCTCGACCCGCTGAACTCAGCCATTCACCTGTTTCAACAGTTGCTGACAGAGGAACCGGACAGCTACAGCGATCGTCGGCGTCTGATTCTGTGCCGGCAACTGCTGGCAGAAGCCACTGTCGACCCGACTCAGGCTGCCGGTGCCGCGGAAGCAGCAGCGGCCGACATGGAAAGTCTGATCGCACAGAATCCGGCCGTCCCCGCTCTGATCGGAGAATGGGCCCAGCTAAGACTGCTGGCCGGTCGCCTGTACAACGAAGCATACAGATCGGATCTGGCATTCGGGCAGTTCGATGCCGTTGTCACGGTGCTTCATGCAGACGAAACCCCGGACGAAGAACCGGACCACAACCAGCGTCCGGACCAGCAACAGGCCTCGCAACGCCAGCGCGCACGGGTGCTGGCCGTGGCCACGGCCGAACTTGCGCTCGCTGCCGCTCAGCTCGCACGAGCGGACGCCCCGGAACGACTCAGGCAGGCAAGGCAGCTTCTGCAGCAAAGACTGGCACAGACTGCCGCAGATCCGGAATTCGCCGATCTTCTTCAGCAGGTCACCACTGAGCTCAACAATGAGCCGGAATAACAAACCGGAACGGCACCGATAGAACACACTGGTAACGGTGTTGACAGATGCCATTGACCGGAAAATTCTGACGATCGGAGAAGATGTTCCGATTGGGCAAACTGCAGGGACGCAACATGTCACGCCAGGACTTCATTGCTGCCGCTCTGGCCGTCATACTCACGATCTCAGCGACGGCGTCCGCAGACCTTAACGCTGACGACCGGGGTTTTGCGCCGGCCGCTGAGCCCCCGGCTGTGCAGCAGGCCGATGAAACGGTTTCCGACGCGGGCCTTTCTGAGATCGAACTGGTGCAGTTCCGCGGCTTTCGTTCGCCCGCATTCGGCCGACTTCCGTTTGCCGCGGCGACACCCCGGATGCCCGTGACATCCCCGTCCTCGGCCAATACCACCGCTGCAGCCGGACCGCCGCAGCGGATTCTGACCCGAGCACCAATGACGCCCCGACGACGCCGGCTGGCTCAGGCTCCTGACATGTTGGGTGACAGCTTTCTGCCATCCATGCAGCTGACACTGCAGCCGCTGAACCTGGTCAACGGCCTTGCCGTCAACACACCGCTGGCCGTTGCCGGCGGAGCTGCTCGCAGCAAGATCGGCGAACACAACAAGGCGCTGCCCGTGGATCGGTTTTACGCCAACTACAACCATTTCCACAACGCGCTCGACCGACAGATTGTCTCACCGGGCCTCGGCCAGGGACTGTTTCAGTCGGCGTCCGTCGATCGGTTTACCCTGGGTGCCGAACGTACGTTGTTTGAAGGCGACGCGTCAGTTGAACTGCGTCTGCCGCTCACGAATTATCCTGATCTGGATGGCGGTGTGGCTGTGCTCGGACCGGCCGGCCGCTTCAGGTCGGATAGCGGCACGGCCGGCAATCTGTCGCTGATCGGCAAGCAGCTGCTGGTCAACAGCGAAGACCTGATCGTTTCCTGCGGTCTGGGCATCGAATTTCCAACCGGGGCAGACGCCGCGGCGCTGTCGGGAACGACGCTGTTTAATGTGAAGAACGAGTCACTGTTTCTACAGCCGTTCCTGGCCATCACGCTGGACAACGGCGAGGCCTTTGTGCACTCGTTTCTGCAGGTCGATATTGACCTGACCGGACAGCCACTGGAAATCAGCGATCTCATGATTCCGGCTCCTCCCGTCGGGGTGGGCGAGATCACTCAACAGACGCTGCTCCACTGGGACACTTCAGCCGGAATCTGGCTGGCCAGGTCCGAAGCAGAAACAGGACTGACCGGCGTGGCGGCCATCGTGGAATTCCACCTGACGTCGACCACATCGTCTTCGGATCCGCTGACCGGAAATGTCCCGACCATTGGCGGTCCGGTTGACTTTCTGCTGTCTTCGGCGGCGAATGATTTCACGGCAGCGTACATCACCACCGGCCTGCATACCGAATTCGGCCGTCATCAGACCCTCCGCGTGGCCGGTGTGTTTCCGCTGCGAACCGGCGATAATCGTTTTTTTGACGCGGAAGTACTGGTTCAGATCGGTCGCCGCTATTAGGCTCTGTGGCAGCGGTGCACCAGACATCACGGCAGGCAGATCGAATGCGGGACACTGATTCAGGCCCATTCTACGAATTCTACGAATTCTACGAATTCGGCGTCGGGGCGTCGGGGTCGACAGGGTGACACCAGACCACGGCGTCGGTGCTGACTTTTCCGGGGTACGTTCATGAGCCACGACGAATCTGATTCGGCCGAATGGCTGCAGCGACTGGTGGACGGCGACGAAACCGTGGTGGCCGAATTCGTGACGGCCTTTCAGCCCGCGCTGGAACGTATCGCGTCCGACAGGATGTCTCCCGGGCTGCAGCGACGTATCGGCGCCGATGACGTGTTTCAGTCAGTCTGCCGCACCTTCTTTCGCCGCGCTCACAGCGGGCAGTTCACGCTGCCGGATCGTGAAAGCCTGTGGCGGCTGCTGTGCGCCATCACACTGAACAAGGTGCGACTGCACGCGAGGTTTCAGTCGGCCCGCAAACGCGGCTCGCTCCGCGATGCGAGTGATGTCAACGCCGAGACCGCAGCCACTCCGGATCACAGCATCTCACCCGAAGAAGCCGTTGCCTTCGCCGACGAACTGGCCGTTCTGATCGAAACCCTGGGTGAAGCTGAAGGTCGTCTGATCAGACTGAAGATGGAAGGGTATTCTCACGCCGAAATCGCCGAACAGCTCAACTGCACCGAACGCACCGTCGGGCGTCTGCTGGTGAAGATCCAGCAGTCTTTGTCCAGAATGATGACGGTACCCGACTGATACCGCGACGTCTGCCCCTCGGCTGCCGCAGAAACCCTCCAACCTCGCCCGGCAGACTTCTTCCCCACAACCAGCTGCCCCGCTGCCTGTCTTTCAACAACCGGGACCGGGGTGGTATCCGGCGTCCGCCACCGATACCCTGAGCCCAATACCGGCTCTTGCCAAAGGTCAGCTCATGAGTACCACTGAATTCTGGCTCACTCCTCTGATTCTGCTGCCCGGAGTGGGCCTGCTGATTGCGTCGACGTCGTCCCGATTCGGGCTGATGCATACCGAATGCTGAAGGCCGACACTGATGGACAGTAACCCGTACAAAGCCCCTCAGCCAGCCGACCACCTGCGCGCCGCAAAAAGAAAGTCGTCCCACCGAAAGCCGTGGCCCGTCTGGTTCATCGCCCCGCTGCTGCTGATGGCGATCACCGCGCTGGTGATGCTGCTCTTCACCTGACCATAAAAAAAGCAGTGTCAGCGAGCCAGACTCAGCACTGCTCTCCGCCGATCTCCTGACGCAGGCGATAACGCGTACGAGCACCGTCGGTGGGGACCTCGATTTAATTACGGACGCAATTGCCAGGGTTTCACGGGCTCCTGTTCTCGAAGATCCCGACCAGACAACTTGAGTCGCGGTTCGATCCGATTCGGATTTTCGGGGGAGGGCCCGGCATGAGTGTGGTCTGATGCACAGATCGCAAATTCGGAATTCGAATTGTGAATTTGGGATTGGCCCCCACGGGGCCGCAGCACTTAGCCGTCGGCGTGAGCCGACGGAAACGGACAACAACGACCTGCCAGCCCCGAATGGGGCGACAGCGGCTGCCGTCAATGAATTTGCTGTCGCCCCGTCGGGGCTGGTGAATCCTGGGTCGCCAATAACCGTCGGCTTGCACCGACGGTTAAGTGCTGACGCCCACCGGGCTAAACACAGGCATCACGCCTTGCAGCGCACTGAATCAACTTTTTCGCCACCAACCGAATCGCACCATCTTCTGCTCTGTGCATCAGGCCAACCCCAGCCGCTCTCCCGAGTTGGCAACTGGATTCACATGGGACGTCGAACACGGGCGAGCCAGAATGCCATTTCCAATTCAGATCCCACAGTAATTTCATTGACATCCCGAGCTTCTCAGAGATGTGTCCCCCGGCGGAGCCCGGGACCGAGGAATGTGCAATAATTAAGTCGACGTCCCTCGCCGCGAAGCAGAACAGAGACGGGCCTTGTTCTGCAGCGGGCTGGACGCGTTGTTTGTGGCACAAGCGGACCGGGTTGGCAGCGCTGAACGCACCACAGTCGCGGCTTCGCCGCGAAGTGCCGCCCGGCAGGCGGCACCTACAGTAGGTCCTTCCTGCAGTAGGTCCTTCCTGCAGTAGGTCCTTCCTGCAGTAGGTCCTTCCTGCAGTAGGTCCTTCCTGCCGAGCGGGACCCAGTTGTGAGCGGGTCTCCC
>JAVKCM010000213.1:0-12037 GCA_040222735.1 Fuerstiella sp. | reverse complement strand
CTCGGTGGGCTCGGCCGCCGCCCCGTCTTCGTCGCGGCGTCCCGGACACAGCTGCCACCAGCGCAGAGCCACGTCGTCATCGGACCAGTCTTCGACCACGTCCGGGCGGTTCCTGAGCACCACATGAAAGTGGTTGTGCAGGATGGCAAACCCGAGCACCTCGATACCCATCACTCCTGCCAGGAACTCAAACCGGTGACGAATCCATTCGCGCCGATGTTCGTAGTTCTGTCCCGTGAAGGGATCGGTGCCACACAGGAATCCGCGTCGCACACAGCGATTGATGCAGTGCACCACGTTGATTTCATCATCCGGACAAGTCTCCGCCCGACTCACACGCCCCATGATGCTGCTCCCTGACAGGAAGTGAAATTCACGCCCGGCATCAGAATACCAAACCGGTCGTGGCTGTCAATGATAAATGGGTGGCACTGGTAGGTACTGGGCCGTGGCTGTCAATGATGAATGGGTGGCACTGGTAGGTAGAGTGCTGGTAGGTAGAGTGACGGCACTGCTAGAGTGACGGGGACTATCACATCACAAACCCGACTGCACCCGGGACTTGAAACCTGGCATGAACTGCGGCTGGAATCCCCAGTTACGTTTGGTGTCGCCCGGATTGTGCCTGTCCCTTTCCGTGGCACCACGGAACCGGCCGACGCACCGCGCATGAAAAAACCCGGCAAGAATGCCGGGTTTTAAAGAGGCGCGGGCGGGATTCGAACCCGCGCGTGCTGGATTTGCAATCCAGTGCCTTAGCCACTTGGCCACCGCGCCAATAAATCGACGTCACCAATTCCATAGGACGGTTCTGGTAATTACGGCAAAGGCTGCCGATCACACCAGACGCAAAGATTATAGGAAACGTATCGGCAATCCATCCAGCGTGCTGCAGTCAAAAAACCGGAATTCGATTCGGCAGCCTTATCAATTGCCCATTCCGACCACCTGGAGACGGACACCGGCTGATTTTTCAGGTTCGTCCAGCCTATGGTAGATCACCTGGTTTGCTGTGGATAGCATGGAAAAACCGGACGGAAACTGCTTCCCGTGTCGGCCAGCGGCCGATGAAACGACCTCGATGGTGGGCAGCCCTGGATTTCGGAACCGGTTCCGGCCGCCCGGTTTTTTGTTCTGCCGCGTCCGCACGCAGTTCTCTCACCATTATGTCCGCCACGGACGGCGCAAGCTCTCTTCACATTGTTATTACGGAGTCCAAAGTGGAATCTGAATCAGAAGATCAACTTATTTCCGTGGCTCGCGACGCGGTCAGCCAGTGCAACTGGGTGGTTGGCGAATGTGCGGCCCGGTGGACCAAAAAATATGCTCGAGGCCGCACGGACGCGGATTTCGGCCAGATGGTCGGGCTGAGCGGTGACCAGATTTATCAGCGTCGCCGCGTCTGGGAAGCCTTCGGCAACAGCTACGAAAACTTTTCCAATCTGAAATGGTCGTTCTTCTACGTCGCTCTGAACTGGGAAGACGCCACAAAATGTCTGAACTGGGCTGACGAAAACGAAGCCACTGTGGCCGAAATGCGTGCCTGGAGGCGTGCTCAGAACGGCGAAGATCTGTTTGCTGAACCGGAAGAGGCCTATTCTGAATGGGCGGCTCCCCTGGTCATGGACACCAGCGATCTGCCGTTAAGCACTGTGCAGGATCCGGCCGCCTTTGTGCCGCCCGGTCAGGGACCTCGGGCCGGGATGGAGTTCGAAGGCAGTACGCCGGAGACGATGTCCGCGGCTGCCAGGGAAGCCGGCGAATACGCTCCGTTTCGCAGTGGAGCGGCGGCACCTGCTCCCGGTGAACAGGAACGCGAAGTGGCGGTGCTGGAACGTCCGGAGCCGACCCCCGACCAGGTCTGGAAACGCACTGTTTCTCTTCTGGAACGGCTGAACAAGAGTCTGACCGGAAATGTGCTGAAATCCTGGGAACAACAGCCCGAGAAAGTTCAGCAGCGACTGGCCAGCGCCTTCGGAGAAATACAGGATAAACTGTCGGAACTGGTATAGACGGTCCGGACCGAGCGGATCCGGATCCGGTTGCCGCGGTGACAGCGACAGGCTGCTGTGTGAGCAGCCATGGCTCGCCGTTCTGATCACCGATACGGCAGACACGAATGGACGGCCATGACAGACCACCGCGACGATTCTCCGCGTCCACCGACTTCAGCGCTGTCAACGAATATGTTGCTGGTCCTGATCCTCGGTGTGCTGTCGCTGGTGCTGGCGTTTCAGGCATGGAGCGGCCGGGCGGTCCAGTCGTCTCGTGGTTCGTCAGAATACACGCCGCGTGAAATCGCTCCGAAGGAACAGCTGGGAAGAAGCGAGCAGGCCACAATTTCTGTCTTCCGACAGTCATCTCCGTCGGTTGTCTTTATTCGGACGCGAGGGTACCAGCTGCTGCTGTCAGGGGATCTGGAGAACCGCGAACTGTCTTCCGGGACCGGTTTCGTCTGGGACCAGCAGGGACATATCGTCACCAATCTGCACGTGGTGGAAGATGCTCTTCGCAACAGCAAGTCACTGCTGGAAGTTCAGTACGCCGACCACAGTGTGGTGGATGCCGAGATCATCGGCGGAGTCCGCGAGCATGATATTGCCGTTCTCAGGGTTCGGGAGCTCAGTGATCACCTGGTCCCGATTCGCCTGGGCACGTCTGATGATCTGCAGGTGGGGCAGCATGTGCTGGCCATAGGCAGTCCGTTCGGTTTTGATCAGACGCTGTCGACCGGCGTGATCGGCGGTCTGAAACGCAGCGTTGCCACAGAAGACGGACGGGGTTTTCTGGACGGGCTGATTCAGACGGATGCGGCCATCAATCCCGGAAATTCCGGCGGGCCGCTGCTGGACAGTGCGGGGCGGATGATCGGCGTCAACACGGCCATTGTGTCTCCAACGGGGGCTTATTCGGGCCTCGGGTTTGCCGTGCCGGTGTCGAGTGTCATTGCGTCGGTGGACCTGGTGCTGGAAGAGGCTGGTGGTCGACCGAAGCCGGCGCTCGGGATCAGCGTGCTGTCACCCGAGCAGGCCGCGGCGCTGGGAGTGCCGGAGCAGTTCGTGAATCGCGGCCTGTTCATCAAACAGATTGATCCTCGCGGACCGGCCGCCGGGATCGGGTTGTTACAGATCCGTCAGCAGGGCTATCGGGTTTTTCTGGGCGATCAGCTGGTCAGCATCGATGACGTTCCGGTCACCACACTTGAAGAACTGAAGGCCGTGCTGGAACAGTATGCTCCGGGCGATACAGTAACGCTGGGAATTCTGCGTCGGAATCAGCCCGGAGAAGTCGACGTGACGCTGCAGACGCAGAAGCTGATTTTTTAACCGGGGACCGCCGGAAGCCTACCCGTAGCTGGGGCTTCCAGCCGCGGCATACTGTGCCGCGGTGCGGCTGGACCGGTGCCCCCCATTTGTCGGACGTGCTGCGTTTCCGTAGCTGCGGCTTCCAGCCTTGTCGTTACCCACAAATTCGGGGAGGCAACACCGGTCGTTTATCAGAGAACTCAAGAGTGAGCCGAGTGCTGTAAGGCACCGGGCCGTTCACCGGGTAGCTTCCCGGTGTGACTTCGAAATCCACGGAATCGTCGCGCCCGGAGCCCGGCCGCTGACGCGTCGCGGCTCACGGAATGATGACCAATGCCCGCCCTGGTTGTTACCATTGCTGGGGGTTCCAGGTACGGAAGAGTGGCGGGCTGCGGCTGGAAGCCCCAGGTACGGGAACCGGCGGGCTGCGGCTGGAAGTTCCAGCTACGGACCGGGCGGCAGCGGGGCATTGGTGAGGCGGCGGCGCGCTTCGAGTCAGGGGTCGATGATGCTGACGACTTCCATCTTGAGCGTGCCCGCCGGGATTGCGGCTTCAAACTGATCTCCTGCCTTCTTGCCCAGCATAGACTGGGCCAGCGGGCTGGACGTCAGGATCTTCAGGATGTCGCCGTCATAATCTTCTTCGCCCGGGCCGACCAGTTCGTAGACTTCTTCCATGCCATCGGACAGGTCCTTGACTGTGACGCGGGAACCGTAGGCTACCACGCCTTTCGGCATGTCTGACTTGTCCATGATCTGGCAGCTGGACAGCGTAACGCGTTTGGCTCCGATCTGGCGTTCCAGGTGGGCCAGTGCTTCGCGGGCGGCATGGTATTCCGCGTTTTCCTTCAGGTCGCCCTCTTCGCGCGCGGTCTTGATGCGATCCAGCACGGCGGGTTTCTGGGCCTCCAGTTCTGCAATTTCGGCGCGGATTTTGTCGTAACCTTCTTTGGAGATTGGCTGGCGATCCATGAGAGAACCTCGACTCTGACTTTGATTCTGCAGTTGGTGAGTGTTTTGAAAAACAGAACGGACACGAGCCATCCGCGCGGTTTCGCAGCGACTGTGTCCGAAGGATAAGAACAGCGGCGGCTGGGCGTATTTCATCCCAGCCGCCGCGTCTTCATGCGTTATTCACACAGTATAACTGTGGTTCGACAAAAGGCTATCCCACATCCGTCCACTGGCGTGTACGAGCACTTTCCAGGACGGCGTCACAGATCTGCTGAGTTTCCTGAGCTTCTCGGAAGGTCGGGCTGCAGGGCTTCCCGTCAGACAGGCTTTTCAGGAAGTCGGCCACCTGGTGAACAAAGGTATGCTCATAGCCGATCTGCAGACCGGGCACCCACCATTTGTCCATGTAGGGATGATCGCCGCCATGGTCGGTGACATGAATGGACGTCCAGCCTCGCAGGCGTCCTTCGTCGTTGTGATCAAACCACTCCAGTCGATGCAGATCGTGCAGGTCCCACCGCAGTGATCCGTTTTCTCCGTTTACTTCGAACGTATACAGTGCCTTGTGGCCCCGTGCGTAGCGTGAGCTTTCAAACAGGCCCAGCGAACCATTTTTGAAATGGCACAGAAACGCACAGGCGTCATCAATGCCGACCGGTTCCATCTTGCCGGTTTCCGTGTGCATCCGTTCCTTGACAAAGGTTTCGGTCATGGCACTGACGTCGGAAATTGATCCGTTCAGCCAGATGGCGGTATCTATACAGTGGGCCAGCAGGTCGCCGGTCACACCCGAACCAGCGGCGTTGACGTCCAGTCGCCACAGCGCGGCACCTCCCTGAGGCACGTCTTCTGAAATCGTCCAGTCCTGCAGAAAGTTGGCTCGGTAGTGGAAGATCTTGCCCAGCCGGCCTTCATCGATCAGCTGTTTGGCCATGGTGACGGCCGGGACCCGCCGATAGTTGTACCAGACGGTGTTGGCGACGCCCGCCTTTTCCACGGCCTGCACCATCCGTTCGCCTTCTTCCGGATTCAGCGCCAGCGGCTTTTCACACAGAATCATCTTGCCGGCTTCCGCGGCGGCGATGGCGATTTCAGCATGAGAATTATTGGGCGTGCAGATGTCGACGGCATCGATGTCGTCGCGGGCGATCAGCGCCCGCCAGTCCGTTTCGATGCTTTCGTACTGCCACTGATCAGCGAAGGCCTGAGTTTTCTCGGCCGTGCGTCCGCAGACGGCTTTCAGGACCGGGCGATATTCCAGTTCCGGAAAGAAATCGTTGACCCGCTTGTAGCCGTTGCTGTGAGTCCGGCCCATGAAGCCGTAACCGATGAGGCCGATGTTGAGTGGTTTTTGGGGCATGAGGTCAGTTTCTTTCAAAAGTGTCGTGGTGTGAATTCCGCAAAGCCGAATTCGGAAAGCGGAAAGCCGTACGACGCGAAGCGCGAACTGCTCGTCCGATTTCGAAGCCCTGCCATCCGCACGGCTCACCTTCCGCTTTCCGCTGTCGACTTTCCGCTCTTTTTATGTCCAGCTTCCCGAGTCACGAACTTTGATCATCGTGTCCAGAATCGTGTTCCAGGTGGACGGGTTTTCCAGCATGGCGTTGGGGAACATACAGCCGTCCCAGCAGATGTGCTGCATGCCACGATTTGTGGCGCCGTCCAGCCAGTAGCTGGAGCACTTTACGATATCCAGTTTGCCGTTCGGGTCGTCCGCCGGACAGTGCTTGCCGGTTTTGTCATGCGAGCCGGCTCCGTGTACTTCGCCGTCGTTCTGGGCGACGTGGAAGTCAATCGTCCAGGGCCGCAGCTTGTCAGTCATGGTCTTGTAAGCGGCGTAGAATTCTTCGTCGCTGTAGCCCGGCTGAACCAGAGCATGTTCCGGAGCATTGTAGCCCAGCAGATACAGATAGGTGTGAGCGAGGTCTGCCTGGAAGCCCAGGGTTTCCGGCATACCGACTTCTTCCAGCAGGTCCAGCATGTCTTTCCAGCTGTGCATTCCGGCCCAGCAGATTTCGCCTTCAGCGGCCAGACGTTCGCCATGGTCGGCGGCGATCTTTGCGGCTTCCCTGAAGGTCGCTGCAATCTTCGACGTGTTGGCTTTGGCGTCTTCTCGCCACTTTTCAACGCCGAATTCGGCCGAATCGATACGGATGACGCCGTATTTGCGGACACCGTGATCATTGAAGATACCGGCGATCCGGCAGGCCATACGGACGGCGTCCAGAAACTTGCCTTGTGCTTCGGCATCGCCCATGGCCGAGTCGCCGACGGTTCCCGGCCAGACCGGAGCCACCAGTGAGCCAACATTGAAGCCGTACCCGGCAATCATGTCCGCGACCTGCTTCAGTTCGTCGTCGCTGGCTTCCGGATTGGTGTGGGGCAGAAACAGAAAGTAATCGATGCCATCGAATTTCTGGCCGTTCACCTCGGCCGCAGCCGTCAGTTCCAGCATCTCTTTCAGGCCGATCGGCGGCTCCTGGCCCTCATCCGTGCCCTTGCCAACCAGACCCGGCCACATCGCGTTATGTAGTTTTGGAGCGGACATGTAGATTGCTGCTTTCTTAATGATGATGGAAGTCGGTTATGGTTGAATGACCAATGAATAATGTCAAATGACCAATTCTCACGGAGTGCACTTCGTCACACCGTTTGGTGCTGTTTTCGTGATCGTTGCCCGCGGGCCGATCAGATCACTGCGACGGTTTATTCCTTGAGTTCTTGTGGATGGCGGCGAATATCCGAGTCAGCTCATCTGCCTCTTTCCAGAGGACTCGCGCGTCGTCCGCGAGTTCCGGTATCGCGGAAACAAGCATCCTGAGCCAGTATCTGGTTTCTCTCGCTTCGCGGCGAGACAAACTGATTCTGTAGCGAAATTCCTTGCGAGTTCCCGATTCGTCCGCTTCACAGTAATTGGCTCCGATGCTGGTGGCGGCTCTGACCAACTGGCTGATCAGTGGCTTGGTGACCGGCGTCCAGCGAATTGGCATCACGAACCGAATGACTGCCTCACCAAACGAGGCAGTCCGTTCTTCCAGATCAAACTCCGGCTTGCGGCCCTGGTCTGCCATTGCAGTTTGAACGAACAGTCAACATTCCTGAACAAGACACCAACACCCGGTCGACCAAATTGGTCATTGGTCATTGGTCATTGCTCATTTCCTGTAAGCCCCCATTTCCGGAGCATTCGGCTGAGCATCGGGGCCGAAGTACCGGAGTCCGACCAGTGGTTCGGTGCCCGTGTTTTCGAAGGTGACTCCTTCAGCGGCCCGGCTGGCGACGACAAAGACCTCGTCTTCGGTCATTTCTCCGAAGCGGATCATCACCGGCGACTGCAGGTGCATGTCTTCGATGCGTCCCATGCCCTGAACCGTAATCCACGAATAGGCACCGCCGTCACTGATGGTGCACCTGGCGCCGGGCTGCAGAGTGAGTTCCTTGGCGGTAAACAGCTGCTTTCCGTCTACCTTGCCGTAGACGATCCAGCGGTCGCACCAGCCTTCGCCTTCTTCGCTGACGACCGGTTCCAGATAGTTGTTGTCCTTGAAGTTCGGGTCAACGTTCTTGTCCCAGTCCAGGGCTTCGACGATGTATTTGTTGTCATCGTGGTGTTCGGCCGGGAAGTCCTTGGTGAGCAGGCTGCGCGGCACTTCGCGACCTTCCACCAGATTCTGGTACATGGCGAAGACGTCGCTGCCCCATTGAGGTTCGTAGGTGACCAGAGAGCCCGGCGCGTGCAGCACGCAGGGGGGAATAAGCCAGCCGGTGCCCGGTTTCAGCCGATATGCCTTGGACAGGTCCAGCAGCCCGTTTTCACCGTCGTTCCAGCGGTCCAGACAGTCAATCACGTCCTGTTTGGTGGTGCCGGGTTCCAGGCCCATGAACGTGTAGGGAAAGTTGTTTCCGATCTGATTCATCTGCGGCGGAAAGTAGTAGCTTTCCGGCTTGCCTTCCTGGCCGACCAGAGCCGCCTGTTCCGCATTCTGGTGCATGTGGTGAGGAATCGGGCCCATGTTGTCAAAGAACTTTGAGTACACCGGCCATTTCTGGAACGTCTTCCAGATATGGTCGCCGATGATCTGATCCTTCAGTTCGGCAACGACATCTCGCAGCAGAAAGCGTTCACCGTTGTGGACACAATAGGACAGACCTTCGTCTTCATTGCGGTTTTCGTTGGCCGCTTCGGTGGTTGAACCGAACCAGCGTTCATCGATGCCGCCGCGATTCATGCCCAGGGCGTAATAATCGTTGGGGTGCAGTTTCAGGCGGCGTCCGGGCTGCAGAAACGAGCGAGGAACCCAGGTCGGGGCGAGTCGAAGAATGCCGTTTCCGGCGGTCAGAGCATCAGACGCAAGTGAAGCGACGTTGGCCATGTTCGAGATTTGCCTTGAAGATGAAATACAAGTGGAGGACGAACACACGCACCTTCGGCGTTGTCCCGCTGTTATCAGAGGCTTCCGGCAGTCCGGTGCTCGGAAGGGCTGAGCATTCTGACGGGAAACCACGCGTAATAAAAGCAAACTGGCGAATTCCCTGCAAATCTCGTTTAGACGAATTCCAGGGCAGAAAAACGGGGGCAGTTGTGGCAGGTGGGCGCTGTTCTAGAATGCGGGGGGAACCGGGCAGGTTTTGTCGCACAAAGAGAGTGAAAACAGAAATGGCACGCATCGCTATCCTCGGAGCCACCGGCTATACGGCTGTTGAGCTGCTGAAAATACTGGCTCGACATCCCGCCGCGGAGGTCACGACGCTCACCACTCGGCAGGAAGGCCGACCACACATCGCCGAAATCCACCCGTGCCTGGCGGGTCAGTTTGATCTGGTTTGTGAGAACCTGAGTCCGGAAGAAGTCGGCGGGCGTGCGGATATTGTCTTCTGTGCGTTACCGCACACCGCGAGCATGGAAGCGGTGCCTCAACTGCTGGATGCCGGCTGTAAAGTGGTTGATCTGAGTGCGGATTATCGGCTGAGTGACCCGGGCATCTATGAACAGTGGTATGGGCATGTTCACACTGATCCCACACGTCTGAGCAGCACCGTTTATGGGCTGCCGGAAATCTACATGGATCAGATTCCGGGTGCCGATCTGGTGGCCAATCCCGGGTGTTATACCAGTACGTCGATTCTGGGACTGGCACCGCTGCTGGCGGAAGGGCTGATTGAACCCACCGGCATTATCATCGATGCCAAGAGCGGCGTCAGCGGAGCAGGGCGGACACCGAAACTGGGGACTCTGTTTGCCGAATGCAACGAATCCGTCACGCCGTATGGCATCGGTACTCACCGCCACACGCCTGAAATCGAACAGGTATTGACCAACGTTGGCGGCGCTGCCGTCCAGGTGGCCTTTAATCCTCACCTGATGCCCATGGACCGCGGAATTCTGTGTTCTATGTATCCGCGGCTGACGAAAGATGTGTCGGTGGAGGAACTGCTGGCCGTGATTCGCCGCTTCTATGCAGATCAGCCCTTTATTCGCGTGGTTGACTATCTGCCGGCCACCAAGCATGTTGCCCATACAAATTTCTGCGACATTTCTGTCCGCATGAATCGCCATCAGCTGGTGGTGTTTTCGGCGACCGACAACCTGATCAAAGGTGCCAGCGGCGTGGCCGTACAGAATATGAATCTGCTGCTGGGGCTGGATCAAAGAACCGGTATGCTGAAGTGCTGACCGGGCCCGCTGCGACAGTGTCGCGTTTCCGTTGCACATTACTTTTCACCCGAGTTCGGCAGACCCAAAGCTTAGGATCAAACGGAAAATTACTGTCGCGTCGAAACGTGGCGTAGGCTTCCAGCCTGCGTTTTTCTGCATCGCAAGCTGGAAGCTTACGCCACTTATTTTCCGCTCGGTCCTTTAGTTCACCCCCCGTCGGCCACGATATCAACGGGCGAAATCGTTGTCGGGCCGGCGAATTGTTGTTGAACGGATGAATCGTTTGTGCGGACCGGCCGTTTCTTCCGCCTTCTCGCTGTCCTGAAACCTGAACGACATGACAACTTTCTCACTTCCCCGCGGCTTTCGCGCGTCCGGCACAACCTGCGGCATCAAGGCCAGCGGCAAACCGGATCTGGCGTTGTTTGTTTCTGACGTGCCGGCTTCGGCCGCCGGTGTGTTTACGACCAACCGGGTCGTGGGGGCTCCGGTGATTGTTTCTCGTGAACGTGTGGCGTCGCTGCGGGCTCGTGGCGTCGTGGTCAATTCGGGAAATTCAAATGCCTGCACGGGAGCTCAGGGCGAGGCGGATGCCCGCGCCATGACGTCACAGGTGGCAGAACTTCTGGGCTGTGAGGCCGAACAGATGCTGGTTTGTTCGACCGGCATCATCGGCGTGAATCTGCCGATGGAGATCATTACTGCCGGGCTGCCGCCGGCGGTGGAGGCGCTTGATTCTTCTGACGAAGCGTTTGCAGCAGCGGCGCGATCGATGATGACGACCGATACGTTTGCGAAACAGGCTTCTCTACAGGTGCAGCTTAGCACCGGGAGTGTCCGGATTGCTGGTGCGGCCAAGGGGGCGGCGATGATTGCACCCAACATGGCGACCATGCTGTGCGTGATCATGACCGACGCGGAACTGCCGGCCACCGGCTGTGACGATATGCTGCGTTACGGTGTTGACCGTACCTTCAACTGCATCAGTGTGGACGGTCACATGAGCACCAGTGACACGGTGCTGCTGTTTGCCAACGGGGCCTCCGGTGCGGGACCGGACACCGGCGAAGATCGAGAACGTCTGCGAGGCGCGATTCAGCAGGTCTGTGAAAAGCTGGCCACCGACATCATCAGGGATGCGGAGGGCGCTGATCATTTCATCACGGTGGAAGTGACGGGATTCGAAACCCGCGATGCCGCATTCAGAGTGGCGAAGGAAATCGCCGAGAGTGCTCTGGTGAAGACCGCGATCACCGGCAACGATCCGAACTGGGGGCGAATCACGTCAGCGGCCGGCTATGCCGGGATTCCCTTTGAGGCGTCTCAGTTGTCGCTGCAGATCAACGACACTCAGGTTTTCCTCGCTGGAACGCCGGTTGCCTTTGACGAACCGGCGCTGTCACAGCAGATGAAGGAAAATCGTGAGGTTTATCTGCGTCTGCATTTAGCCGGAGGACGGTGTTCAGGCTCGGAAGCGGTACGTTTCTGGACCAGCGATTTGACTCAGGAATATGTGCGTCTGAATTCTGAGTACACAACGTAGTCGAAAAAGGGGTCGGGTTTCTTATTCCGGGCGCCCGGCATGTATTCGGTTCTACAAGTGACGGAAAAAGACACCCGACCCCTTTTTTCGGAGGACCGGATGCGCCTGTCGTTTCTGTTGCCACTGGCCGGCCTGGTGGTTGGTGTGTTGATGCTGGTCCTGTTGCTGGCGGGACGGTCATGGCTGTCATCATCAAGGCAGGATACATCCGGTGAAGCTGATCGCCAGGCTTCCGCGGCTGATCAAAGTGCAGCGCGACCGCAGCCATCAGCGTCCTCCGGCCTGATTCAGGGCAGGGTGCTGTTTCAGGGAAAACCACGCCGATCTCCGCCGGAAGGTCGGACGCTGACCGACGTCGTGGTGTACCTGACGCAGGAATCTGCCGTCGCTGATGCGACGGAGGATACGGATTCCGGCACCACAGATGTGTCACAGCCTGAACCGGATCAGCGCGCACGGGCGGTGCTTGATCAGTCCGGGATGCAGTTCTTCCCGCACGTTGTGATTCTTCCGCAGGGAGGCATTCTGGAACTGCGGAACAGTGATACGGCGCTGCACAATGTGAACGGCCTTGCCACG
>JAVKCM010000212.1:0-50304 GCA_040222735.1 Fuerstiella sp. | reverse complement strand
GAGCAGTCCGATCATGCTGCCAACGGTATGATCGAACTTGTCTTCGCTCACACCGGCGGGAACCGGCGCGGTGAACAGTTTGCCGCAAAGGTGGCAACGCAGCTTCTGCAGGCGATAGACCGTGGCCTGCACCGGAGCCTGACCGGTAAAGCGAACCACCACCCCGGGGCGTGTTTCGTAAAGCTTTCCCTGAGCACAGTCGGGACAGGCATCGCCCGGAGAATGTGTCGGATGTTTGATGTCGACCTGTTCAGCTCCCGGATAGTCGTCCGCACCAAGGCGACCATGACCGGGCGGTGAATCTGAGGAATCATCCACCTGCTGATCCGGTGAATCTGCTGCAGCTTCAGCGGCTGCATCACCAGCAGCCCCGCTGCCTTTATCTTCCTCATCGCCCAGCACGTTCGTCGATTTCTCGGTCGTCGCACCAAACATCATCTTCCGCAGCCGAGCGATGGTGGTGTTCTTATCGCCCACCATTTCGAAGAACACTTGGCAGAGCCGCACCAGCCCGTCAATTCCTTTACGATTATGCAGAGCTCTGCATAATCGTAAATGGCTCGACCGGCTGGCAGCCGGGTTGCATGGCCGAAACCGCTGGCGTCTGTCTCTGGTGATTATAGGAATTTTGTTCGCCAGTGGGCGACGCACGCTGACAACGTGGCTCCGTGCCGTGGGAATTCACTCCGACTCCGCGGACTATTATGACTTTCTTCAGCCGGTCGGACGCAAGGGCAAAGATCTGGCCGAAAGGTTGTTCGTCGTGCTGTTGGTTCGCCTGAACGTCGGCTCCCGGTTGTTGTTGGCAGTGGACGACTCTCCCACGAAGCGGTATGGGCCGAAGGTTCAGGGAGCCGGCATTCATCACAATCCGACGCCCGGTCCTGTCGACCAGAAGATTCTGTACGGACATCATATCTGGGTCACCATTTCGCTGATGCTGCGTCATCCGTTGTGGCACACGATCAGCCTGCCTCTGGTTGGCCTGCTGTACGTGCGATCTACCGCGACAACAACTGGCAGATTGGGTCGGGCATGATCGAATCCACCGCGAAACAATTGGTCGGCATCCGCCTGAAAGGCCCCGGCATGCATTGGTCTTCCGCCGGAGCATCCGCGATCACTGCCCTGCGAGCTCACAACATCAACAACAACTGGCATTCACTCTGGAGAAACCTTGTCCTTTAGACAGACGTCCCAACCAGCGGACGCACTCGGTCGTCAGGTCGTCAGGGTTGCCGGGTTGCCGGGTTGCCGGGTTGCCAAGTTGCCAAGTTGCCAAGTTGCGGGGTTGCGGGGTTGCGGGGTTGCGGGGTAGCCAAGTTGCCAAGTTGCGGGGTTGCCAAGTCGTCAGGCCAGAATACCGTCGACGATTTCGCCATGGACATCGGTCAGACGAAAGTCGCGACCGGAATGCCGATAGGTCAGTCGGGTGTGGTCGATCCCCAGCAGGTGCAGAATCGTGGCGTGCAGATCGTGAACATGGACACGGTTCTGTACGGCGTTCATCCCGAATTCGTCCGTGGCACCGTACATCAATCCTCCCCGAACGCCGCCTCCGGCCAGAAACATCGAAAAGCCGGTGTTGTGATGATCCCGCCCCGCTTTTTTCGGATCGCCACTTTTGTCCTTCTGAGCAAACGGGGTGCGGCCGAATTCTCCGCCCCAGATCACCAGCGTGTCTTCCAGCAGGCCGCGCTGCTTCAGATCGCTGATCAGCGCCGCCGACGCCCGGTCGCTGTCAGCACACAACTGCTGGTGTCGGCTGTTGTTGTTTGAATGTGTATCCCACGGCTGTTTGTTTTTCTTGTCGACATAAAACACCTGCACGAAGCGCACACCACGTTCCACCAGCCGACGCGCCATCAGACAGCTTTGTGCAAATACGGAATCACCATAGCTTTCCCGGACCGACTTTGATTCACGGTTCACATCAAAGGCTTCTTCAGCCGTGGACTGCATCCGAAACGCCATTTCCATCGATCGGATGTGTGATTCCAGCACCGCTTCGTCCTGCCTTTGTTTTGCATGACGGCGATTCAGCTGCTGCAGCAGGTCCAGCTGGGCTCGCTGCTGTGGCAGTGACAACTGCGGATTGCGGATGTTGGCCAGCAGTTTTTCGACAGCCAGATCGTTGGTGTCAACTGCCGTTCCCTGATGTTCAGCCGGCAGAAAGGCGCTGGACCAAAGCTGTGGTCCCACCACCGGCCGGCCGGGGCTCAGCGCCACAAACGCGGGCAGGTTTTCGTTTTCCGTTCCCAGACCATAAGACGCCCACGACCCCAGACACGGGCGAACGGGCTGCTGATGTCCGGACTGCATCATCAGCAGGCCGGGCTCGTGATTGGGTTCGTCGGTGTGCATCGACCGAATCACACACAGGTCATCGGCGATGCGTCCCAGATTCGGCAGCAGTTCGCTCATCACCACGCCGCTGTCGCCGTGGGGCCGGAAACGAAAGGGCGACGGCAGATAACCCGCCGCTTTGGACCTTCGATCGAATTCTGCGGAAGGCGTCTGACCTTCGTAAGTGCGCAACGCCGGCTTGGGATCAAACGTGTCCACGTGAGACGGAGCACCGTTCATCATCAGAAAGATGACGCGTCTGGCTCCGGGTTCGAAATGCGTCGTCGGTCGACGCAGCTCTGCCGCCGCCGACGGCTGCGGCAGCAGACTTTGTGCTGCCAGCCAGCCGAATCCGGTTCCGGCCGTCTGCAGCATGTGTCGTCGGGACGTCAACGAGGAAGGAATTCCTGCCATTGGTCTGATCTTTATTCGGGATCCGTATCACCGTGGTGACTTCGATACGGATCAATCCACATACCAGAATTCGTTTGAGGCCAGCAGCGTCTGAGCCACCTGAGCCAGATCGTGCTGCTCGGATGTCAGATAGTTTGTGATCGTGGTCATTTCATCGTCATCCGGCAGACGCTGAAAGACAAGCTGAAACAGTCGTCTGATCTGTGCCGGTCGCTCATCTTCCGCTGCCGTTACTCGCGCTGCAAGGTTTTTGGCATGAGTGATCATGAAGGGGTTGTTCAGCAGAAACAGCTTCTGCAGCGGCGTGTTGGTTTCGACACGTGTGGCCGCGTGGACGTTGGGATCCGGAAAGTCAAACCGCGCCAGCAGGGGATTCAATTCAAACCGACTGATCTCAGCGTAAACCGTGCGGCGGGTCTGCTTCGGGTCATCCGGTCGGATCGATTCTCCACCGACTTCACGATTCAGCGTCCCGGCCACAGACAGCACCGCATCCCGCCACGCTTCGACGCTCAGCCGCCGACGGGGCATCCGCCACAGCCATTTGTCTTCCGGATCAGCAGCGGCCGCCGCAGTCAGGTCTGATGATCGCTGCCACGCTGCCGACATCACGATTTGTCGATGCAGCCACTTCAGACTCCAGCCATGCTGCATGAACCGGACGGAAAGATCGTCCAGCAGCTCCGGATGAGAGGGCCGCTCACCCAGCTGACCGAAGTTGCTGGTCGTGGCCACCAGCCCGCGTCCGAAGTGTTCCTTCCACACACGGTTGACGATCACACGAGCTGTCAGTGGATTGGCAGAATCGGTCACCGCTGCGGCCAGTTCGGCTCGACCACTGCCGTTGTGAAACTCGCGGCGCGGGCCGTCAAACAGCACCTGCAGAAACCCGCGAGGAACCACATCTCCTTTGTTGTCGACCTTGCCCCGAATCATCACGGCCAGATCCTGCGGCTTTTTGTCACGAATGACGTGCAGCGCATCGGACGGATCCTGCTCAGCCTTCTTCTTCGCGGTCTGTTTCTGGTCAGACGTGTCCTTCTTTTTGCTCTGATCCGGCAGTGGAAGGTTGTACATTTCAGAACTGGCAAACACGCCCGCCAGCGCGTAGTAATCTTCGGTTGCGATCGGGTCGTACTTGTGGTCGTGGCAGCGTGCACAGGCCACCGTCAGCCCCTGAAGTCCACGAGTCACAACGTCGACACGGTCCTCCCATTCCTCGGCCATCACTTCCGGATCATTGCGACGATAGTATTTCGGGCCCAGCCCGATGAATCCCAGGGCGGCCCGAGCATCCATGTCCTCCGGCGCAATCAGGTCCGCTGCCAGCTGCAACTGCAGAAAACGATCATAGGGCATGTCTTCATTCAACGCCCCGATGACCCAGTCCCGGTACTTCCAGGCATTCGGATAGAACAACGCTTTGTTGCTGCCGACGATGTGAGCCTGGTCTTCAGCATATCGAGCGACATCCAGCCACATTCGCGTCCAGCGCTCGCCATATGCCGGCGAATCCAGCAGGCGGTCAACCGCCTCGCTCCAGGCCTGAGGCGAGTCGGACGTGACAAACGCCTCCATTTCCTCCGGTGTCGGCGGCAGCCCGGTCAAAGCGAAGCTCAGGCGACGCAGCAGCGTACGTCGATCGGCCGGTCCGTTGCCACGCAGGCCGTGTTCCTGCAGGCGACGATTGACCAGTGCGTCAATCCGATCGCTGTCCTGCAGCTCTGCGTGTCCGGACTGTGCCAGCCATGGCGACAACTCAGGAACCTGAAAGGCCCAGAAGTTTCTGCCGGCCGCCATGTCAATTTCAGAATCGGCCGCGGGAGCCGACGTCCCGGTCCGCGGATCGACGGCTCCGTCGGCAATCCATTTTTCAAAATTTGCCACCACTTTGTCCGGCAGCTGGCTGTCGGGCGGCATTTCAAACGATTCGTAACGCAGCGCCGACAATAACTGACCGTCGCCCGGCTTACCGGGCAATACCGCCGGTCCGGAATCCCCACCGGTGCGCAAGCCGTCCGCTGTATCCAGCCGCAGCCCCGCCTTCAGGGATCTGGAATCGGCTGAGTGACACTGGTAACAGTGCTCAACCAGTACCGGGCGGATCTTCTTTTCAAAGAAGTCCAGCCGAGCCGCATCGTCCACTGACGAATCGTCGGCAGATGCGGAGACGCAGATCAGGCCACAGGCGGCAGCGGTCAGCAGATTTCGCATGGCAGGATGTGACGACGGGCGGGAAACGAAAGGCAGAGTATCTATTAATCATACAATGCCGCCCGCCGCGGTAAAAGCGGCCGGTGCGCACTTCTGTTGACTCGTCCCCGCTGCGGCCGAAGCCGCCTTTCCGCGAAGTCCGCCCACTATCGCCGCCTGGCACAGTACCCGCAGGGGGAGTCCGTCGATAGCACCGGCCATACTACCCCGGATGCTCACGCTGCTGACATGCCCGCCCGCGCACGTTCACCTACCGATAAGTGATTGCACAGCCAAACTGGTGAGTTCTGGCGAGCGGTACAGATCGCCCGGCCAGCAGAGCATTGATCGCATCGGTCACATAGTGCTTCCGCACGGCCGCTTCAATGCGATTGTCGTCGAACGCCCCGGAATAAACGATCCTGCGGTTCTGATCCAGAATGAAGACATGAGGCGTTTTCAGTGCCCCAAAACTTCGCCCGACCGCCTGATCTTCGTCACGCAGATAATCATAGCTGTACCTGCCGACTGTTGACCGGGACTTCATCTCATTCAGGTTTTCCAGTTCGCCCAGACTGCTGTTGATTCCAACAAAACGAACTCCCTTGTCAGCATACTGCTGTGCAAAACGATTGAACCGACCTTCATACCCTTTCACACACGGACACTTGTTACACAGGAACGCGACGACCACAAACCGGGCATCCTGATAGTCGTCCAGACCATGTAACTGATTATCCGTGCCGCGCAGTCCCTGCCACGCAGGAACCACATCGCCAATGTCAGCGCCGTTCGCAGCCGCCATGAATGAAACAGAAAGCGCCAACAGCGCCGCAATCGATTGATTCCGCATGAAATTTTCCTGAGTGAATGAAGCAACCCGGCAGAAACGACGTCCATCACGCGGCCCGTTCCGATCATGGAACGAAGTGGCCGCCGGTGTCATTTCTTAAGCGGCGGAATAGTAGTGACGAAGGGTGAGGCTGTTAAGCACATTTTCCGACATCAACCAGCCCGACGCGCGATTGACCGCAGCTTTCAGAGACTGAAGCAACAGACGGCGGCCGCAGCAACGGGCCAGGAACAACCAGACGCCGCGTGACTAAAATGAGCGTCGATTTTGCGGACCTGGGACGGGGGCGTCCGGCGACAGAATCATCGGGACCAGGTGTCCGCAGTGCGGACAGGCGACCCGAAACCGGCTGGTCGCGCGAGTGATGGCACGGAGGTCGGGGTTGGCCAGCGTCAGGTTGCCGAGTTCATCGAACGCGAACGCCACCGTTCCGCGCGGAGTTCCCGCAAACGGCAGCACCGTATCGCGGTCATCTGAACGCTTCACCAGCAAAGGACGGCCATCGTTATCTGCTGCCAGAGCGACCACAAAGTCTTCCGGATGCATCTTCAGACGCGTGGCCGACGCCGGTACATAGCCCGATGTTCGAGAAGCGCCGTCTGAAAA
Organism: Fuerstiella sp.; assembly: GCA_040222735.1. GTDB lineage: Bacteria > Planctomycetota > Planctomycetia > Planctomycetales > Planctomycetaceae > Fuerstiella. Next base: position 43,892 of record JAVKCM010000212.1, on the reverse strand, counting down.
CACGGTGACCAGTTTGCCGGACGACAGCAGAACCACCGCATTGCCCAGTTTGTCGACCACCAGGTCTGTCGCAGACTCAGATAGCGTTGCCAGCGGTGCCTGACCACCTTCGGCATCAATGCGGATGACACGTCGGGAAGCGGAATCGTATGTCAGCAGATTCCCGTTCAGATCAATGCCGAAGCCCGTCGGCTGAAAGGGTAAATAGGCGACCGGCGTCTGAACGCCCGTGTCCGAGATCCGGACAATCTGTCCGCGCCCGGATTCAGTCAACAGCACATGGACTCCAAGTTGAGGAGAATCCACGATGCGGCTTAACCCCTGCAGATGCTGCCCCAGCAGACTGGTGTTGCCGTCTGCACGCACAAGAAAGACAAAATTGCCCAGACTGTCAGCCACCAGCGTGTCGGCAGCGGTTGTCATGGCCACGTCGACCGGGTTGATGACCTGCACGGGCACGCGTTCGATGACCGGACGGGACCGCACCACAATCGGAGCATGCGAATGATCAGACTCATCGCCTGCCTCAACCGAAGCGGCCATGATTCCTGCGCTCAGCAACAGACTTAGTCCGGGTAGGAGTCTTGTCAAAATCCTGTTCCCCCCAAGCGACCGCTGTCAGGCAGCACCCGCAGCATCAGATCTCCGACCGGCAGACGCTGTTCCGCCGTCTGCTGATTGTCTCGTTATCATCACCCGCCGTCAACGTTTCACTGTAAATAACGTTCTGGCGCGCTGGTTTCCGCACTATTTTTTTGGACTTTTTTCGGTCTTTCCGGGATCCAGCGCTGATGGAGCCACCGTCGGACGGTGGATACTGCACAATCGTGGAAAAAGATTGGGGTTCAGGCCATGACAACGTCCGTTGTCGATTCAGTAAAGCATATCCCGATGACTGATCGCGTCCATGCCGCCACACGGAAAGGCTTCTTCACGATTGACCGCACTTCGGGTGGCTGGAAAGTCACGGGTGTGGATTTTGTCGGTCAGAACGCGAATATGTTGATGCATGATCCGCGGAACGGCACGCTGTATGTTGCCTTCGATCATGGCCATTTCGGCGTCAAACTGCATCGGTCCACCGATGATGGAATGACGTGGCAGGAATGCGGAGTCCCGGAATACCCCGAGCTGACGGAAGTGGATCGACAAAAACAGGCTGAGGCCGGTGAAGTCGGAGCACGGCGCGATTTTTCAAGTCTGAAGGAAATCTGGGAACTGACACCCGGCGGCCCGGATCAGCCCGGCCTGCTGTGGGCCGGTACCATTCCCGGCGGCCTGTTCCGCAGCACGGATGACGGTTCCACATGGACGCTGGTCCGCTCGCTCTGGGAACGCGACGAACGATGGCAGTGGTTCGGCGGCGGCAAGGACCATCCGGGCATTCATTCCGTCGCGGTGAATCCGCAGAATAGTGACCATCTGACCGTGGGGATTTCGTGCGGAGGCGTCTGGGTTTCCGAAGATGGAGGTGACTCATGGCATTGTCGAGCCGACGGAATGCGTGCGGAATACATGCCGCCGGACCAGGCCGGAAACCCCAATGTGCAGGATCCTCATCGGCTGGTGCAGTGTCGTGATGCACCGTCTGCACTGTGGGTTCAGCATCATAACGGAATCTTTCGGTCAACCGACGGCGGAGGACAATGGCAGGAAATCGAAAACGTCAGCCCGGCGTCGTTCGGATTCGCAGTGGCGGTCCATCCCGCAGATCCTGATACCGCCTGGTTTGTCCCCGGAGTGAAGGATGAATGCCGAGTACCTGTCGACGGTCAGATGGTGGTCACCCGAACTCAGGACGGTGGTCGCACGTTTCAGTCGCTAAGAAGCGGTCTGCCGCAGGAACACTGCTACGATATCGTCTTCCGCCACGCTCTTGATATCGACGGCAGCGGCGAACGCCTGGCGATTGGATCGTCCACCGGTTCCCTCTGGATCAGTGAAGACGGTGGTGAGTCCTGGCACACCGTGACGCATCACCTGCCACCGATCTATTGCGTGCGCTTTGCAGCAGCACCGCTCACTGCCTGAGCCTCTGCCATGAAGCCCCATCGGAGACAGCGACGGAATGAACCGAATTACCGGAATGTCGACGCAGGATCGCTTGCTGTGCCAGGGTTTATCCGGCCACAGATCTGGCGATCACGAAGATCGCCACCAGAACAACGGCCGTCGCAAACACCTTCTGCAGAGTCGGCCCTTTCAGATGTCCGGCAACCATGCTGCCGCTCCAGATGCCCGGCAGGCCTCCCAGAAGAAACTGCCAGGTCGTGTCAAACGAAAGTTGTCTGCCGGCTGCGACATACGAGGTGACACCGCTGATGCTGATCAGAAAGATGGCCAGCAGCGACGTGCCGACCGCCCGGTGAATCGGCATCCCGCTGAACAACACCAGCGCCGGGACGATCACAAATCCTCCCCCCACGCCGAACATTCCCGACAGCAGACCGGTCAGCAGGCCCACCATCACCAGCAGTCGGGCACATTTTGACGTCAGCCGCAGCGTCCCGTCCTGATCGCGCTGACAGGCTGAACGATCCTTATCCGGTGTACTTTCCGTCACACAAAGCCCGGTGGCCAGCTGCGGATGGCGTGCCTTTGCCCACATCCGCCACGCTACCACCAGCATCAACAGGCCAAACATCACCAGCAACACGGTCTCAGGAATCAGTGTCGAAAGATACGAACCAACCGGCGCCCCGGTCATTCCCGCGATGGCAAACAGCAGCCCGGTTCGCAACTCCACGTCGCGTCGGAACAATCGAGGCACGACTCCGAACAACGCCGTTCCGCCAACGGCCGCCAGAGAAATGCCAACGGCCTCTCGCGGCGGCACTCCGAGTCCATAGACCAGCAGAGGTACCGCAAAGACTCCACCGCCACCGCCGGTCAGTCCCAGCGCAAACCCGACTACAGCCCCGAACAGAACGGCTAGACCCGACATGATTTGCTTACTTCCCTGTGTGCAGAAAGCGACTTGTGACACAGGCCATGATATCTTCCAGATGTGGCTCGGCAATCTGGTAGAAGACCCGTCGCCCGTCCCGTTCGCTGGTCAAGAGCCCGCATCGCTGCATCAGGCGCAGATGTTCTGACGCCACATTATCCGGAACGCCACAGTCTTCGGCCAGTTCACCAACGGTGTACCGGCCATGCAGCAACAACTGCACGATTCGAAGCCGTACCGGATGGGCGAGTGTCTTCAGACACTCGGCTGCCTGAGCAAACGCGGCAGGATCCCCTGGCGGTTTCGTGCTGGATGTCAATTTCGATTTCGCGGCCATTTGTCATGCTCTCCGATTTCTAACATATCGCGAACTGTCGATATTTCAATAAGTCATTCCCCCGGCTCCGATGACATTCACTGACGAAACGGTCGCCTGATGCCGTATCCGGACACAGCAGCCGGCCGGTTCGTCAGGGTCCCGAAGCTGCTGTTGATCCGGCATCAGCGTCCCCGGTCCGGGGCAGACGCCTCCGAATCCGGCAGTCTGGCGAACCGACGCACATCGTCGGGCGTCAGACGGCCGTCGTGCAGCGCTGACGCAATCAGGGCGCCGTGGACTCCAGCCCCCTGCAGCTGCCGCAGATCAGAAATCGACCGGACTCCGCCGCCGGTGATCACAGAGACGTCGGGAAACGACATCCTCAGTGACTGACACAGGCTGTGCGTTGGTGTGCCGGCGTTCATCCCCACGGCTGAAAGGTCCAGCACAATCACGCGGCGAAACCCGGTCTGAATCAGTTCGGCAGCGATTTCGGCCGGAGCCCGATCCGTCCAGTCTGAATTCACGGTCAGCGCCCGACCGTCTCGCAGATCGAGACTCAGGACCAGCCGTTCGGCCCCGAAGCGGTCAATCAGGTCCGCGGCGAAGTCGCGGCTGCGAAGTGTTTCCAGAGCAATGACCACCTGGTGAACGCCCAGATCCAGCAGTTCAACCACGTCGTCGTCGTCGCGAACGCCGCGGTCCACGATCAGCCGAGTATCGCGGCGGCTGAGTTCAGCCAGCGTACATCGATTCAGCTGCCGCCGCTCGATGGCGTCCAGATCTGCCAGGTAACAGTCCCGGAAACCGAATTCCTGTTCAAAGATACCCAGAATCACGGAAGGATCACATGATTCCGTCAGCATGCTGCGAACCGGTCGATAGGCTGAGCGCTGTCCGGCGATTCCACGCACGACAACACCGTTCAGGACGTCCATCACCGGGATGATCTGCATGCTGTTTGCTGCGTTTCTGAGTCGTTCAGTCGATTGGGTTGTGAAAACATATGCCGGTCTCAACAATACCGCCGTTCAGATCATCTCACAACCGCCCCGGAGACATCTCAGCCATGGCCAGCAAGCCATCCGTCATTATCAGTGCCTTTGCCGACGAGGCCGCCAATCATCGCACCGCTCTGGAACAGATGACGGCGCTGGCCGCCATCGGAATCCGCAACTACAGTCCGCGATTCATTGATGTGGCCGGTGACGGGACGATTGAACATGTTGTGGATCTGACGCCCGAAAAGCTGCAGCGACTGAAGGATTATCATGCCGAATACGGGGTCAGCGTAACCAGCATCGGGGCTCGTGTCGGCAAGGTGAAGCTGCTGGACGTGGACGACGGGACACACAACAAATATGTGCCGATCGCGGATTATCTGGGCGGCGAAGTGGCTCGGACAATCGCGGCCGCCAAAGCGCTTGACACGAAGCTGATTCGAGGCTTTTCGTTCTACCACCCGCGCGGCACAAAGCCGGAAGATCATCTGGATCAGGCGGCCGACCAGATTCGTCAGATTGCCGCTGCCTGTGCCGCCGAAGGTCTTGTGTATGGTCTGGAGATCGAACCGAATCTGGTCGGTGAAACCGGGCCTCTGCTGGCAGAACTCGCCCGACGTGTCGATCACCCGAATATGGTGCTGATCTTTGACGGCGGCAACGTCGCGGCTCAGAACAAGAACCCCGTGCAGGTGTATGAAGAATACAAAGCCACCGTGCCCTATCTGGGCTGGATGCACGTGAAGGATTATCGCATCGATCCGGAGCTGACATGGACCGGAGCCGTTGACGAAGAGCGGCTGAAGAATTTTGTTCCGGCGAACGAAGGCGATGCCGGGCACGAACTTGTGTTCCGGGATCTGCGTGAACAGCTGCCGATCATCACCAAACGACTCGAAAAGCTGGGAATCCCGGGATTCTATCTGGAAACCGAACCCCATCTGAAGGGCGGCGGACAGTTCGGCGGATTCAGCGGCCCTGACGGCATGGGCGTGGCTGTCCGGGCTCTGTGCTCGTGCCTCGACTACGCAGGTATCGATTATGATCTGCGGACGTTCAAAGACATCCGGCAGCTGCGCGGATTCTAAGGATTGTCCGGTCAATTATTGGTCGCCTTTCGCGGAGCGAAAGGCGACCAACCAGTCAGTTATTGTCCGAACGTTTCCTGGCACCGGTCACAGATTGCCAGCGTCACGCGGCGGCCGGCCGGCCACCGCGATTCACCGTTTCTGCACCGTTTTCCAGCAGCGAGTAGACGACTCATGCCATTTGTCAGTCCTGTCAGTGAAGCCGATGCCGTCGACAAGGCAGTTCAGGCGTTTACCCGAATCAGGGAAGTGCTGAACGTCAGCGAGGTCCCGGAAGTCTTTCGATACATGGCGAACGTACCGACGTTTGTCCATGACTTCTTCATGAACTTTCGCAAGTTTGTTCTCTCGGAAGGCAAGCTGGATGAAAAGCGGAAACTGTTGATCGCAGTCGCGGTGGCCGGCCAGGCCGGGTCACAGACATGGCTGCAGTTTCTGAAGGAATTCGCAGAATCCAAAGGTGTCAGTGCATCAGAACTAACCGAGGCGCTGGCGGTTGGTGCGACGAATTCCATGTACAACGTGCTGTTCAAATTTCGCGACATCAGCGGCAGCGATGTATTTGAAGGTATGCCGGTCGGTCTGCGGGCGCATACGTTTCAGGGTACGTCTCTGGACGAGGCGACGGTCGAACTGATCAATCTGTCGCTGAGCGACATCAATGGCTGCCGGCCCTGCACGTCGTCCCATGTCGCCCGCGCTCGGCAGCTGGATATCAGCGATGAAGCACTGTACGAAGCGATTCAGTGTGCCGCCACGATGGTCTCCGGCACTCAGTTTCTGTGTTCCATCGGCGTCAGCTGACCATCACTGCATGGTCATCACTGCACTACCGCCGCTGTACTGGTCTGCCGAGCGAGTCAGCGGGACTGTTCCCGCGTCAGCTTGCATGTTTTCCGGATCGTCAGGTTGCCGGAAAAGCGGCCGAGTCCCCACGAATTTTTCGCCACCGGCACGGCAATGGTCACCTCGGCATAGTTCGCCGTGATCTCCACGTCGACTTTCGTATTGTTGGCCGCTCCCAGTGCTTCCAGCGTGGCCAGCGCTTCTTCTTTCGCCGCCTTCTTTGTGCCGCCCGGCAGTGCGGCCCGCCGAGCCGCCTCGTACGCCGCATTGCCGGCGCTGTGTCGGATCATGTTCATCGTGGTCAGCTCAAGCCCGCCCAGAAACAGCAGAAAGAGAAGCGGTACCACGAGTGCAAATTCAACCGTCAGCGCCCCGTGGCGCGGGCATTGCCGTGAAGCGGCGGCCGGGTGCCGAAATCCGGTGTGTTGATGGCGTCGCATGAGAATGTTTCGGAGTCAGGAGTTCTGAAACGGCTGCTATTCCGTAAGGACGACAGGAAGTGAACGGGCCAGTTCAAAAAATGCCGCCCGCAGTTCCGTCTCGTTTCTGGCATCGTAGTACTTTCCGCCCGTGGTGCGGGCGATCTGTTCCATGGTGGCACGATCCTCACTCAGCATCGTCAGCGTGTGCACGACGATTCCTGCCGCAGCGGCATCCGCCGCCGCCAGCAGCGGGTCGCGGCCGTCGTTCCACTGGCCGTCGGTCATCAGAATCACGACCTTGTTGGACAGCCGACTGGCGTTCGCGTCAGTTAGTATGTCCACCGCACGATCCAGGCCGGCGGAAAGGTTCGTCCCTCCCATCATGGGGACTGCTGCCAGTGAACCGATGGCCGACTGGATACCGCTGATGTTGTCGTTCCAGTTGTGGCTGCCGGCCTCGGGCAGGTCATAGTCGGTTGTCGCTTCCTTAAAATTCGTCGACGGAGAAATGGGCATCTGGTAGTTTGTGCCCCACGTCACCAGCGCTGTCCTCGGCGGCGGATCGTAGCGTCCGGCTTCGTCCAGGAATATGTCGACGGCCCCGGCCAGAATGGCCCAGCGGCTTTCCGTCGGGTGCGGAGGTGAGAGGTGATACTGCCACACCGTTCCCCACGCAGACCAGCTGGACAGATTAGGATTGGGAGTCGGATACACATAATCCGTTCCCGACATATCGAACAGCATCGATCCGGAACGGTCCAGACACAGCACCACTTCCACATCCTGCTGCGAAGCCACCGCCGAGCAGGCTGTGGTAAAATTATCGTGTCCGAGTGCCGGCGCAAAAAACAGTGGAACCGATTTGACACGCGCGTCATCCGCCAGACGAGCGTTCACTTTCACAGCGTTGGACGGCGTCTTGCCCTGCTCGAAGTCCCATGCCCCCTTACTGTTCAGTGAAACACGCCCAAATACGATGTCGGCACCATCCAGCTGCATGGCAGCACCGGCGACAACGTTGTCTGAGGCATAGTTCTGGGCCGCCAGTCGTGCTGCGTCCTCACTCTCGGTACGCGACAGTGTTTCAGCGGCCGCTTTGGCGGCCGCATCCGTGGCCACGCGCAGTTCCGTCCGCACCAGCTGCATGTAGGCCACATCCACCGTCAGAGCCGCCGCCACGATAAATACGAATAACATCGCAGCCACCAGAACCACCACTGAGCCCTGACGACCGGAAACGGCCTGCCACCTCTGCCATTGTCTGGTTGTCTGCATCTTGTTCGACCTGTCTCGGGCTGAAGTTTCATCTCAGACGTTCCGGACGGACGCCCCGTCAGAAATTCGGCACCGGACCCGCAGCGCCGGTACCGAACCGGTCGCCAACCGGCGACCGACAGGTGCCTGCGGAATCCCTCGTCGTTTTCCGGCCGCAGACGCGGCTACAGCCGGACCATGCTGACACTGCGGGTCAGCGTCTTGTTCCTGTAGATCCACAGCGGACCGAGTGAGCCGGCCGCAGCCGGAATCGTAACCAGCACCGTGACCTTCTGGCCGCGCGCTGTGGTCTTGTCGACAATGGCCGGGTCCGTCTGAAACGTGAACTCAGGCACGTTGCTGGAAGCCAGTATTTCACGACATCGCGTCTCGCCGTCGCTCGATGTACCGCCACTCTTGGTCAGTACCTTTGCCGATTCGTAAGCCGCAATCGTCAGCGACTGTTTCATAAAGATCGCGTTGGATGCTTCGATCGATCCGAAGACCAGCGTCAGCAGCAATGGCAGCGTGACGGCCGCTTCGATGCAGGCCGATCCGCGACGCGCTGGCGATTGTTTCCTTCTTCTGTACATGGTTCTGCCCGTTTCCGACCGGAAAAAGCTCATCGGCCAATCGTGCCGCTGGTACCTGTCAAGTGATCCGGCAGAAAAATGATAGCTCAGGAAAGTTCAACAGGTGCCCAATTGTTGTTTCCGCGCCCCCGGCGAGACCAGATCTTCTTCTCGCCGCCGCTTCAATCTCATGTTTCCTCCGCATTCCACCTCCCCTTGGATGACGACCCGATTTGACAGTCCCGCTGTCTGTGCCGAATCCAATGGTCGTCTGCCGCGGTCTGTGAGGATCGCGCTGGACGTTCCGGATGTAAGTCAACGACCGGCCGAAGCTGCGGGATTCGGTCACCGCAGCGGTTCTCGCATGTCCACTGTCACTCAGAACTAATCAAGCGACAGAATTTCGTCGTCGTCATCCAGGTCATCGTCCGCGTCTGCTGTGGCCTCAGCTGATCTGGCTGGATCTGCGGCTGGCCCGGCGGCGTCTGTCCCGCTGCGCACCGGCGACACATCTGGCTCCGCCGCCGATCCGGCTGCAGGGGCCGCTTCTTCGATCGGCGCCGTCGCCGGCAGGACACCTTCCGTCGTACTTTTCTTAGCCGTGCGCCCGTTCGCAACCACGTCCGGCGCCGCATCTTTACCGCCAGCCTTCCGGGCTGCCGCCAGATCAGGCGTGAGGTCGGGACCGGAATCGGCAGCCGTGTCGGATTCGATCGTCGGGTTCGAATTGGCGGTGGTGTCCGATTCAATGCCCGGGCCGGGAACAGCAGGCACGGAAGAATCATCCATCGGCGGCGGGACCACCACAGCGGACGGCTTCGTGGTGCCGGCGGCGTCTGAGCCCGGTTGAGTTTTCTTCTTCCCGGCCGGCCCCGCCTGTTTGGCGCCATTGCCTCCCGCGGCCGCCTTCTTTCTGTTGTCGAGCAGTTCGCGCGTGGCCATCACCAGCCGTGCCTCAGCCTTGCGAAACTGTTTCACCATGTCGTCCATCGTCTGCCAGCGTTCTGCAGGATTCGCTTCCAGTCCCTTCATGATGATGTCTGCGATCTCAGGATCAATTCGGGGAACGAGTTCGCGGATCGGAATCGGCGGCTTGTTGATGTGCTGCAGGACGGCATCGATAGTCATCGCCGCATCCCACGGGTGACGTTTGGTATACATTTCAAAGCATGTCACCGCGTACGAGAAGACGTCAATTCGCTGATCCGTCGACTGTCGTTTGATCAGTTCCGGCGCCATGTAGTTGGCTGTGCCGGTCCGGTTGCCCGGCTTGCGAAAGTCCGGGGTATCCGGAACCGTCAGGCCGAAGTCGATCAGCTTGATATCGTTTTCCTCCGTCACCATGATGTTGCGCGGACAGATATCGCGATGGATCCAGTGCTGTCGGTGAAAGTAGGCCAGAGCTTCCCCGATCTGAATCATGTATCGGGTACGATAGCGGCGCATGCGATCAGACTGCAGATCCACCAGCAGGCTCAGTCCGCAGCCTTCCACATATTCCATCACCAGAAACACTTCGTCTTCCGGCGTATACCCGATTTCGTACGTCCGGACGATATTCGGATGGTGCAGAGAAAGTGCAATGTCGCCTTCGTGAGGCTTCTTCAGCCCTTTGAATCGGGCTTCGTAACGAGCTGTCTTTTCCTTGTCCAGCAGCTTCACGGCCACAAATCTGCCGTTCAGCTGATCGTCGGCCCGCCAGACCTTGGACATACTTCCCTGGCCCACGCGACAGATCAGGTCGAAACGCTTGTTGATGTCTGTCGTTTCGACTTTGCTTTTCTTATGAAACAAACTCATGCACTGACTCCGCGCAGGATCAAACCGGCTGCTGAACTGGTCCTGTCATTCTGAGCCCTTCCACCGAAAAACGCCAGACCGCAATCCTGCTCAGCCAGGTTCGCACAGAACGGGGCTCTGCCGGGCATTCCGGCTGTTCTTTATTCTTCCTGAGTCTTGCCATGACTTCCGTCGGCCGCGATTTTCAGTCCGGCCAGGTATTCTACCAGGTCCCGAACATCGTCTCGACTCAGGGCCTTCGTGATATCCGACGGCATGCCGCTTTGTCCTTTCGCCCGCTCGTCAATTTCCTCCGTTGCCACTGTGATCAGAGCTCCCTGCGGCGTCATCAGCCGCACAAACTGTTCGGTTTCTTCCTTGATGATCCCGCTGTGAATCCGACCATCAATGTCCACGATGATCGTGGTTTCAAACCCTCTGGCAATTTTCGCATTGGGGTCCACAATCGCTTCCAGCAGATAACTGCGGTCCTTGTCTTTGGCAATGGCCGACAGATCGGGGCCCACTTCCGCCCCATCACCGTTCACTTTGTGACAGCGACGACAGGAGGCCGCCGCCCGACCGAAAAACACAGTCCGGCCACGTTCTGCATCTCCGCCCTCCAGACACTCGCTCCATTCGGCCAGTCGGGTGCCGACGGCCTTTTGATCCGCGCGAAACTCGGCCACCAGGTTCTGCAGCGCAGAATCGCCATGCTGCACCGCAGCCTGCAGCAGATCCAGAGTGACGGCTGTCGGCAGTTTTTCCTGGCGCAGCATCCGGAAGGCTGCCTGCAGGGCCTCGCCGGCCGCCTTATTCCGGATTCCACCAAGCAGTCGCACAGCGTTCTGCTGAGCCCTCACGCTGCCTGATTTCAGCACCTCTGCCAGCGATGGTACCGCCGCCGCAGGATCGTGCTCCGCCAGCAGTTCCAGCGCCGCAATGCGAATGGCTTCTGACGAATCCTGCCGTCCCAGATCCACCAGGCGACCCGTATCGGTCGTCAGCGTCGAGAGCGCCCGGAAGGCAGCCACCCGCGAAGTTTCGTCCGTGGCCATGTCCGCCAGCATCTGTTCAAGGGTGGGTACGATGTCCCGAATGCCCAGATCCGCCGCCACCGCGACAGCCGTCTCACGCACCGGTTTCGGCCCCGCCAGCAGACCAGGAAGATAGGGACGAACGGCCTCAGCAAGACCACTGACATCTCGCTGCGGCAGCGGCCGCCAGCGACCATTGACGGTGTCTGTCTGCTGAGGATCATTCCACGACTTCAGCATTCCGGCAGCCAGTACGCGAATGTCTTCTGACAGATCACGACGGGCTGCCGTGTGAGCAACGGCCTCGGCACATTCTGCCCGGCCAAGTCGGTAAGCGGCTTCCAGACAGCGCCGCAAAAGATCCGGAGAACCGGGTTTCTGATTCCATAACGCAAAGACTTCTTCTTCACCGATCCCGAAGCGTTCGTCCAGCAGCAGGCGAGCAGCCTGCAGCTGAACATCGGCGCTCTGGTCACCCAGCATCGAGATCACAGCCCGACCCTGGTCCGCGCGGCTGCAGGCCAGCGTCAGCGCTGTTCGTACTGCCGGGTTCCTGTGCCGGAAAAACGGCTGCAGCGCCGTCGGTGATCGTCTGACCAGATGAGTCAGCCCCATCACCGCCTGATGCCGAACCACGGGGTCCGTTCCGTTGTTCCGATCAAGCAGGCTGACCAGCGGAACCGCATCACCGGAACGTCCGGTCCTGCCCAGTGCCGCCGCCGCGAAACCAGCAATCTGCATGTCCTCAGACGCCGTCAGCCCGACTACCACATCACGGACTTCATCACGTACGCGGTCTGATGCAAAAATGCTCCGCCCATGCCGGTCGATGAGATCGGCCAGAATCCGAAGATACTGAACCGCCGCATCATCAGACTGCCTCAGCAGCTTCGGAATGGCAGTGACGATGGTGGCGGCCGTCTCGGCAGACTGCAGCCCCGTCTGCCACAGCGCCCACGCCACGTGCCGATGAGTCAGTTCGTCACCCGGCAGCTGAGCGGTGGCCAGCAGTTCGTTTTCAACCTTGCGATCCGCCAGTTCAAACTGAGCCTGTTGCCGAACCCGACGATCCGGGTGACTCAGAAATGTAAACAGCTCGTCCGTCGTGGCTTTGGTCACGCCGCCGGCCAACAGACCTGGCACATTCGCACCCGACACGGCGCTGATGTTCTGTTCGTCCACAAAACGATACAGCCGCCCCTTGCCCTCACCCACCCAGCCGTTCACCCAGTCGCTGACATACAGGCTGCCGTCGGGAGCGAAATCCACATCGGTGGCCAGGATCGACCAGATGAACTCGTGTGAATCCTGCAGTTCGAACGTCGCTCCTGTATTGCTGACCGTGAAACTGCGGATCCCGCTGGTGCCGGCCGTGCCGCGGAAGTCGGCCAGAAAAAAATGATTCTGGTAACGCTCAGACAGCCCGAGCCCGGGGTAATACGTCAATCCGGACGGACCGTCGCTCATGTTGGCAATCGGCGGCACGATCGCCCCCGGCTGCACGGCCGTTGTTTCCGGGTCCGCACGATACGGATACCACATGCGTTCCCGATTCCAGGGGCCTCGGTCGTCCAGATACTGAAAATACATTCGCCAGCCGCTGTCTCCGTCCTGCACCACGTAGACCAGCCGTGCCTGGTCGCCGCTGTCCGAGTTATTGTCGACGGTGAACAGGTTGCCGTGATCGTCGAACGCCAGTTCCTGAGGATTTCTCAGACCGTAGGAAAAGACTTCCAGATGCGAACCGTCCACATCACAGCGAAACACCGCGCCCGTGTCCGGACGATGCAGTCTTGTTCCCTCCTGAGTAATGACATTGTATCCGCGGTCACCGATGCTGAAGTACAGCCGGCCATCCGGCCCCATCATCAGACCGTGCATGTCATGTCCGCGAAAGGCCACGCGGACACCGTATCCGTGATGCAGAGGTTCGTGCAGATCAGCCACCAGGTCACCGTCCGTGTCTTCCAGCATCCAGAGTTTCGGAATACACGTGTAGTAGACCCTGCCGTTGTGTTCCAGCACGCCGGCACCGGTGCCGTCCAGAATGTTGTTGAAGCCCTGAGCAAAGACGGTCGACCGGTCCAGCGTGCCATCGCCGTCTGAATCCGTCAGCACCCGAATTCGGTCATGCTGAGTTCCGTATTTCGCGACGTCACTGCCAAGGTATTTCTTGAACATCGCCAGTCGTTCTTCCACCGTCTGCAGACGAAGGTCGTTCAGCAGCCAGTCCATATGGCTGCGGTTGTCCTCCACACCGGCTTCCTGACGAAACGTTTCACAAACGAACACGCGACCGTCAGGAGCCACATGAAAGGCCACGGGATTGGCCAGCTGAGGTTCGGCCGCCAGCAGGGATCCGTGCATGCCGTCGGGAATCACAAACCCCTGCAGCGCCAGCTTCGCATCATTAGACGCGTCCGCAATCTTTGGCGAATAGTCGTCCGCAGACAGGGCCGAAGCAGACAGACAGGCGATGCAGAAAGACAGAATCAGGCGAAGCATAAGAGCAGCACGTCGGATAAAAAGTTGGAAGGAATCCAGTCGTGACCCGGTCCGGAGCGGCGGGCAACGGCTGCCGCCAGCAGCAAAAACTACCGTCAGAGGCCGGCGTTTTCTAATCAGAACTCCGCAGGTTTTTCGATGATCCAACTGATTCCCCCCTGAAAACTGCGGTATTGTGGCAATGCCGCAGATGTGTAGACAGCAGGTCGCGCGGCCGCGCGTTCCTTCCTTCGTCCGGCCTGCATGGCACGCCGCTGGCCGCCCGGGGGGCTGACTGTCCTCGGCCGCCCTTCGCTGGAAACGACAGCTTCCTCTGGTGGTCCGTCTGGTACAACGGACATTCCTGTCCGTCACGTGTGAGGAGACCCCGGTCTCGGACAGGAATGTCCGATCTACCGTACCTGTGCTGTTTCCCGCGCCCCGGCTTCCAGCTTGCGTTTTCCTGCATCGTAAGCTGGAAGCCTACGCCATTTATTTTCCGCTCGGTCCTAAGCCGGTCATCGGAATTGCCAATCGTATAACGAATTTATCGCAAGACGACTGAAGGGGAACGCGCAAGGCATGCGATGGTTCGCGAGCAAATCACGACTGAGTTGCCGGATATCCGAAAAAGAGCTAAGGACCGTCTTGTGTTGCTGAAGCGGGAAGGGACGCCACTGCGTCAGGTTCTGGCAGCGTTGAAAGCGGATCTGAACTTCCAGAAATTGTAACAATGCGAGCCCGCGTGGCTAAACGCGGAAGGCGTGCCGAAGGCCTCGGCGTGAAAACCATGTTGTCCGCCCGTAAACTACAGTTGACGTTGATAGCAAGCAGGACACAACACATGAAATTCATTGGAGTTGAAGGTGCAGGTGACGTTCCAGCCAAGTTGGCGAGCCACGCGCGACATCGTTACGCAATCCAGTTCCTGCGATCCGTCGCCACCGAGCGGGTTGGCAAAAGAACCATCGGGATTTCCGGCGCAATATTCGCCGCAGTGGTCACATAGGAATCCCGCGAAGACCAAAGCAACGTCTTGATATGGATCGTTCGCCTCAGGGTCGTAAAGGTTACCCATCAAAAGGCTCGGAGCGGAAATCATAGAAAGTGTCTGACAGGCGGTCGTGCGATACGGAATTGTTGCGACATGATTCACCAAGGTAGCGGAGGCGGCTCTGCTGTTCAAGTTATCTCGGTCACTCCTGGCAGCCTCTTGAAATCCCCCATGTGTACTTCCTCATATAGTGCCTGCAGGGTGGCGACAGGCAGGGCAGAACACCGCCCGCATGAGTGCCTTCAGAGGAGCCGGCGATGAGTTCTGAGGCACACGACCGACCTTCAAATCCGCCTGTCAGAACGAGACACCGTGTCGGCCGCCGGGCGGACGACGTGCTCCACAAGCTGACGTGCAGGACCACCTGCAGCAGACACACTCTGTGGTCACCGGCAAACCCGACCCGAATGAATCTCTGAGGATCATCTGACGGGAACTGAAAATCCGTTTTCTTTCGGGCCAACAGCATCAAGGACTGCGTCAATGCCGTGCCTCGTTTCCTGAACCGGTTCGGCCGCAGACCGCATCGGGTGGACGGCTGGATCAGCTGCAGCGCGACAACGCCGATGCGCCCGCAGCCACACCTGACACAGCCGCCCCGGAAAAGCCCGTCGGACAGATGAATTGCGAGGGCGTTTGGTTCGTGGCACGCAGGATGTCTGGCGAAGGGAATGGGGTGCGGCGTCGGCGGCGGGCTTCCCACAACTGAGAAACAAGAGCCCGGAAACACGGCTGCGCGGTGGAAGTCTGTCGGGCCTAGTGATTCACGTAAGTGGTTGGTTGCAGACGACTTTTCGTTTTGTCATATTCCTCGGCTGTCTGTAACTGCGGGGCACGAGCAGCCGTTTGGCTACTGAATTGTCCGCTCTCGTCCATCGCTACGAAGTGCGAGCAGGAAAGCAACATTTCGCGATATGAGCATCACTCTGGCAGCAAATACGATCTCCGACTTTCTGGACGGATCGGTCGTTCCCGTTCTGGGCTGGGAAATTTCCAGCGGTACGGCTCTGGTGATCGCAGCGATCATTCACGCGGTGCTGTTGTTTCACGTCTTCGCCCTGTGTCCGTTCTTTCTGATCTGGCTCGAACGTAAAGGTTCGGGACGAATTCAGGACCGACTCGGCCCGACGCGCGTGGGGGGCAAGTTCGGCTGGCTGCAGTCACTGGCGGACGGCATCAAGCTGATCCAGAAAGAAGATCTGTGTCCTCCGGCAGCCGACGCGATGCTGTTCCGCTCGGCTCCTTATATCGTATGTCTGGCCTCGTTTGCCGCGTTTGTTGTGCTTCCGTTCAGCAGTGGCTGGGTGGCGGTATCGGCCGACTGTGGTCTGTTTATCATGCTGGCAGTGCTGTCGCTGGAAGTCTTCGGCATCATCATGGCCGGCTACTCCAGCGGATCAAAGTGGTCGTTGTTCGGGGGCATGCGAGAAGCGGCTCAGATGGTCAGCTACGAAATTCCGCTGGCCATCTGTGCACTGATCCCGATTGTGGCCGCCGGTTCTCTGAATCTGGGCGAGATCGGAGACATGCAGGGCGGGCATCTGGGCAACTGGTTCATCTTTCATGATCCGTTCACGTTTATTGCCTTCTTTGTGTACTTCGTGGTTGCCACGGCCAGTTGCAAGCGAGCTCCGTTCGACCTTGCCGAGGCAGAGAGTGAGCTGGTTGGCGGTTTCCACACGGAATACAGCGGGATGCGATGGTCATTCTTCTTTATGGGTGAATATGCCAGCATGTTCGCTGTGTGCGGCGTGGCATCGATATTGTTCCTGGGCGGCTGGAATACCGGTATTCCGGGTCTGGACGGAAGTCTGCAGCAATTGCGGGCGGCCGGAGCAGCCTCGGGTGAGTTCAGTGCGTCGGGCTATCTGGCCAACGTGCTGGGGGCAGTCGTGTTTATTTCCAAAGCAGCTCTGTTGGTCTTTGTTCAGATCTGGGTTCGCTGGACGCTGCCACGGCTTCGAATTGACCAGGTTATGGTCACCTGTCTGAAATATCTGGTTCCGATCAGCTGCTTTCTGTTTCTGGGGGCCACGATCTGGCCGCTGTTATGGCTCGCAGGCAAGCAGATTTCAACGGCTCCGTTTCAGCAGCCACTCGGTCAGCGAGTTGCGGCCGTGCTGCCCGCGGGTGAATCGTCTGAGCGACCGCAGGTTACCCCGTCAGGTCCCGTGATCGACGAGCCGGTCAGTGAGGAACCCGCGGACGGTGACACTGAGCCCTCGGGTGATTCAGTCTCTGTTGAAGGCACGGCTCCGGCGAGTGCCGCTGACGCTCTGGCGGTTGAAGTGGCTGCGTCTGAGGTGCAATCATGAATTCATTGTTTACCGTATTCGCCCTGGCTGCCTGTCTGGGAGCCATTGCGGTTGTTGTCAGTCAAAGTGTCGTGCGAATGGCATTCTGGCTGGTGGTATCGCTGGGCAGTGTGGCCGCGTTGTTCTTTCTGGCCGATGCCGACTTCATCGGCGCCGCTCAGCTGTTGATTTACGTGGGCGGCACGCTGGTGCTGCTGGTCTTTGGCGTGATGCTGACAGCGAGCGGCCCGTATATGAAAATCGAGACATCTCCGGCAGAAACCGTGGTGGCGGGCCTGATCGGACTGCTGTTTCTGTTTATGGTCTTTTCGTCGCTCAGCGGGGTCGAATGGACGGGTACTGAAAACCGCATGCTGGCCACTGATACATCGGCTGGCTTTGACGATCAGTCAGAAGGCAACACCCTGCGTCCGCTCGGATTTGCCCTGCTGGGTGTGCGTCCGGACCTTGGCACAAATACGCCCGGCTATCTGCTGCCGTTTGAAATCGCATCGGTTCATCTGCTGGTGGTATTGATCGGGGCGGCTTATCTGGCTCGAGCAAAACGCCGTCGTGACGTGAATTAGTTTCTGATCCTGGTGCAGTTAAAAGGCGATGGCCGAAATGCAGGCTGATCTGAATTCTTATCTGTTTGTTGGTGCAATTCTGTTTGTCTGCGGTGTGATCTGCATGGCGACCAAGCGAAACGGCATCGGTGTGCTGATGGGGGTGGAACTGGTGCTGAACGGTGCCAACGTCAACTTCGTCGCATTTTCAAAGTACACCGCGCTGGGGCTGGATGGTCAGGTGCTGTCTCTGTTTGTGATTGTGCTGGCCGCTGCCGAAGCGGCTGTCGCGCTGGCCATTGCCCTGAATTTCTATAACAACCATCTGACCATCGACGTCGATCGCGCCAACAAGCTGAAAGGCTGATGGCAGGCTGTGTTCCGGTCACGATGCAAGTCAGTGATTCTTCACCTGTTTATCCCCTGAGCCGCAGACAATTCTTCTGACACGCCTGTTTCCGGGTACGTGTGTGTGCTGGTTCGGATCTGAAATCAATCTGGAAAACCGATGGTCGGCGATACGCTGAAACAGTTGCTGATGACAGCATGGCTGCTGCCTCTGCTGGGGTTCGCAGTTGAAATCTTCTTCGGCTGGACAAAGAACGGCCGACACCGCAAAACCGCCGCCTGGCTGGCCGTGGGCTGTATCGGCATCGGTTTTCTGTGCAGTGTGGCGGCGTTTGTTCAGTGGAGCAACGCCAGTAATGCGTTCGGCGAGACCGGCTGGATCACTCAGCAGAAACAGGCCTCAGACCATCACGATGCTCACGATGGCGACCATCATGAGGGTGCTGGCCACGAACATGAAGGTGAACACCAGGACGGCGAACATCACAGCGCCACCAACCGGTCGTCAGACTACCTGCTGACCGCCGTCGAAGACGAAGCGGGGCATGATTCTGAGCGGGGACAGACGGTCTATTCCGGCACCATCTACACGCTGGCCGTTTTTCGCTCGCTGACCCTGTCCATCGACTATTACATCGACAGTCTGACGATTGTGATGTTCATGATGGTCACGCTGATCGCGACCTGCATTCATGTGTTTGCGATCGGCTACATGAGTGACGAACTGACAGATGATTACGTTGACCACTTTGCTCATACCGCTGACGGCAAGCACGTTCATCGGCCGGGCCGGTTCTTTCGGTTCTTTGCGTTTCTGTCGCTGTTCTGCTTTTCCATGCTGGGCCTTGTTCTGGCGGGCAATATCTTCCAGGTGTTCATATTCTGGGAACTGGTCGGTATCTGCAGTTATCTGCTGATCGGATTCTACACCGAACGCAAGACGGCCAGTAATGCGGCCAACAAGGCGTTCATCATGAACCGCGTGGGTGACTTCGGCTTCCTGATCGGTCTGATGGTGCTGTGGACCTTCTTCGGCACTTTCCGCTTCGGCGACACGGTGGACGAAGGGGTTGTGGCTGAGCAGGGTCTGTTCAGCATGCTGCACCGCGATGATACCGGAAATTACGTGCGGGACGAGGCCACCGGCGATGCTCTGATCACCGCGCCGGACGGCACAGCGCTGCAGGACGACGCCGGCCAGAACCGGACCATTCCTTATGTGCTGCTGATTGTTGCCGGGTTGGGCGTATTTGCGGGCTGCGTGGGCAAGAGTGCACAGTTTCCGCTGCAGACATGGCTGCCGGACGCGATGGAAGGTCCCACACCGGTCTCAGCGCTGGTGCATTCGGCGACGATGGTCGCGGCGGGCGTCTATCTGACGGGACGATTCTTCCCGATGTTTACTCAGGAAGTACTGCTGGTCATCGCGTATACCGGCTGTATTACACTGTTTCTGGCGGCAACCATCGCTGTGGTCGCCACCGACATCAAGAAAGTGCTGGCTTATTCAACCATCAGTCAGCTCGGCTACATGATGCTGGGGCTGGGTGTGTTCGGCTGGGGTGCCGGTCTGTTCCACCTGATTACTCATGCGTTCTTCAAGTCACTGATGTTTCTGTGTTCGGGCAGCGTCATTCACGGCTGTCATCATGAACAGGAAATGCCAAAGATGGGTGGTCTGCTGAAGAAGATGCCGATCACGGCCCTGACGATGCTGGTGGGTGTGTGTGCGATTGCCGGATTCCCGACATTCTCAGGATTCCATTCCAAGGACGCGATCGTCGCTTCGGCGCTGGCCTTCGTGAAGGCGAATCCGGCTCACTTTCTGCTGTTCTTCATGCCGCTGCTGACGGCCGGTATCACGGCCTTTTACATGTTCCGCCTGTGGTTCTATACGTTCTGGGGCAAGCCGCGTGATCAGCATGTCCACGATCATGCTCACGAATCACCGTGGATCATGACGGTGCCGCTGCTGGTACTGGCCCCGTTTGCGTGGCTGTGTGCGGTTGGCGGCGAGCATGGCAATTTGTATCTGATGCTGACCGGCGACGCGCCGACTCATCTGGCCGCAGGTGTCGCCGCCACGGCGGGCGGGCTTCAGCTGCCGGGACACGAGGCAGTTCATGCGGTGCACGCCACGGCGGGCACATGGGCGCTGATCGCAGCGTTCTCAGGAGCACTGGTCGCGTGGGTTCTGTACGGCACCAACGCGGTGAATCTGGACGAGATGAAACGAAACCTTGCCGGTGTGCACGGTTTTCTGGTCAACAAGTGGCACTTCGATGATCTGTACGATGCCCTGTTCATGAAACCGGCTCATAAGGTGGCCGCGTTCTGTGCCTGGGTGGATCGGGCGATTTTTGACAGCATTCTGCACGCCACGGCCCGGATCACCGTGTTGATTTCGAAATGGGACCGGATCTTCGATGAAAACGTAGTCGACGGTTTTGTGAATCTGATCGCCTCAGCCACACTGTCATTCGGAACCTCACTGAAGGCGGTTCAGACGGGCCGACTTCGTCAATACGTCATGTTTATTGTGCTGGGTGTGGTCATCCTGTTCGCGGTGGTGTTTACAACGTTTCCTGGTTAACGCGGCGGACGCCGCAGATGACGAGCGATCACCAGGGAACACTTCCGGCGGTCGCTTCTGAGAACGCACACAAGAAGAAAACAAAACGAGAAGTAGCAGAATAATGACTCCGGAATTACTGCTTTCAGCAATCATCTTCGTACCGACCCTGGGTGCTCTGATTCTGTCCTTCATGGACAGCCGGGCCGTCAGTACGATCCGCGGGCTGGCGTTCGGCACCACGGCCATCACGTTTGTACTGACTCTGTTTCTGTGGCAGCAGTGGAGTCAGGCTCAGACAGGTGACGGCAGTATCGTGCTGAACGTCGTCGTCGAGTGGATTCCCGCCTGGAATGTGTATTACCGGCTGGGTGTCGACGGCATCAGCCTGCCGCTGATCATTCTGACCAGTCTGGTCAGCATGCTGGCCGCCGCCGCGTCATGGAGCATCAACAAGCACCACAAGGGATATTTTATCCTGTTTCTGCTGCTGGAAACCGGGATGCTGGGCGTGTTTCTGGCACTCGACTTCTTCCTGTTCTTCGTGTTCTGGGAAGTGATGCTGCTGCCGATGTACTTCCTGATCGGCGTCTGGGGTGGTCCTCGCAAGGAATATGCCGCGATCAAGTTCTTCCTGTACACGCTGGCCGGCGGCGTGCTGATGCTGGTTGCGATGCTGATGTTCTACTTCACATCCGGCGCTACCACGGACAGCTTCAATATTATTGAACTGGCCAAAGCCGCGGCTGGCCAGAGCACCGAACTGACAAGCACGTTGACTCCGAACATGCAGGTGACGGCTTTCATACTGCTGTTCATCGGGTTTGCCATTAAGCTGCCGGCCTTTCCGGTTCATACCTGGCTTCCGGACGCACACGTGGAAGCTCCCACCCCGATCAGCATGATTCTGGCAGGAGTGCTGCTGAAGCTGGGTGGATACGGCATTATTCGAATTGCATTTCCGCTGTGTCCCTACGGAGCAGCCGTGGCGGCCTATGCTCTGGTTGCCATCGGCGTCATCAGCATCATTTACGGAGCATTTGCCGCGCTGGCACAGACCGACTTCAAGCGACTGGTGGCCTACAGTTCTGTCAGTCACATGGGCTACGTGCTGATTGGTCTGGGTGTCTGGAAAATTGCGGAAACCACGGGCCAGACCATTCGACCGGATATGTGGCTGATGGGCGTCAACGGAGCCATGTTTCAGATGATCGCTCACGGCATTTCATCGGCGGGCATGTTCTTTATGGTCGGCGTGATTTACGACCGCGTGCATCACCGTGACCTGAATAAGTTTGGTGGCCTGATGGGACGCATGCCGCTGTACAGCGGGCTGGCGGCCGGCCTGTTCTTCGCCGGCCTGGGTCTGCCCGGGCTGTGCGGGTTCATCGGTGAAGTGTTTGTGGTGCTGAGCAGCTGGAATTACAGCCCGACGCTGGCCATTGTGGCCGCCAGCGGCGTCATTCTGACGGCCGGCTATATTCTGTGGGCCATTCAGCGAGTGTACCTCGGACCGGAATATGTTGGTCCGCACTCAGAAGACATCACTCCGATGAATGGCCGGGAAGCGTCCGTGGCCGCCATTCTGCTGGCCTTTGCCATTCTGCTGGGTGTGTTCCCGGGCATCATGTTCGACATGATGCAGGATTCCACCGGAGCTCTGGTGGATTCCATGCAGATCGGCTATGAAAAAGCAGCGGCCACCGTCACGCAGCTGCAGGCCATGAAGTAATCACGATTATACAGGACCCGAGGCGGCGGTGCTGAAATCGCTGCGCGGGTCAGAACATATCAAGCTGCCCGGTTCAGCAGAGCCGGGCGAGACGACAGCAGCAATCCTCAATACGGTACACCAACGTGTTTTCTCATCTGATCGAAAACCTGATTAACGAGACGACCGGCAACGGGCTGAGTTTCTTCAGCGCTGAGCTCTGGTTGAGCGGCACAATCGTGGTAATGCTGCTGCTGAGGCTGTTCAGTCTGGATCGATTTGTGCCCACTTTTCTGGTGGGGCTGATCGGGGCGGCCGCCGCGGGCTGGTGCTCGTTCGAACAGTACGCCGACATCGTCGACATCGAAGGTCCTTTTTCGGTGACCTTCTTTGGCGGCATGCTGCGACAGGACCTCTTCAGCGTGTTCTTCCGCATCTTTTTGTCGCTGTTTCTGATTCTGACCATTGCCCTGACGGTTCTGACCGGAATCCCCGACAACGAAGACGCGCCGGATTTCTATTCTCTGCTGATCGGCGCTACGGTCGGCATGATGATGATGGCCAGTGCCAATAATCTGCTCATGCTGTTTCTCGGAGTGGAAATGGCCAGCGTCCCGAGTTATGTGATGGTCGGGTTTCTGAAAGGGCGCAAACCCAGCAGTGAAGCGGCACTGAAATACGTGATTTACGGTGCCGGAGCGGCCGGAGTGATGCTGTACGGCATCAGCCTGATTGCCGGTGTACTGGGCACGGCCGACATGGGTCTGCTGGCCGCACGTCTGGCTGAGGTGACCGACGCTAACGGCGTGGCCGGGCTGGGTGATCCGGAAATTCGAGCGGTATCGCTGGGCGTCATGCTGGTGATGGTCGGACTGGCGTTCAAACTTTCGCTGGTGCCCTTCCATTTCTGGTGCCCGGATGCATTTGAAGGAGCTCCGGCTGAGGTCGCCGGCTTCCTGTCCGTGGCTTCAAAAGCAGGAGCCTTCGGCCTGCTGGTGCGATTCTGTATTTCTCTGTCGGGAGCGACCGAGACTCAGGAGCTGATGACGGCATTCGGCATCGGACTGGGTGTGATCGGTATTGTGACAGCGACCTTCGGGAACCTGGCAGCCTATGCCCAGAACAACCTGAAGCGTCTGTTTGCCTATTCCACCATTGCTCACGCCGGCTACATGGTCATGGCGGTGGCCGCTCTGATGGTCATGGTCAACAGTGGCCAGGCAGACGAACTACAGCGGGAAATCAGTCAGAGCATCGGCGGTGTGCTGTACTATCTGGCGGTCTATATCTTCATGAACCTGGGAGCGTTTGCTGTGATCGCTCTGGTTCGCAACTATACGTTCGATGAAAGTCTGGACAGCTTCAAGGGCCTTGTTACGCAGAGTCCGGCCTTGAGCGTCTGCATGGCGGTCTGTGTCGCCAGTCTGATCGGTATTCCGCCGCTGGGTGGGTTCCTGGCCAAGTGGATGATCTTCGCGGCAGTCTTCAAGGCTGGTTCGATTCACTGGGCGATGTATGTGGTCCTTGCGGCGGCAGCCCTTAATTCTGTCTTCAGCCTGTTCTACTATGTGCGAATTCTGAAGGCCATGTTTCTGGAAGCACGACCGACAGATGTTCGTAAGGTGCCTCTGCCTGCCATGGAAGCGTCTTATGTGGTTGTCCTGGCGGCTATGGTGCTGTTGCTGGGAACGCTTCCGGGACTGGTTTCCGGACTGCCCGCCATTGCCGACGAGGCCGGGAATGCGGTGCTGTCGGTGATTGGCGCCCGATAAGAATCCGAACCGGAAACAGGTCGGTTGCCGCGGGCGGCCGCCAGATCCGGAGATCTCTTCCGCTTCAGTTCGATTTCCATCACATCCGCCTGGCCTCTTCTTTCGATCTAGTTCCGGTATCACTCATGAGTCAGCAAACCGAATCGATCCTCAACAGCGTTTTGATCGACATGGCTCGCAGCCTGCTGCAGTATGTGGCGGAAAGCTGGCCCTGGGTCCGCGGTGACGCTCAGTCTGTGGAAGAACAGGTGCTGGTGATCGCGGCCCGGCAGCGTCAGGACGTGGCTGACATTGCTGCCCTGCTGACCAAACGCGAGCACTACATCGACTTCGGATCGTTTCCGACGGAATATACGGACCTGCAGTTTCTGGCACTCAGCACCCTGTTTGAATGGCTGCACAACAGTCAGGCGACGGTACTTGCCAGCATTCAGACGGGCCTGCAGAAGGTTCGCGACGCAGGCGACAGCGAAGCGGCCGAACTTCTGACGGCCGTGGAAACGCGTCAGCAGGAAGCGGCAACCGCGCTAAAGGAACTGGAACAGCAACTGTCAGGATCCAGCGCTCCGGCCTGAAGCGGAAGAAGCGGCAGGGCTCAGCGCACAAGCGATCAGTCCGGATTTCTGCGGCCGCATTGATTGCAGTTCGTTATCGATTCAGGAGTCGTCGACTGAGACGTCCGGGCGTGACGACGCACTGCTTGTGTCCGTCAGGCGGGCGCTTCAGAAGCCAGCTGGATCAGGAATTCGTGACACGAGCGGCAGTGGTTGCAGTGCTGATCGACCTGGGCTGTCAGTGTTTCATTCAGGGTTCCGTCGACGTAGCTGTGCGCGAGTCTGCGGGTCTGCGGGCAGGTGAGTCCGTCGTGCGGCGACAGACGGCCGAGCAGCAGCACGGCCGCGGTGCCAGCGACGGCGGCTGACCCGGAAAACAGGGCGCGGCGTGTTATCAGCGTGCGGCGTTCTGAACTGTGCTGAGTGTTCGCAATTTCCTGCAGCGTCCCGGGCGGACACGGCTGCCATGGTTCGTCAGCAGTCATTGGCTTGATCCTGATGTCTGATGAAATGAGTGGCTGCCTGGCAGTCTGTCCGGAAACCGAAATTTTTCGTACGCCGGACTGCCAGACGCGTTCGAAACAGGGTCGGTTTCGCGGATGACGGACCTGGAAGTCCGTCAGACAGAAGTATCCGGACAGTCTGCCAGTATCGTGAGTCACACTCTAAGAATGCTGTGATCCGGCTTACGTTTTGCGGATTTCTTCAGCCTGCGGGGCAGCTGGAAAATGCGGCTGTCAGCGGGCCGAAGTCGGTTGCCAAGGCCAGCCCATCACAGTCCTTCAGCGTAATCCGTCTGCGGTTGATCTGCAGAATTCCTTCGGACTGCAGTTCTCCCAGCGTGATGGTGACCGTCTCACGGGTCGCTCCGATGATGCTGGCCATGTCCTGGTGTGAGATTTTCTGAGCGATGAGGACACCGTCTTCAGTCCGTCGCCCGTATTTTTCGGCCAGTTCCAGCAGCAGATGCACAAGTCTTTCACGGCTGGAGCGAAACAGCAGCGATTTGAGACGTCTTTCCACGCGTTTGAGGCGGAGGCCGAATAATGAGGTCAGGCGGATGGACACGCCAGGATGCTGCTGCATCAGACGCTGAACGACCGCACGCGGCATCAGTACGACCAGTGTTTTTTCCATGGCTTCGGCGTACTCTTCGCGTCGGCTGCCATTAAACGCGCTGAGCTCGCCGAACAGTTCTCCCGGTTCGACGAAGCCCAGAATGGCCTGTTTGCCCTCGTGCGTCACGTGGTACACGCGAACTCGGCCGCGAGCCAGCAGCATGACGGAATCACCGTGGTCACTGGGCAGATAAATCATCTCGCCACGGGAAAATTCACGGGCGTAGCAGCTTGATTCGACCGTCTGCAGCTGTTCCGGCGACAGGTCCGAGAACACCGGGCACCGCTTCAGATACCAGTATTTTTCATTCATGATGGCCTCGAACCTGATACACTTCGCTTGCGGAAACGGCAGAAGTAACGGATCGTGGACGTTGTTTCCGTTGGCTTCCTTACACTCTTGCCTGGCCTCGGCGGCAACAATGACGCACTGGTCCGTTTTTTCTGAAGCGGGCCGCCGTGCCGGGTGTCAGCCACGGATGGGGAATTCCCGTAACCAGAGCCTGACTGACATGACTCACCATTGTCTTCGTCGTCGCACGATTTTACAGGCGGGGTCGCTGAGCCTGCTGGGACTATCAACGCCGCGTCTGCTGCAGGCGCGGGCTGCGGATTCCAGCTCACCCGCAGCCCCTCGGGCGAAAGCCTGCATTCTGCTGTTCATGTGGGGTGGGCCCGCGCAGATGGATACGTGGGATATGAAACCGGAGGCCCCGGCCGAAGTCCGGGGCGAGTTCAAACCCATTGCCACCAGCGTGCCCGGTATTCAGATCTGTGAGCACTTTCCCCGCCTGGCACAGCGAACCCGGGACCTGGCCATCATTCGGTCCATGACTCATACGGATGTGAATCACACGACGGCAACGCACTACCTGCTGACCGGCCAGGCTCCTCCGAAAAGTTCTGAGCTGCGGGACGACTGGCCACACATCGGAGCCGTCCTGTCTCAGCTGGGCCGTGGCACCGGACCTCTGCCCCCGTTTGTGTCGATGCGTCCGAAGCTGGAAAACACGGTTCCTCGGTTTGTCGAGCAAAGTCACGGGCAGTTTGCCGGCTGGCTGGGGCCGACCTGGGATCCTCTGACAATTGATGCGGACCCGTCCCGGGCTGACTACCGGGTTGGAGAAATGCTGCCGCTGGATGGTATTTCGGAAAGTCGTCTGCAGCGTCGACAGTCGCTTCTGGAGGGGCTGGAATCCAGACTGGATCTGCTGAGCCGCACCGCTGACGTCGGAGCGATGAGCCAGCACTATGGTCGGGCTTTCGAACTGCTGGCCTCGGCCGTGGGACGTTCGGCGTTTGACCTGACGGAAGAACCGGACGGTCTGCGAGACCGGTATGGCCGCAATCCCCATGGCCAGTCCGTGCTGCAGGCCCGGCGTCTGGTGGAACGCGGAGTTCCGCTGATAACCGTCTTCTGGCCGAACGACGGCATCAAGAACGTCAGCGTCTACTGGGATACTCACAGCCGCAATTTCATCGACCACCGGGATCGCCTGATGCCGCCTGCCGATCAGGCATTCTCGGCGCTGCTGGACGATCTGAAGAGTCGCGGGATGCTGGATGACACGCTGATCATCTGGACCGGAGAATTCGGTCGGACGCCGAAGATCGGCCAGCGGAACAGCGATGCGGGTGCCGGCGCCGATGGTCGGGATCACTGGCCAAACTGCTTCAGCACTGTTCTTGCGGGCGGCGGCGTCCGGGGAGGGCAGGTTTACGGGTCGTCTGATCAGCACGCCGCCTATCCGGCGTCGAATCCCGTGAACCCGGTTGACCTTGTGGCGACGGTCTATGAGCTGCTGGGAGTCCCTGCCGACCTGCAGTTGCACGACCAGTTCGGTCGGCCGCTGGTGGTGTGTCCCGGTCAGTCGCTGCGAGCACTGATATAGTGGCACGGCGTCCGCTGGTTCCGCAGTGCCGTGTCACTGTTTCGAAAAGGTCTCACCATCGGCGCTGCGTTCGCGATTCAGAAACACGAAGCAGCCCAGCTTTGATGCGGTCAGGATATCGATCCGGCCGTCTTTGTTCACATCGGCTGCCGTGATCTGTACACCGACACCGGATCGATCATCAACCTGATGAGGAACATACCGAACGTGTCCGTCGGGAGTGCGGGACCGCTGAAACCAGTACAGCACCGGAGCGGCACCGGGTTCGATGTCTCCGTCCGGACCGTGTGCCCACATGCGTTTGCCGACAATGATGTCCGGCACACCGTCGCCGTCGATGTCGGCGTGAGCGAGGGCATGAGGCTGGGTGAACGCCGCTCCGAATTCGTGTTCTCGCGAGCGGTCTCCCATAATCAGGTGTTCCCGAAACGACGCCGCCTTTTCTTCGACCACCTGTTCATACCATGCGACTCCCCATCCATGAGCATCGACGGCTGAGATGACATCCTGATCGCCGTCGCCGTCGATGTCGTCGGCAAACATCTGCGCTCCGCCACGACCTTTGGAAAACAGGCCACGATGGAATTTCCAGTTACCGGATCGGGGCTGCTCTGGCTGCTCGTACCAGCCGTCGTTCAGAATCAGGTCGCTGCGGCCGTCGCGATTCACATCACCCACACCTTCGCCGTGGTAGAACCGGGGCCAGTCGTGGTCGTCACCGATCGCGACGAATTGCCATTCTGCCGTGGGATCTGTCGAATCTGGTTCAATCCAGCCCCAGCGTCCGTCCCAGTGGCAGATGAGCTGCGGCTGGTCTTCCCCGGTCAGATCTGTCAGCAGCGGCGATTCGCCGCGAATGCGTTCAAAGACGACATGGCATTTCCACAGCATATCCGGCGTGCCCGGGTTTTCGTACCATTTTGCCTGATGCTTGTGGACGCGGCCAAGCACCAGCACGTCGGGCCGACCGTCCGCGTTGAAATCATGGACGAAGCTGAACATGCTGTTGCTGGGACTGTCTTCAGGCGGCAGCGGTACCGGTTCGTAGATTTCGTGGGCGGCTGTGAAATCCGGTCCCTGATACCAGAACGGACCAGCCACGATGTCCGGGTGACCGTCGGAATTGATGTCGCCGGATGTGATGCCGTCACAGTAATAACGTTCAGTCAGCACCTGCTTTTCGAAGCTGACCGATGGCTGGCAGGACGCTGTGGCCATCAGCATGAAACACGACAGAGCAATGTGCATGTTCAGATCCCGGGCGAACCGCGGCGGATTAAGCAGAACCACAGGTTACCGAAGCTGCGGACGAAACGTCAGAAACCGACCGCTTCTCAGCAGTTGTGAAGACCGGAATCGTGACCGCCTGAGGCAAGCTTCCTGCTGACAGCGTAACACAATAAATCAGGACTGAAAACAGGTCCACGGGCGGGAAGATCGGTCGTGATCCCGGCCACGTGACAAAGCGGGCCCTGCAGAATCCGGTACTCGGGATGCTGGATTCGGGGGGCAATTAAGAGTCTGACTTTCTATGATCATGGCTGACGGACCTGATTCCGTCGCTCCGTTGCCGCATGTATCATCACGTTTCGAATACAGCTGGGGAGTTCTGAAAGTGTCCAGACGACGCAAATCTGCCCTGCTGTACGAAACGGAGCTCAGCTGGTTCATCATGGCGGGCGCGCTGGACGTGTTCATGACGTACCTGATTCTGCGGTACAGTGCCGAAGGAAGAACAAAAAGTGTCCTGATCGAAGGCAATCCGATCGCTCGCTGGGTGCTGACTCAGTGGGGCATCAGAGGCATGGTGATCTTCAAGTTTCTGATGATCGGGCTGGTGGCGGTGATTGCCGAATACGTGGGCCGGTACCGGCCGGCGACGGGACGGCTGTTACTGCAGCTGGGGACAGTTGTGGTCGGAGCCGTGGTGGTTTACAGCTTTGGGTTGCTGCGCGACCACCTGTAATCGGAGTCCATGAACAACGCTGCCGGACTCGGCCCGAACGGCCTGGGCCAGGCAAGTTGTCTTTCGGCTGAACCGGCCAGGGGCGCGGTTCCTGGTGCGTGAACCATGAACAGAGCAGCCGAGAGTTCCGGCGGCTTCCGTGGCGGCCTGAGTTCACGGCGTTCGATGTCAGCCCTGCGACAGTTCTGCTTTGAACTGAGACATCTCTCCGGCGGCATGTTCGTCGCCCTGTCGTCGGGCCTCCGCAATTCCGGAGGCGTAGACCGAACCGGCTTCCTCTGTGCGTCCCAGTCTGGTCAGTTGCTGACCGGCCATCAGGAAGGCGGGGACATACGGGGTGGGGTCGGCCATCAGGCCCTGCAGCAGCTCCAGACTTCGGTCATGAGCGGATTCTTTTTCGACTTCCAGTGCCAGCATGTAGCGGAGCATCTGATCGGTCGGCTCGGCGGCCAGCATGGCTTCCAGTTTTTCTTTCCGGGACATGACGGGCATCTGCTTTCTGGACAGGGGTTGGTCGGGCTCGGGTGTTATCACGAACGGGCACCAAAAGAAAACACTGTCACGCGCGATTTCCGCAATTTCTTCAATTCCTGCGGGCCCTGGTTTCAGGCTGTCGTTTCTTCGGGTGACAGACCTATACTCGTGAAGATCGTTGATCTGTCTGCTACTGATTTCACCCGCACCCAAGAGACGAAACGGTTCGTAATATGCCACTGCAACTGACCAGGCCGGATGCGGCAGACATGGTGCTGCGAACGTTTGAACGTCCGATTCACCCGGAGTTATTCGAATCGACCGTGCAGAGTACGCTCACCTTCGGCGGCAACCGGGCTCGCCTGCGCGTCGGGCACACGGGGCACCTGCTCGAATTTCAGACGGACGAGGCGA
This sequence comes from Fuerstiella sp., assembly GCA_040222735.1. Classification (GTDB taxonomy): domain Bacteria; phylum Planctomycetota; class Planctomycetia; order Planctomycetales; family Planctomycetaceae; genus Fuerstiella. The sequence continues at coordinate 13,408 of JAVKCM010000212.1, read as the reverse complement.
CGATTACCGAAGTGGCTACGACGCGGCATGAAGACCTGCCGCTGCATCGCAAGCTGATTGAACGGCGTCTGATCGGGTATCGGACGCACATGCTGGACCTGGCGTCGGTCCGCTACCACTGCAGTTATCAGCTGGAACACGTTCCTCTGGAAGTCTATCTGCAGCTGCATCGGGAATTTGAAACAGATGCTCAGAACGCCACGCTCTCGCTGACGATTCCCGGGTCATCGCCGCAGAGTCCGGAATGCATCAGCCTGCTGAAGTGTGATGTTCTGCAGGAAGGCCTGGTGGTTCACGCCTTTCACACCTTTCCCGACAATGCGGCCGTGCTGCGAACGCAGACCCTGTTCGAGCTGCTGAACCGCGATTAGTCGGGCTGTGTCTACTTCACGGCTCACTGTGGTGGCACCACCAGTTCCAGAAACTCAGGCAGATAAGCGCGCCACACCTTCCATTCGTGGCTGCCCCTGGTCTGTGAGAAGCGGTGTGTGACGTTCTGTTGTTTCAGGATATCCACGAACTGCAGGTTGCGTTCCAGCAGAAAGTCCCGGTCACCGATGGGGATCCAGAAATGCTTCAAACTGTTCGCGGCCGGCTGCGGTCCTTTCAGGGCCGGGTAAAGTTCCAGCAGCGGCTCTGTTTCCAGCTGCGGAACGGCAGCGCTGAAGGCACCGATGGCGCCAAACCGGTCGACATTCTTCAGGCCGGTATCGATGGCGTGTCCGCCTCCCATCGACAGCCCGACAATGGAGCGGCTGGCGGCGTCCGGCTGCAGCCGCAGGCGGGCTTCAAGAAAGGGCAGCAGATCGGCCATGATGTCGCGTTCGTACAGCGTATTGTTGTCAGAAAAGTAATTCCGGGGCCGCTGGCCGAAAGGTGGCGGAACGGGGTGGCCGTAGGGCATGGCGATCACGCAGGGGCGGATCCGTCCGGAAGCGATCAGATTATCGGCGATCAGATGGGCTCGTCCGACTTCGGTCCATGCCGTTTCGTCGTCGCCGAAACCATGCAGCAGCAGCACCAGAGGAAACGACGAGGCAGGCGTTTCCGAGTATCCGGGCGGTGTGTAGACCATCACCGGGCGCTGCTGTCCGACGCTGTCTGAGTTGTAAATCATCCGGTGGATTTCGCCGTGGGGCACGTTCTGAAATTCCGTCAGCAGGGGCGGGTCGCCCGGGATCTCAACCATACTGGTCAGCGAAAACCACTTTTTCACATTTCGATTCAGCGGGTCAATCATTCGTGTACCGTCGACTCGAAAGCTGTAATCATGAATTCCGGGGGGCAGAGGATCGGTTGTCACAGACCAGGTGTCGTTCTCGCCTTTCTGCAGAGGGAGATCAGAACCGGCGAGACTGATGAAGACGGGCCCCCCGGATTCCGACTTCAGCCGGAAGGTGACCTTGCGGTCGGGGTGAACTTCCGGGGACAGGATTTGCTGGGCCGACACCGTGTTGGTCTGAGTCAGCAAAGCGGCCGCCAGCAGCAGCGTCTGACACAGCGGGCGGCGGTTGCCGTGCGAAGGTCGCCGAACGGTCTGTAATGGTGACTCTGAACACTGTGCAGTGGCGTGGCCGGAGCGATTCTGAACAGGGAAAAAGAAGGGCATGACGTATCTCTGACGGTAAAAAGGAACGCGCTGGCGCGTAGCGGTGTCGATTCGCAGCAGAATTTTTAGCTGAACCGGAATGGGTGGTCGAGCTGCAACGAGGCGGCGGAGCCTGAGTTTTGGCGGTGCGTGGTCGGCAACGGTGTCGGCCGTCAGCACAATTCCTTTTGCGGAACCATCAGAAAGTGATCAAAAAGCGGCCTTGAACGGCTCCCGTCGCCCGGAAAACGTCTTGACTTTTGGGAAATCGGGGTGAATCGCTCTTTCCCGGCAAAATCACCGCCGATAGTATTCGCACTTCCGATTTCCGGGGGGGCTCCTTGCTCAACGGAGATCGAGTGTATTGAACCGGAGACGTGGGCGTATGTCTCCGCTGGATCTTTCCCGTCGCGGATTCGTTGTCGAAGGCGACCGTGGAATCGAGCCCGGACAGGGATGTCGGCTCAGCATTGAAGCTGTCTGACAGGTGTTTTGGCACGTCACACACCTGATCGCTGATTGACGGCACCCCGTTGGATTCTTTGTGTACGGATGTTCTGTACACCTTACCTTTATATTTTGGGATCTGTCTGAAGGTAGATCTCAACACTCAGGACGGTTGGAGAAATGGCTGACCTAAGTCGTGTTCGCAACATTGGTATTTCCGCTCACATCGATTCCGGAAAGACGACCCTGACAGAGCGAATGCTCTATTACAGCGGTCGTATTCATAAGATTCGGGATGTGAAGGGCGGCGATGGCGGCGCGACCATGGACCACATGGACCTGGAACGCGAACGCGGCATTACCATTACCTCAGCGGCAACCCGCGTGTCCTGGAAGAATGACGCGTTGAAGATTCCTGAGCACGTGGTCAACATTATCGACACACCCGGCCACGTCGACTTCACTGTGGAAGTCGAGCGATCGCTGCGCGTGCTGGACGGAGCCATTCTGGTTCTGTGTTCCGTCGGCGGCGTTCAGAGTCAGTCGCTGACGGTGGACCGTCAGATGAAACGCTACGGCGTTCCGCGAATTGCCTTCATCAACAAGATGGACCGAACCGGAGCCAATCCGAACAAGGTCATGCAGGCGATGCGGGACAAGCTGAAGACCAATCCCGTGGCTCTGCAGCTGCCGATCGGTGCCGAATCCAACTTCCAGGGCGTGGTTGACCTGATCCGCATGGAAGCTGTCTACTGCACCGGCGACGAAGGTGAAAATGTCGAACGGAAAGAGATTCCGGCGGAACTGAAGGACAAGGCCGAAGCAGCTCGTGCTGAGATGCTGGAAGCCCTGTCTCAGTTCGACGACGCTCTGATGGAAACGCTGCTGGAAGAAGGCGAAGTCGAAACGAAGGACATTCGCCGAATTATCCGCGACGCCACTCTGGCTCAGCAGATTACTCCTGTGCTGATGGGCAGTGCCTTCAAGAACAAGTCTGTTCAGGAAGCACTGGACGCCGTCACCATGTATCTGCCGTGCCCGACGGACGTTGAAGTATTTGCCAATGACAACAGTCAGCCGCAGGACGAAGACGGCAAACCCGCTCGCGTCAGGCTGTCCAACGACAACAAGGACCCGATGGTAGCCATGGCCTTCAAGACCGTGGTGGAAACCTTCGGTCAGCTGACGTACATGCGTATTTATCAGGGGACGATCAAAAAGGGCGATTCGTACATCAACGCTCGTACGGGCAACTCAGTCCGGTTCGGTCGCCTGGTGCGGATGCATGCCAATGACCGTGAAGAAATTGACGTCGGCGAAGCCGGTGACATCATCGCGGTCGTCGGGGTGGACTGTGCCTCCGGGGACACGTTCCTCGGCGACGGCGTTGAGTATTCGCTCGAAAACATCTTCGTTGCCGATCCGGTTATTCGTCTTTCGATTGAGCCGGCAAAACGTGACGATGCCGACAAGCTGGGTAAGGCTCTGGAACGGTTCCGTCGGGAAGATCCCACCTTCCGGGTTCTGTCTGACGAGGAAACCAACCAGACGCTGATCGCCGGCATGGGCCAGCTGCATCTGGACGTGTACGTCGAACGCATCAAGCGTGAGTACAAGTGCGAATGCATCATTGGTGAGCCGCGCGTGTCATATCGTGAACGTCCGACGAAGGTAGTCGAGTTCAATCACAAGCGAGCGAAGCAGTCCGGTGGTTCGGGTCAGTACGGCCACGTGGTCGGAATCATGGAACCACTGCCGGAAGACGCTGAGGCGCCATTTGAATTCGTCAATGAAGTCACCGGTGGTCGTATTCCCAGAGAATACATCCCCGCCTGCGAAAAGGGCTTCGCTGACATGATGGGTAAGGGCCCGCTGGGCGAGTACGAAATTGTGGGACTGAAGATTCGTCTGCAGGACGGCTCGTACCACGATGTTGACTCGTCAGATATGGCGTTCAAGCTGTGTGCTCAGGAAGCCATGCGGGAATCCATTCTGCCCAAATGCGGAATGGCTCTGCTGGAACCGATCATGAAGCTGGAAATTGAAACTCCGGACGAGTTTCAGGGCGGCGTGACGGGACACCTGGCCAGCAAGCGAGGCATGGTGACGTCGTCAGAAGTCACGGACGGTGTGGCCATCATTCTGGCGGAAGTTCCGCTGGCGGAAATGTTTGACTATGCCAACGAAATCCGGTCCATGACCCAGGGCAAGGGAACGTTCAGTATGGAGTTCATGTGCTATCGCCAGACTCCAAAGAACATTCAGGAAGAGGTCCTGGAAAAACGACGCAAGGAAAAAGCGGCCCTGAAAAAGTAGGGTCACGACAATCGTCTTTAAATGGCCCTGACGTGTTTCTGCGTCAGGGCTTTTTCATTGGCACGCCGCCTGTGGTCGCCGCAGGCGTGCTGATGGACCATCCTTTCGGAAGTGAACCTTCCGAGCGGGCCACGCTGCTGCGATACAGCACACGGCTGGCCCCAGCGCTGATTTGATTCGCCCTGCACAACAGAAAGCTGAGCTGATTCCATGAAGAATGATCTTTTTAACCTGAGTGATGATGTGGCGGTCGTGATCGGCGGCACGGGAGTGCTGGGAGGTGGCATGGCCGATGCTCTGGCGGCATACGGTGCCAAAGTGGCCGTGCTGGGACGCAGCGAAGAACGCGGTGCCGCCCGTGTGAAGGAAATTGAAGCGGCCGGCGGAACCGCCATGTTCCACGCCGCGGATGCTCTGGACGCAGCATCCCTGGCGACCGCCCGCGACGCCATCAACAAGCAACTGGGACCGGTCAGCATTCTGGTCAGCGCGGCCGGTGGAAACCGTCCTGATGCAACGCTGCCGCCCGGAGCGGACTTCTGCAAACTGCCGAAGGAGGCATGGAATCAGGTTTTTGATCTGAATCTGGTGGGCGGTTCTCTGCTGCCGTCGCAGGTCTTTGGCGAAACCATGCTGAAGCAGGCCCGGGGCAGCATCATCAATATCGCTTCCATGGCCGGCATGGTGCCGCTGTCCCGCGTGGTGGCCTATTCGGCCGCCAAGGCCGCGGTCCTGAATCTGACGCAGTTTCTGGCTCGTGAATGGGCCACGAAAGGCGTCCGCGTCAATGCCATCAGCCCGGGCTTTTTTCCGGCAGAGCAGAATAAAGCCCTGCTTTTCAACGAAGACGGCGGCTATACGGAACGCGGCGCACAGATCATCGGTCATACTCCAATGGCCCGATTCGGCACGGCCGATGAACTGGCGGGAGCCGTTGTATGGCTGGCGTCACAGAAGGCATCCAGCTTTGTTACCGGACAGAACATCGTGGTCGACGGCGGCTTCATTTCCACGACCATCTGACCATACGCCAGCTTGACCGCAAATCCAGCTCGGACCTATACTTCCGGCGCCACTTCATTTTATCTGCGGCTTCTTCATAAAGACTTCAGGCGATGACGGAATTAGATTCCACGCATTCTCACCGGCACGACAACCGAACCGAACTGGAAAAGCTGCTGCACAGGGGCAAACCATGGTTCGAAGAAAACGGCACGCTGCTGATTTATGCGCTCGCCGCCGTGCTGGCAATTGCTGCCGTGATTGTGTACGTCCAGCGCAAGCCGGCCGGCAATATCGAAGCATCGCAGCAGCTGCTGATGGCGCTGACGCCGGAAGATTTCCGTGATGTGGCGGATGCCTACCCGGAAACCGAAATCGGCGTGTGGGCCAGACTGCGTCAGGCCGATCGACTGCTGGACAATGCGGTCAGCAACATGTTTACGAATCGGGAACTGGGGCTGGAAGAACTGGACCAGGCTGAGTCTGCGTACAAACGTCTTGCCGAACGGTCCGACATTGAAGACACCGTGCGAGAACGCGTGCTGATCGGCCTCGCTCGACTGGCAGAAACTCGCTGTGATGGGAAGTCAGAATCGACCGAACAGGCCATTGCCGCCTGGAAAAGAGTGATCGATGAGTTTCCGGAATCACTGGTCAAGGATCATGCCGCTGAACGAATTGAACATCTGGCGACCGACGAAAGCAAAGCGTTTTACGCATGGTTTTCGCAGCAGAATCCGAAACCCGTGGACCCGGGTATGGAACCCGGTCAGCCCGGCGTTCCGAACGTACCGCTGAACTTTCCCGGGCTCGAAGGATTGAACACGGGCGATGCTGCACCGGAGACCGAATCCGGTTCATCAGACGCGAAGACGCCTGCTGCCGAACAGGGAACTGAGCCCGAAGCCAGGCCCGAGTCCTCTGATGAGTCCGCGACATCGACCGAACAGCCGAAACCAGCAACTGAAGACCAGCCGGGGACTACAGATGAACAGGCGACAGACAAACAGGCGTCGCCGGACAAGTCTGCAGAACAGGCCGGTACGCCGGCTGCGGACCAGACCACCGATGAAACAAAGTCTGACCAGCCAGCGCCGGACCAGCCAAAAGCTGATGAACCGGCGGGTGACGGCGGAGCATCAGAGAAATGACCGGAAACGATCGCTCAGCCGAGCGATCAGCATCCGGCCGGGACACGGACACTGACCGTGTGGAAGCGGAAGACAGGGCGTCTGCCGCGCCGGATTCCGGTGGCGACACCGAGCCAGTAGAACTGACGGTTGAGTCGCGCGCCCATGGCTGGCGTCTGGATCACTATTTGAGCCGCATTTTCGGCAATCACAGCCGTGCTCAGCTGCAGAAAGCCGTGACGGCCGGAAACGTCACGCTGAATGGTCTGAAGGTGCGACCGTCGCGGCGTCTGCGGGTCAACGATCGACTGTCGGTGAAGCTGGTGCCGGCAGATCAGAATCGGTTTGAGCCCGAAGATATTCCGCTGGACCTTCTGTATGAAGACGACGCCATCGTGGTGGTCAACAAGGCGGCCGGGATGGTTGTTCATCCGGGGCGCGGCAGCTATTCCGGCACGCTGGCGGCGGCGCTGCAGTTTCACTTTGATCAGCTAAGCGACGTCGGGGGCCGGCATCGTCCCGGAATTGTGCACCGTCTGGACCGGGATACGACCGGTGTGATCCTGATTGCACGCGACAACCAGGTGCATCAGAAAGTCAGCAGTCAGTTTGAGTCGCGTGAAGTGAAGAAAGAGTATCGCGCCATCGTCCGTGGTGTTCCGGAACTGGAGGCCGATTACATCCGCACGCATGTTTGTGTGCACAAGCGGGTGCGTGAAAAAATGATGGTCTGTGCGCCGGGTGACAGATCGCGTGAAGCGGTCACGTTTTATCGCACGGCAGAACGTTTCGGCGGTTACGCACTGATGGAGCTGCATCCTCATACCGGCCGCACGCATCAGCTGCGCGTGCACATGCAGCACATCGGCACACCAATCATCGCGGACAAGCTTTACATCGGCGAAGATCGGTTCACGGTCGGCCATCTTTCAGGTCAGCCGAACATCGGTGAAACACTCATTGCACGACAGGCACTTCACGCCTTTCGTCTGACAATTTCGCATCCGGTGAGTGGAAAACAGATGACATTTGAAGCACCATTACCGCCGGACTTTGAGGCGACGTTGTCGGCTCTGCGTACGGCGTCCGGTGATCGACCGGACGGTCGGCCTTAATCTGTGATCGCCATCAGGCTGGCGATATTTTCAGCGGCTCAGGAAGTAGAAACGTGAAACTAGCAAGAATCAGAAACACCGACGGCACACAGTCTGTAGCCCTCGTTCATGCCGAGGCGGTTCAGCCGCTGGACCTGACGCAGGTGAACAACTGCCATTCGCTGAGCGACATTCTTCACGCGGACGATCCGGCCGGACTGGCCAGGTTTCTGCTCCGCCCGGACACGGCCCCCATTCCGACTTCGCAGATCGAGTTTCTGGCTCCGATCGATCATCAGGAAGTCTGGGCGGCCGGCGTTACGTACAAACGCAGCCAGGTGGCGCGGATGGAAGAATCGGAAAGTGGTGCGTCGCATTACGACAAAGTCTATGAGGCTGACCGCCCGGAACTGTTCCTGAAGGCTACTCCGGCCCGTGTGTCCGGCCCCGGGCAGTCGGTGCGCGTCCGCCGTGATAGTCAGTGGTCCGTGCCGGAGCCGGAATTCACGCTCGCGATCAGTCCGACCGGTCGCATCGTCGGTTATACGATCGGCAATGACATGTCAGCGCGTGACATTGAAGGCGAAAACCCGCTCTACCTGCCGCAGGCCAAAGTCTACCGGCAGTGCGCCGGTCTCGGTCCGTCCGTGCTGCTGGCGGACGGGGAACTGGATCTGTCCGGCACTCAGATCGAACTGGTGATCAGCCGGGCTGGGCAGGAAGTCTTCAAGGGCACAACGGATCTAAGTCAGCTGCACCGCAGTCTGGATGATCTGGCAGACTGGCTGTTTCGAGAAAGCGAGTTTCCGAACGGAGCATTCCTGATGACAGGTACCGGCATCGTGCCGGATGACGAATTTACGCTGGAACACGGTGATTCCGTGTCCATCACGATCGCCGGAATCGGCACGCTGACCAACCCGGTGGTGAAGGACTCCTGATTCACACTCGGGCAGTGCCCCCCCCTCTAATGAAATATGAACTGGTACTCTGGGACTTCGACGGAACGCTGGCTGACACGCTGAAGCTGGCGCTGGTGGTGTATAATCAGCTGGCTGCCGAAAAGAACTTCAGGCCGGTGACTGATCCGCTGGCCGTGCGGGACATGAGCATGCGTGAGTTCCTGCAGTCCCACGGCATTGCGGCTCATCGGGTCCCTCTGGCCTTTTCACGCTTTCTGAAGGAAGTCCGCCGGAACTCAAAATCCGTCAGGCTGTTTCCGGGTATTGTGGACGTGGTCCGACAGCTGGCGGGGCAGGGGGTGCGTCAGGGTGTTGTGTCGTCCAACAATACCAGCACGATTCAGGAGTGTCTGCAGTCCAGCCGGATCGCTGAGTACTTCGAACTCGTTGGCGGAACCTCGCGCATCTTCGGCAAGGAATCCGGCATCCGATCTGCCATGAAGCGTCTGGGCATCGCCGCCGACAGCACACTGTATGTTGGCGATGAGATCCGGGATATCGAGGCGGCCCGCAGGGCCGAGGTAGACATTGCTTCGGTGACCTGGGGGCTGAACTCGGCCCGCGCACTCACGAATCACCACCCGACTTTCTGCCTTACCACACCCGCTGAACTGATGGCTGTCGTGCAGTAACAGACGGGGCACGAAGAATCGGGCGTCAGGAACCAGACGCCTTCGGCAAGGGACGCACCGGCCGGTTTGATCCGTAGCCGGCACATCGCACGCAGCCGGCCCCTAAGGACCGAGCGGAAAATAAGTGGCGTAAGCTTCCAGCTTGCGATGCAGAAAAACGGGTCCTTCCGGGAACTTTGTGGGTGAGTGCAGTGATTTTCGAGAATCGGCCGGAGTCAGCGAATTCGAAGCGACGTAAGTCACTTCTTTGAAAGGGTTTGTGGCAGATGCGTTTCGGCTCGTTGCCTACCTTCCTTGAAACCACCCACAAGAAACCCAGATGGACCGAAAAACGCAGGCTGGAAGCCTACGCCACGTTTCGACGCGACAGTAATTTTCCGTTTGATCCTAACCTTCGACCAGAATGTAACCCAAGGCATTCCGCCAACGCCCAATCATTGCACATTGCACATTGCTCATTGGCCATTGCCGACCACGATCTACAACAAGCCGTACGTCGTCAGCGTTTTCCTGAGCGACTGCTGTTCCTGATCGGACAGCGGCGTCATCGGCAGGCGAAGCGGACCGCAGTCCATGCCGATCATGGCCATGGCTGTCTTGACGGGAATCGGATTGGTCGACAGGCCCAGCATGTCACGGCACAGCGGAAACAGCTTGTGGTGCCATTGCTGTGCGCCGGCGATGTCACCTGACTGAAACGCGGCCACCAGTGCCAGCACATCTTTAGGGACGATGTTGCCTGCGACGGAAATGATGCCGCTGCCGCCGATGGACATCAGCGGCAGTGTCATGCTGTCGTCTCCCGACAGCACGGTCAGGTCTGATGCGGCCAGGATCTGCGACGCCTGATCCATGGATCCGGTGGCATCCTTGACGGCCACCACGTTCGGGCACGCGTCGGCCATCCGGCAGATCGTGTCGGGGTCGATATTTTTTGCGGACCGTCCCGGAATGTTGTACACGACCAGCGGCAGATCAACGGCCTCAGCGATGGCCTGATAGTGCCGGAAGAAACCTTCCTGAGTCGGCTTGTTGTAATAGGGGGCTACCTGCAGCGACCCGTCGGCTCCGGCGGATCTGGCGTGCTGCGTCATGCGAATGGCTTCCGCCGTGCAGTTGGACCCTGTTCCGGCCATGACTCGGATGCGGCCGGCTGCCTGTTCACAGGTGATTTCGATCACACGGTTGTGTTCGTCGTGGGACAGCGTGGGACTTTCACCGGTGGTGCCGACGGGAACAAGACAATTGGTTCCGGCATCAACGTGAAAATCCACCAGCCGGCGAAGCATGTCTTCGTTCAGCGACCCATCGGCGTGCATGGGCGTGACCATTGCCACTGACAACCCGGAAAACATTTCGCCTCTGCGCGACATCTTGGAAAGCTTTAGCAACAGTTATTCGGAACAGAAAGACCCGCCGGGTCGCCAGCGGGAAGGCTACAAACTGCAGCCCCGGGTCGCAAATCGACCAACAACAGAAAGAAAAGAAACCGACAAGCCGCAGCTAATCACCCGTCCGAATCACCTCACTGTTGAGGTAAAACTGCTTCTGACGCTGCTGCAGTGCTTCGCTCGATCGGAATTCAGACACCCTGCGATGCCACCAGCCCGGTACCTGAGGTGCGTCCAGTTCTGCCCGCAGGTCTCCGTCGGCCGCCTGGGTCATCAGAAATCCGGCGACCGCCAGCTGGAACCGGTCCTCCGGGTAGACGGGGCTGCCTGTGTCCGCCAGCGACCAGCGATCGATCCGGACCGGGCACCAGTCACTCAGGGGGGGCGGCTGCCCGACAAAGGGGCGGACGGCCGGCGGCAGTCGGTGAACGGCTTCCAGATGAACAAAGACACGAACAACCTCCGGTCTTGGCGAATACAGCTGCCACGATAACCAGTTATCTGCCAGGCCACAGAGCCCCGACAGCGGAAACAGAACGACGCCGCAGATCATCACGCGGCTGCGCAGTGAGACGGCTCTTTGCTGCGGCTCGCCCGTTCCCTCAGCCCTGTTTGAGAGGCCGAACAGGACCGGTACGGCCAACAGGAAGTACAGGTTCCAGCCAAGTACGCCAGGGTGATGATTCAACCCCAGAGGGCTGAGTACCAGAATCAGCGTCCCGTGCAGCACCATGGCAGAAATCACGCCGACGCGACGAATCCGGCCGACAGCCAGCACCACACCCACCGCCAGTTCGGCCAGTGTCAGCAGCAGACACACAACGAACAGGTTTGGTTCACTCTTCACAAACTGATGCAGGCCGGTCCAGCCGGCAAGCACATAGACCACCTCGCGGCTCATGCCCTGAGCAACATCCGGTCCCAGTCGCGAGACGGCAGCGAAGATATAAATCACGGCGACGGACAGTCGCCACAGGCGGAGCAGTTCAGCACGAGGGATCAGAATTTTCTGGACCAGCAGCAGCATGAACAGCCAGTGCCATGCCTGCAGCCGGTGCTGATTCAGTATCGTCAGAGCTGCCGCTGAGAGCAGAGCCGCCAGCAGACCGATTTTCAGAACGCCGTCCTGACGGACCTGGTCTGTGGTTTCTGTTTCAGCGTTCCGACGCCAGAACAGGCGGCCCGCCACGAACAACATGGCTCCCAGCAGTCCGATCAGCAGCATCCGATCAATGAAGATCGACACGCCGGCCGCCGCCGACATGCAGGGGACAGCGGGAAACGGCCCCGCCTGTGTCCATAACGGCCATGTGGCGGCGATCAGCAGCGTTTCAGACAGCAGAGTGATGATCAGAAACAGGTCGGCGCGGGTCATCTGTCGAAATGCCATGTTGTATCCGCCCGGCTTCAGTTTCGCTCTAAGGACCTGAGATCAATCAGGGTGGCCGGCGCACGAACTCGAAACCGATGTGAAGCCTGTCCCGGTGACGTCCCGGCGATTGTGAATTCCCGACCTTCTTCCAGCCACACCACACCTTCGAAATGACCATGCGGCATGGCTGACAGCCGCAGAGATCCGGTCCGAAACGGTTCCAGCGGGCGCCATGACCCGGTGAACGTTTTGTGGCCGGCGGGATGATCATCGTGAACACGTACCAGCACCGGAACCAGACGCCCCGGATGGCGGGACCTGAACCACATTTCCGCGGCGGCCTGATGAGCATGAAAATCGGCGCCGAGTTCCGTCAGCAGATCATATCGTTTCTTGTAGTGCCAGATCGGCCGTGGGTGGGTGGTGCGATACAGGTCGACCAGTTCCAGCGCCAGCCCTCGACAGCCGCGCCGCCGTTCACGCCGAATCCGCAGCAGAATATAATCCGGCGCGGTCGTGTCCACCAGTTCATCCAGACGGCGAAAAGTGGCCTCAAATTGTCGCTGCAGGGCCGCCGGATCTTCAACCGGCACCCGGGCCACCACGTCCGGTAGCTCCATGTAGCCAAGTGCTCGGCCCCGACGATACAACGCGTCGGTCAGCAGGTTCCGGGAAATCGTGGCGTCGGCATCACACCGTTCGATGATCGCACTGGTCAGCTCGACAATTCCTTTCAAGTGCTGCTTTCTGGTTGACAGCGTGTCCAATTGATGAAGTTGTGCGACCAGCGCCGTCATATCGTCGGAGCTGCAGACTACAGTCTGCTCTGACGGCACTGAGCCTGACGGCTGGTCTGTAGCCGTCCGCCCGCCCGATACTTCAGGGCGTTCTGTCTCTGATCGCTGTCTGTCCGAATCGTGTTTGTCCGAATCGTGTTTGTCGGAATCGTGTTGGTCCGAATCGTGTTTGTCGGAGTGGAGGTGGCCAGAGTCGAGTTTGTCAGTGCCGAGTTTATCAGTGCTGAGTTTGTCAGTGCTGAGTTTGTCAGTGCTGAGTTGCTGAGCGTCTGGTGGTGGCAGAAAGTGAAAGATCGGGCGGCGTCCAGCGGCGCAGAACGCGACGGAAACACTCAGATTAAGAGACGAATCCGACGGCGGCGCCGGATCGTGGCCAGATTTCGATTCAGGAATCGGGATGTAAGCGACCGATTCATCGTTCAGGTCGCCGTCGATGTCACTGTCGACGATCCAGCAGAACCGTTTTCCTGCACGAAGGGGGGCGGCAAATTCCAGCAGCACGGCATCAAAATGCGTCGGGGCAGTGCCGCACAGCTGCTGTCGCCGCGCCTGATGTTCCCGGGATGCGAGTGTCGGGGCACTGTCCGGCGGCGGAAACTTCAGACGCAGCGCGCGTTGAACCGACAACTGCTGGCGACGCTGAATCAGTGACCGCGCAGGGCCACCCGAGTCATCTG
>JAVKCM010000211.1:0-32581 GCA_040222735.1 Fuerstiella sp. | reverse complement strand
ACCACCGCGGGGGCGGGGGGTGGGGTGGTGGGGCGACCCGCCCACAACAGCGTCTCCCGTTGTGGGCCGGTCTCCCGACCGGTCCACCGCACTCCCGTTGTGGGCCGGTCTCCCGACCGGTCCACCGCACTCCCGTTGTGGGCCGGTCTCCTGACCAGCCCACCCCCGGCTCAGAACCACCACAGTTCGCGCTGGATGAACTCAACCACATCCCCGAACAGATAGTAGGCCAGCGTGCATTCGCTGCAGTGAAACCGGGCCGTCACTTCCAGGCCGATGCGTCGGACGGGGATATCTTCATCTGATTCGGCAATCAGTTCGAAGGCCGTTCCGAGTTCCGGGTCGGTCGTGGAGCGGGTGGAAATACGAGTCAGATGGCACTGAAACTTGGAATCCGGCAGGCTGACCATGGTGAATTCACCGTCGAGTGTGGGTTCGCCGCTTTCCGGGGATTTTTCCCGCAGGGCTCGGCTGATGTGGCCCATGCGTTTTTCCTCGACCAGCAGCTCCATGTGCCATGGCGCCTCCTGGCTGTCATTCATGACATCAAACAGATGGTCGCCGGCGCGCACGGGGCGGTCGACAAGGATATCCATGCGTTTGAAGTCGGGAATGATTCCGGCTGCGGGCGCCACGACCGTCAGTTTTTCCTGTTTGCGTTTTTTCAGATTGGTCAGTCGGTCGCGGGCGATGGCGATGTCGGCTTCGTTGGAGATCTTTTCGATCAGCAGACGATGTTTTTCCTCGTCTTCATTGCTGGCTTCCAGCGACCGTTCAATCTGTTCTCGCAGCACAAGTTGTTTGTTCAGTTCGTTTTCGGCTTCCCGGATTTCCTGTTCCATCTCGTCGTTTTCGAGTAACAGGAGCGGCTGATCCTTGAGCACGCGAAAGTCGCCGTTCTGATCCGGCTTAGCCAGAATTTCGACAATCTCGCCGTCCCACGGCGCGAACACGGCGTGTTGCTCGACGGGCATCAGTTTGCCGTCTGCATCGACGGGATACGGCAGGCGAACCATGGCCATGGCGGCGACAATGGCCGTCAGCGCCAGCAGCACGGCCGTGGTGATGGCCAGTTTCTTGCCGTGAAACCACTCCAGCGCGCTGCCGATTAATTTGAAGATTGAGCGGCCGAAGATGCGGCCGTGGGTACGAGAATTCCACATCGCTGCACCGATATGGTCGGCCAGCAGTTCGGCTCGCTGTTCCAGCTGTGGAGCGGGTTCGGATTCGGCCACCTGTTCGACAACGATACAGCCGATGGCCTTCGGGCGTTTGGTTCTTCGTTTCTGTTCTGCTTCTTCCCCCTGTTCCCGCACCAGGACGTCTGACTGAAACAGCGGCACGATCATGATCATGCGGGAGCCGCTTTCCTGAACGAAATTGGCCAGCGGCTTTTCGATCTGCGGCGGCAGGTTTTCGATCTTGCCGGCGTACAGCAGTGATTCTCCGGAATCAATCACTCGCCGAGCCAGCTTTGCCATCGACGTGATCAGGTTGGCTCGTGGATTCACCGTCGACTGACCGCTGACGGCCCGCACCTTGACGCTGCTGCCCTTTTTGGTAATGACACTCAGGCGGTCGCAGCCGAGCAGCGGACGTCCGTCACTGGCGGACGCATCGGCCACTTCCTGTTCTTCCAGCGATCTTTGAACACGCAGAGTGAACTGTTCGAAGTCGGTCCAGAACCGACTTTTCAGATCATCCGACATCGCGGCGTTGCGGCGTTTTCCTTCGACGTACCGTGAGGCATAGCCGCACATCTGTTCCAGAAACTGCATGTAGCCGGAACGTGCCTTTTCGGGAACGTCCGTCCGCTGGAACAGCTGCACCACGCCGACGCACTCTTTTTCCTTGTGCACAGCGGACAGCACCATCACGTGTTCCGTGGGCAGCTCGACGCCCTGTCCCTGAGTCAGCGTTTTGGCTTCGCCGGTCTGGAGAACATCCACCAGCAGTTTTTCGTTGATCTGCAGAGCACCGGGGCGTTCTCTGAGCCCCGTCTGATCAAGATTGACTTCGGCTGCCAGATTCAGGCGGCCGTCGGCCACCAGCCAGACTGCTCCGGCGCGAGCACCGATGGCCACCACCACCCGATTCAGGAACTCCTGAAAGAAGACGTTCTGAGGAATTTCTTCCCCGGACATCTTCTCAATTTCACGGGCCAGTTGCATCACGCGTTCGCGGACGCGACGCAGGTTCTCTTCCGGGGTCCCGACTGGTTCAGACATTGCAGTTCCAACGATACGACATGGTCGCTGTGGTTTTGAATTTCGCCTTCGACAGTGGAACCGGATTGCTGTGAGTCGTGACGGCAAACGGAATGTTGCCGCGGCCGTCATGGTCGATCCTGTGACCGACTTTTCGACAACCTGCTCGCAGAAAACTGTCCTCAGCCTGCCCGTGACGGAGGAGACGTCGGATTCTGCAGATTCCAACGGAAGTGCATACTGAATCCCGGTTTACGATGTCTCACCCGCTTCCGCGCAGTGTTGCAAAAGCCTTCAATTGTAGCAACATCGGGTCCGACCTTCAGGCTCGTTCGTGCCAATCCTGTCGGCGAAACCTGCGTGATCCCCCCAGCTTGACTGAACGGACCCCCAAAAGTGTTCACTCAGAGTCCTGATCGTCGTCCTGATCGTCGTCTCTGTAGTGTCCGATCCGCAGCCCGGTGCCGGTCCACAGCATGTTCAGGTCCCGCGCCCCCCACATCTCATAGCCGCGCGACGGGTCTCCGATCACATGCTGGCCGTTGATACTGCCGAAGTAGACGACGGAGTGAGCGGTTCCGGGGATCCACCCGCCTTCGGTCACGTACCCGGGAGCGATTTCGGCAACCGCCGGGTCGAGTTCGCAGCACAGCAGCACCGGGTGAATCATGGCCATCCGCTGAATGTCGGTCAGATTACCTCGGAAGAACAGTACCTTGTGACTGGTACCCAGCAGCTTGGTGGAAACGCCGTGGTACAGTCCCAGCCACGTGGTTCCGGAACGTGTCAGACACAGCGTGGCCATCTCCTGTTCAGTCGTTTCGACACCGATGGAATTCAGGATGGTGGCGGCCGCGGCCGCTGAACAGGTGTAGGGCGTCGTCTGCAGGCAGACCGGGTAAACCATTGGTGGCAGCGGCGCCACCCATTCGTTGTTGCACTCCGGAGCGTCGGCCGGAATAAAGTAGAACAGCGAATAGAATCCGGCTCCCAGAATCAGAAACATGACCGGCAGTTTCCGCGGTACGGAGGCTTCGGCCATTCTGAGCCACACCACTGCTCCGAGCATCGACAACAGTATCGGAAACCAATTGGACAGAATGATGACCGACGGCAGAGGAATCCAGTTGACGATCCACAACTGCCCCCAGACGGTGTACACGTACGTGACAATCAGCAGGACGATGACGCCTGCCATGATGTCCAGAAAAAGATGGGA
This sequence comes from Fuerstiella sp., assembly GCA_040222735.1. Classification (GTDB taxonomy): domain Bacteria; phylum Planctomycetota; class Planctomycetia; order Planctomycetales; family Planctomycetaceae; genus Fuerstiella. The sequence continues at coordinate 29,155 of JAVKCM010000211.1, read as the reverse complement.
CCGTGATTTCAGGAGTCGCCACAGCAGGGCAAAGGCTGCGATCGACAGAAAACAGATCAAACCGACAGCCAGCCGAATGTCTTCCACGCACCGTGCTCCGAGTAATGTATCCCGTTGTGCCTGATCCAACCGTCCTTCCGGTCGCCGGGGGCGTCCTTACTTCCAGTATGTCATCTTCAGTACTCCCGCGACAATACCGGCGACCACGACTCCGATCACACCCATCATGACGGTGGTGCCCATGCCTGGCGGACCCAGCAGACCGGTAAACTGCAGCGTCAGTACGGTTCCGATCAGCGACCACATGATCAGGATCAGGCTGACCTGTTTGCGTTTTGCCTTCTCTTCGTCGCTCAGGACGCCGGGTTTCGTCTTCGGCTTCTTCGGTTTAGCGGCCGCCTGTTTCTTCGAGGTGCCTTTGGAGCTGGTAGCGGCGTCGGTCACGGCTTCGTCGCGCACGCCGGGCGCGTAGTATCTGGCGATGGCCTGCTGAATACTGCGCGGAAGGGCCAGGACACCGCGCATCGGCATGTCGAAACGCAGGCGGATTTCGTCCTCCAGTTCGTGACCGGGTTCGTCCACGCAGGCCACCAGCAGTTTACCGCGGTCTTCGAACAGCGGCAGGCAGGTCTGCCGCTTGACCACGTGTCGCGGCAGGCGGTCCAGGACATCATCTTCGGGCAGCATGTCATCCAGATCGATGAATGACATGCGAAGTTCGGTCGCCAGAGCACGGGTGGCCTGAACCGGGTCGGCCAGTTTCATCTGCACCACGGCGTCCCGATGGGACAGCCCGCGAGCCTCGGCAAAGTGCTCAATTTCGGCAACCTGACTGCGTTTGATGATATTCTGAGCCACCAGATACTGCAGCACCGTACGCGGTTCACCGGACTCATCCTGCTGAACTTCACGTCCCTGGCTTTCGTCGTATTCACGTTTGGCGTCCGGATCTGTCAGGCACAACATCGCCTTCGCCAGTTCGTTCAGCAGTTCCTGAGACTGTTTCAGGTACTGACCGGTGGCGTACTTGCGGACGTGAGCGTTCAGTTTTCGGTAGTTGTTCTGGATTTTTTCCAGGTCGTCTTCGAACTGCACCACTCGCAGCAGCGTGTAATAATCGGGTGGTCGTTCACCCTCGGGAATTCCCAGCCATTCCTTATATACGTCGATTTCCGCCACCTGCGTCTCCTAAAAACCAGCCATCTGTCGCCACAAAATGTCGCTCGCGGAACCGCAGTTTAGCCGCTCCGGGTTTGCTCGCAATTCATACGATTTACGTCAAATTCGGGTGCATATTTGCGAACCACCCCCGGTGTCCATAGAATCCGGGGTGATCTTTTCGTGGTTTCGCAGGCGACACTGCGACTCATGGCACCTTCGATTCGCTCAGCCGACAATTCCGGCCGTGCGTTTCTCAGGTACCTTTAAACAGCATCAATTATTCAGGAGCAACCCACCCTATGGCGACCAATACCCCGAATTCTTCTCGCCGGAATTTTCTCAAGACGTCTTCCGCCACGGCCGCCGTTGCATCCTCTGTTCTGAGCAGCCTGAATGCCGTTCAGGCGGCACACACGTCCTACGATGAAACGATTCGTCTGGGCATGATCGGCTGCGGTGGACGCTGCACCGGCGCGGCCGAACAGGCCATGAATACCGAGGGACCGACCAAACTGGTTGCCATGTGTGATGCGTTCAACGACCGTCTGCAGGGAAGTCTGCAAACGCTGAAGCGAAAGCACAAGGACAAGGTTGATGTTCCGCCGGAAAACCAGTATGTCGGCTTTGACGGCTACAAGCAGCTGCTGGCGTCGGATATCGACGTCGTGCTGATCGCGACTCCGCCGGGTTTTCGTCCAGTGCACTTTGAAGCGGCGGTCAAGGCTGGAAAGCATATCTTTGCCGAAAAGCCCGTGGCGGTGGATGCAGCCGGCGTCCGACGATTTCTGGCAGCCGTGGAAGAATCCAAAAAGAAGAACCTGCTGGTCCAGATTGGTCTGCAGCGGCGACACGAACCCGCTTATATCGAGACCATTCAGCGTCTGCAGGACGGCGCCATTGGTGACATCGTGGCCACGCGAGCCTACTGGAACGGCGGCGGCGTCTGGACCCGAAACCGTCAGGAAGGTCAGACGGAAATGGAATACCAGATGCGAAACTGGTATTACTTCAACTGGCTTTGTGGTGACCATATCGTCGAACAGCACATCCACAATCTGGACGTGATCAACTGGTTGATGGGCGGATTTCCCGTCAAGGCGCAGGGGCAGGGTGGCCGACAGGTCCGGACCGGCAAGGAACACGGTGAGATCTACGATCACCATTTTGTGGAATTCACCTATGGTGACACACCATTCGGCAACGGTGTCGTGAATCTCAGCCAGTGCCGGCACATTCAGAAATGCTGGAACAAGGTGGATGAATTCGCGCACGGCAGCAATGGATCGTGTCACATCGGCGGTGCCAGGATCTTCGACAAAAACGGAAACGAAACGTGGAGCTACGGTCGGGGCGGTCGCGGCGGCCATCAACAGGAACACCACGATCTGTTCGCCGATCTGCGGGCCGGGAAGCGTCCGAATGAAGGCGAATATGGCGCCAAAAGCACGATGACCTCGATTCTGGGCCGCATGTGCACCTACAGCGGGCAGGAAATCAGCTGGGAAGACGCAATCAACTCAGAGGTCGTTATTTCACCGATTGATCAGTTCAGCAGCATGACCGACACACCGCCAGTGCTGCCGAACGAGGACATGACCTATAACATCCCCATGCCAGGTACGACAAAGGTAATCTGACCTGCCGGAAATCTGGACCGAATTCCGGGCCGGTATCAGATCTGATACCGGCCCGTTTTCTTTTGGTTATAATCGGGTTTGCATTCGTCCCCACCGGGAAGTAGCCTCCGCATCCGAATGGCGGTCTGTCCGCCCCCGAATATCTGCCAAACACCTCGATTTTCTGACGGGAACCGCCTCCGCGGCGGCCGCCGAACACAGCAGCCTGCTGTTTCGGCAGCCTCGCCCCAGCGTGCCCCGGCCGTCCATGGCGTGGCGTCTGATTGATCTTTGACCACCCGGTTGACATGTTTGGTCCCTTCCGTCCGGCTCGGTAAGCCGGGAAACTGACAAAGCCAGAACTGATGAGCCAAGAAAAAGACCCGTCTCAATCGACCCCCGATGAACTCGCCGAAAAATTGTTCGGCATTCAGGTGGACCGGGACGCCGACTCCAGTGTCGGAGGGGAATTGTTGTTCGACGAATACGAAGAGGGTTCGTCGCTGGATAGTTTGCTGGGAATCAAGTCAGAAGAAAACACGCAGGAAGGGCCAGAAAAGATGGCGGGCGAGGAAGCCGAAATAGATTTTGATCAGCCACCGAGGACTCAGGACGACCTCGCCACCCGAGAATATGCCGACGAAATCGACGACGATCTGATTCTTTTCACCGACGACGATGACGAAGAAGACGACGACTTCGACAGCGACGACGTGGATGAAGACGAAGACAACGGCGACGATGACATCGATTTTGACAACGACGACGATGATGATGATGATGATGATGATGACGTCGATGACGATATTGACTTCGACGACGACGACGAAGAAGAAGTCACCGACGATGAAGAAGAAGAAGACGACGACTTCGATTTTGACTTCGATTCAGACGAAGACGAAGACGAAGACGATGATGAAGATGATGATGACGATGAGGATGAGGATGATGATGAACAGGATGTCGACGACGACGAGGACGACGTAGAGGACGAGGATCTCGACGACGATGACCTGCTGTTCCCCGACGACGACGACGAAGAAGAAGACGAAGACGACGAGGAGATTGTCGAAACACCGCGCCGGCCGGCTCACCGCAAAGCTCCGGCCGCCAAAGAAACGCCCTCCCGTTCTCAGGAATCACGCCGTAGTAAGTCGAAACGCCCCGGCAAAGACGATGACGATGCCGTCTGGGACGAACTGGACGAATGGGTCTGGGACGACGACGACAGTGGTGCTCGCCGCGCTGTAGCCGTGGATGATTCGGATGATTCCGAAGACGAAGACAACGACGAGCCTCAGGCGAAGCCCGCCGCGGCAGGAGCGGATCAGGAAGAGGTACCGTCCGGAAAACGCCGCCGTGGTCGTCGCGGCCGCGGACGTCGACGACGTGGCGGCGCACGGCCTGAACCGTCTGAAACGGTGGCTGAAGATTCAACCGATACGTCCGACGACGACCTGGACGAAATTCTGTTCGATGACGATGGCGACGATTTCGTCAGCGTGACTCCTGTCGCTCCTGTCACGCCTCGCCGGCCCAAACGCGACGACGCGGTCGCCGACGACGATGACGAATTCGGCAGCGGCACCGCGTCGACTGAGGATGAAGAAGAGCAGGAAGAACCTCGCCGAAGATCCCGCCGTCGCCGGGGCCGCGGCGGACGTGGCAGACGACGACCGGCAGCCGAGGATCAGGAACGCGGGCCGGAAAGAAAACAGAGTCCGCAGGCCGAAGAAGTCGACGACGATGACCTTGTGTTTGAGGAAGAGGACGTGGCCGGCGAGAAAGACGCTCCGCCGCCTCGAAAATCGCGGCACCGCAAACCGCAGCGTCAGGAAGCGGAAGCGGGCGCCGACGAGCGACAGAAGCGGGAACGTCGCCGTTCCCGAAAACCTGAGGACAGTGATGCAGAAACGACTGAGGACGCTCCGCAGACTCGGCGCCGCCGGAAGCCACAGCCTCAGGTGTCTCCCGAGTTCGACGGAATTCCGACGTGGGAACACGCCATCGGCCTGCTGGCAATCAAGTCTCCTCGAAAAGGACAGTCTGATCGCGGACGTCATCACGGTCGCCGCGGTGGCGGCGGTGGTGGCCGACGACGCCGCTCGGAATAGTCACTCCGGCCGCTCTGCCCGAGTACGGCAGGGCGGCAAATTCGCTGAAAGGATGCGGACGTTCAGAATTCGGTGAAGAACTTCAGAACAGCTTGTCGAAGAATTGGCGTGCAGATACTTGATTCTGAAGCAGACGATTGATATCGTTCGCACGCATAGAGGGGCCGTAGCTCAATTGGTTAGAGTACCGGACTGTCGATCCGGGGGTTGAGGGTTCAAGTCCCTTCGGCCTCGCCTTCTGAAAGCCTGCTGATTCGCTGAATCAGCAGGCTTTTTTTACGCGCAGCCCGCAGACGGCCCCGTCCAGCCGGTGTGGACCGGACGTGCCTGTCCGATCGTCTGCTCGGCGGCCCGGCTGTGGACAGGAATGTCCGCAGTACACCGCCTATGTAGATCGGACATTCCTGTCCGATCGTCTGCTCGACGGCCGGCTGCGGACAGGAATGTCGGCAGTACTTTGTCGGCGGCGGTGCTGCGGCCGATTGAAATCTACGACGAGTTTCTGCACTGTTCGAAATCTCTGGCGGCTGTTTTTTTTCCGACTGACAGGACACACTTCACAATCGCGCCTTGTCGTGAATAATGAAGGCAGATCTGTCCCAAACGTCAAATAACGGACCATGCTGTATGAAATGCACAGCCCGAACTCTGATCGCCGCCGTTGTGTTTGGAAGCCTGAGTCTTTCGGCGGCGGAGGCCGATTCGGCCGCCGGACCCGACATCGATTTTTCGCGTCAGATTCTGCCGATTCTGTCCAACAAATGTTTTATCTGCCACGGACCTGATTCGGCAGAACTGGGCGAGGACACGCGGCGGCTGGATTCGTTCGAAGCCGCCTCGAAAGCCACTGAGTCAGGCAAAGCCATTGATCCGGATGCGCCCGAAAACAGTCTGATTCTGGCACGGATTCATTCGGCCGACGACCCGATGCCGCCTGTCGATGCCGAAAAACAGCTGACGGCTGCCGAACGAGATCTGCTGACCAGCTGGGTTCGTCAGGGAGGACAGTATGCAAAACACTGGGCCTTTATTCCGCCTCAGAAAGTTGTTCCGCCCGGCGTTGAACAGACCGACGCCGCGCCCGTCGACGGCAGCGCCGTCATTGATGCCTTTATCCGGGCTCCGCTGCGGGAACGGCATCTCGACTTCTCAGCCGAAGCCGACAAACCGGTCCTGGCACGGCGGGTGGCTCTGGTCCTGACCGGGCTGCCGCCGGAAACGGAACAGCTGAATCGTTTTCTGGCGGACACCTCCCCAGGTGCGTGGGACCGCCTGGTTGAGGAACTGCTGGCCAGTCCGCGATACGGTGAACATCAGGCGCGGTACTGGCTCGATGCCGTCCGGTACGGCGATACTCATGGCCTTCACCTGGACAACCGCCGCGGCATCTATCCCTATCGTGACTGGGTGGTTCGCGCGCTGAACCAGAACCTGCCCCTGAACGACTTCATTACCTGGCAGGTTGCCGGCGACCTGCTTCCCGCTCCGACGATGGAACAGCAGATTGCCACGGGATTTGTGCGGATGAATCCCACGACTTCCGAAGGCGGAGCGATTCCGGCCGAATTCCAGGCCAAGAATAATTTCGATCGCACGGAAACGCTGGGTACGGTGCTGCTGGGTATGTCGCTGACCTGTGCGCGGTGTCACACTCACAAATACGACCCGGTACCCCAGACTGAATACTACCGGCTGCTGGCGTTCTTCAACAGTACGGCCGAACCTTCGATGGACGGCAACAAGTACGAATACGGTCCCACGCTGAAGGTTCCGCCTGACCAGCAGGCCTGGCAGGAGTGGCGGCAGCTGCAGTCGACCACGACCGAACTGACCGCCAAAGCGTCTCAGGCCATCAGCAATGATCCGGCGCAGGCCGCCGCGATCGGTGACGGCTGGAAGCAGGCGGACGTGGCGGCGAAGCTGGCGATTGTTGCAGATCCTGCAGGACCGTTCGCCGAAACAGACCTGCAGACTCAGGCTGCCGCTCTGACTCAGCGGCGAACGCAAATGCAGGAAAAGTTTACGACGACGCTGGTGGCTCGTGACCTTCCAGACCCGCGGCCCACGCATGTGCTGCGGCGTGGCGAGTACAATCTGCCGATCGGTGAACCGGTTGAGCCGGGATTCATTTCCGTGATGGGAACTTTCACCGACGGCCCGCCACGGAACCGAATGGACCTGGCAAAGTGGCTGACCTCACCGCAGCACCCTCTGGTTTCACGCGTCCTGGTCAACCGTGTCTGGCAGCGTGTCTTTGGCTACGGTCTGGTTCGGACACCGGAAGACTTCGGATTACAGGGTGAACAGCCGACTCATCCGGAACTACTGGACTGGCTGGCCGTGGAACTGCAGGACAGCGGCTGGGATCTGAAACACATGCTGCGAATCATGGTCCACAGCCGCACCTTCAGACAAAGTTCTGCAAGTCGCAGCGATGTGTCCGATCCGGAAAACCGGTTGTTTGCCCGGGCCTCCAGTTACCGTCTGGATGCGGAAGTCCTGCGCGACACGGGGCTCTGGGCCGCCGGGCTGCTGGACCCGCACATGGGAGGTGAAGGCGTCAAGCCGTATCAGCCGCCGGGCATGTGGAAAGCACTGGCTCATCCGGCCAGCAACACCAAGCACTACGAACCGGATACCGGCGATCGGTTGTACCGCCGCAGCCTGTACGTCTACTGGAAACGCACCAGCCCGCATCCGATGATGACGCTGTTTGATGCACCCGACCGGGAATCCAGTTGTGTCCGGCGATCGCGGACCAACACATCGCTGCAGTCGCTGGGCTTGTTCAACGAAACTCAGCGGGTCGAAATGTCCCGCAGGCTGGCAGAACGCCTGCTCCGGGACCAGGACTCTGACGCCGCGCGCGTGAACCTGCTGTTCGGGCTGCTGACGTGCCGTGAGGCAACCGAAACAGAACAGTCCGTCTGCCGCCAGCTGCTGGCAGAAGGGCGGCAGCGGTTTCGGAATTCACCTGATGATGCCGCTCGACTGCTGAGTGTCGGAGAGATTTCCGTCAACGACCAGCTGGACAGAACAGAGACCGCGGCATGGACGCTGGTCACGTCGACCGTGCTGGCCAGTGATGCCGCGATTATGTTGTACTGACCTAAGGTGACTCTGTCAGTCGAAAGCCGTTTGAAGAACCAACCGCAGAACCCGGACAGATTCACGCAGCAGGCCGCGGCCGGATTCAGCACGACCCGGTGAAGCGATCTTCCTCACCACCACACAGTCACGGAAACAGCCATGAACATCTCAGACATGCTGGCCGATCAACGTCTCCTGAGCACACGGCGGCAGCTGTTTGGCAGATCAGCCCTGGGAATCGGAACGGCGGCGCTGGCCGGCCTGATGGCGGGCGACGCGTCCGCGGACAGTCGAGGCGTCCTGGGGGCCAGCCATCATCCGGCGAAGGCCAGGCGGGTGATTTATCTGTTCATGAGCGGCGGTCCGAGTCATCTGGATCTGTGGGATTACAAACCCGGACTCAGAGACATGTTCAATCAGCAGCTGCCGGCGCACGTTCGTGACGGACAGCGCGTCACCGGCATGACGGCCAATCAGGCCAACGGGCTGCCCCTGTGCCCCAGCAAATACCGTTTCCGGAAGTACGACAACAACCAGGACGGTGTCTGGATCAGTGAGCTGCTGCCTCACACAGCAACCGTGGCCAGTGAACTGTGTGTGGTCCACACCACATTTACCGAAGCGATCAACCACGATCCGGCCATCACGTATATTCAGACCGGCAGTCAGATTCCGGGGCGCCCCAGCCTGGGCGCATGGCTGAGTTACGGGCTGGGAAGTCTGAATGAAAACCTGCCGCATTACGTCGTGATGCATGCCCGCACCAGTTTTGCCGAACAGAGTCTGTTCAACCGGCTGTGGGGCCCCGGTTTTCTTTCTTCCGAACACCAGGGCATTCTGATGCGCAGTCAGGGCGACCCGGTGCTGTATCTAAGCAATCCTCCGGGTGTCAGTGGGCAGGACCGCCGAGCTCAGCTGGATGCACTGTCCGCACTGAATCGCGAGCAGCATCAGCGTTTTGCCGATCCGGAAGTACTGGCCCGGATCCGCCAGCATGAAATGGCCTATCGCATGCAGACCTCTGTGCCGGAGCTGATGGATCTGTCGGACGAATCTGAATCCACCTTTCAGATGTATGGCGAAGACGCCAGAACGCCGGGCACATTTGCCGCCTGCTGTCTCAATGCCCGCCGACTGGCAGAACGCGGCGTTCGCAATATTCAGATCTTTCACCGCGGATGGGATGCGCACGGCGGTCTTCCGCGCGAGCATGAATCTCAGTGCCGTGACATCGATCAGGGCTGCGCGGCGTTGATCCGTGATCTGAAACAGCGAGGAATGCTGGAAGATACGCTGGTGATCTGGGGAGGTGAGTTCGGTCGGACGGCCTACTGTCAGGGAAATCTCACGCGGGAAAACTACGGCCGCGATCATCATCCGCGCTGCTTCACGACATGGTTGGCTGGCGGAGGAATTAAGCCGGGCATCACGTACGGCCGGACAGACGACTACGGGTACAACATCGCTCATCCGGACGGAACACCGATGAACCCTCAGCCGAATCCGGCAACGTGGACACCCGGGACAATGCACATTCACGATCTGAATGCGACGATTCTGCATCTGATGGGCATTGATCATCGAAAACTGACCTACCGGTATCAGGGTCGCGATTTCCGACTGACCGATGTTCATGGCCACGTGATCCATGACCTGATCACCTGAGCTGCAGTTGGATCAACAGCCTTTTTCGAAACAGCCGGACCCGAGAATACCAGCCTGATGCCTGCTCGTTATTTTGACCACACGACCGTCGAGGTAGCGGTTCAGGAGATGCAGCAGCTTCTGGATACATCCGCGTCCGTGGTCAGCTTCACCGGCGCAGGAATCAGTACCGAAAGCGGCATTCCTGATTTTCGTTCACCAGGCGGCGTGTGGGCTCGGAACCGCACTGTTGACTTTGACGAATTCTGCCGCAGTGCGGACGGTCGTTTTGAATACTGGCGGCAGAAGGCGGAAGCTCATCAGGAATTTGCAGCAGCTTCACCCAATGTGACTCATGCGACCCTTGCAGACTGGGAATCACGGGGCCTGCTGCGAGGTGTCATCACGCAGAATATTGACGGATTGCATCAGGCGGCCGGCAGCAAATCCGTGCTGGAACTGCACGGGACCGCTCGGGAAGTGGCCTGCCTCAGTTGCTCCTGGCGCGACCTGGTGGATGCGTGGGTTGAAACATTTCTGCAGGACGAACGCGTGCCGGACTGCCCGGACTGCGGAGGCCTGATCAAACACGCCACCATATCCTTTGGACAGTCGCTGCCTTCCGCGGTGTTGTCCACGGCCGCCCGCTGGGCCACAGAAACCGACCTGTTTCTGACACTGGGATCATCGCTGGTGGTCGAACCGGCAGCGAGTCTGCCCAGAATCGCAAAGAAATACGGAGCTCGCCTGGTCATCATCAACCGTGACTCCACTCCGCTGGACAGTATCGCGGACATGGTCGTACGAGCTCCGCTGGGAGCTGTCTTCACCGCGATGAACGGCGGCTGACCCGGCCGGGTGTATCACCATCGAGCGGCGCCGATCCACCCGGTAGCCCACGCTATTGACCTGCCAGACTGTCGATTCAGCGGGTATTGGAAACCCGATGCGCAGGCGCGGTGATGAATTTGCCGGGGACGATGTGCAAATCTTATGGAAGGAAGAAAGCTGCCGTGGACTCGGCCGAAATCATCCGGACCCAGCCATGACATCTGAAATCGACGCAACTTTCTGAAGCCCCCCGAAGCAGCGTACGCTGACGGCAGCGGCGAATGACCAATGTCCAATGACCAATGACCAATGTCCAATGTCCAATGTCCAATGTCCAATGTCCAATGACCAATGAATGATTGGCCGGATGTTGTTGGGCGGACCGGTCAGTGGTTGCTGGAAGGATGACTTTTTCCGGAGTGTTGAATCGAACCTGAAGCTGTCTGGTTCAGTTCGGGGTCGTGTTCAGTTCCTGCAGCTTTTCCCGGGCTTTGGCAGCGAACTCGGATGTGGGAAAGTCGCGGATCAGATCTTCGTAGCTGCGGATGGCGGCCTGTGGCTGGTTCAGCTGTCGTTCGCAGCCGGCCGCCTGATACAGACCGCGAGCTCTCCAGTCGTCATAGGCGTAGCTAAGATAGACGCGATAATATTCTTTCAGGGCGGCTTCCAGACTGCCTTCCAGCAGCAGTGTTTCGGCAATCAGAAACTGGCAGCGAGCGGCTGTTTCGGTCCCGCGCCCCACCTCGTCCTGCGTGACCTGAGTGAAGTACTGACGAGCGCGGGCAAAGTCGGGTTCGGCCTGAGTCTTCCAGCGGCGTCCCTGCACATCCCGGATCTGGAACAAAAAACGAGATCGGGGATTTTGCTGCTCCAGCTCTGCGGCGATCGTGTCCACATCGTCGTATCGTTTTTCGGCCAGTGCTACTTCCGCCAGGGCGACCCAGATGCGGTCGGTCCACGGTTCGGGCGCAAGTCGTTCGTCCAGCACTGCCTGCCGCAGCGATGCGAGGCTGGCCCGCGCTTCGGGCAGCTTCTGCTTATCCAGCAGCGCTTCGGCGTACAGCAGCTGCACGTTGGGAGCATGCGGGCTGCCGCTGTATCTGTCGGCGAAGAGTCCGGCGTGTCTGATGACCGACTGCCAGTCTCGCTGTGCCGCAAAGATATCAATGGCATGGAACAGGGCCGCTTCCCGTTCCGACGCTCCGTAGCGTCCGTCCTGAGCGATCGCCAGAAACTCGGGCAGGGCTGTATCCAGCCGATTCGCCTGCATCTCACTTTCTGCCAGCGACAGCCGTGCCTGACCGGCGAACCGACTTTCCGGAAATCTGTCGAGCAGTCGGCGGTAGACTTCGTCAGAACGTGCATAACGCCCGTTCTGCAGGTTCACATAGGCCCATTCGTCAAGAATTTCGTCCAGCTTTTCTGACTGATCAAAACGGGTCGCTACTCGATCCCACATTTTGTCGGCAGCGTCGACCTGACCATTTTCGACCAGAATGCGGGCATGCATGCGTCCGGCATCCAGCAGCCACGATTCGGACGCCGCATCCTGTGACTCGGACGGCTTCTTTTCCAGCAGATCATACAGGGTGAGAAACATTGCCGCGGCCTGTTCTCTCTGTCCTGCTTCGAAGTGACAGGTGGCTTCCATAAAGGCAGATTCGGCGGCGGCAGGTGAATCGGGATACTCGGAATGCGCCCGCCGGAACAGCTCGGCGGCCTCGGCAAACTGCCCCAGACGATAGTGGCTCCACGCGGCTCCTGACAGAGCCGACAGGCATAGCTTCGGATCTGACCGGCGTTCAATGGCCAGGCCGAACAGTTCAGCGGCAACGGCATATTCCTGTTGCTGCCATGCGGCTTCGGCAGACTGAAGAACGGCCACCCAGGTCTGACTGTTCTGCGCCGAATCCGTGATCAGGCGGTTCAGGTCCGTCCGCGTCGTGTCGAACTGCTTCAGCCATGCAGAGGCGACAGCCCGGACGGCCACGGCATCCGCGACTCGGGCAGGATCTGTTTCCACCTTCAGAAATTCGTCGGCGTACTGCCGGGCCCGGTCGTATTGTTTCAGTTCCAGACTGCTCATGGACGCCAGTGCCAGCGCACCAAAAAATGAATCTGCCATCGGGCCGGTAAATTCTTCCCGGAGGGGTTCGAAGATGGTCAGTACCTCTTCAAACCTGCCGCCGCGGTGCAGAGCTCGGATCAGATGGTACTGGCGGAGCAGCTTTTCACGTCTGGTACCATCTTCGGACGAAACGGCTTTGCGCAGCCATTCAATGGCTTCCGCCGTCTTGTCTTCGTGCAGCAGCAATCGACCGTTCAGCAGCATGATATTCGGACGCTGCGCCACATCGGGCTGATCTGTCTGCAGCCGATCCAGCAGCCGCCGGGCCGCCGGAAAGTCACCGATCTCCATTTTCAGTTCGGCGGCATTGAACAGACTTTCGACCACGCGGCGATCCTGAGGCCAGCGATCCACCAGATCAAGAAACATCTGAGCGGCCACCTCCGGGTGCTTGTCAAGTACTTCGATCTGAGCGCTGGTGAACAGGATTTCGGCCGCCAGCGGCGTGTCACCGGCCTCTGCAAAGGCCTGAACCAGCACCTGGCGAGCATCGTCCAGCTGGCCCAGCTCACGACGGCACAGCCCCTTCCACATGCCGGCCACGGCAGAGACTTCAGCATCGGCCGGGACACCGTCCAGACGCAGCAGCGCTTCCTGAAACCTGCCCAGCTGAAACTGAGCGATACCGGACTGCAGGGCGGCCGACGCGGCCGTTGGCTTGTCACCGTAGTTTTTGACCAGGTCATCCCACACGGCTGAGGCTTCGGCAAACCGACCGGCGTCAAAATGAATAGTGCCGATGCGGGCCAGAGCCCGATGAGAAAACGCATCGGACTTCTGGTCGACGACCTGCTGAAACAATTCAAGGGCACTGACCGTCTGCTGCCGGCCCTGCAGAGAAACGGCGAGGGCAAACATCGTGTCCGGAAGGATGCGGGCGTTCGGGCCTGCTTCCAGCATGGGCCTGAGTACGGTCTCGGCCTTTTCCCAGTCGCTCAGGGCGTTGTGGCTTTCCCCGAGCATCAGTGTGGCCCATTCGTTCAGATTATGTCCCTGATGCTTCTGCAGATATTCAGAAAGCTGTGCAATCGCCTGTGGATATTCCTTCAGGTAAAAACTGCACTCACCGATCCGATATCGCGCATCCGCAATATTTCGGCTGTCCGGATTCTCACGTGCAAAGGTGACAAACTGCTCCCGCGCCGGCTGATATTTTTCCAGCGAATTCAGAGACAGTCCGAGATACAGCCGGGCCAGTGAGACCCGTTCGTGACCGGGATGGGATTTCAGGAAGTCATCGAAGGCATCCGCCGCGTACTGCCAGCGTTTCTTGCGAAACAGCCCGGTGGCATACATGAAGTCGGCTTCGGCATCAAAGGGGGCCGCAGGCACGTCGGTGATCGTGATCAGGGCGGCGAACAGCAGGCAAAGGCCGCGCGTCCGAGAGCTTCGAGCGAAAAATTTCATGGCATCGTCAATGATTCAGATGAAACTGGGTCAGCCAGACCGGACCTGGGTACTTCCCGCCGACGCAGACCGACCGGTGGCCTGTCTGCGACTGCATTCTACGCGCCCGTCACTGCAACCCGAAGTGAATCACGGCGATTGTTCAGGCTTCCCGATGATGTCGGACTTTGTGTCCGCAGCCGAGGCGGATGTCACCGGTGTCTGCCGACGCTTTCGAATTCTCACCAGCCAGGGCAGCACCAGCATCGCCAGGGCGGACAGCGCAGAGGCTCCCGCCAGGGGAGAGGGCAGCGTCAGTGTGGAAATCCGGATCTGTTCATCACCTTCCAGAATGACGACGCGGCCGCCGCGGGTGGCGTGATCGTCAAAATTACCGACACGATGACTCCATGCCTGTGCGGCCAGCTCAGATTCGTGGCCAACCAGTCCCCAGAGAGCCGGGCTGATGCCACCTTTTTCCCGCCCGGCTTTCGCCTCAGAGGCATCGTTGTCTGACGCGCCGGTGTCTGAGGCATCGATGCCGAGTTCCTGCAGACCCTGCATCAGCGAGTGCGATCGGTGTGACCGACTGGCCGCCAGAGATACGGTTTCGTTCTGAAGCGACCAGCCAACCGGCAGCGGCGATGGCGGCACGACCACAACCTGAGTGTACGACCGCGGGGCCGAAACCAGCGGCAGGGGAAGGCCGTGCTCGCCGCCGTCCCGAGCCACGGTCTGTCCGAACCAGAACGCGGACACACTGGTGATGCGGCCGGACGGAAACAGCACAATGGCATTTGCTTCAATCTGAAACGCCTGAGATTCTCCGTCGACGGTCAGATTTGCCACAATGACGTCCGGAGGAATCTGTATTGTGACGGGATATCCGGTCTGAGTCCGAAACACCGTGAAGTCAGAGATGCCGGCGACGGCCATCTCGGCGGAACAGCTCAGCTGATGCTGTGTCTGGACCAGCAGGACACCTGGAGTGTCCGCCACCACAGCCGGAGCAGATGGCGTGCGCGGAGGTCGGATCCGAACCACCCCGGACTCTTCATCAAAGCGGCAGACCGCGGATGGCACCAGCGACAGCTGGTCCGCGATACCTGCCTGAACGGCCGCTTCCGCCATCCAGCCGGGCAGGGGAACGGAAGGTGACGCCGATCCGGCGGCCGCGTCCCGCAGATCGAATGCTTCGCAGCTGGTGACCTGGATTTTCGCGTCGAAGGTCGGGACGGGGCACGTCACCTCAGCGACGCTGACCGGCGCCGGCATTGCCGGAAATGCCAGCGTGAATTCTGAGTCGCCACCGGAGGTCCTGCTTCGCGGCACGACAAATCCCTGGTCGGAAGATTCCACAGTAGAAACGTCGCCATTGGTGACCATCAGCGGCCGTGAGTCGCCGAACTCAGGCTGAGGACAACGGAACCGCAGGTCGAAGGCGACATTTGGTGTGCGCATCTTCAGAAACTGAGCACAGCGATCTTCGCCCGCCACCTGATAAAGAAAGATCGCCACCTCGGCCGTCACCAGCTTTTCAGGATTGCCCCGGATCGTCAGCGGTCGTGATTCGTCGGCAATGCCCATTCGAATCGGCGTCGCCGACAGCGGTGTGCGCTCGATATCAATGGCATCGCTGGGCAGAGCGGCTCCCAGATCAGAGATGTACGTGTTGATTTCCGCACTGGCCGAAAGTTCAAGATCCGATTCTGTAATCTCAATCGCCGCCGGCAGCTGAACCACCGGCAGAACCGTATCCCGGTCCGGTTCTCGACTCACGGTTCCCTCGAATTCCAGTTCGAGCAGTCCCCGCGTCCCTTCCCGCAGCGAGACAACAACCTGATCACGGTGCCGTGTCCATGACTGCAGCCGGGAAACTCCGGCGCTGCGCACGGACACACGACTGACACGAACTTCGGGCGATATCCGCACCGTCTGACGAAACACGGGCTGTCCGGCCACTTCGATTTCACAGCGACACTGCCAGTCGACATGATCATCCGATACGACCACGGACTGCGTCATCCGCGCCACCCGCGTGGCCTTGAGTTCCGCCAGCTCAATCTGAACCGTATCCACGTCACGCGGCACATCCACCATTCGGAGTGCCCCCTGAATGCTCTTGAAGTCACGCACCGCCGCCGTGACCGGGCCTTCCTCCAGCGGCTGTTCGGGCGACCCCACGGCACTGATGACGAACTGATCTGTCGTTCCCACGAAGACAGCGGCCGTGTCCGCCGGCAGTCCGTTGACCATCGACAGCACGCCGATGGGAACCCGATGCCGCAGGTCGATCGGCGGATCATAGACCTGCTGGACGATAAACGACTGAACTCCGCTGCTGTCCGGAGCGACCTCTGCAATCAGCTGGTCGGCGTCCAGCGACCAGACCAGCGGGTCACCATCCGTCGACTCCACACGGGTGATCTGGTATCGCGGATCCATTCCGATCAGCACTTTGTCGAATCTGGTGTCGGCCGGCGAAACCCGATATTCACAGGTCAGCTTCTGGCGGGATGGCGTCACATCCGCCATGCAAACCATGGAACTGCGCTGCATGCGTCCCGCGCTGGAATTCCGGGCATCGCGAAACTGCAGCGTCAGGTCCGCTACCTGGCTGTTGAACACCGGGGGAAACCAGGACGGCGCCTGATCCAGTCGGACCGGCACCGGATCCGCCAGTTCCGGAATACTGACCGATTCGACCAGACCGGATCTGTCCCTGAACGACATGTGGACTTCTGCCGACGGTGGGTAAGGCACGACAAGGCGGTAATCGCGAGGAGACCTTCTGGGCACCCCGCGAACCGTATAACTGACCCGGTGCAGATCAAGACTTCCCAGCGTGGCTGGTGCCGCCGATGACGGAGACACATCGTTGCCGCCAAGAAGAACGGGTTTCAGCAGGTACGAAGGCGCTATTACCAGCTGCATGGCTCCCGACGAGTGACGTTCCGGGAAAACGCTGTTTCCGTCCAGCGCGCAGGCCGTCAGACTCATGCCTTCCAGAGGAATCGTGAGACGGCGTTCTTCGTCCGGACTACTGGCCACCACACATTCCACGTCGATGACACAGGACTGAGGTGATTCCATTTCCATTTCAATCGTCGATGACACCACAAAGACGGCTTCATCATCGACAGCGCCGTGCATCCGCAGTTCAGACAGAAAATCCTGCTTCACATAGGCGAACGGCGCTGCCCCGCCGTTCGTTTCTGACAGATACACGACCGGCCGTTTCGCTTCCTCTGCTCCGAGAGCGAAAGCGGATCCCGGCAGCCAAAGCAGAAGCACGGTGGCCGGAAAGGTCAGGACGTTTCGCTGTGGCAGCGTGTCCCTGTGGATTCGAGACAGGACAAACCGTGCCAGCCGCTGAAGACCGAACAGGATCGTGCCAACCGGAATCCCCGCCGCCACCACAGACAACGGGACCGCACGGAAGGCGGCCAGCGAAACAATTCCCAGAACGGCCGCGGGAATCCACATCGAGATCCGCCACTGAACGTCGATCAGCAGCCAGGCCAGAAGAATCAGCGTGGAAGCCATGATCATGCCGGCGGCGTCAAAACGATGACGTGACAGCCGCAGCAACACGGATTTCGAAGCGACGTCCACGTCCGCACAATACACCGCAGAATTCGATAACGCCCGCAATTTCCAGCGGCCCGGAAAGGCGCTGATCCCGGGCTCTGAGGCAGGCTGAGCGGCGGCCGCCGGCCCCTGAGTCAGCAGGGAGGTCACATCGTCCACGGGCTGCCGCGTCAGATTCACGGAGGCACTGTCCAGCCGGTATCCGGCAGGCGGCATCAGAAACGACACCGACTGACCGCCGTCGGCATCCGGAAACGTGACCTGAGGCAGACGCAGCGACCCATCGTCGATATCTGTCAGTTCCATGGAATACAACATCGTCACGACCGAACGATCTGATTCCCGCGTGAGTGGAATCAACAGCTGCGAGCCATTCCTGTCCGCAAACACCGAACGCCCGTCGACCAGAATAGAGGGAGTCGCCACATGCGGAAAACTGGCCACCAGCATCGGATCGCCGGCACCGGAATCCACGGTGATGCGGTGCAGCACATCGGCGGCAAGACGTTCTCCGACCCGATGAAGCAACAGAAAGCTCATCCCGGAAACCTCAAGGCGAGGTTCTGAGGTGCTGTCACTGACCAGCGTCCAGCTGCCGTCGAACGGGCGGTCCGGATACTGACGCGGCTGAAGAACGGGCGTGTTGAGTCGCAGTTCCACACCGGAGTCGGCGGCCGGTGGCTGAAGGGCGCCGCCTGTCTGTCGGGCCGCCGGAACCTCCACCAGCGTCACCGGCATCTGTTCTGACACCGGGCGGCTGCATGTGAGTGTCACATCCAGTTCACCGGTCTCGGCGGTGCCGGGCGGAAACTCCAGTGTCCAGATGTCAAAATCAGCGCCGGCCCTGTCCTTCGTCAGCAACGGTGCCGGCTGCGTGACCGACTCTTCCGACAGCTGCAGCATGGCATCCACGGTCGCATGAATCGGTATGATCCGCGGCAGCTCGCCCGCCGTCCGGACACGAACTCGCAGCGTCTCGGTCACCACGCCGCTGTCCTCGGTAACCGCGTAGTCGATGGTGGCATCAAGTCGTTCCAGCGGTTCGCCGGGGTCTTCCGCCACCGGCGAGCGTGCCGGACGTTCGAAGGCAACAGTTCCCTCGAATTCGTCGGCGGGCAGCCATGGCAGACGTCTCTGCAGATCATCCTTTGAAATGCGCCCCCGGACATCACTGCGGCTGAACTCCGCCGGAACATCCGCTGCCGCAAAGCACAGCAGGTCAGCCTCACGATGATACTGAGTATTTACCAGGGCCGGGTATTCGCGGACGGCAGAATTCCCCTGCTCAGTCGACTGCAACAGGGCGATGATTCCCTGACCGGATTCACCGCTGACCGGACTGCGCAGCATGGCTTCCACCTCGGCCATCTGCGACGTTGTCTCCGGATCGCTGACACGAAACAGCAGCGGCAGTCCCGAGACCATTTCCCGCACCGCCGTCACGCGCCACGAACTCGGCAGCTGGAAGCTGACCTGTCCCAGGCTGCCGGTGCGGGCCGTCACATAGACATAGGCGGTCGCCTGTCCCTGAACGTCCTCGCCGCCCACGCGGATCACCACAGAATCATCAACCACGGGCGTCGCGGGGGTCAGTTTCAGGGTCGCGGCGGCGTTTCTGGTGAACTGCCGCAGTTCCAGAGTCTGACTGCCGTCTGCGGCATACGTGATGTCGCGTTCGAGCAGTCCTTCCAGGCTGATCTCACCAACCATCAGTTCCGGCGAGACAATCAGACGCACCGTGCCGGAACGAAGGTCGGTGCGACCGCCGACTTCCCCGAATTCTGATTTCCACGACTCGGGCACCAGCAGCGGCACCGCAATCTCCGTCTCTGTTTCAGCGACCGCAACGGCATCCACGACCAGTGTTGCCGGGACGGCCAGCCCGGGGATGTCGATCGACAGCAGCCCGGTCGGTGGATCGTGAACCCAGCCGATGGACGCCTCTTCCAGACGCACGCTCTTGACTTCGCAGGGACGCGTCAGGCGCAGTGTCAGACGAGAGTCTGCCAGGCTGACCGGCAGTCCGAGTTCCCACGCCGCGGTCGTGGTTCCGACGCTCACACGGACATCCGTCGCCACACTCAGACTGATGTCACCATCACCGGAATCCCGATCTCGCGCAGCGCAGCTGATGGTCAGTGTGTCAGGATCCTTCGGATAAAGCTCCCAGATCACCTGCTGAGGCGACCGGGACTTCGGCATCACCAGTGCATTGGGACTGGTGACCGTGGTCTTCAGGTCCGTCTGCAGATGAAACACAGACAGGGCGGCACCTGGCAGCTTCAGCTGAAAGACGGTCGTCTTGCCGACGGACCGTCCGGTCGCCTCCCATGTCCCCGTGACGCTGGTGGACGCCGGAGGAATCAGAGGCACCAGATGACCCCGGGAATCCGTCGCCAGCGTCAGTGGCAGACCTCCCGAATACAGACGCAGTCGATCCAGATTCGTGCCGCCCAGAGACACGTATTCCCGGCCTGGAGTTTCCGCCGACTCCAGTTCCAGCCGCAGCTCACCATCCCGAAGACTGTTCTGACGCAGCGTGGCCGACAGTTCCGCACGTCGCACCGGTGATTCCGCCGGCAGGCGGGAGGCGGCCCGGCGTTTTAGCAGCTGCTGCAGTACGTCGGTGGCCACCGGCACCAGGCCCCCCGCGTTTTTCTGACTGATCAGTTCTGACGGACTGACTCGGCGGACATCCACCGTGGACGGAAAATTCGGTGTACGGTCCGGCGCGGCCGCGTCCTGCGACAGCGCCCGGGGCATACCCAGCAGAACCAGAATAAGAAAAGTTCGAACCATCGTGCGCCACCGTCTCTGCTCAGGGGATGCTCGCTTCTGAAGAAACGGAAAGGACGGTCTTCTGAGTCTGAGTCGATCCGGAACTCTGAGAATCATGTGAGAGGGCAGGGCGTTCGACAGTGAAGATCGTACTCTGATCGTAGTCTTTAAGAGTCACTGCCGGCGGTGCCTCGCGGCGGCCGAACATCCGCTGCAGCACGGCTGCCACCAGGGCAATGACACATCCCGGTATCAGTCGCAGCAGGATCAGCTGTCCGGGGCCCGGAACCACCGCCACCACCGCTGTCGCCGCCGCCGCGACAATGGCCACCGCCGTCGTGAGCGAGAGCGGCTGCAGTTTCAGAAAGGCAAAATACACCAGCAGCCCGGCGACCGCTGCAATCAGCAGTGAGACACGTCGCGACACAGATACCATCAGCGGCTGTTCCGGAAACGGAGTGCCGGTCAGAATCTGAAACCGCCCGGACGGCGTCACCGATGATTCGATCAGCTCCATCACGGTGTCGTGCACTTCCGGATGAGACGGCGACAGCAGGGCGGTGACCGCCGCACGAATGCTTTCGTCGTCCCGGACCGCCAGCTGCGAAGCCGCCGCGTTGCCGATTTCTGTCATCCGGTTGCCCCAGTACATCACGGAATCGTCCGGGTTCTGAGCGACAATCCACAGCGTATTGCAGTCCGCATCCGTGCCCGCGATCCGGGGCAGATCCGGCCGCCATGCCCGGAACAACGGATCATAGCGGGGAACCGGCTGCTGCGCGATCAGCGTTACGGTCCGAGCCTCCTCGGTCGCCTCCTGAGTCCGGACCTGAACCACCTCGGCCGCGTCTCCATCGGCCGACACGAAATCCATCGTCGCCGGCCGCCGTCCGACAAACGCCTGCATGCCGTCGACTTCCGTCGACAAAGAAAACAGCGCCAGATCGACCGGCTGACTGTAGACCCCCGTAATCGACGTCACCAGATTGGAGCCGCGAACAACGCTCTTCAATACCACAAACTCAGGCTTCTTCACGGCCGCCCGTCCCAGAGAATGCTTCAACGCGATGGGCACCCGGTCGTGCCGGCCGCTGGTCTGCCACGCGGCCGAGAACGTATCTGAATGAACGCGTCCCCAGTCCGCCGACCGATCAATCACCAGCGTTTCCGGAGCGTTGGTTCCCACCACGATCTCGGTCAGTTCAGCCTCACCGGCAGCCGGCAATACCAGCGGCAGGGCCGTCTTCAGATTGCCGGATTCGTCCGGCGACCAGTAGTAGTCGATCTGCAGCGTGAACTCACCCCGCAGCCGCGTGGGCAGCGCATAACTAACATCGGCCCCCTGAACGCTCAGCCGTTCCAGCGGCTCTGCGGCATCCTTCAGTCGGACCGACGGGTTCACGTTCGGCACCGACAGAGTCACTTTCAGCAGATCCAGATGCCGCACATCGTAGGACATGGTCTGGCGGACATGCAGACTTTCCTGAACCACGGACAAAGCGGCCTCGACACCCACACGAACTTCAGACTTCTGAGGCGTGATGCGGATTTCAACCGCTTGGTCGGGTGAATCGACCAGCCGCACAGACAGCGGGGCATTCCGCTCTTTCAGATGGTCCGGCCACCTGCTCGACGGCAGCAGCGGAAAGGTTGTCTGTTCGTTCAGCGAAAACAGCTGCATCGACAGTTCATCCGATTCCACCAGCGATACGATGGTGGTGTGAGGCGTCGGCGACACAATGTCCGGCAGAAAAACCCGAAAACCATCGCCATCCGCGACCGTACTGCGGGGACGGAACGCCTGCAGTTCAAATTCAAACTGCCCCGACATGCGATCCGGAAACAGAATGGTGTAAATATTCGGGTCGTCCGTCGAAGGAAACCCCGTCGGTGGCGACGTGTCACCAATCATTCGCGTATGTGCCGGCAGAATCTTCCAGCGATCCTGAGCATATTCAGGCCAGACGATATCCATTTCTTTCAGCGATCCTGCCAGCATATTGATGGCAAAACGCGCTGTCATCAAAACGTTGTTGCGTTCTGTTTCAAAGGTGATCTGAGGCACGACCGAATAAAATGCCTCGGGTTCCGATACTTTCATCCTCAGCACAGATTCGCTGGACAGCAGACGGTACGCAAACACCGGAGCGCGGGAATTTCGAGCATTCTCAACTCGCTTGCGACGGACGTGCCGGATGTCGAAACGATCAATTTCAACGTCCAGCCCGACCGGCACGATCACCTCCAGGTCCCCGGATTCATTGATCACGTTTTCAATGTCGGGCAGCCGAATGGACAGTTCCTGCGGATACGGCGTGTTGTTGAGTCCGATATCGTACTGCAGCGTCACGGTACCCGTGACCGGGGCCGTGAATTCAATCACCGTGGCACGGGATGTCGGCGACGTTCCGGGTTTCACGATTTCGTCACCATCCGCGTTCCTGCCGGTAATCGCCACGGTGCCGAAGCCTTCCGGCAGCTGCACGCGAAGCTGTTCTACCGAACCGCCGGAAATTGACAACGGCTGTCGCACGACCAGTGAGGCGGTCGACAGATCCAGTTCCATGCGGGCCGCCGAGGCAGCCTGAACCGTGACCGCCTGACCGGGCATTGACAGTTCCGGGACCCATGATACTTCTGTGGCTTCCGACAGGCCCCACGTTTCCAGCACCGCACTTCCGGCCAACTCGTCCTTCCGAAACTGAAACGGCTGTTCCGATGACAGCTCTGCAGACTCCACCTTGTCCGACAGCTTCAGCAGCAGGCGACTGATGGTGGCAGCCGGTGCATCCAGTTTCAGCCGGCGACGGCTGTTCTGCGAAATCCTGGCCGCTCCGATCAGCTTCAGATTCAGAAGATGAGTTCCCCTGCCATACAGCAGCCATGTCTTTTCCGGCAGTCGACTCTTCTCAAGAGTTGCCTGGCCGTCGGTCACGTCGGTCGAATGTGTCAGATCCGTCAGCTGAAAATCATTGAAGCCGATCGGCACGCGAACCCACTCACGCTCAGGATGGATGTCGATCCGCAGTCGAACCTGCAGATCCACAAAATCCTCCGCCACCGAACCTTCCACATTCAGTTCCTGAATGTCGAACAGTCGTGTGGACTGCTGCAGCAGTGTGCGTTCTTCCACCTGCCGCAGAATTTCCTGTGCGGGTGGCGGCAATATCGTCACCTCGCCGGTTTCCGGATCCTTGTACACCACCGAGGCACCGGGTTTCAGGTTCTGCAGCAGCCCCGCCTGATTCAGGTCAGACGGCGCCGGAACCGTTTCCTGAGCGGTTGCCGACGGCAGCCCGGCCGCGCACACCAGCACGCCGGCCAGCAATCCGGTGCCCAGACTTGAATTCAACAGCCGATTCAACATGAGAACAGGTTCGATCAGGACGAATTTTCCGGAGACTGTCCGCAGACAGTACAGGCCCGCCGTCACGCGCCATCCCCCCCGATTTCAGCGCGCACCTCTGCCGTTATCCTACGTCGCCGTCAGGCCGAAGTGAAGACTTTCGGGTCTGACAGGTCGCTCAGCTGAAGACACTTACAAGTTTGTGCGCGATTGTTTCGCTGCTCGCAGCCAGCAGACTTGGCACCATAATGTCGATTGTACCACCACTGAGGCTGGTTACGGAACCACCCGCCTCCTGCACGATCAGAGCTCCGGCAGCCACGTCCCACGGTTTCAGACTGGTGGACCAGAAGACATCGATTCGTCCGCACGCCACACAGGTCAGATTCAACGCCGCCGAACCGCTTCGCTGAACCGTCTGCAGATATCCCATGGCCTGCAGAAATCGCTGTACCGCCGGGTCTGATCCTTCTGCTCCCACCGGCAGACTGGCCATCCCCATCGCCGATGCCGGATCCGTCTCACCACTGGTTGATATCGGATTCCCGTTCAGGTGTGCTCCGCCGCCCCGGACGGCGGTAAATGTTTCTTCGCGGTTCGGATCATAGACAACGCCCGCCATCAGCGTGTCGCTCCGCTGTACCGCAATCGATACCGCGTAGTACGGAAATCCGTGAACGTAATTGGACGTGCCGTCCAGCGGATCAATCACCCAGCGATAATCTGAACCGTCAGACTGCTGATTCAATCCTTCTTCACCCAGAAACCCGTGATCCGGATAGCGTGCCGAAATGAGTTCATAAATGGTCTGCTGTGAGGCATGGTCCGCTTCGGTGACGAGGTCGGCACGCCGCTTTTCACGCACGGAAAAACGACCGATCCAGTCCTGCAGGACACGACCTCCCGCGTGAGCGGCTTCGACGGCAATCGACAATAATTCCTGAGAACCGGGTTCAGACATGGACCGATCAATCAATGCAGATAAAGACTGGCAGACAGCAGGACGCCGCACGGATTGTTTCGACCTGACCACAGAAGACAACTGCAATGAATCATGTTTGCCCGGAATTCATCTCCATCCGATCGGGAACCGCTGTCGGAATCGGCCGGCCGCGGCCCCGCCGCCGGGATCGGCTGGCTGCGTCCTGGCTGCGGCAGTCTTCCGCACGCGTCCGTGGAAATTCGCGGGCCGGTCATGAGTGGGTCCGTCTTGCACTGGCTGATCTCGCGCCGGCTGATCTCGCGCTGGCTGGTCCCGCCCTCCATTCTGTGTAGCATGTACGCACTCAGGTGAATCTCGCCAACGGCCGAAAAACGCCACCATGCCTATCAAGTTTCGATGCCAGCATTGCCAGCAACTGCTCGGGATCTCGCGGTCCCGCGCCGGTGCCGTTGTTGACTGCCCCCGCTGCGGCCGTTCGCTGCGCGTGCCGGACCTGGACGGAAGCACGCAGCGCCTGCCCGACCCGCAGGCCACCGTCCGGGAAGACTCAGCCCTGATGTCCGCCCTGGCTGAACTGTCTGTGCTGAACGAAACCAGCTCTGAACCGATATCGGACAACAGCGCTGCTTCCGCTGGTGATCAGCCACCCCACAAACCGGCAATTCAGCTGGCTCCGGTCGCCAGACCGGAGCCCGTTCAACCGGCCGTTGCCGTTGAAATGCCGATGACGGAGCCTGAACCGGTCGAGGACGAACCGGTTGCCATTGAAGAATCTCTGGAACAACTGGCCGCTCTGGGATTGTCTTCCGAGACATCTGCCGTATCCGAAACGCTGCTGGCAGACATGCGGACGGCCAGCGGTCCTCGCCCCGGCTTATGGACACTGGTCGTCGTTGCTGCCGCGGTATTTATTGCCGGCCTGCTCGTCGGACGTTGGACGCTGCCACATCTGGACACGATGACCGCTGCCGACAACTCGTCGGTCGACGCCGCACCAGACGTGGACGGGACGGCCGACAACAAGGCCGCCATCCCGGAGGCGACAGGCCGCCCGAATGAATCTGCCGACGAAGCTGGTGAAATGATCCTCAGCGGTTCGGTGGTCTATTCTGATGCCTCGGGAATGCTGCGACCGGACGCCGGCGCCGTGATTCTGCTGCTGCCGACGGAACGAATTGGAACTCTGATGCTGAACGCCCGCAGCCTGCAGCGTCCGGTGGATCACCCGGATCGCAGAGCCGTCACCGCGGCTTTAAATGTTCTCGGGGGCAGCATGACGCAGGCGGATTCCGACGGACAATTTCGGCTGCCCGCGACAACAAAGCAGATGATGAGCCTGGTGGTCGTCTCAAAACATCAGGAACGTCCGGACGACGTCGCCGTCCCGGAACCTGTTCTCGATCTGTTGCGAAACTACTTCGATTCGACGACTCATGTCTGCGGTCGCCGAGCGGTCCAGCTGGTCAACGTTGATCCGACCACTGAAGTTCCGAAGCCAATCGACGTCCGGTTCACCGCCCGACAATAACCTCGGCCCTGGAATACACCGTCGCGAAACGCGTCATTGCCGCAAAAGTAGGTGCCGCCTGTCGGGCGGCACTTCGCGGCACCGCCGCGACTGTGGTATGACCAGCGAACAATTGCTCCAACGGCCCGGCCCCACAAACAACGCCCTTTCCCGCTTCGAAAGCGGACCATGGTCTCAGTTCAGCCGCTGACGAATCGGGTCATTGCCGCAAAAGTACGCCCCGCCTGCCGGGCGGCACTTCGCGGCCCCGCCGCGACGGTGGAATCAACAGCGAACAATCCGATTTTACCGGCAGAACCGATTGTCGGGATTCTGTCAGAGAAACGGCAGGGCAATTTCAATCCCGATTCAGGCGTCGGTTCAGTGGTGAGCTAGATTTCACTGGCCTGGCCTGTGCGCCGATTCAGGACACAGGGGCTTTGATTCAGCCACCCGTGCCTGAACACCCGACCTCTGTCTGCAAAGGACCGGTTTCCGGCTGCGGTCTGCCTGAAGTGGAAAACAGATGAAGCTTTCAATCGTCATTCCGGCACACAACGAAGAGCAGAATATCGGGCGCTGCCTGAAGGAACTGCAGCAGACGATCTGGGAAAAGCACTTCATTCCTCATGAAATCATCGTGGTGAATGACAACAGCACCGACGGCACAGCGGACGTCGTGCGTGAGCTGATGCAGACGTCTGGTCAGATCCGGCTGGTCAACAGGCCTGCTCCGGGCGGATTCGGACGCGCCATCCGTTCCGGACTGGAGGCGGTCACAGGAGATGTCGTGGTCATCTGCATGGCCGACCTGTCGGATCATCCCGAAGACGTCGTCGCCTGCTATCGGAAGATTGACGAAGGATTCGACTGCGTGTTCGGTTCACGCTTTGTTCGCGGCAGTCGAGTCGAAAACTATCCGCCGGTCAAACTGTTCGTCAACCGGATCGTCAATACCTGCATTCGGCTGCTGTTCAGAACACGGTTCAACGACCTGACCAACGCCTTCAAAGCGTATCGCACCACGGTGCTTCACGACTGCGGGCCGTACCGCGCCAGTCACTTCAATATTACCCTGGAATTGTCTCTGAGCGCTCTGATTCGCAACTACAATATTGCTCAGATTCCGATCAGCTGGCAGGGGCGGACGTGGGGGGCGTCCAACCTGAGGATGCGTGAGATGGGACGACGTTATCTGTGCACCGTGCTGATGATCTTTTTTCAGCGGATGCTGATTCGAGATGACGTCATGGCCGAAAAACTGGCCTCGCAGAGACGCCGCACCGACGTTGCCGGACAGCTGGAATCGCGTATCGATCGGCTGGAGGCAGCTCTTTCGGCGGTCAACGATGAACTCGCCCTGCAACAGCGAACCACGCGTGAAAACCGTCACCTGGAAACGGTCGATCAATAACTGACCGGTTGGTCGCCTTTCGCTCCGCGAAAGAGCGTTCTTTTGCGGAGCGAAAGGCGACAATCATTGACCGGACACTCTTTAGCCGACCAGGCGGCCCCGCCATCCGCTGAGTCTTCACCACGCGGGCCAACGGAGCCCCGGTTCGGGCCCACGGGAAACCCTGAACGCCTCGGCACGCCGGAGACGACCGTTCCGAAGACCGGGACAAGGAAATTCCAGCCACGTGGCCGGTCGCAACTCTACTGGCGAAGTCACCGGAAACCGCTATTATTCCGTCGTATTGCTGCAGCGTACCCTGATTGCTGCAGCGGGGCTCAATTCCTGAGTCCGAATCCGGGACTCCGGTCCCGCACCAGACCCTACGCCACGGGATTGTGTTCTTATGCCAAGGCTGAGTCAGGCCGACCTGATTGATTTGAATCGCACGTTTGAAGAACGATCGCCGCAGGAATTGCTGGACTGGGCGAAATCCGTCTTTGGTGATCGTGTCGCCGCCCTGTCCTCAATGCAGAAGTCGGGCAATACCATCTGCCACATGCTGCATACGATTCCCATTCAGATGCCGGTTCTGTTTGTGGATACCGGCGTGCTGTTTCAGGAAACGCTGGACACCCGCGACCGCATCATGGACAGATATCGGCTGGATATCCGGACGCTGACGCCGGCTCAGACGATGGAGCAGCAGACTGCCGAAAAAGGGGTGCTTTACCTGACTCCCGAAGGCCAGAAAGAATGCTGTGAACTTCGCAAATCGGCGCCGCTGGACTCCGTTGCCGACGAGTTTGACGCGTTTGTCAGCAGTCTCAGGCGGTCCGACGGAGGTGCCCGGGGGGCCTGTCCGATTCTGTCTGTGGATGTCCGGACAAACTGTCTTAGAATCAATCCGCTGGTGAACTTTGACGACGACCAGCTGGCTGCCTACATCGCCGAGCACGATGTCATCGTAAATCCGCTGCACGAGCAGGGATATTCCACAATTGGCTGCAACCGCTGCACGACCCCCGTCCTGCCGAATGAACCGAAGCGGGCGGGGCGGTGGCGACATCTGGGCCCATGGTCCGTGTACTGTGGCATTAATCCCACAGACATGGATCCGGAAAGATCGCCCGCTGTCGAATTCTCTCAGGATCTGATTGATCGGATTCTGGATCGCGAAACCGACTACATGATCTGATCTGTCTGTCTGCATCGTCGGGCGAAATCCGTCCCCGCAGGGCATCCCCGGGGGTGTTCGGATGCCGTCGCGATGCTCGCCACGAGCACCACGAGATGCTCCCGGTTGTGGTCGGGTCTCCTGACCCGACCACATGATGACGCCGGTTGTGGTCGGGTCTCCTGACCCGACCACATGATGACCGAAGGTCTCCCGGTGCGTATCACGCCAACGAGTGTGGGGCGGTCGGGAGACCTCCCCACAACGAGCCAACGAGTGTGGGGCGGTCAGGAGACCTCCCCACAACGATCCACCGGTTGTCGTCGGGTTTCCTGACCCGACCACGAGATGACGCCGGTTGTGGGGGGGTGGGCTGACCCCGCCCCAATATGAACGAAAGTGAACCGGGGCGGAACACCCCCACCAAGGGGGGCGGTCGGGGGACCACCC
>JAVKCM010000210.1:0-9915 GCA_040222735.1 Fuerstiella sp. | reverse complement strand
CTGCATTTGCTGTGGCTGTGATCCGAGTGAAGCCACAGGGATGACTGCAGAGATTACTGCGAGTGAGCCAAGTACGTATCCAGTTGTCCTCATGCCGGTTCCTGAGTGCAATCCCTACAAGCCCAGTAACTGCTGCACGTCTGACTTCACATTCTTTGACCCGGAGTCGGCAACAGAGGAAGAAGCTCTTGCCGCCTGCTGTGAGAATCCGGCGTGTTGTGAGCCTGGCCAGCAATGTTGCGACCCCAATGATGAATGCTGTGAGTGCGGCACAATCAATTGTCGTGGTGGTTCTTCATGCCCGTCCGGCCAATGTGCCCGAGGCTCCAGCGAATGGCCGATTCGCTATGCGTCCGGTGAAATCGAAATGCGGGTTACTGATCTGAAATCCTCCGGTATGGGCTTCAAACTGGCCCACACAAGGTCATTTGCAAATCGGCTGACAGTACCCGAATCGCGAGGCAACGGTTTCAACTGGCTGGTCAAACAGTGGCCGCAACTTGTCAGCACGCTGTTTCCCGGGGAATCCAACTTGTTCGTTGCAGTGATGAACGACGCGACACGCCCATTATGGTTCGAGGCGCTCGGAGACGACACATTCGCGCCTACGTTTGGACAGAAGAATTCACTTGTGCTCGACCGACTCGGGAAGACCTTCACGTTGTCAACTCAGGACGGCACGGTGATCCTCTTTGATTCGGTGACCGGACGGGCCACACAGGTCAACACGGGAGACGGCCACACGATTCTGGTCGACGAGAGCAATGGTAACGGCACGCTTGTCACCTCGATCAGTCAGACCGCGGATGTAGACGGCACGACGGTCACGGAACGACTGTACTACGAGTGGTCCGATCCGTACGACATTCGTCTGGAGACTGTCACACTGCAGAGAAAGGAAGGGGCTGGCAGCTGGCAAAACATCGAACGGGCTTCTTACACCTATTACGGACTGTTCGACGAGTACGGTGCGAGCGAAGATCTGAAAACTGTGGTGAAGGAGCATTGGAACGGCACAACATGGGTCTCCGGCGGCACGACATATTACAGGTATTACAAAGAACTGCCGAACGGTTCCGGTTCCGGAGGCGGTAGTTCCTCGTCGTCTTCGGGAAGCTCTAACCCGCCACCGGAGCCAGAGGCTGTTCACCTGCTGAAATACGTCGTGAATCCAGAGTCATTCAAGAGACTGAGTGATGACCCTTCCGTTTCCGATCCATTCGAAGCCAGCGATGCCATCGTGGCTCAGTACGCGGACTATTACTTTGAGTACGACGAACAGTTAAGAGTCACGACTGAAGCGATTGAGGGCGGTTCTCGCAGCTACACGTCTGACTATGCAGAAAGCGAGTTCAGCGATGGCCCCAACTCATGGAAATGGAAGACTGTCGAAACTCTGCCGGACAATTCTCAAAACATCGTGTACACGAACTGTGCCGGTCGCACGATGCTGCGGGTCCACAAGTCAGGCACCGATGAGTGGTGTTACTTCCGGGAGTACGACGACAATTACCAGACCATTCTGATCGCCAGTCCGGCAGCAATCAGTGGCTACGACGAGTCAAAGGCGGACCTGCTGGACAAGACCGGCGGCAGTTACCAGTATCTGAGAGATTCTGCCGGTTTAATTACTACATATGATCGTCACGCGGCATCCGGATTTCTCAGCAGGATGAGCGTACAGGAAGGTGAGCAGGGAAGTTCCACAAAGCTTCGGGAATGGGAATACGTGCTCGGTGGAGGGAACGGAAGCAGCAGCAGCAGTTCCAGTTCGGGGGCGTCCGGTC
Organism: Fuerstiella sp.; assembly: GCA_040222735.1. Classification (GTDB taxonomy): domain Bacteria; phylum Planctomycetota; class Planctomycetia; order Planctomycetales; family Planctomycetaceae; genus Fuerstiella. Next base: position 8,128 of record JAVKCM010000210.1, on the reverse strand, counting down.
CGGTTGCGCACAAGGCATGGTTCTTCTCAAAGGTTACGGAATACAAGGATGCTTCCACACCACTGGAAACCACTCTGAGCTACACGTGGTATGAAAACACGGCTCAGATCGAAGAAAAAACGTTCACATGGCCGACGGTTTCGACCGATCAGAATGGCCCGGGAACAGCCACCACCAGCAAACAATACTATGACGCATACGGGAACCTCACTTGGGAAATGAATCCACGAGGTTTTATCACCCGCACGAAATATGACATCCCCTCCGGAGCCGTCACTCAGCGGATCCAGGATGTCGATACTTCCATCGAGACCGATGGGCCGTCCGGCTGGACCACGCCCTCTGGAGGTGGCCTGAATCTCGTGACCGACTTCGAGCACGATGATCGAGGGCGGCCGACACAGGTACTTGGTCCTTCCCATACCATCGATATCAGTGGCACTGCGACAACGATCCGCCGCGCTGCGTGGACGATCTATACCAGTGACACATCCGGCAGTGAAGTCCGCATCGGCAACGGGTATGCAACAGGCTCGGCAGGAAGCTACAGCTATATGATTGTAAATCCCGTCCACATCGCCAAGGCAGATCTTGCCAGTAAACCAACGGAACGGATTCAGGCGACACGTGCATCAACCACCGGCAAGCTATTGCCGTCCGATACGTTTGCCCAGAGCAGCTACACGCGCTGGACGACGTTTCAGTACACCGATTGTTGCCACGAAAGCAGCCAGCGTGCCTATCACACGATTCCGACGACGGGAGCCGGATCGTCAGGCACGAACTATGACGAGACGAAGTACGTTTACGATTCCATGAAGCGGCGAAATCGCACGGAAACACCGGGAGGAACGATCACATTCGACGTGTTCGATGTCAGAAGCCAGGTCGTTGAAACATGGGTTGGTACAGACGACACGGGTGCCACGTCCAGCGATCCGTCCGGCGGCGGAGCAACCGGAAACAACATGGTTCAGGTCACAGGCATGGAGTACGACGATGGCAATGACGGCGGTAATGGCAACCTGACGGAGCTGACTCGGCACGTTGACGCATCAACCACGCGCGTCACCACGTACGAATACGATTACCGTGACCGGCGAACCGACACAGATGGAGAAGAAGATTTCTACGAGAAAGTCACCTACGACAATCTGAATCGCGTTATCAAGCAGGAGCGGTATGACACTGCTGACACTGGAAGCCTGATCTCACGTTCTGAAACGAACTTCGACAACCGTGGACGCGTCTACCAGTTCATTCGCTACGGAGTGGATCCATCCAGTGGAACTGTCGGAAACAGCCTGACAGGCAACAATTGGTATGACGCGGACGGGAACTCCATCAAACAGTTGCCAGCGGGTTCTGACCTCTTCACCAAAACGTCGTATGACAGTCTCGGGAGAGTGACGACTCGTTACTCCGGATACGACACAGACGAGACCTCCTACGCAGACGCAAGCTCGGTGACGGACGATGTGATCGTCGAACAGGGTGAATCAGAATATGACGCCGCGAGCAATCGCATCGAACTCCGGCACCGCCAGAGATACCACAATGCTCCTGCATCTCAAACAGGCGAACTGAAATCTCCTTCCACTACTCCGAATGCGCGGGTTGACTATTCGGCCATGTATCCCGACTCCTTGGGGAGGGTCGTTGCCACGGCGCGGTATGGAACGAATGGCGGGGCCGCTCTCACCCGCTCTTCGACAATCCCATCAGGATCCGACACCATTCTGGTGACGTCAACGGACTTCGATACCGCGGGCAATCGCGAGGCCATGACTGATGCGGACGGTCTGGTTACGGAGTACGAGTACGATGACATTGGCCGAGAAACCAAACGTGTGATGAATCCCACGGGCTCCTCGTCTTCATCCTCAAGTGCAGGATCTGTCGACCAGAATATCACAGTCCACACCGCCTACAACGCCGATGGAAGCGTCGAATCGCTGACTGCTGACAACGCTTCCACCGGCAATCAGCTAACGCAGTACGTTTATGGAACAACCCTGTCGGACTCCGAGGTTGCATCGTCGCTGCTGAAACGCAAGGAGATCTATCCCGACTCCGTGGACAGCTCCGACGTGGTTCTTTTTGAATACAATCGGCTTCAGGAGACAACGAAGGTCACTGATCAGGGTGGGACTGTCCATGAGTTCGACTATGACAAGCTCGGACGGCAGACGCACGATCGCGTCACCGCGCTCGGCTCCGGTGTGGACGGCAGCGTGAGGCGAATATCCACAGGATTCGAAGTGCGTGGCATGAAGGAGAAAGTGACGTCATGGGATGATGCCAGCGTCGCGTCGGGCAACGTCGTTAACCAAGTGCAGTTCACATACAACAACTTCAGCCAGCTGACCCATGACTATCAGGCTCATGCTGGCACCGTGAACGTCATGAGCACGCCAAACGTACAGTACGATTATGCAAGTGGCGATGACAACACGATACGGCCGACGTCGATCACGTATCCTGACGGGCGGGAGATCTCGTTTGAGTACGATTCATCCGGTTCGATGCCGGATGCACTGTCGCGGATCGCATCGATCGTCGATGACGACGGCTCCTCGACGCATCTGGCCGACTACAGTTACCTGGGACTCCGGACTTTTGTTGAGACCGATTACACAGAACCTGAGGTGAAGTACACGCTGGTCGGTACTGCCGGGGGTAATGACTCAGACACGGGTGACATCTACCACGGAATCGATCGATTTGGGCGCATTGACGACAGCTACTGGTATGACTATGGCTCGTCGGCTGATGTTGACCGAATCAAGTACGGGTATAGTCGATCAGGAAATCGACTTTGGAGGGAAAACGTTGTTGCTCGTTCTCTGGGGAAGTACTTTGACGAGAAGTACGTCTACGACGCGATTCAGCGATTACAGGATATGGAACGGGGTGAACTGAACGGTAGCCACACATCGATCAGCAATCTTCAATTTGCGGAGGAATGGTCGCTCGATGAAACCGGCAACTGGTCTGGATTCAAGCAGGACAGTGATGGCGACAGCAGCTGGAATCTGGAGCAGTCACGCACGTCGAACGACGTCAATGAGATTACTGACATCACTGAGACAACAGGCCCGTCATGGGTGACTCCAGCGTACAGTGCCGGTGGAAACATGACGACAATGTCGCAGCCTGCTTCGCCGACCAACAGCTATACGGCAACGTACGATGCGTGGAATCGGTTGGTGAAGATCGTGGACGGTTCTGATACTGTGTCGGAATATGAATACGATGGAGCGAAACGACGGGCCGTGCAGAAAGAGTATGTGTCCGGGGCTCTCGATCTGACGAGGCATCTTTACTACACTCAACCGAGTCAATGGCAGGTCATTGAAGAGAGAACCGATTCTTCTACCGACGCTAACCGGCAATTCGTCTGGGGTTTGAAGCACCTCGACGAACTTATCCTGCGAGACCGGGACACCACCGCCAACGGGATTCTCGACGAACGTCTGTATGGTTTGCAAGATGCCAACTGGAATGTTACGTCTATCGTCAATTCCTCTGGCACTATCCAGCAGCGGTTCAACTACGATGCATACGGAATGCCAGAGTTTCTTACGTCAGCATTTGCAGCGTCAACGAACACAAAGGATTTTGAAGTTTCATATGCCGGGTACCGATTGGAGAAAGCAACGACGCTTTGCCATGTGCGCAATCGGGTATTGAATTTGAGCTTGGGCTGCTGGTTACAACGTGATTCACTTGGCTATAAGGATGGCGTCAACGTATTTGCTTACGCAAACATGAATCCTCTGAGCCAAACTGATCCATTAGGTGAATATGTTGCATCGAACCCATACCAAACCCCACTTCCAGACCCAACTGAGGGCCTAACGCTGCTACAACGGCTTGCGCAACTTGGGCTTCTACTATACAAGCCTGCACTACTAGGATGTATTGGTGGTGGTGCAGCGGCAGGGCTATTGGAAAACATCTTCATAGCGATTCAGGGAGGGGCGCCCAACGTCACGGACCGCACCGGCTGTGCTGTGTTGGCGGGATGCGTCCTTGGTGCATGTGCAGGCGTTGTCGGGGTAAGCATAATCACTACATTCGGTACGTTCGGTGCCGGCGCCGGTGTCGCCGCGGCTCTCGCAGCGTTGTGTCTGTTAATGACGGCAGAAGTTTGCCGCCAATGCGAAGATCGTCTCGGATGTAATGCGAAATTGTGCTGACGCGTGGCCCCTGATCCAATTGCGAGTGCGCCGCGTCAGAATCCTGCGACGTAAAGTAAGTAATTCGTAGAGACCGAGATTCTTCATTATTGGCACGCGGCATCTCCGAACACCTTGGTTTTACAAATGACCGAATTTCTATCGGCGTTGCTGGCAGCATATTTCTTTTTTGCCCCTTTCGTTTCAGCCCCATTGGGTCTCCGGATGCACCACTCAGGAGCTTCACGGCGTTCACGACGAGCGTCTTGGGCTTTGGCACTTTCACTACTGTTAAACTGCATCCAACCCATTCTGATTCTCTCAAAGGAAGTTGCAGTTCTCATAATGGCGCTATGTGGAATCTTGTTTGTAGTGACCATCATGTACGACTCTAAATTTGAACCTCGGGGTTAACCTGAATCAATCGGCTGCGTGGTACTCAACGCCATTGACCGTCTTGTAAGTTCACAAAGACGTCTAACAGCTAAGTGTTTCTGGTGATTTTCCGGTTGCCAGATGAAAGAGTCTCCGCCGCAACCCCCTAGAATATCGGGGATGTCACATCAAGACCGCAAGCGTGAGGCAGGCCCGTAATTCTTTCGGTTCGTTTCTATGCCTGTTACGAGCACACACTGGTGAAGTCGGTCAGATTTGATCAGTCGTTAACGCTGAATTTAGGCCAGAAGGCATATGAAAAAACTGTTGTTACTTCGATGAGTCAATATCCGATTTTTGACCGGACACATGTACGCCTTCAAAATTTGGCGGAGCGTGCCTCCGACGTTCGTGTAGCCGATGTGAGAAAACCAGCGGCTGCACCGCACCGAGCGGACACACTGCGGCTCGCGGCCGTTATTCAATCGGCTCGTGAACACAATCGTCCGGTGGTTGTAATGTTCGGGGGACACCTGGTCAAACTCGGGCTTTCCAGCTTCTTGATTGACTTGATCGATGAGGGCTTCATCACATGCGTTTCCACGAATGGAGCCGGGATCATTCATGACTTCGAGCTCGCCGCTTTCGGTGAAACAAGTGAAAACGTCAGCACGTGGATCAAGCAAGGGCAATTCGGACTCTGGAGGGAAACAGATCAACTGAATGAAATTGTTAAGCAGGGAGCTGTTCGGAACGAAGGATTCGGGGAAGCGGTTGGCCGCCATCTGGAAGAAACCAACGCTCCGTATCGATCATACAGCATTGCCGCTGCTGCGTGGCGAAAAGGGATTCCGATGACCTGTCATGTCAGCATTGGTTGTGACATTTTTCATGGCTACGCCAACTGCGATGGTGCGGCCCTCGGACAAGTATCTCACACAGACTTCTTGATCTTTGCTCGACAGATTCAGGATCTGGAGGGTGGCGTATTCCTGAATATCGGATCCGCGGTTACCGGGCCGGAGGTATATCTCAAGGCTCTCTCGATGGCACGCAATGTCGCCCGGCAACGTGGCGAAACAATAACCGACTTTACAACAGCGGTCTTCGACGTTGTCGACCTGCCAGAGAATTGGCAGGACGGTCCCGGGCAACCTCCGCAAGGACCGGGGGCTCAGTCCAAACCGCACCCGCTGTATTACTTTCGACCATGGAAGACGATTCTGTGCAGGACGATTCAGGACGGAGGCAAGAGCTTCTATGTCAAAGGCGATCATCGGGAGACGATTCCAGCCTTGTGGCAGGCCCTTATTCATTCTGAGGCGACTGGCAATGAGTGCGCGTCCTCCGATGCCAACACCTAGAAAATGACTGATGTTTTCGAGTGTTCGCTGTGCGAAAGGCAATCAGGGTGAAATTGAGGTCAGCCGTTTTTCTGGACCGGGATGGCACAATCACTGAACTTGATGGCTACATAACAACACCGGAACAGCTTCGGCTTTTTTCGGATGCGGCATCCTGCATTCGCGATCTCCAGAGTGCTGGCTATCTTTGCATACTGACGACAAATCAATCAGCGGTTGGCCGTGGCATGATCTCCGAAGACGAACTCAACGAAATTCACCAGACCCTTCAGAATGACTTGGCTGCAAAGTCTACGAGACTTGACGGCATCTACCACTGCCCTCGGGTCCCCGGAACTTCTGATGAAACAGTCGTCGAAGTCACAGATCGCAAACCGGGTCCAGGACTGCTCTTACAGGCGGCTCGCGACCATCACGTGGATCTTGGGCGTTCATGGATGATCGGTGATCGGTTATCAGACGTACTGGCGGGATTCAATGCCGGTTGTCGATCGATTCGTGTGACGACCGGTTACCAGTATTCGCAGGATCTACCCCCTGTTGATTTCGAATATCCAACCGTTGACTCTTTGACAGCGGCCGTAGAGTACATTCTCCGCCAGCAGGAGATAGACAGGATTCAGAAGTCGGTTTGAAAGTAGGCAGCTTCAGTCAGTCGTCCATGGGTCGCAATCCATTCTTCCGCCCTTCCGGGGTTGAGTAAGAAAACTTCATGCACAGACATGTGGCCATCAATGATGGAATTGGAAACGCCAGACGGGATCCACGGGAGACCGGCAGTGAATAACTTGTTCTCATAGACTGTTTGCAGGATCCTTAACATGAAACGTGCGGTTCACCCGACGTGGATCGCTTCTCCTCGTGAACATCTGAAGGGGCAAAGATGCTTGGGCTGAAGCTGAACCTTGAAGAGTATCTCGACGACGCGAGACGCATTCTTTCTGAGCTTAACCGCAATTCTGTTCAGGAGTTGACGAATGATCTGTATCACGCATGGCAACAAGGACGTGTCGTCTTTGTTTGCGGCAATGGCGGTGCTGGAAGTACTGCCAATCATTTTGCCGAAGACCTGTTGAAGTCGACGCTCGATCCCGGCGAATTTGAGAATGATGATGCCCGTAGAATGAAGGTCATCAGTTTGTCTCAGAACACTCCATCAATTCTGGCCTGGGCCAATGATGAAGGCTTTGAGAAGATTTTTGTTGAGCAGTTGAAGAATTTTGCAAGGCCCGGTGATGTTCTGCTCGCAATGAGCGGCAGCGGCAATAGCCCTAACGTTCTTAAGGCTGTTGATTGGGCCAATGCCCACGAGTTAATGACCTGGGGGCTGACTGGCAGGACAGGGGGTGAACTGGCCGAACTTGCCGAGAGAACGGTTCAAGTCCCTTCTGATGACATGGGAATGATCCAATCTGTACACCTCCTCATTTTTCACTGTATGCTTGATGATCTTCATGGCCGTGTTAACGGCAAAGGGAGACATGCTCAGCGCAATGAGTTGCGATCGTCTCGTGTTGCTTCCGTCGAGAAATCCCGATGAACGAGAATCCATTCGTCGACCACATGAGGTCCCCATTTCATCGAGGTCACTTTTCAGACGCGTCTCATGTTCTTTCGAGAAGGAACGCGACATGTGGTGATGAAGTCACGCTGCAACTGAAGATTCACGGTGACACAATCGAGGCCGCGTGGTTCATCGCATCAGGGTGCATGGTCAGTCAGGCGGCAGCTTCGATTCTTTGTGAGTACCTTCATGACTGTCCGTTATCGCAAGCAATGGCGCTGACGGCGGATAGCTGGATAGAGCAGATGGAAGTTCCGCTGACGCCACATCGGCAGCAATGTGCGATCCTTTGCTTCCAGACACTGAAGGCAATGCTGGACAACCTGGATCCAACCAACTCCCGAACCTGATCGACGGGCAAAGACACATCTACATCTTCTGACGCATGCAGCATGCGACGAGTTTCTGATGGATACAGACTCACCGATCTTCGTGACGGGAATACCGCGATCCGGCACAACATTCGTGCTTTGGGTGAATTTTCTCAGGACGGAAGTGACCGGGGCCCGGGATTCATTCGCAGAGGACTTAATTTCTTTAAAGCAGCATCGCGCCATGTGGCTGATGGGATGCAACTGCTTGAGGAAGATCAGGTTGAAGCCCGTCTTAATGTTTGCCGTTCATGTGACCATTGCGACACCGAC
>JAVKCM010000209.1:0-7985 GCA_040222735.1 Fuerstiella sp. | reverse complement strand
GGCGATCATTTGCGTGACATCCAGGCCGGGCTGAATGCGAAAATGATTACCGTCACCGCCGGGTTCGGCTATATCGACGCGGACGACAACCCTCGCGCCTGGCCGGCCGACTATTTTGTGGAACGCGGCGAGCAGCTGCTGCCGCTGCTGAACCTGAATGAGGGAGATAATTAATGGCCGCCAGCAATAATATCCGCGGTCCCGCCGCTGTCGTGATCGCCCTTGCTGCCATCGCTCTGGTGTATGGCTCAATGTTTACCGTCAACGAACGCCAGCTGGCCGTGGTCGTGGAGTTCGGGAAACCGGTACGCGAAATCCGGGCGCCGGGCCTGTACTTCAAGATCCCACTGGTTCAGGACGTGCGCACCCTTCCGAAAACCCGCCAGTTCTGGGCCAGTGGTCCCAACGATGTGCTGGTTGATCTTCCCACCAAGGACGGCAAGAAGATTGAAATCTCCGTCTGGGCGATCTGGAAGATCACGGATCCCGAGCAATTCGTCAAGGTGATGCGCACTGTCGATAATGCCGAACAGCAGGTACGGCAGCGCGTGCGTGCCGGAATTCGCGACGTAATTACTTCTTACGACCTGTCCGAAGTCGTTCGCAGCACCGATCGTGAACTGACCTACTCGTTCGGTCTTGAAGACCTGCCCAGCCCGGAGTCCGGCTCAGAGGGCTCCGCGGAAGATCTGGCTTCGGTCGGAGAACAGGCCGACATCAAGGTCGGTCGTGAAAAGATCATGGATGAAATCCGTGAACGCATCGAACGACAGCTGGCGGCAGTCGACGGAGAAACCGGTGATTCGTCACTGGACCGCGGCATCGAACTGGTCGATGTGGGTGTCAGCAACATTGGCTTTGTGCAGTCCGTCCGTCAGGCTGCCTTCGAACGCCTGAAAGCATTCATGGACGCGATTGCGGCCCGCTACGAAAACGAGGGTCTGCAGCGAAAGCAGGAGATCATCAACGAAACGAATGCCGAGGTCGAACAGATCCTGGGCGAAGGCGAAGAACAGAGCAAACGACTGCGCGGCGAAGTGGAAGCCGAGATCATCGAATCGTATGCGAAGGCCATTCAGGCCACCGGCGATTTCTACAACTTTCAGCGAACGCTTGAGGTGTACGAAGCCGCTCTGAACACCGACACCCGCCTGATCCTGACCACAGACAGCGACCTGTTCCGCATGTTGAAGTCTGTCGGCGAATCTGCCGCCGTCCGGCCGCAGGCTGCTGAGCCTGCCCCCTGAGACCTGATCCACCGCGTCGCTCTTCTGCCGCTCCGGATCTGCCCGCTTATGGCGGAACAGGTACACGCAACACGATGACCGCAGCAGGCAGGGGCTGAATCCTGCCGTTCGCGCCATCACAGGAAGCCCCATGTCGGAAGTCGGCGAATCAGGGTTCCCCCCGGAATATGTGAGTTCTGATCAGCTTTCCCGGCGTCAACTGGTGCTGCGACGCGGACGTCTGGCCGCGGTGCTGGCATTGGTACTGGCCGGCGGGCTTGTGCTGCCTTTTCCGCTGCATGGTCGCCTGTGGGCAGAGATTTTCGACCTGGCTCATGCGCCGGCCTTTTTCGCCACACTGCTGTGTCTGGTCGGGTTCTTTGACCCGGCCGCGGCAGGTGTGCCCTCAGCTCAAACGCTGGTGCCGATGACCTTTCACCGCGCGGTGCTGGTGGCACTGGGCCTGACATTCGTGGGACTCACGGGGGAATTTCTGCAGAAATTCGCCAACCGAACTCCCTCGTGGGGAGACGTGGCTGCCAACTCAGCCGGACTGCTGGCCGCACTGTTCTGGATCGCGGCGTTCACACAGCAACGCGGCCGACGCGTTCTTCTGCTTGTTGCCGCGGTGTCGATGCTGAGTCTGATCAGCCTCGACCCGATTCTTCAGATCGAAGACTGTGTTCAGCAGATCCGGAGCTTTCCGTTGCTGGCATCCTTCGAACGAAATCGCGAGCTGGGCGGCTGGTGGCCGGAAGAAGCCGAGATAGAGCGATCGCGTGAATGGGCTTCGGACGGTCAGTATTCACTGAAGATCATGACCCGCCCCGCGTGGTTCACCGGAGCGTCCATGGAGTGCCTGAACCGCGACTGGACGACCTGCCGCCGTCTGCTGCTGGACATCTTCAATCCTCAGAAGGAAACGCTGACACTGACGATCAAGCTGTACGATCAGAAGCACAAGGCCGACGGCTTCGAATCAAATGACCGGTTCGAACACTCAGTCGTGGTCCCGCCGGACTCCCGCATCACGGTCAGCATTCCATTCGCCGATGTGACCGCGGCTCCCGAGTATCGCGACATGCAGCTGAACAACATGGCAGGCATCGAACTGTTCAGCGTGAACACCAGGCAACCGCACGTCTATTTCGTGGACCACGTCCGGCTGGAACCATAACAGCTCCTTGCAGGTTCTCCGGTCGCACGCTAACGTGTCGACTTCCCGCCGGTTATTGATCCTGACCACCTTCCTTCTGCCTGACACCGGATCCCGCCCATGCTGCCGACAAGATTCACACTGCCGATCTTTGCTTTCCTTCTGCTGCTGCCGATCATTGGTACCCACGCCGTGGACATCACTCTGGAAGCCGGAAACGGCCGCCAGTGGTATCGCGGCAACATGCACACGCACTCATTGTGGAGCGACGGTGACGACTACCCCGAAATGATCGCCACGTGGTATCGCGACCGGGACTACGATTTTCTTGTCTTCACCGATCACAACGTGCTGCTGCAGGGTGAGCGATGGATTGATGTCGAAAAGAACAAGGGTGGCCGGCCGGCCTTTGAACGATTGAAAGCCGCCTTTCCGGGCGACTGGGTGGAAACTCGGGTTCACAACGAACGCGACCAGGTGAAACTGAAGACCTTCGACCGCATCTTCGACCGCCTGGCCATACCGCAGAAGTTTCTGCTGATTCAGGGCGAGGAAATCACGGACAACTACAGAAACCTGCCGATCCATCTGTGCGCCACCAACACCACAGAATTACTGCCGCCGCTGCACGGCGGCAGCGTCGTGGAAGTCATTCAGCAGAACATCAATGCCGCTCTGTCCCGCCGCGAGCGTACCGGCGAAAAGACACTGGTGCACCTGAATCATCCGAACTTCGGCTACGCCGTCACGGCTGAACAGCTGATGCAGGTTATCGGCGAAAACTTTTTTGAAGTCTATAACGGTCATCCGTCCGTCCATAATTCAGGCGATGACACGCACGCGTCCACAGAGCGGATGTGGGATATCATCAACACCTGGCGACTGGCAAAGCTGGACCTGCCGATCATGTACGGCCTGGCTACCGACGACGGACACAACTATCACCAGACCGTTCCGGGGCGAGCCAGCCAGCCGGGCCGCGGCTGGGTGATGGTGGCCGCCGACACGCTGACCCCGGACGCACTGGTCACGTCGCTGGAAGCCGGCCGTTTTTATTCCACCAGCGGGGTAACGCTGACCAGCATCCGCTTCAGTGGCGGCACATTGTCGCTGGACGTGGCAGCCGAAGAAGGCCTGACCTACGACTGTCAGTTCATCGGTACGCGGAAGGGCTTTGATGAAAGCTCCTCACCTGCAGTCGACGACGACGAAAAAGCGGCCGGCCTGACCCGCGTCTACAGTGACGACGTGGGAACCGTGCTGCAGTCCGGCACCGGGACGTCATTCAGCTACAAACTGAAGGGCGACGAGCTGTACGTGCGAGCCGTCGTTACGTCATCACGCCGTCATCCGAATCCGTCTGAACCGGGTGAGTTTGAGAAAGCCTGGGTACAGCCCGTCGTGCCGGGGCGGTAGTAAGGGTTCAGGGTTCAGGAGCTGACCAGTTTGCTGCAACCTGCAACCTGCAACCTGCAACCTGCATCACGGCTGCACGGCGATGGCCTCGCCGCCGGCGTTGACAGCGATCCGATCCAGCACCATCGGCAGAAAGATCACGCCGGAATAATGGTTGGCGGGCATGCGGATGTGGTGTGTCGCCGGCAGCCCGGCGGCGGCGGCGAACGAATCGGCGTGCACCGGAGGCACTGTTGTGTCATAGATGGCCGTGAACAGCCAGAGACGTTCTGCCGAGATTCGGTGAGCCAGCCGATTCGGCTCAAAGCGATACAGCAGATGATGAAGGCGGTCTCCGGTGAATCCCTTCCGGGCCAGCATGTTCTTCAGCTGAGCCGTTTCGCGTTCGCCCGTCGCGACCAGCTTCGGAAGATCTCCTCCGGCCAGCAGGACAAACACATTCTGAAAGGCATCGTCCAGACCGGCGGTGATGGCAGCCACGAAGCCTCCCAGACTTGTTCCCTGCAGACTGATTCGTGTCGCATCGACTCCGGGCAGCACAGCCACCACATCCCGCGCCCGCCGCACATCCGCGATTCCCTGGCTCATGACCACCGCGAATTCCTGATCTTCGGTCGACACGCCCGCCGGACGACGATCTCCATAAAACGGCAGCTGCACCATAAACGCATGAACGCCGCGGTCCCTCAGACCTCGAGCCACCATGCGGCCGACCGTCATGCCTCGTCCGGATTCGTGAACAACCACCATGGCGGGTGCTGAGCGCAGGCTGCCATCCGGATTCCGAACCGCAGACCACTCCATCCGAACCATGTCGTTCTGTTCGACACCAGCCGGCCGGGCAGAAGGAAACAGCACGGTGGCGTCGGTGCCGGTCCGAATACGTTCCACACACTGAACATCGAAGCCGTCGGCATTCCAGCACAGACCATCCAGACATTCCTGAGCATCGCGGACCGCGTCCGAGGGCGATCGTAACGAATCGGTGACGTGATATACCCTGCCGAGCGGCAGCGCCGCCGATTCTTCCGCCGCAGCCAGCCCCGCGGTCACGGAACACACGGCCACGCACCACAGCAGATTCAGCCACAGGTGCCTCAGATACCGGCACGACAGACCTCGCTGGTCACTGGATTCCCGAATTCGTCGTTCAGATCTGATGGTCACCGTCATTCTGCCAGCCACTCTGTTGCATCCGCAAATTCAATGCTTTCCGGAATCGCACGCACGGATGTCGTTTCGTCCGGCATGAAGAACCCTGTGACTTCAATGTCAGCCGACTGTCCGGCAGCCACAAGCACTCGATTACCGGCCTCGGAAGCACTCCAGTCCTTCAGTACCGCGCCATCACTGCCCAGATAATCAAGCTTCATCTGCACCATGTGAATATCCTTGTTCGAATGATTCGTCACGCGCAGGGAAATCTTTCGAAATCCCTGCTCGTCGCCAAGGCTGGTGAATTCGATCGACAACGGTGTGGAGCCTTCAAACATCAGGTCCGTCAGCTGTTCCGGCATCTCTTCGTGTGACGGCAGTGGAATCTCGGGAATCGTGAACTGATAGGACAATCGATCCGTCTTCGCCACAATGCGAGCTTCCAGGGCAGCCGGTCGGCCGTCCATCATGACATCAAGCTGCTGCTGATCACCAAAGCCTGAACCACTGGTAAAGTCGTTCTTCAGGATCTCGCCGTCAGCGTCACGCCCGAGCGCAGCAACTCTGTCATAGGTAGTGCCCTCAATCCGAAAGCTGAACTGTGAGCTGTCATCCAGCTGACTGTTGATCAGCGTCACCTTGATGTCTCCGGATTCCGCCACGGCACCTTCCTTCAGTTCGTCAAATTTCAGGGTGGTCACCGCTGTCGGAAAAGCCCATGAAATTCGCCCCGAAATCGGTTGCACTGACTCGACGTTGCGCAGCAGATTCCGCAGTCGGTACATCCGGCTGAAAAGGACGGTCGAGACACTGCCCTGCAATGGACTGCCGCCCGCATACTGCCCCGGCAGATCCTGGCCACCACCGCTGATTGAATCCAGTTTCAGCGTCAGCACACCATCCTCGTCTTCGTCTGACTGGCCCCGCAGCTGCACCAGCTGAGCCGCCATGGCGGCAGGGATCCCGGCCGCAAAAAAGGACAGCTCCAGCTCACCTGTTGCATACGGAACATGTTCCATGACATTCGTGACGGCAATCACGAACGGCCCGGCATAGGTCACGGGGACCGGACGCGGCCCCTGTCCGAAGCCGACCGTCTTCAGCTTATAGCGCGGGTACAGATTCAGCTGTTCACAGATCTCTTCAATCACCTGCAGGCGGGAAACCTGCTGCAGCTTCACACTGACCGTCTGCTGCAGCGTTTCCATCAGCTCAGGCTGGTCGAAGAGGGTCAGTCCGGCACCGGCCGCCACTTCGGTCAGCGCTTCCAGCGCCACTCGATCCTTGTAATCGACGGACGTTTTCCACGCCTGGTCAAATTCCTCGATCGTCAGAGCATCCGGAGGCGGCAGTTCGTCTTCTTCGTCGTAATGAAAATCGAAGTCGTCGAAACCACTCATGTCGCCGCCGCCCCCCAGGGCACCGGCCATGGCGAATTCTTCATCCGGAATATGGACCAGCCAGCCGCTGCTGTTCCGGCGAAATTCGATCGGCTTGTCCCCCTCCGGTGTCGACAGAGTGGCGGTTGCGGAATCGCCCTCAACCGTCACCGTTCCCAGGCGTCCCTCAGCGAAGTCTGAATTTCCGTCAGCATTCGGAGACTTTTCCATCCACTCCATGGCCTCCGCGACGAAGGCAGCAGGATCCTCGGTCATCGCGCCGATTCCGCGCACCATTCCGGCGGGGCCGGCGTCGGTCACCATTTCCGGAGGCGGACCGGATTCCTGATGCTCTTCACTGATGCCGTGCTTTTCCATCAGACCGGTCAGCTCATCCGCATTCTCCGGATCGAACGCCGACATCATACTGAGTGCAAAAATCAGCGACCCGGCCAGAGCCTGCTGAGATTCCAGCGTCATCGCCGACACGGCAGTGCGATAGTCGCCAGCGGCAGCAGCGTTCTGAAAGGCCGCAAACGCGGCGTCCGGCGTTTCAAAGCCAGCCGGCGCCGAAAACGGCGCGGCCTCAGTGGTACCATCATTTCCGGATGATTGACCTTGATTCGCTTGATCCTGATCTTCACTGCCGCAGCCGGCAGCAAGGAACAGCACCGACATCACCAACACCAGACACGCAGCCTTCATCAGTCCGACCCTGTGACAGCAGACACCTGAGAACACCAGCGCTTCCATCGGCGCATTTGCGACGTTGAGTCAGAACTGTCCCTTCTGACACTCGTTCTTCCATCACTGTACTGAACTTATTTACAACAGGAAGTGAATCCCTCGGAATCGCGGTAGCAACCCGTTTTTTCAGGTAGTGCTGACAGCAGACCGGACAGCGCCGAGAACAACAACAGTGCTGGCGAAAGGCCGGCAGGAACGTCCGCAGGACTGAAAAGGGCCAAAGGGACGCCACGTTGTGACGGGTCTCCCGACCCGACCACAAAACCGACCACACGTTGTGGACGGGTCTCCCGACCCGACCACAAAACCGAACACACGTTGTGGACGGGTCTCCCGACCCGACCACAAGGCCGACCGAAGGTCTCCCAGCCCGCATCACGCCAACGCGTGGGGCGGTCGGGAGACCGCCCCACAACGCGCGCCCGCCCCACAATGCCCGTCCGAGCCCAAATGGGGACAGTCACAGAATCGATCGGCCCGACAATGAATTCGCTGGCTGGTACCTGAACAAACGCACAGTGTGGCAATGAGTATGTTTATGCCAGTCCCCTTTCCGTGAGACACCACGTTGTGGACGGGTCTCCCGACCACTGCTGTATGTGAGCCCAAATGGGGACAGTCACAGAACTGATCGGCCCGACGATGACTTCGCCGGTTGGATCCTGAACAAACGTACATTAGGGACCGAGCCCAAATGGGGACAGTCATAGAATCGATCGGCCCGACAATGAATTCGCTGCCTGGTACCTGAACAAACGCACAGTGTGGCAATGAGTATGTTTATGCCTGTCCCTTTTCTGGGCACCTAATGGGGACAGTCACAGAACTGATCGGCCCGACGATGACTTCGCCGGTTGGATCCTGAACAAACGTACATTAGGGACCGAGCCCAAATGGGGACAGTCA
>JAVKCM010000208.1:0-32833 GCA_040222735.1 Fuerstiella sp. | reverse complement strand
AGTTCGGGTTCGGAAGGCTCAGCCGGACATCCATCCGGGTCTTTGCGTACCGGGCAGAGCATCAGCCAGCGGCGGGCCACTTCGGTGTCCGTCCACCGGGCAACCACATCGGGGCGAGATCTGAGGACCAGGTCAAAACGGTTGGAAAGAATCGTGTGGCACAGCAGGTCGATCCCGAACCACGACGCCAGCCACTTCAGGCGGTCATTCATCCAGTGCTTGCGGTGATCGTAGTTCTGTCCGGTCAGAGGATCATCGCCGAGCAGAAAGCAGCGCCGCGTGGTGCTGTTCGACGCATGCACCACTGCGATTTCATCCGGAGAAAACACATCTTTGCGAGCGATACGGGACATTCTGGCATCCTCCCCTAAGGCAAGCGTTAAGAATATGCTCACAGGGCATCCTGTCAAGAGCATTTCGGCCCCTCTGAGTCAGATGTCCGCAAACCTTCGCCGGGGCATCTACGATGGGACGCGTGGCACAAATTCGGGAACCGAGGTCTGCCTGAGGACAGATCCCGGGGGGAACGTGCCTGGCGGTGGATCGCCGTATCGGCCGGTTGAAGAGTGCCGAATTTCGGTTTGCTGCCGAAACTCAAGTGCACTGTCCCCACGGTTCCCTGCCCGGGCTAGCTGGGGACAGATCCCGAGGGGAACGTTGCCAGGCGGCGGATCGCGGTATCGGTCGGTTGAAGAGTGCCGAATTCCGGTTTGCTGCCGCAACTCAAGTGCACTGTCCCCACGGTTCCCCACCCCCGTGGTTCGCTGCCCGGGCCAACTGAGGACAGATCCCGGGGGAGCGCTGCAAGACGGCGGATCTCCGAATCGGCCGGTTGATGAGTGCCGAATTTCGGTTTGCTGCCGCAACTTAAGTGCACTGTCCCCACGGTTCCCTGTCCCATCAGCCGAGTACCGTCAGGCGACCGGGCCGTTCACGGGGCGAACACGAAACCGGTCAGAAACCAGGCAGGAGCCGGGCTCTTTGCAGAGATCTGCGGGGACGTTGAACTCAGGCCGCTACGGCGGGCTGTCGCTGGTCGGCAATCGACTGGACCACTCGTTCAATCGTTTCCTTCAGATTCGGCGCAGACCGCTTCAGTTCCTTCCGCAGTCGTTCACAGCGCAGTGACTGTTCACACGGTTTTCCATTACTGGTTGTGGGGATCAGGTGCTCAACACCGTAACCCAGACCGGCGGCCATCCGGATGGCAAAATGAAAGGCGGTCGTGCGTTCGGCGCCGGCAATGTTGATGACTCCCGTCAGGTCGGTGACCAGACATTCGATCAGCAGTTCTGAGAAATCGGACGCGGCCAGTGGTGTCGCAAACACACGAGCGTCGACATGTTCACTCTCGCCGGATCGAAGGCGGGCTGCAATCCGGTTGACGAATCCCTGTCCCTGACTGTCCACGCCGGCGATGTTGGTGCGCACGATCAGCGAATTATTGAGTTGTTCGACGATGGCTTCGAACTGCAGCAGCTGAGCGGCAATATCGGTATCGGCGAAGGAATCGCCGTGGTCGTCATGAAACACCCACGGTCCGCCGAATACGGCATCACTGCTGATGAACACGAACCGAGTTTCGGTTCCCTGAGCCGCGGCAAGACACGCCTGAAGCCATTGTTCTTCGGCGGCGAATTCGCCGAACCCGGAATCCCATGACGAATACGATGCTCCGCCACAGAAGACTACCGCATCGGCGGCCCGAATTCGATCACCCAGCGTTTCGGATTCGATGCGACTGCTGTTGCATCCGTCGACAGGTACGGGGCTGTTGAACCAGAGTCCGGATACCTCAGCGCGACCTGTCAGTTGCTGTGCCACCGATCGGCCGGCAACCGTGTCAATTCCAATGATCAGCGTGCGTTCCATGGTATGCCTCCTGCATTAGGGTCGCTGACTGCGTCGTGAAGTCATCCATGAAATCACGGCGGGCGCAGTTCGGATCAGAAATTATAGACCTGTCCGGCCATCCTCACCAAGAGGACTTTCGCCGCATAATTCACTGAGGTGTCGGCAGACGTGCGGTCTTCCGCAGACAGCTTTGTACACGGCGGACGGTCAAACAGACCGCACCACATAGGAATCAGGTGACCATGCCGGACCCCTGACTGTCGACGGCTCAGTCGACAGTCAGGGGTCCGGGTCGACGGGCCGTCAGGATGTTCAGGGCAACAAATGAACCGTGTTGTGGAGGATTCGTTCAAGGTTTTCTGCATCAGGAGACTTCAGTCGGCATCTGATTTCCATGCACCACGTCGGGGCCAGTCCCGGAATGGTCAGCGACACGGTGCGGCCGTCAGAAGATAACTCGGCTGCGGCCACATTCAGTTCGTGTTCGTCATAGTGTTTTGAACCGTATCCGGCCGTTCTCTTCAGCGACCAGACTTTGACCTGAAAATTCTGCTGATCGGTCGCCGCGTCCCGATCAAGGGGGTCGGAAAACGTAATTCGCAGGACATTTCCGAAGGCCTGCAGTCCAGTGGGCAGGTAAGACGGCTTTCCGGTCGGACGCAGACGATAGAATCCTCCTTCCAGAGTCTGCTGGCTGCTGCCCCATGCGAACATGCCGCTCAGATACAGACCGTTGTCGAAGGCACTGATGCGGCCTCGTGTGATGCCGGTGGGGAATTGCGGAATCGGCAGCTGACACATGCCGCCCTGCATGCGGCCATTGACGTTTTCGTGCGGCACTACATAGACCTTGCCGTAGCCATACGACAGGTTCAGCAGCGTCCCGTTCAGCGGTCCCCAGGCATCGTTGTCAATCCACATCAGTTCTGCCGGAGAACGGTCAAAGGCATTTGTGATCCAGCACAAAGGCTGCTCCATCGCGGTATCCGAATCGTCCGTCACATCGTGATAGCCGAACATATTTCCGTAAAACCCGCCTTCCCGCACCCAGTTGATGCGGTTTTTGGGATTCCAGTGACCTTCCTGGTCGGTCACGATGAACGAACCGTCCGGATTCAGACAGACTCCGTTGGCCGCGCGAAAACCGGTGGCCACGATCTCGGTACGAGAACCATCGGAGGGAATTCGCAGCAGCGTTCCATGATGCGGTACCACAGCCGGCAGCGCATGCCGGGCAGACTTGGCGTAGTAGAAGTTGCCAATATCATCTCGCTGCAGCCCCATCGCAAATTCGTGAAAATGGTCGGTGACCTGATGATCATTGTTGAAGCATTCGTAAAAGTCGGTCTCTGAATCGCCGTTGCGGTCGCGCAGAATCACCAGCTGGTCGCGACAGGTCACATAGATGTCTCCGGCCACGATTTTCAGGCCCAGCGGCTGAAACAGTCCCGAGGCGACTCGCTGCCATGTCAGACGCGGATCGGGCGCTGAATCCGCTGCTTCCAGTGACTTCAGTCCACTGACCAGCCAGACGTCGCCATCCCAGCTGCAGACCGCCACTCGGTCGCCATCGTCAAAAAAGTCATGGCCCGTCAGTCGAATTCGTGCCAGCCACGGATTCGGCACCGGCGGAGACAGTACATCAATCGCGAACGGTCCGTTGTCCCGGCCCAGCACCGGTGTGGTCGTGATCCGTTCGGGCCAGCGCGGGGAGACGGGCCGACTAATCAACTCCGTCAGGTCCTCCACGCGAATGCGATCTTCAATCCGCGCAGCCAGCCGAGCCAGAGCGGCTGCTTCGACAACGCTATCAACTCGAGCTGTCCAGACAACCAGATTCTGCGATCCGCCGCCGGCAGCAAACTGAACGCACAGCCGATTGTCGACCGGCATCAGCTGAACCGGGGCGGATTCATCGCGTTTCGAGCCGCTGACCACACCGGCCAGCAGCGTGACCGCGGAAGGACGCGAGCTGCCCTGCAGTGCAGCCGTGTGACGGTGGTCGGACAGATCAGCCACCGTCGGATTGCTCTCGGCAACAGGCTCGGTCAGGTTCCACCAGCCGACAGCCTCTGCCAGCACGCCGCCGGTCCGTTGATCGGCAATTTGATCGGCGAGTTCCCGCAGCTGTTCCGGTGACAGCACGTCACCAAAGAATGCCACCTGGTGTATGTCGCCGTGAAACGCTGACGGGTCCGGAAAGTTTTCATTGGTGAATCCGATGCGGGCGACGGCGTTGCTGACCGAGCCCTTCGGCATCAGCGTTCCGCCGCCGGACTTCTGACCGTCGATGTAAAACATCGTTTTTCCCGTTTTGGCATCCCATGTCAGAGCGACATCGTGCCAGCGTCCATCGTCCACGCGTTTTTTTGATCGCGATACTCCGACCCATCCGATGTCATAACACAGGCGACCGCCGCGGACGAAAAACGTGGTGCCGTTGGGGACCCACAGTCCGTCTTTCGCCGTTTTGCAGAAAATGGTGCCGTTGCCCGAGGTGCGCATTCGGGCAAACACCGTGAAGCTGCGATCCGTCATGTTCAGCTGCGAAGCGTTGCTGATCAACAGATGAGAACCGTCCTCAAACCGCGACGCCTTCAACGCAGGTGCAGAGGCCCGTTCCGATCGCAGTACGGCGGCCACCGGTGAGATCGCATCAAACCGGACGGATTCGTCCGGATGAGTGGCCAGCGCCAGCGTCTGCAGGGTGTCGTGTGATTCCAGATGCATTGTGCGGGTCAACACCGTCAGCGGTGCCGGTTGAACGCCCGGTTTCGGTTCTGATTCGCTTTCCGGCGCCGATTGACCGCTCAGGGCGGAAGCATCTGACGTCGCTTCCGCTGTTTCGGAGCTGGAAGGGGCATCGGTGGCGGTGCTCTGCGGGGCGGTGACGGAGATTGTTCCCGGTGATTCCAGCACACGCATGTCACCGACGGTATATTCAATGACCGTCTGATCACCGGCGGCGTGCAGTCCGCGATACTGTGCCCATTCGCGCGGCAGCGGTCCGTAGCGTCGACCGTCTCGTCCGAGCACGCGTTGATCGTCTTCGAAGGACAGGCTCCCGGGCCGTGCCCAGCCCGGTCCCGTCGGGTTTTCAAACTGAACTTCGCCGACGATGCGGGGATGAACACCGTGCCGGCCGTCGAAATGGATGCCCTGCCAGTTGATAAACCCGGCATCGCTGGAATCAGCGGGGCGTGTCCATGCCGCCGCCAGACGCATCGTGTCATGGTCAAAGACGGCCCACGTGTTGCCCTGCGAAATTCCCCCGGGACCGGGGTCCAGGCGGACGGCAATTCCCTTGTAGGCAAAATTGTGGCCGTCCGAGCCGATTTCGAACGTGTTGACCATCGACGGCCCGTAGTTCATGTCTGACCACGGGGCATAGTCGACCGGTTCCGGACCAAAGGTGTCGCCCGCCGGCAGTCCCGCCAGATACTCATCGCTGATCTCGAAATACTGATCGGGGCTGGGCTGCTGCAGATAATTTCGGCGAATGTAGTGAATCACGTCGTACTTTTGCCGCGGCACCATCCACATCTGTGGCACCATCAGCCCGAAGCCGTGAGTCAGCGTGCGATACATTGAGTACGGATCACTGCCGCTGCGAAACTTTCCTTCGGCAAATCTCAAGGCCGTGGGCAGAGAACCCGGTCGCTGCCGGCTGCCGTGGCAATTGATGCATAACCTGTTGTAGATGGCCTCACCGCGTTTCAGCGACTCATCGTCCAGAGAGCGGATCAATCCTGCGTGGTCCACGTGCTGTTCATACTCAGGCAGCTGCAGTGCGATCATTCCCGGCGGCGGCTGCAGTCGAGTGGCAGCGTCAAGTCCGCCGTCCCTGATCGTCATCACGTAGCTCAGCAGATCCAGAAACTGCTGCCGGTCGCTGAGTTGATTGACAACTCCGGCGGGCATGATCGACACGTTGTTGGAGACCACGTCGTCGATGTCTGCGGCGCCAAACGAGACGCGTTCGCCGTTACGCGCCGGGTCGCGCAGCGTGACCATGTCGTCCGTACGTTCAACCAGCAGCCCGGTATGAGTTCGTCCGTCCGTGGTCACCACGGTGACGGATTCGTAGCCCCTGCGAATCTCTGCCGACGGCTTCAACAGTGAGCTGATAATGTGTTCATCGGTCGCGTTCTGCTGCTGCCCCAGTCTGGTCAGGTCCGGGCCCAGTGAATTGCTGAGACCGTCGACGGAATGGCACTTGACGCAGCCGACGTGCACCTGATGAAACAGAATCGCTCCCCGCTGAGCATCACCGTTGATGCGGGCAGCCGCTGCCAGTTGCGCCGCCGAGGATCGCTGCAGCTGCTGTTCCAGCGTCTGAGCGTGTACGAAACCACAGCCGAGTATGCACAACAGCAGAGGCAGAATCGGAAGCCGCATAAATGATCACCGTATTCGAAGCCGCAGTTCAAAGATGGTCAGGAAGCGACAAAGAATGGATAATCCGACCGCGATTTGCAAACCCATCCACCGCCAGAGTCATGATGCGGGAAGCAGCAATACTGGCCGTTGTGGCGACGTACGCAGTGGCCGCCTGCCGCGACAGAATCACCGCAGGCGGCGTGCCGGAAAAAGCAGATCGCCGTCTGGCCAGCACGTCTTTGACAACATGCCCGTGCACATTGGTCCGCCGTCGTTCCAGGCCGTTGTGGCAGGAATTCAGACGTTCGTGGTCCAGCTCCATCAGGGTGACAAACTGGTTGTAGCGTGCTTCCTGCGGCTGATTATTCTGCTCGTTCACACGTTTGCTCATCGCGTTTTTCCTGTCTGCGCAGTTATTCCGCAGGACCGTGAATTTACCGAAATCCGGCGGCGATTTTTCTGATCAGAAGGTGCCAGTTGCGTCAGTTTTAGGTTGAAACAGAAAAATTGACACTGTGCTCGTCATTGACATCAAGTTTTACAACATGTAGTTTTACAGACTGTAGATTTATTCAGCGGGTGGTGTGCGGGGAACGACGGTGAAGCTGGGCGGACGACAATTGGCAATCATGCGAGTGCTATGGGAACATGGCGAAGCCACCGTGGCTCAGCTGCAGGGACTGCTGGAGGTCGATCCGCCGCTGGCCTATTCCACTGTGGCCACCGTGTTGTCACGCATGGAACAGAAAGGCCTGGTCACTCATCGAAGCGCGGACCGCGTTTATTACTACCGACCGGTCGTTTCCGAAGACCGTGCCGGGCAGTCGATGGTCGGCGAGTTTGTCGATCGGATTTTTGACGGCCGGCCGTCCGACCTGGTGAACTATCTGCTCGACACCGATCAGGTGGATGCGGAGGAGTTGCAGCGGATCAAGAAACTGGTGCAGGAACACGAAGCACGAACTCAGGAGCAGACCGGAGACAGCCATGACTGATGTGCAGATGGCCGGAGTCTTTCTGCTGACCTATCTGATTCATTCGACGATTGCCATTGTTGTGATCGCCGCGGCGGTCTGGCGGCTGACTTGCCTGCAGGCGGCTGAACTGCGCGTCATCATGTGGAAGCTGTCGCTGACAATGCCGTTGGTGACCGCGACGGCCACCACTGTGTTTGACGTGCCACATTTCGGGCTGCAGGTGCCACTTACCTGGTCCGCCGAAGACGCTCAGCCCGCCGTGGACGCGACTGCCGTCTGGGAATATCACATGCCGGTGACCGATCGTGCCAGCGATACTGCTCTGGTGACACCGAACATGACTGGTGAGATGCTAAACGAGAACGTTGCTGCGACAAGCCGCAGCCCGCGTGCCGCCGATTCGGGAACCACGACCATCACGATCGCCAGCTCCGAACGCTCATCGGTGTGGCTGGCAGCAGGCGTCGCCTGGCTGGTGGCGATTTTCTTCGGCTTTGCAAAGCTTGGCGTGCAGTTGCGGCGGCTGTGGCGGCTGCGCAATACGGCGGCGATTGTTGATGATCCGGAAATTCAAAGCCAGTTGAATGGGCTGCGGCGACAGCTGAACATTCGGCGTCCGGTCGACCTGATACAGTCGGCGAATGTGACGGGACCGATGACAGCCGGCATCCGGCGGCCATTTATTGTGCTGCCGGTCGCGATGGACCTGTGTCCGGAAGCAAACTCAACCGCGGCGGCGACCAGCGATTCCGACACCTGTAGTCCTCCCGTTGATGATTCTGCCGCGGACGACGGAGCCGTCGCGGGCCCGGCTGTCACTGAAGCAATGGCTGGCGAATCTATGTCCGCGAGCCCGAAATCTCGCGGTATCACGTGCCGTCCCGGTGCGGCGGAATACCGAGCTCTGCTGGCTCACGAACTGGTGCACGTAGCGCGACGGGATGCCGTCTGGAACCTGATTGTGCAGATCGTGAGTCGGGCTTTTCCGATTCAGCCGCTGAATGTCCTGGCCGGCCGCCGACTGCGGCGGGAAATGGACTTTGTTGCTGATTCGCTGGCTGCTCAGACACTTGGCGAGCGCACGGGGCTGCTGCGCTGTCTGGTGCGACTGGGAGATCAGCTTACCGGGCGCCCGTCTGACCCCGCCGGGTGTTCCGCGCTGACCGCCTGCATGGCCACGCTGAATTCAACGCTGGGCCAGCGTGTTGAAGCGCTGCTCGACGCGGACCCGCGTCCACGTCATTTCGATCGAACCGCTCGGACCGTCGTCGTGCTGTTGGTGGTTTGCTGCGCATTTCTGACGGCGTCTGTGGTACCCCGTGCCGTGGCCCGGAGGTCAGCCGAAGCCAGCAATTCTGAAGTCGTATCCCCTGTAAGGAATTCTTCGATGAACAAACAGATGTCGATGCTGATGATGGTGGCGGGACTGGCTTTCCCGGCCTCTGCCGATGAGCCGCAAACGAAGGCAGCTGTCGCACCTGCGGCGGCGGAACTAAAGACCACGCCGGACGCCATTCCCGAAGGTGTGGCCAGATTCAACGGTATGCTGGTCGGTCGGCTGGCGGCAAAGGATGTGGAACGAGGAACATTTGTGGTCCGGGTTGATGCGGTGCCCAGAGTGTGGCGCAACAGCAAGGCGAAGAATCCGAAAAGTCTGGTGGGTCGGACAATCGAAGTGAGTGGTGTGACCAGGAAATTTCTGGACGTGCTGGTGGTGACGCGGATCGGCGAAACCATTGAATTCGAATGCCGACACGACGGTGATGGCCTGGTGTTTCCGGGCGAACTGCTGCGGAAAGTTGCCCCCTATGATCCGGCCGATTATCCGGAGCTGCCTGAAGAATTCCGCGGCTTTCGCGGCGCTGTTGTGGCCGACATCGTGAAGAAGGATCCGGAGACCTTCGAGATGATTCTGAAGGTGCAGCGGGTCACGAATACGTGGAAGGAAAACGCCGCAAAGCAGGTGAATGCGATCGAAGGTCGGCAGCTGATGCTGGCCGGATTCTGGAATCGAAAAGACGCCTATCACAGCCTGAAGGTGGGGGACCGCATCGAAGTCGGCATGCAGCACATCGGGCTCCGCAGCGATCACCTGACGGTTGCCGAGTTCGTGCGTAAGAGCGAAGCAGGCCCGGATCGACCGGCGATGAAAAAAGAAGGTGAAGCGGCGGCGGCTGACGGATTCACCCGGGAAACACGCGGATTCCGCGGAATGCTGGTCGGCCGGCTGGTGGAAAAGGATGTTGAACGCGGGACATTTGCTATCACCGTGGACGCCGTCCCCCGCGTATGGAAGAACAACAAAGCCTCAAGTCCGAAGTCGTTTCTGGGACAGAATGTACCGGCTGAAGGAGTGACCGGAAGAATGCTGGACGCGCTGGTCGTAGCCAGAATCGGCGACACGATTGAATTCGGAGCGCTGCATGACGGAGGCGATCGCGTACGCGTCGGCGAAGTACTTCGCAAAGTGGCTCCTGTCAAACCCGGCGACTATCCCGTGCTGCCGGACGGCTTTCGCGGCTTCAGAGGCATGGTGATTGCCAAAGTTATTCGCAAGGATGATCACCTGATGGACCTGGTTGTCCAGGTCAGCCGGATCAAGGATACCTTTGACGGCAGTCGGGCGAAAGACGCTGAATCGATCATCGGAGAACGTGCCATGCTGGCGGGGTTCTGGCAGCGCAAGGATGCCTTTCACAGCATCAGCGTCGGTGACACCATTGAATGTGGTGTCGAGCACCCGGAACGACTCAGTGACCATCTGACTGTGATTGAATCGGTGAAAAAGGTGGAACATCCGTAGCGGGTCGAGTTGCAGGTGCCGGCCACCTGCGTGTACGCGTCTCTGGCCGGACAGGCGTGGTCCTGTGCCCGCGTCTCCGGTCGTGAAGATGCAGTCGGTTTGTACCCGCCACTGAGTTTGCCTCAGCGGTTCTCGGGATTCTGCACTATCGAAATCGTTGCTGAAGAGTTGTGCGAAATCAGTTAAACCACCGGAACAGACAGGCTGTCGAATCAGTGAGGGTCGTCTTTCGCGGAGCGAAAGAACGCTGTGAAAACGCTCTTTCGCGGAGCGAAAGGCGACCATCTGCCGACGACGATTCATTCAATCGACAGCCTGTTAAATCCGGTGGCGACTGAATCGACAGCCTCCTGAGATCAGTGCGGCCGTGATCAGTGCGGCCGAGTGTTCCGTGCCGGTGTGTTTCGGCCCGGTGTGTTTCGGCCCGGTGTTGTCAGGCCCGGTGTCCGGGCTCAGATGCTGACTGCGATATACCTGGTTCACAGGTCTAAGAGGTAAGACGGCGATGGCAGAATTGCGATTTCTGATGATCGGGCTGACCGGTGTTGTCGGCATCACCCTGGTGCCGGTGCCGGCGGACGCTCAGACGACGCCGCCGGCCAGTCTGCGGTTTGCCGTGTCTGGCTCGACCGAAACGCCCGATTTCCAGAAGCATGTCGTCCCGCTGCTGGGGCGGCTGGGCTGCAACGGACGATCCTGCCACGGTTCGTTTCAGGGGCGCGGTGAGCTTCGAATGTCGCTGTTTGGCTATGATTTTCGTATGGACCATCAGGCACTCACCGCCCGCGCGGCGTCTGCCGATGGAGGGAGAATCAATCGACAACAGCCGGACGACAGCCTGATCCTGCAGAAGCCGACACTGCACGTGGACCACGAAGGCGGTCAGCGTTTTGCCGTCGATTCCTGGCCGCATCATCTGCTGCGGCGCTGGATTGAATCCGGTGCCGATGGAATTGCTGAACCGCAGGTGCTGTCACATCTGGAAGTTGAGCCGGCTGAAGTGGTCCTGGACT
Organism: Fuerstiella sp.; assembly: GCA_040222735.1. GTDB lineage: Bacteria > Planctomycetota > Planctomycetia > Planctomycetales > Planctomycetaceae > Fuerstiella. The sequence goes on along the minus strand of JAVKCM010000208.1, from coordinate 21,806 downwards.
CACGGTCGCCGCCCGTCCGCCTGCAGGTGACTGCCGTCTGGCAGGATGATCAGCGGGAAGACGTGACACCGCTGTGTCGCTTTCGCACGAATGATGATTCCGTCGCCATTGTCGATGCGGACGGCATGATCACGTCTGTCGGTCCGGGCGACACTCATGTGGTTGTCTTTTACGACAACGGGGTCGCTGCTGTCCCCGTTCTGCGGCGACTGGAATCGGCCCCGGGATCTGTTGATGATTCGCCGCCGGTATCGGCCCCGCCGGCAGCGACATCGCCGGCAGCACCGGACATTGATTCGCTGGTGCTGGCCAAGCTTCACAAGCTGGGGATCGTTCCGTCAGGAATCTGCACTGATGCCGAGTTTCTGCGGCGACTGAGTATTGATCTGACGGGATCGCTGCCCGTTCCGTCTGAAGTGGAAGCGTTTCTGGCCGATTCGTCCGACGACAAGCGACAGCGTAAGGTGGATGAACTGCTGGAGCGTCCGGCCTTCGCCGCGTGGTGGGCCAACAAGCTGTGTGACTTCACCGGCTGCAATCCTCGTCAGCAGGCGGAACTGGGACAGGAAACGTCGGTGCAGTGGTATATGTGGATCTACCGTCGCCTGCGAGAGAATGTGCCGTACGATGAACTGGTTCGACGTATCGTGCTGGCGACGGGGCGAGAGGATGGCCAGACGTACGATGAATACGCGGCCCGGGTTTCGGCGTATTTTCGTGAAGGCAGTGGGGTGGACTTCGCGGACCGTGAGACGATGCCACATTACTGGACGCGCCGCAGTATGGAGAAGCCGGAGGACGCGGCGCAGGCCTTTGCACACAATTTTCTGGGAATTCGTCTGCAGTGTGCTCAGTGCCACAAGCATCCGTTTGCTCCGTGGACTCAGGACGACTTTCAGCAGTTCAGCCGTCTGTTCGAAACGGTGAAGTTCGGGGTTCATCCCGAATCGGTCGACCGTTATCGCGAACTGGCGAAACAGGTCGGTCTGACACTGCGTGGCAATGATGGAGCGGCCATCCGCAATGATCTGTTGAAGCGGGCCGAGCGAGGTCAGACGATTCCATGGCGCGAACTGTATCTGAGTCACCGAAGCGAGCCCGTGTCTCTGAGTCTGCTGCGCAGCGGCACGGTGACGCTGACCGGTGACGACGATCCGCGGGCCCCCATCATGCAGTGGATGAGCGATTCAAAGAATCCGTATTTCGCCCGTGCCTTCGTGAATCGGGTCTGGGCCGGATATTTTCATGTCGGCATCATCGATCCGCCCGACGACCTGAATCCGGCCAATCCACCCGGGAATCCGGCACTGCTGGACTGGCTGGCCACCGGGTTTGTGCAGCATGGATATGACATGAAGTGGCTGCATCGCCGCATTGTCACCAGCGACACCTGGCAACGCAGCTGGATCCCGAATGAAACCAACCGAGACGACCGTCATAACTTCAGCCGCGCCATCCCCCGTCGTCTGCCGGCCGAAATAGTTTACGACGGCGTCAAGCAGGCATTGGCGGCTTCTGACAGCCTTGATGAGGTCCGCACCGATCTGACGCGACGGGCGATCGGCCATCTGTCGATGCGGCTGGCCGGCACGCACGCCATGCAGGTGTTCGGCAAACCAGATCGCGTCGTCAACTGCGACTGTGAACGTGACAACCAGCCCACTCTGCTGCAGTCGGTCTTTCTGCAGAATGATCCGCTGATCGATCAGCGACTGGAACAGAGCGGCTGGCTGCAGGAAATCGAAACGCAGGAAAAATCAGCCGCCGCCCCGGCTCCGAAGCATCTGGTCAGGCTGGCATGGCTCAGAACCGTCAGCCGCCCGCCGACCGCTTCGGAATCGGCCCGTGCCATGCAGCATCTGAGTACTGCAGATTCCATGACCGACGGCCTGCGTGATCTGTTGTGGGCACTGATCAACACGAAGGAGTTTGTGCTGATCAAATGAGCTCACTCCGCTGCAACATACTGACCTCACACCACCATTCACGGAATTCGCTATGAGTCTTTCACGTCGTCACATGCTGCGGGTTGGAGCTCTGGGCACCAGTCTGTCACTCAGCAGCTTTCTGCGTCTGAACGCCGCTCAGGGAAAATCTGATTCCGGCCGGTCCGCGATTCTTGTCTTTCTGGGCGGCGGGCCGTCACACCAGGATACGTTTGATCTGAAGCCGCGGGCGCCTGCGGAATATCGGGGACAGTTTTCTCCGATCCGGACGTCGGTCCCCGGGATCGAAATCTGCGAACACATGCCGAAACTGGCGCGCCGGGCAGACAAATACGCGACCATTCGCGGCATCACCCACAGTCTGGCCGATCACGGACTGGGCACGCGCTACCTGATGACGGGCAACCTGCCGACCCCTGTCGTCACGTACCCGATGTATGGGTCAATCGTCAGCCGCGAACTGCCGGCCGCGGAAGATCTGCCGTCGTTTGTATCGATCGACCGCCCGGTCGAAGGGCCGGGGTATCTCGGGGCTGAGTACGGTCCGCTGTCGACCGGCGAAAAGCCACGGTACGGGCAGCCCTTCCGGGTCCGTGGAATTACTCTGGATGGCAGCCTGACGATCGACAAATACCGGTCACGCCGCCAGCTGCGGGACGACATCGACACGGCCTTCGACGGGTTCGAATCGCTGGACGATTCTGTACGAGGACTCGATCGATTTTCTGAACAGGCCTATCGCATTATCAGTTCCACAAAGTCCAGAAATGCCTTCGATCTTTCTCTGGAACCGGACCGTGAAGTCGATCGCTTCGGGCGACACGAATTTGGTCAGAGTGCAATGCTGGCGACGCGACTGATTGAAGCCGGTGTGCGCTTCGTGACCGTGCTGCTGGAAGGCTGGGATACTCATCAGGACAACTTCAACACGCTGGGACGTCAGCTGCTGCCCGACTTTGACCAGAGTTTTTCCGCCATGCTGGATCGGCTGGAAGAACGGGGACACCTGGATTCCACATCGATTCTGGTCACGGGCGAATTCGGCCGAACGCCGAAGGTCAACGGGAATGCCGGCCGCGACCACTGGGCGCGGGCCATGTGCGCCCTGATGGCCGGCGGTTCCGTGCGTCCGGGACAGGTGGTCGGTCGCACAGACGACAGGGCCGAGGGCCCCGACGGTGACGGGTTTAGTCCCGATGACCTGGCCGCCACGTTTCTGCAGAACATCGGCGTCGACCCGAAAACGGAATACGAAGCCAACATCGGCCGCCCGATCACCGTCATCCGCGACGGCTCGCCCATTCCGGGCGTGATCGGGTAAGACGCGCTGCGGCACTCATCGAGCCGTGTGCACGCTGGTGACTTCACGCCGCACCACTCGGACTGCTGTCAGTTTTTCCGCAGCGCATCGATTTCGCTGAGACGGAACCGGGTGTTGACAACCGAATTCTGCTCGCCTTCGTTCTGATACCTGATGTAGGTCGTGGCCACGATCGTTCCATCCGCCAGGACCTCCAGATCTGAATAGCCGCAGTCGGTACTGCCGCGTCCCGGAACGTCGGTATCAGTCCGTGCGGCGTTGTGCAGCAGCTTGATGCGATAGTCACCTTCACGCCCGGCCACGATGTCTTCAAATCGGCCTACCCAGGCGACGTAGTGTCCGTAGGTCGCGCTGGTGGCGGCCATGTCCCGCATGGCGACCACCAGCCGGCCGTCCGGGGCGTACTTGGCCACATGGCGATCTCCGGTCAGTGCCGCCGGCAGTTCCTTCGGCTCGCTCCACGTGACCGCATTGTCACTGCTGACTGAGAACAGAGAATGATGCCGGCGGCTGTTTTCCCGCAACAGCATGACCAGCTGCCGTCCGTGCGGCGAGCGAATGACGCAGGGCTGAGCCCAGCGGTCGGGCACGCGCAGGACCCGGCGGCTGCGACTCCACGTCAGGCCTCCATCCCGGGATTCGCTCTGCACAACGTAGCCCGGCAGGTCTGACCACAGCACCAGTCGCTGACCATCGTCAAAGCTGAGAATTGTCTTCGGGGGCACTTCGCCCTGCACGCCGTTTGGTTTCATCGATGTCCACGTCCGGCCGTCGTCTTCAGATACCGCCTGATGCATCGGATACGGAGGCTGACCCTTTCGGCGCCAGTCGAGCCCGTCGGCGAAGATGACCAGGCGGGCCACACCCTCCGGGTCCACCAGTCGATGAATGGCGGGCGTGTTGGCCGTGTCGTGCCAGTTGGGGGGTACATCCAGCGGTTTCGTCCACGTCCGGCCGGCGTCGTTGCTGCGCGCCAGAGGTCCGATCAGCTGAGCGTGTCCGACGCTCCATGCCGTGAACATGGTCTGCCCATCGGGCAGCAGCACAGTATCGCAGTGGCCGTGATAAGTGTCGGCCGTGCCGCGGGCCACAATGCTGTGGCGATTCTGATCCGCCGAAATGTCGATCGTCGGAATCGTCACGCGGCGAGCGATGTCGGATGTCGGTTTCTGAAACGCAGGCAGCTGAGCGACCTCTCCGGCCAGCGGCCGACAGATCAGCTTCCTCAGCTTTGAGTCCGCGTCGATCAGCTGCCCAGCCAGAATATCTTCCTCGGTAAATCGGGCCAGCAGAATCTCTCCGTCCGTTGAGCGGTTGCGATCGTAGGAAATGTAGATTCTGCCGTCTGGTGCCTGAAACCCGTCGGGGTACGAGATGCCTTTTCGGTCGTCCAGAACCAGCCCTCCCTGCCACGTCTGTCCTTCGTCCTCAGAAAGCCAGGCGCTCAGCTGCACGCGCCCCTGATGCTGATCAATCTGATCACCATGTTTGACCAGCAGGATGCGCCCCGAGGTCAGCCGCCGCACATGAAACCGGGCATTCGGCTGAGCGATACCGGCTGGTTTCGTGGGCGTTGCCCACGTTCGGCCGCCATCCGCTGACGTTGTCTGCATAATTCCCCTGGCCGTGCGGGCCAGCATCCAGAGCGTGCCGTCTTTTCGTTCCACGATCATATGTTCGTGCCAGTCAGGATTCGGGAACCGGGCGGCTCCCCGCCGTTCCCAGGTCTGTCCCTGATCGGCCGACACAAACACATTGGCTCCGCGCAGCGGATCAAGTTTCTGAAAACAACCTTTGAACTGTCGGAATCCTGGCCGCTGATCGAGCGAAATCGGCAGCATCCATTCCCCTGTCGACAACACGGTTGGCTTGTTCAGTGTGACTCCGTGCCATATACGTTTCGGTGCGGACCATGTCGGCTCGGCTGCATCCGGGTTCTCGCAGACCGTGGCCCACACACCGGCACGGCCATCGTACATATCCATTGACTGGTCGAAGATCAGCCACAGTCGGCCGAGCGGGTCGGTCCACAGATTCCCGACCAGAATACTGCGGTCAACAGGAAGGTCCGGGTCATGAGAATCCAGCACCAGCCGAGGGGGCGACCAGTGTTCGCCATCATCGTCACTGGTTGCCAGCACAAAAAATGCTTTGGGACTGTCACCGCCCGCGACCCAGCAGGCCCACAGTCGACCACCCGGCGTGCGTTCGATGCCGATGGTCATGCCGTAGTCGAGTCGGTCATAGCCGTACTCCGGCAGTGGCGATGTGTTCAGCTTCGGAGGCACCAGGGCGAGGTCCGCGACCTTTTCCATCCGCCTGATTCGACTGGCGGCCTGCTCCGCTGATTCCGGCGGCCGCTTCTGAACCGCCAGTCGCTTCTGAACCGCAGGCCGCGGTTTTCCACCGGCACGATCTGCCTTGTTGTCTTTCTGGGCAGGAACCGGATCGACTGCCGGCTGACCCATGGCGACAACAGCATGGCTGAACAGGCATAACAGAACGGCCGCCGGACGAAGCCGACGAAAAAGGCTGAATGAAAAGCCTCCGAGTACAAATCGTCCCGGGGCACGTGCGTCACCGGAATTTGACGTGTTCATAAACGGTTTCCCTGGATTCTGACAGTTCCGGCAGGTCAGCGCAATTGAATGTGTGTCCTGCAATCTGTTGTGTGATCAGTTGAAAGTGACGCGGCCGTCGTTACGCAGAGTGGTTGACCGCGCCGGTTTTATTCAGCGAAGTCCTGATATTCGGTGCCCAGTGGCTGCCGGAGCAGTTTTTCCACAGTACCGCTTAGCCGGTCGACGATGCCATCGAACAGGCGGCGTCCTTTCTCGGCCGTGGCCAGGTCCGGGCGACCGGTAAAGCCTTCCCGTGTCCGCTGCCGCATGTCACGACTCAGAAACAGCCCATCCAGCTGATCGGGGATCAGCCTGCCGGCATCCGCAAGCCGTTGACGGTCCACCAGCTCCGGCCGCACGTGCAGCATCATGGAGGTTTCGAATTCACACGCGTGCCCGACAAACCGGTGATCGCCGGTCAGTGTTTCGTCAATCAGATCGTCAGCCACGCACCAGTACGAACCGGCGGCCAGCAGTGTCTGCGGATAATCAACCTGCAGCGCGCGGACGGCAATCCGCATGGGGTCGATGTTTCCTCCGTGGCCGTTCAGCAGCAGCAGTCGCCGGAAGCCATCATCGAGCAATGATCTGCCCAGGTCGCACAGCGTGGACACGTACGTATCCAGTCGGTTATCGAGTGTCGAGCCAAGTCGCAGATGATGTGCACTCGCACCCAGCCAGAGCGTCGGCGTGAGCAGAATTTGTTCAGGCAGTCGGGATTCAATCGCTGCCGCCACCGCCGAGCACAAAATTGTATCTGTTCCCGTCGGCATGTGCGGACCATGTTGTTCAACCGCGGCAACCGGAATCACCACGACGGTCTGGTCGCGATCGGTTTCTGCCAGCCGTGCCGCGGTCATTTCGTCAAACTTCATCGGTCACTTACCTGGGTGTTCGCGAAGAATCTGAAAGTACGTGAATTCGGTGGGCACGGGACGCTGCAGAAAGCTGGTACCGTAGCCCAGAATCAGCGCGGTTCCGAATCCGATGGGCCAGTACCAGACAGAAAACCAGTCCCTCGTATACATCAGCCACAGCGTCAGCAGAGCCGACAAAGTCACGCTGAGCAGCACTGCCAGCCAGGTGGCCCGGCGCGAAAACAGGGCCAGCACAAAGATCGCCAGCAGCGGGCCGCCGAAGGCCGCCGTCAGCTTCTTGCCGATATCAAACACATTTCCCAGAGGCCCCACAAAACAGGCCAGGGTGATGGAAATGGTGCCGATGGTGACGACCAGTGTCCGGATCCAGCGTACTTCACTGCGATCATTCTGCGGGCGCAGCTGCGGCAGCAGTCGATCACGAAAATCAACGACCAGAGCGGTCGTGACGGAATGAACTCCGGAATCAATGCTCGACATGATGGCCGCCATCAGGGCGGCGAGAAACAGGCCGGCCAGACCCGGAGGAAAGTGCAGACGCACGAATTCCGGCATGGCTCGATCAGCCACGCTTGCATCGGCAGCCAGAATTTCAGTCAGCGTGCCGTCACCCAGTTCAGCCGGATGCTGAGTGAAATAAGCATAAAGTCCAACGCCGATCAGCAGCAGTCCGGGCAGCACGATCCACATGGCCGCCAGATTCAGAGCGGCTCCCCACTGCGACGTTCGCTCAGACTTCGCCGACAGATAACGCTGCACGGCCACCTGATCGACGCCGAAGGCAGACACGCCTTCCAGAAACACGCCGATCAGAATCACCCAGCTGCCGTACGGCAGAGTCATCGACGGTGAAAAGTCCACGATCAGTCCGGCGCGGCCATCGAAATAGGTCCGCATGATGTCACGAGGGCCGGATTCCGTCAGCGTCAGAATCAGCCCCAGCGTCACCAGAATCGTAAGTGCAAACACGCAGAACTGAATGACATCGGTCCACATCACGGCTCGCAGACCGCCCACCATCGTGTACCCGACCGAAACCACACCCAGTCCGATGATCACGGTCGTCTGCGAAACATCCATCACGCTCGCCACCACGACCGACGCGGCGTAGGTTGCGGACGCCATCCAGCCGATGCGGAGCAGCACGAACAGCCCGCTGGCCAGCGTTCGCACCGATAGATGAAATCTTAATTCCAGATACTCGTACGCCGTTTCCACCTGCAGCCGGGCGTAGATCGGAATGAATACCCAGATCACCACCGGTGTCATCAGGGCGAAGGCGACCAGTGAAAGTCCGATCCGCAGGCTGTCGCCGAAGGCTGCTGACGGATAAAAGACAAAGCTGTTGGAAGAAAACAGCGTTGCCATGACGCTGAGACCGACCGGCAGCCAGCCCATCGAACCATTCGCCACAAAGAATTCTCGGCGGGACTGATGCTTCCCGAACTGAATCCCCAGACTCAGCATCAGAAGCAGATACGCAACAACAGCGGCAATATCCAGGGGGTGCATGTTGAGACCGGCAGGGTGGAAGCAGCGGCGGGGAAGTAATCGCAGAGCGGTAGATGTAGCGGATCACCGCCGGCAACGGAAGCGGACCCGGGTCGAAGCGTCTGTCACGATGAACGGCAGATGCCGACAAGAGCTCAGCAGCGACCTTCGGGGACCCGACCTTGAGGACGTGATGAATAATATGGACGTGTCCGGCTCCCGTAGCGAAGCTCGCCAGGAGCTTCGGTCGTCTCCGGAGAACATGTCCGAAAGCCTTGGCGACTGCGGTGACTGTGTTAGCATCAGGTCGTGCCTTGTTGGTTGTCCGGCTACCGTACCGACGCTCGCCGGGAGCTTCGGTCGCCGCCAGAGAACGTGGCCGAAAGCCTTGGCGGCTGCGGTGACAGCCGGGATTCCGGACAGACTGCCAGGCACAGCCATGAGTCAGTTGTGTGGCTCATGATCGCAACGCTGCTGTCTGCGATGACCGAACCGTCGTTCGGACGCGGCCGGCGCGGATCGTCAGAAGAAACTACCAACGGGATACCACCACATGTTGAAACCCGCCGCTCAATTAAAGGCGAAACTGACCACAGAGGACCCGGTGGTCGGGATGATGGCGACCGACCAGGCATGGCCGTTTCTGGTTGAACTCTGCCAGGCCAGCGGTCTGGATTATCTGGTCGTGGATCGTGAACACGGTGCGTTTTCCGATGAACTGGTGAGTCAGATCTGTCAGGTGGGTCGTCTGGCAGACTTTCCCGTCCTGGTTCGTACGGTTTCCTGCGAGCCATCGATCGTCCGCCGGGCCGTGGATATGGGGCCCTGCGGAATATTGCTGCCGTGTGTGGAGTCACCCCGGCAGCTGGATCTGGTACAGGAAGCTGTCTGGATGCCGCCGCGCGGCCGCCGCCGACCCGGCGGCCTGGGAAATTACTGGCTTGACGATTTTCAGTACGAAACCTGGAAGACAGAATTTGAAGCACACTTCATCGTGATCCCTCAGATTGAATCACAGGCCGGCGTCGACAACGCCGGAATCATCGCCAATCATCCTCTGGTGACTGCACTGGGACTTGGGCCGTACGATCTATCTGCAGATCTGGGCTGCTGCTGGTGTCCCACGCATGAAAAATTCACGACGGCTCTGCAGCAGGTGAAAGCGGCGGCGGATGACGCTGGAAAGAAGGTCTGGGCCGGCACCGATGCGACCGCCCTTCGATCTCAGGGATATACCTTTCTGTGGATCGGAACCGTCAGTTCTCTGCTGACCGGGGCCATCAGGCAGACGGTTCAGCAGATTCACCAGACGCTGCCCGGTGGACCCGTTCAGCAGACAGACCACCATCCTCCTGCGTAGAATACGGCCCTTCAGTTATTTATGCAGCGATTCACGCAGCGATTCTGTCAGGTCACTGCCGGGTTCCACCACCGGGATTCACAGACGGACTCGATGAGAGTTCATCCTGCTTTTCACCCACTGTAAACGCAATGATGCTTAAACCATTCAGGCCCCTGTCCGTCCTGTTCGTTCTGCTGCCGACAGCCATGTCCGTGTATGCCGACGAGTCGCCCGAGATGAGTATCCGCCTGCGGCAGCGATTTGCCGTGCCGGAAGCCCACCAGGCGGTGGCGGTCGATGCCACGTCGTTTTACGCGATTGCCAGTCGGGAAATCGCTCGGTACGAAAAGGGAACGGCCCGAGAGCTGGCCCGGTGGACTCCGCCGGCCGACTCACCCGTCCGACACCTGAACAGCGGCCTGGTGCATGACGGGCGGCTGTACTGCGCACACTCCAACTGGCCTCAGAACCCACTGAAGAACTCGGTTGAAATCTTTGACGCGGAAACTCTGAAGCACGTTGAACGTCGGATGTTCGAGGAATCAGAAGGGGCGATCAACTGGATTGAGCGGCATCAGAAAGCGTGGTGGATTGTGTTCGCCTTCTACGGCGAGGCCGAAGTCCGGCGGACGCACATGGTGCGTTACGACGACACCTGGCAGCCGACGGGACGCTGGACGTTTCCGGAAACGGTGGTGCAGCGTTTCCTGCCCAACAGCAACTCGGGAGGCGCGTTCGGACCGAACGGACGGCTGTTTGTGACCGGGCACGATCACGCCGAACTTTATGTTCTTGAGGTTCCGGACGCGGATGGCGAACTCAGCCATGTCGCCACCGTGGCCGCTCCGATTGCCGGACAGGGAATTGCCTGGGATCGCAGTGATATCGGCACCTTGTTCGGGATCGTTCGCCGCAGTCACCAGGTTGTCAGTATGCGGTTGTCGCATCCTGATGAATATACCGCTCTGACGCAGCCGGTGGAATGGGTTCGCAGCGAACACAACCCGATTCTGCCGCCGCGTTCCGGCGAGTTTGATGCTTCGCGATGCATGAATCCGTGGGTTGTGAAAGTCGACAACACCTATCGCCTGTTCTATTCCGGCGGAGGCACGGACCGGAAGCAGCGACTCGGTTTTGCCACGGCCGCCCTGAATGATCTGACTGAATGGACTCGTATCGGCCCGTTGTTTGAGACGGGCGCCGCCGGAACATTCGACGCCGCATGGTGCGTTCTGCCGCACGTGGTCCGGATCAACGAAGATCGGTGGCATCTGTACTACACCGGCAATGCCGGACGCGGCAGCGGGTTGAGCGCCTTTCCGGGAATCGGCGTGGCCACCAGTTCTGACGGGGTCACGTGGTCGCGGCGCAGTGACAAACCGGTGCTGGCCAGAAGCGGCGAACACGGCGATCCTGACGCGATCGGCATTGCCGGTGGCTCTGTGCTGCAGGTCCGCCGGCCCGACGGCTCGACGCACTGGCGTTTCTATTACACCGGCTGTCCGACCACCGGCGCGGCACACGCGCTGAATCAGCAGAAGACGATCTGTCTGGCCGTTTCGGACGACGGACTTCAATGGAAGAAACAGGGAACGGTCATGCTGCGTGATCCCGATCGCGACTACGAAGATATCGCAGTGGCCGGCCCTGTGGTTCATCAGGAACCGGACGGAACATTCCGCATGTGGTATTCGGCCATCGGCACTCGCTGGGGCTACTATTCGATCTGCTACGCGGAATCAGACGATGGAATTCGCTGGCGCCGAGGTGTCCACAGCGGTGACAATCTGCAGCTGACACCAGCGGGGTCCGGCTGGGAGCAGCAGATGGTGGAATATCCGTCAGTCATTCGCGAAGGAGACCACCTTCGCCTGTTCTACTGCGGCAACGGATACGGTCGCAGCGGCATCGGCACGGCCGTCTCGCGGCCGCTGCCGACCCCACGGCCGGCCACAACGGAAGAAAGCCGATGAAAAGGGCAGGAATCCTTCGCTCAGGCGGCCTGTCGTGAATTGGCCGCGTTGGTTTCTTCGTTCAGTTCGGCAAGCAGCAGTTCGGCTGTCCGGGACGTCGCGCCGACCACTGCAGCCCGCCTGGCAAGGTCCTGCATTTTCTGACGGCAAGTCTGCAGAGTGTCAGGTGACATGCAGAGTTCCGTCAGCCACCGACTGATTCCCTGCACATCGTTCGCTGGATCGCCGGCGGAAACAAATTCCGGCATGACTTCTTCGCTGGCGATCAGGTTGGTCAGCGTAATATAACGGCAGGTCATCACAATCCGGCTGGCCCATCGGGCGAAGCGTGAGACCCGATACAGCACAACACCGGGCGTCTGCCGCGCCAGCAGTTCCAGACTGATGGATCCGCTGACCATCAGACAGCAGTCCGCCGCTTCGATGACTTCGGACGTGCGGTCGGTCAGATAGGTAATGTCGGCCGAAACATTCTGTTGCTGCTGCAGCTGCCGACACTGGTTCAGATGGTCCTGTCGATAATTGCCGACTACCCAGCGTACATCCGGGACCTTTTCACTGACTGTTCGAATCACGTCCAGCATCACGGGAAAATTTCGGTGGACTTCGTGATCGCGCGAACCGGGAAGCACGGCAATCACGGGGCGACCATGATCCGACCGCAGCCGGGCAACAAGAGCATCATCCAGCTGCTTTGAGGCGACTTCGTCGAAAAACGGATGACCGACCCAGGTCGCTTTGATACCACGCTGATGATACCAGTCATATTCAAACGGCAGCGCGCAGATCACGTGATCCACCCAGCGCCGGACTTTCCGGATGCGCCAGGGAGCCCAGGCCCACAGCTGAGGCGGCAGGTAATAGTAAACCGGGATGCCGCGACGTCTGGCTGCCCGCGCGATCCACCAGTTGAATCCGGGAAAATCCACCAGCACGACCGCATCGGGCGGAGTCTGATCAAAGTGTTGTTCGGCCTGAATCACCAGACGACGAAACTTTGCCAGCATCGGCAATACGCGCAGGACGCCCATGACGGCCAGCTGCGTCAGCTCGAACCGCAGGACACACCCTTCCGCCTTCATGGCCGGACCGCCGAAGCCTTCCGCCTGGAAATCGGGATCGCGAACTTTCATCGCCTGAATCAGATGAGCCGCGTGCTGGTCACCACTCGGTTCTCCGGCGGAAAAAAAGATACGCATTGGTATTCTCCATCGGCGGCCGACCGCCGCCTTGTCCGAACTGCTGCTTGCCCTGGAACCAGCTTCCGGCAAACGGCCGCTGCATGGTGGCGACATTGTGCTGAGGTCGGTGGATTCGGTCAACACGGGACTGTGTCCTGACATTCGCCATCAGGTGGCTGTGCGGCAGCTCTGTCGGAAAACGCAGAAAATGTCTTGAGACAAAATTCCAGAAAGACCGACGTGGAGTATCTTCGCTCAGCGTTTTTGCGGAGTTCCTGCGTATTACCGCCGAAGAAAAATACGTATTGACCCGATTCGCCGGTTCTCATACTTTTCCGGTCGTCGCCATCAGGGCGACTCCTTTCTGTCTCTCCTCTCACGAATTCGACGGCGTTGCCCCCCGCATCGTCAGCCGCCATTCCTCTTGAACGGCTGACGGGAAGTACCGTCTGTGAATTCGGCTTCTCACCTCCCTCTGCCGCTAACCTCCACGAAACAATCGGCAGTACTTTGGAGTCACTCTCATGAACCGTCTTGTAAAGTTCTGTGCCGGTCTGCTGCTGATCACTTCGATGAGCGGATGTTGTCTGCTGGGTGGATATGGCTACGGAGCCGGGTATCCGGGCTACGGTGGTGGTGGCGGCGGCGGCTGTGGAAGCTGCGGAGCTTATCCGTCGGCCTATGCTCCGGCTGGAGCGACCGCCTTCGCTCCGATGCCGACCACGGCCTACGCTCAGGGCTACCCCGCCGTTGCCATGGATCCGCTGCCGACTTATCAATAGACGCTGACCTGAAGAGCCTGACATCGCGTCTGGTCCTGTGCGCTCGAAGTGCCTCAGGCGTCAGCGCCTCAGTTGGTAGCGAATCGAGGGGGCGGAACAGCGGTTTCGCGGCCTCAGAGGCTGACAGCAACCTGATGCCGGTGTCGGTCTTCCATCCGACCTGCTGCGCGCACACCGACCCGCGAAGAAGGCCAGTGACGGACAGTCTTCTGCCGTCTGTTGCGCCTGCAGTGTCCCTGAATTTCCTCCGCTGGAAGCACCGGGCGACTCACTCCCCTCGAGTGGCCCGGTGCTTCTTCGTTGTCTGACCGTTGCCGAATCATTGAGAAAACGTTGGATGTATCCGTTTTTTCTGAGGTTCGAGGCGACCGGTTGCCGCTAGCTGAACAGCCGGACGTGACTTGCCGGCCATTCTGGTGGCCGGCAGGGTTTGACGAATGGCGGCGCTTGCCGGCCGACGGGGAAAAATAGACACCGAAGCGTCGTGGGGGCCTCGTTCGCCAACCTTCGAATGTTATAACCTGTTTCTTGGTATTAGTTTGCGTCATGGCGTCCAACACCGGGCCGCTTGGGGTCCTGTCCGGATAACGGGAAAAATTTTGTACGCCGTCCGGCCAGACGCGTTGAAAATACGGACGTTTTCGCCAATGACGGACTTGGAAGTCCGTCATGCAGAAGTCTGCGGACAGGCTGCTGGAGGCGGAAAGCAGCTGTCGTCGGAAGTCCGGAGAGGGCGGGCTGGCGGCGGTTGAATTCCGGAGCGAAATTTCCCAATTCTTCGGAAACGTTCGGACTCATTTGAGTCAAGGCCCTCACGTCGATAAACTGCTGGGTTTCAAAAATCGAGGTAGGCGCAGCTTTTTCCCTGGAGATTGGTCTGCCGTTCAGACGCGAGCTGCAGGCAGGTCGCTAAGTCCGGTCCACACACCAGATTTTCGCAATTTCGGCCGTTGCCCTCTGCACAGTCCGCGTTTCGTTAACGCGGGCTCAATGCATTTCTCCAGTCGTGTCATTTCCTGGAAGGAACAGACATCCGTGACCGTTGCAAACGTAGTGAATATTTCCGAACTTCTTAATTTGAACAGTCCGGTAACGCGGGATCAGATCGATGCCCTGCGGAACGCGCTGACCGGACATCAGGCGGGCGAGGTACGGCAGGGGTTCACTGAACTGAAACAGAAAATCGCTGCGGGTGAAGCCGGCGAACATGCTTATGCCCGAGCTGGAGTTGCGGCTTACCTGCTGTCCCGGCACAAGGAAGCGGATACGCTGCTGGCGAACGCACCCCGCGACGGAATCGCCAACTATGTTCACGCTCAGGTGCTGACGTCGCTGGGCCGACATGCAGATGCCGCTCAGAAGTTCGAAGAAGCCGGCAAGAACGGCTATGACCAGATCGACGCCACGCTGCGTCAGGCCGGAGCCATGCGGGCGGCCGGCCATGTTGACGAAGCCGAAAGAATGCTCCGCAGCGTGGCCGCCTCAGCGGCAAGTCGTGCTGAGTATTCGTTCCAGATGGGTTGCATCTGGGCAGATCGCGGCGATGCACTCACGGCCGTCGAATACTTTGAGCGTGCGGTCGACATGGATCCGCATCATTCCCGCGCTCTGTTCTGGCTGGCCGCCGAAAACTCACTGCGCGGCAACGATGAAGAAGCGATTCGATACTACGAACGCAGTCTGTCCAAGCCGCCGTTTTTTGTCGGAGCACTGCTGAATCTCGGCCTGCTGTACGAAGACCGCGAAAGTTATCAGGCGGCTGCGTTCTGCTTTCGACGGATTCTGGAATACGATCCGAATCACGAGCAGGCTATTCTGTACCTGAAGGATATCGAAGCCACTCAGGACATGTATTACGATGAGGACCAGGCGCGGCAGGAAGCACGCATGAAGCAGCTGCTGGGCCGTCCGGTCACCGACTTCGAATTGTCCGTGCGAAGTCGCAACTGCCTGACCGCCATGAATATCCAGACGCTGGGCGATCTGACGGAAATCAGCGAACAGGAACTGCTGGCCGGCAAGAACTTTGGTGAAACCAGTCTGCTGGAAATTCGCGAACTGCTGGCCGCCCACGGCCTCCGCATCGGCCTGAATCTGCATAAGGTGCACGCTCGCGATGCCTTCGTCGATCAGAACCTGTCGCCCGAAGAACAGGCCACGCTGAACCGCCCGATCGGCGATCTCAGCCTGTCTGTACGTTCTCGCAAGTGCATGAATCGTCTTGCGATTCAGACCATCGGGCAGCTGATTTCCAGAACCCCGGACGAACTGCTGGCCAGCCGCAATTTCGGTGTCACATCGTTGAACGAAATTCGTCTGAAACTGACAGAAATGGGATTGAAACTCAGAAACGACTGATCGTCCACACGAGTGCAGCGAACAGGTCACCGCCTGTTCGCTGCCGACTCGGACGGCCGAAAAACGGCCCCGTCCGCTCTGCCCGTCCGCACAGCCCATGTCAGGGCTTGCCGCACCGTCCCTCCGGTTCTAAACTTCTGCCACAGAAGAAACCGGACAGACGACGATCGGAAACCAGCGAACAAATTCACGCTCAACCGTGTCCGCAACGCCGCTCCGTCACTCGTTGTCGTCCCCTGTCGAACCCGATAGTGTAATCGGTAACACAACAGATTTTGATTCTGTTATTCCAGGTTCGAGTCCTGGTCGGGTTACTGTTTCGTCAGGAACGGACGCGAAAGTGGAGGCATCAGCAGGAATAACGCCAGCGTTTTCTGCTGCTTCACTTTCTTCGGTCTCTTCTGTTCCCTTCGGTTCGCGGCGGTGCTGGGCCACATAGTGGGCCACTTTTTCGATTCCGGCATTGACGGCTCGCAAAACGTGCCGCCGAAACCGGCTGCTGCGTTCGCCGGGCAGGCAGGTCAACGTGAGAAGCGTACAATCAGAGGACGCGTGCGAAGTCTCGGTCTTCAAAAAACGCGTTTGCCTTACCACCGGTTCATCCGTGCTCTTTTCTTCGCGAACGGAGCACGGCACCACTCTGGTCTGCATTGCGCACGGTTCGTCCAGGAAACGGTCGGGACAGGCTCTGACCGACGGGTTGGCGAGTTCTGATATTGCGTGCTGAATTCGGTCAGTGCCTGTCCCGTTTCCACACCTGTCCCGTTTCCACACGCCCCGTTTCCACACGCCTGTCCCGTTTCCACACGTGGTAAAGGCCTGAAACCGACCAGCCGAGTGGCCGTGCGCCGCCGGCGTCGCCCCCGGGTACGGATGCATCGCCCACCGCATACCCCGGAAGGGCAATACAAATCCGGCTGATACCGCCTTGTTATGACTTGGCGCAGGGGCGGACTTGCGTCCCGGGGCGATGCTCGTGACCCACGTTTTTCCTGTTCCGCAATCGAACGATCCCGACCCCTATGGCAAACAGCATCAGGCTGCTGGGTTCGGGGACGGCCGCTGTACCGTAGTGAAGCTGCAATGAGTTGCCGTTTTGAGAGAGACTGAACGTTCCGGCAAATGAATTTTGAAATCCGGTGGTGCTGACCAAGAATCGGGATGGATCAAAACCCAGAATGCCTCCGGCCGCTGTCAGCAGCGACCACGAATAATTCTGAGTTGGGTCGAAATTGGCGATCGGCCCTCCCAGACTTACCAGATCAATCGCAAACGGGCTTAGGTCCGTGGCCGAAATCGTCAACGTTCCGGAAAGATCCAGAAAGTCCCATGTGCTTCCAGAGCCGCCCAGTGTGTCCGAAACTTCCCACTCATACCGTCCCCCGGAACCCCAGCTCACGTCTGCCAGATTCAGAACCCCGATGCTGTTACCCGGGGCCAGCGTACCTCCATCACTCACAGACGTCATCCCGTACACAAATCCGTTTCCTGACATTAACTGACCGGCACTGAGACTCAGATCACCATCAATGATTCCGTCGTTGACCAGAGTGACTGCCGCCAACTGCGCTCCGCTGGTCAGCGTAATGGAAGCTCCTGCGTCATTCTGCAGCGAGTTGGTAAACAGAACACTGTTGCCTTCGATGGTCAGGGTGCCGCCGGACGCGTTCTGGACCGCCGACGCATAAAGCCCGGAGTTGTCTTTGAGTGCCAGCTGTCCGGCATTCGTCAGCTGATTCACACTGGCCGCTGAATTGTTGTCCAGAGCAACGGTTCCGTCAGAATTCACCACTGACAGAATTTGCTGCGAACCGGTGATCTTCAGCGTGCCGGTCGACGTCACGTTAACCAGAGACGCCTGATCGAAAGCCCCACTCGCAGTCAGCTGCAACTGGCCGTCTTCCACCTGCACCGTTCCGGCCAGAGTATTCTGCCCGGAAATCGTCATTGTGCCGGTCCCCGTTTTGGTGAACTGACTGCCGGCTGCTCCGTCAATATTACCTGAGAAGGATGTATTGCTGTGGTTGCCTCCCACAGTCAGATTGCCACTTCCAAGCAGAATGGTGCCGGACCCCAGCAAACTTCCAATGGTTTCTGAATGCCCGTTCAGGTTGAGTGTCGAAAAGGCTCCCATGGTGACAGATCCCAGATCGGCCAGCCGCTCTGAACCCGTCAGGCTCAGAGTTCCCTGTTCGATACCAAGTCCGGCGTGGGCGATCGAACCGGACAGGGTGAAGGTGCCGGCTCCCTGCTTGATCACCAGGCCATTTCCACTGATTGTCCCACTGAAGGTGGTGGATGATCCATCCTGCCCCATTCGCAGAATTCCCACATTCCCCATCAGCACGGTTCCGCCCCCGGCCAGACTGCCGACGGTTTCCTGAAACCCGTTCATGTGAAATGTTCCGTTGTCTGCAACCACCAGCGCACTCGAATTGGAAATCCGTTCGCCCGCCCCCAGCTTCAGCGTGCCTTCATTGACCAGCGTAGTCCCGGTATACGTATTCTGCCCGGTCAGCAACAGAGTTCCTGCGCCGTGCTTGGTCAGTCCTCCTGTGCCCGATATTGTGCCATTCCAGTTCAGCTCAGCAGATCCCTGCGTCACTGAAACGCCGCCGCCAAAATTGTTTAACGCGACGGTTCGGTTTGTTGAGGTGTTTGCTCCCGTGTAGGACAACACTCCGCCGGACTGCAGTACAAAAGAACTGCCAACCGCGTTCGCAGCAGTGCCGAATGATCCGGCCATACCAATATTCCCCAGCATATCACCAGACAGAGTGCCTCCGAAGACTCGGGTCGAACCCGCCCACGAATTCAGCTGACTACTGCGGTTCATGGTCAGGTTCAGTGTCCCGGAACCCGATTTGGTGAACGATCCGTCCCCGGTGATCTGTCCGCCGAATGTGGTATTGGTCGCCTGATCCACTGTGAGGCTTGAACCCGATCCGCTTCCCATATTCAGGTATCCGATGCCGGATCCGCCCAATTCCCGAAAGGCATGTACACTATTCGGACTTCCCAGCGTCAGGACGGCCCCATTGAAGATCTCCATCTTTGCTGCCGCCAGTGTGTTACTGCCCCACACGGTTGTCGATCCCTGACTGAGGCTCAGTTTGCCGTGCAGCTGTGTCTGCGGAGAAGAATTGATAATCAGCGTGCCGGTCCCCGTTTTTGCCAGGATCGCACCGGAGTCGACGGCCAGATTACCGGTCAGCGTCAGCACCTTCTGGTGCGCGATGTCAATGACACCGGTATTCGAACCGGCAATCCTGATCGTTCTGTTGGTGAGGCCGCCTTCCTGAGCATACAGAGTTCCGGCGACTCCCTCGAAGACAATGTTGTTACCCGAACCGAGTGAGGAGGACTGACCAGAGTTCGCGATACTGACTGCGGTTAATCTGGTCATGGTATCGATTCTGGTATCGCCGGTGTAGTTGTTGTTTGTGTTCCACAAATAGACGTTTGCACCGCCCGTCGCCCGCAGAGATCCCTGGCCCAGCACCTGTGAAGAGATGGACAGACGGTTTCCGCTCAGGATACTGCCCGTCGCCTCAAAATCTGTGTTGCCAGCCAGATTGATGATTCCTCCATACAACGTGAAATACTTTCCGTCGGGATACGTCCAGGCGCTGGCAGACAGCCGGGCGTTACTTCCACTAAACGTCAGGGTCCTGTTGTTCTGAGACAGCATTGAGCTGGACTGTCCCTGAAAAACAAACTGATTGAGCTGTAGATTCTGGCTCTGAGAAAAATTCGTCCCAAACGTTGTGGGGTTCGAGCCGGTTACCAGAAAGATATCCGCACTGCCAAATGTCCCACCCGCCTGCCCCAGGGGACCGGTGGTCGACCAGTTATTCGTGTTGTTGATGTCGCCGGGGCTGGTTTGACGCCAATAACGAGTTGTCTGCCCCAACAGTATTGAGGGGCAGATCGCGACCAACAAAGTGGCCAGCAGCCACAGCTTCCATCCTGTATTTCGACGACTCACAGTTTGCCTCATTGATGTTGTAATGGTGAAAACGTTCAAGCGGTGGTGGAACAGGTGTCCTGCGGAATTATTCATTGGATGAAGCCCCGAGGGATGTAGCGTCAGACAAAGGTGCGTACACCGGGCCGGTGGAATTCTTCGTTGCAGCGAGCAACTCGTTCGCCACATCAGCCGCTCCCAGACGCTGCTTGACGCGTGCCATGTACAGGACTGTGTCGCGGCTGGTGGTACCACTCTGTATGGCCGTAGCCAGGTTCTTCTCTGCAGAAGCGACATCTCCCAGCCGAAACTGAATCCAGCCCAGCGTCGACCATGCTTCTGCCAGATTTGAATTGTTGCGCACGTTTGATTCAGCGATCTGCAGGGCGCGCGATCGATACGTGTCGTCATCGCTTTCAATCATCACCAGAGCCAGCTGGTTGCTGACGGGAAAGGAGGCCGCGTCCTGATGGTGCAGGGTCTTGAGAAGGTTCTGCGCCTCATCGAATCGCTGCTGCATCCGCAGCGCCAATGCCATCAGATACTGACGCTCGGTCTGTCGGGCCGCGTCAAACTGTTCATCAGACAGCGTCGCCAGCGCCTGATCCGGCTGATTGCGATACAGCAGCCAGTCCGCATAGGCCAGACGCACGGATGATCGGTCCAGCGGGTTTTCGCTCTTCAGCCCACGAGCAAACCAGCGCTCCGCTTCCTCAGGTTTTTCTGCTTCACTGAACAACCGGGCCAACAGTAATTCTGCGAGCGGTAGCTGTGGCTGTGTGACCCGAAGTTCCCGAAAATATCCGGCAGCCTGCTCCGGATCACCAAGATAAAAGGCCGTTCTGGCCCGACCACTCAGAATGCCGGGCAGCTCGCTGTCGGCTGGCGCTGCTTTTTCATACACCTGGCGGGCGGTCTGCCACTGCCGCAATCCTTCCAGAGAAACACCCTCCATAACCAGAAGCGTTGCCCGCACCGTTTTCTTCCGCAAGTCATTCCAGCGGGAAGGCACTGGTGCGGCACGCGCCGCGTGGACATGCGTCAAGGCATCAAACCATCGCCCCTCATTCACAGCCAGTTCGGCGTGCAGCAGATGGGCCTCAAAGGCATTTGCCGGGACCGCCGAAAACTGCTCCAGTCGGGCACGTGCTTCATTGACACGACCCTGTTCAAACAGCAGCCCGGCCAGCTGGATGTCCGGATGAGCGGATTCGTTCTGGGGCATGGTGCTCAGCAGGCGGCGTGCGGCCTCCAGGTCGCCTGTCCGGACGGATTCGGCCGCTGAGCGAAGGATCTGCTCTGACGTTTTCCCCTGACCGCCGCCGACCGCCGCCGTGGACGTAGCAGTCGACCGGATCAGATCAGACAAAAGTGGTGACCTCGCTGGCAGCAGTAACAACGCTGCTGTCAAAACCCTGCCCCAAAACCTTTGCCAACCCGGCCGCGTCGAATCCGGGAGCCCCTGCCTGCTTTTCATCACGATAAATATTCCTCCGCCCAGAGTCGGATGGTCCGGCCTGCTGACTCCTGACGATTGCCACATCGAATGATCACCCCCGGACTTCAGACGGAATTCGGCTCACCGATTCCGGTGATCTGCACAGACGCCGCAAAGCATGAGCTGTGCAGCCTTCGGAACCCGGGCACAGCAGAAGACGCAGGGGCCGGAAAACTTTTCAGACTGTTTTAAAATTTTCCGGGCTTCTTCGGATCGACAGAATTATTGTTGTGGGGAGGTCTCGTTCTGGCGTGGTGCCGTTGTGGCGGTCTCCCGACCGCCTCATACTTGATTAATACGACGATCAGCTCGTAAGGCTGGGAGCGACGTGGATTGGGAGACCTTCGGTCCGTCGCGTGGTCGGGGCGGGAGACCCGCCCACAACGGAGGGTGACCCGGCCACAACGGAGGGTGACTTGTTGTGGGGCGGTCTCGCGACCGCCCCACG
>JAVKCM010000207.1:0-4315 GCA_040222735.1 Fuerstiella sp. | reverse complement strand
GTCTCCGGACCGTCCCACCCCGCCGACCGCAGGTCTCCCCCAACCGCGGACCGAACGCAGCGGTGATCAGGAGACCTTCGGTCGATCATGTGGGCAGGTCAGGAGACCTGCCCACAACCGTGACGTCCGTTGTGGGACGGTCTCCTCCCGTTGTGGGGCGGTCTCCCGACCGTCCCACACCCCGCCGCCCGATGACACTATTCCGGCCAATGCGTCACCCGAAACATTGCAAATTGAGCGGTGACCGCGGTGGCGGTCGCGGTCGGGAATTCCCTGCAAGCCGCTTAATCGGCAAACAACCCATGTTTGGGTATTGCTACTCGAGGGCGGGGGCGTACACTTACAGGTGTCGTTTCAGGTGGCCTGTGGCAGGCAAGATTCGCATGAGCAAGTGGCTTGTTCAACTCGGTGACCAGATCGACGGCCCAATCTCATTTCGAGGCTTGGCGCTGGGACTCCGACAGGGGCGGTATTCGGAATCCACACTCGTTCAGCAGGAAGGCCGTACTGATTGGCAGACGCTCGGCAGTATTTCCGAGTGGAGCCAGGTGAGCGGTGCTGTCACCGCATCGGTCATTCCCCCGAACAGTCGTGAGGCAGACTCCGTCAGTGACTCTGACAGCGAAAAGCTCCCCTTCGCCCCGGTCGAAAAGTCTTCTCAGTCGATGGCACGCGGCGTGGCGTCTCGTGGCTTGACAGCCATTGCTCTCCTTTGCCTGATTGTGGTCGCTGCCATTGGCTGCTGGTCGCTGGCCGTACAAAATGGTCGTGTCCGTCCCGGTGGGCTTGTGATCGATGCGGCTGATTTAGATTTCGGCACGGTGACCGAACAGGCCGCGTTCCTGCATCGCGTGACGGTACACAATAAGAACACCAAAGCGGTTCGACTGACAAACATCCATGGTTCGTGCAAATGTACGGAAATCAGCCCTCAGGAAGTAGAAATTCCCGAGGGGCAGTCGGCGATGTTGTCACTGAAGATAAATTTACTGCCCACGAATGCGGCGGAATCTATGATGCCGTCTCGGCCGTTTTCAGTGCGTCTTCGTAGCGATATTTCGGGGCCTATGCGATCGACCCAGTCGTGGTTAATTACCGGTATTATCGAACGACAGGTCCGTACCGATCCGGCGATGATTCGCTTTACCGGCGCTGACGAATTGATTCATCGTGAGACATTCACGCCGCTTACGGTCAAGATTCTGGCGGAATCGCCCGGCTGTACTCTTGACCCCGACCGTGTGACCTGCCCCATGGCGGATTGTGTGCTCGAATGATGAAACAAGCGAATCACTGGAACAGTCCCTTAGTGTCACGACGACTGTCACAAGGCCCGGATCTTATATCGTCGGCAATGTGCAGGTAAGGATCAGTACTTCCAGAGGTGACTACACGTTGCGGTTTATGGTGCGCAGTTACGGGATGAAGACTGCAGAACCTGACCCCGGATAGAAAGACTGGACTCATGCATCGCCGCAGCGTCGTTTTTCGCTTTGTCATCCTGCTGTGTTTATGCACTGGATTCTCGCCGCCTCAATGTATTGCCGAGTCAGAAAACGAAACGATGCGAAAGATATTTGCGGCATGGGAAACCCGGCAGAAAATCGGCAGCCGTGTGCATTACGAATTGCGTTGTCAGCGAATTACACCTAAGGGCTTTCTGAACGAAGCGATTGGAAAGCCTGCCGCGGAATATGGCCCGTTGCCCCCTGAAGATGTCGTCTGCGACCAGATTCAACGGCTCTGGCTGGACTTTGCCGGCAACAGGTCGCGATTCGAACGTGACGGCGAGGGGCTTCATGAAGGTGAAGTAACTCAAAAGTTCGTGGTTTCACTTTGTGATGGTCGCCACCTGCAGACACTTACTCCCAGGAATCGTAATCGCTCGCCAGAGCTGCCAGCGGATACACCGATTGTCGAACTCTACAACAGGGCTCCAGAGCGGCGATTTCGTTTGATGTTCTTTTCAAAAGAGTGCCGCCCGGTGTTCTGGACGCATGGCGTCTTCTGGACCAACAAGGCAGAAATAGCTCCCCTTCCCAGATTGCAACAGCCGGTTGACAGGCCGTATTTTCGATTTGATCGGGAAATCACAATAGGCGCGAGAAATCTGATCGTTCTGCGCACTGCTAATCAGCATCCCACTGTGCCTGCGTTCAGTGAGTACTGGATTGACCCTGAAATGGATGCGGCGGTTGTGCGGTACGTGCGAATGGTCAACGAAGCAATAGAAAGCGAAACGGACATCGAGTATCAGGAAACACCACATGGCTGGCTTCCCGCGAGATGGACAGAGAGCAACGAAGGAGGCAGTGGAATCATCGACGTTGTTGAAGTCGTCGCCTGTAAGATTGAGCCTGATTTTGCCAACGTCGTGTTTCACGTCGATCCGGCACCGGGCACGATCTACTGGAACGAAACCAATGATGAAACCCTGGTTGCTGCGGAACCTGGAGAGCCTGACATGCCCTATGAGTACGCACAGTTGCTGACGGAAGAGCACCAGCGCCAAATGTTCTGGTGGTGGGTTGTGGGCATCGCACTCTTGTCAGCTATCGGGATCCTGGGATGGCGTAAATTCAAGACCGAAAACTGAACCCGTCACCACGTTGAACCAGCAACACCGCCTATGACTGGTAAGCTTCATTGGGCATCGCTCGGCCTGTTCGTGCTGCTCGGGCATGTCGGACTGCTGATGTACTCAGCAGCCTGGCACAGTCCGACCACAGATGAACCTGCGCATCTGGCGGCGGGGCTTTCGATGTGGCGAACCGGTAGTTTCAGTGATTATTCCGTGAATCCGCCATTGGTGCGAATGGTGGCGTCATTCCCTGTCCTGTTTATGGAGCACGGGACAGACAATACGTCCCGGGCTCCGGGAGCCTTCGCTCGAAGTGAATTTTCCGTTGGAAACGACTTCGTGCGAATGAACGGCGAACGGACGTTGTGGCTGCTGACAGTTGCTCGCTGGGCCTGTATTCCATTCAGCCTGCTGGGAGCCTGGACGTGCCGCGTTTGGGCAAGGGACGTCTTTGGGCCGCCAGCTGGTTTCGTGGCTCTGTGTCTGTGGTGCCTGTCGCCGATGATACTTGGACACGGGGCCGTTATCACGGCAGACGTACCCTGTGCGGCAATGTTCGTGACCACGTGCTATGCGTTCTATATTTGGCTGTCGTTGCCGACCTGGGGTGCAGCATTCACCGTCGGGATTCTGCTGGGAACGGCACTGCTCACGAAGTTCACGTGTCTGCTGGCCATACCAGTGATGGTCTTCGTCTGGCTGGTTTCCATATACCCGTGTTTTCGAGTCGCCTGCATGGCAAAAAACGTGTGGCAATCGCAAACGAGTGGCGAACAGGGGAACCGTTGTAAAGCGGCATCAGGCTTCAAACACTCGCCCGGATCAGGCGTTCGGCGCCAGCTTCTTCAACTGACTGTTACATTTCTAACAGCGATTGCGGTTGTGAATATTGGCTACGGATTCGAGGGGTCAGGCAGACGTTTGGACAGCTACCAATTTCGTAGCCGGTTGTTTACAGGGGTTCCGCACCGCACCGGGCCGTTGATCATCGACGATCCGGCAACCGTCGCTGCGAGTCGTTTTGGCAATCGTTTTTGCGGTTCAGTATTGGGTGCGTTGCACATTCCATTGCCGGAGAATTATCTCGGAGGAATCGACATTCAACGCCGAGACTTCGAAACACCCGTTCGGTCCTATCTGTTTGGAGAATGGAAGAATGGGGGCTGGTGGTACTACTATCTTGCTGGCTTTTTAGTCAAGCTGCCGATTGGAACACTGCTCTTGATTGCTCTGGCTTCATTCTGTTTTCTGCGAACCGGAGTTCGGGCTGGCGCGGTTGTGGAACTGCTCATCGGAGTGCCGTTGGTGATTGTCATGGCCACGTGTAGCGCTCAGACAAATATGAGTCACCATCTGCGTTACGCGATGCCTGTTCTGCCATTCCTTTTTATCTGGATCAGCCGTTCGGTCTGTGACTGGTGCGTTCAGGCGCAATGTCTCCGTGTGTTTGCCTGTACTGCCGTGGTTGGCATGTCGATGGCCAGCCTTTTCGTTTTTCCGCATTCGCTCGCGTTCTTTAATGTCTTCGCGGGAGGGCCGAACAACGGGCAGATGTTTTTGCTCGACAGCAACTTCGACTGGGGTCAAAACCGCATCTATCTTCGCGAATGGATGGAGGACCACCCGGAAGCACGCCCAATGTCTTTTGAGAGTCCACTTGGATACGACCATCAGTTGATCGGACTCAAATGCATCAAGGCGCCACATAGCCCAACACCGGGCTGGCATGCAATC
>JAVKCM010000206.1:0-10929 GCA_040222735.1 Fuerstiella sp. | reverse complement strand
CAACGCCACGATCACGGCCGCGGAAGGTTCCACCGCCGGTAACAGTGGTACATTTGGTGACGTCGGTGATGACACGGTGGTCGTCACCGCGTCGATCGGCACGGTGACTCAGAATGACGTGGCCGGTACGTGGTCATGGTCATGGGACACCAGCGACGGCCCGGATGATTCGCAGACCGTCACGATCACGGCGACAGACAGCGACGGAGCCGCCAGTACGACAACCTTCGCCCTGACCGTCACCAACGAAGCTCCGGTACTCGCGGACGCCACTTTTCAGTTACTTGAAAATTCAGTCAACGGCACGCCGGTCGGAACTGTGACAGCGACTGACGTCGGGGATGACACAATCACTTACTCAATCGTGGGAGGCACCGGGGAGACCGCCTTTGGCATTGATCCGCTCACGGGGGACATCACGGTTGTCGACCAGTCTCAATTGGACTTCGAAACAACGGCATCGTTCACACTTGAGATTGCAGCGGCCGACGACGACAACGACGTCGATTCGGCCACGGTCCTCATCAATCTTCAGAATCAGGCCACGATCTCGGGCGTGGTGTACGTGGACACGGATCAGGACGGCCATTTCGATGCCGACGAAATGGGTATTGACGATGTGGTGGTGGAGTTACTGAACACGGCCGGGGACGTGTTATTCAGCACGGTGACTGAGGATGGCGGGCTGTACTTCTTCGAAGATATGGACGCCGGGACCTACCGCATTCGTGAGAGTCAGCCATCCGGGGTGACCGACGGGCCGGAACAGCTCGGTTCTGTCGGCGGCAGCGTCATTGCCGACGACCTGATGGAACTGACGGTGTCTGATACCGATGCATCCGATTACAACTTTGCGGAATACGGGCAGCAGCTGACCAGCGGCGACACCGCCGGAATCGGATTCTGGCAGAACAAGCACGGTCAGGAACTGATTGAAGCCGGCGGAACAGCTCTCGCAGACTGGCTGGGGGATAACTTTGGAAACATTTTCGGCACAGAGTTTGTGGGCGCCAGCGGTGCCGATGTGGCGTCGTTCTACAAGAACCAGTTATTCAAACAGAAAGGAAAGAAGTCCGCCGGCCCCGCCAAAGTTGATGCCCAGTTCATGGCGGTTGCCTTTGCCACCTTCTTCACCAGCCAGAATCTTGCGGGAACGGTGGCGACCGGTTACGGCTTTCATGTTTCCGACACAGGTATCGGCACGCGGATTGTCAACGTGGGCAACAGCGGAGCCGCGTTCGGCGTGGACGACGACACCGATCTGACGATCATGCAGTTGCTGCTGGCCACCAATCAGCTGACGGACATTCCGGACAATTACACCGGATTTGCGTCCATCTATGACCAGAACGGAGACGGAGTGATCGACAGTTACGAAGCGTTTCTGAGAACGCTGGCGAACAGCGTCTACGGGGCCATCAATGACTGACACGACCGTCTCCGTCACCTTCGGCTGGCTGTCTGAACGGTCACGCCTTTTCTGCCAGCCGTGGTCCGGCAGCGATGACGAATCAGGGATCCAGCGAGAATTTCGCACCGGCGGAGCACTCTGACAGCAGAACAGGGACAGATTAGATGATCAATCTCAGATCCAGGCGGGTACGGCGGTGCTGGCGGAATCGGATTCAGAGCTGGCGGGCACCGCTGCGCCAGCGGCGTCGGGCGCATAAAGCGGAAACGGAGTCGCTGGAATCGCGTTTGCTGCTGGCCGCCCGGCTGGACCTGCAGTTGAGCGAAACCAGTGTCAGTGAAGGGGCCGGAGAAAGTGCGATCGTGGCCACATTGACTCGACTGGACCCGCCCGGCACCACGACGGCGCTGACGGTGGTGATCAGTGAGGACGATCCGGACGAATTGTCGTTTCCGGCGACAGTCTCGATTCCGGCAGATCAAACCAGCACCACGTTCCAGATTGACACCATTAATGACGCGCTTGTTGATGGAACAGCCCTTGTGAACCTGACAGCTGCTGCCGTTGGGTTTGATCCCGGAACGGCAGCGGTGTCCGTGACGGATGACGATACAGCCACGCAGAAGATCATCGGCGGGCAGCTGTTCGGCAGTCTCGCCCGTGACACGTACCTGGTTTCTCACTCGATATCAGTTCCTGCCGGTCAGCAGCTGGCCCTGCAGCCGGGCACAGAAATTCGGTTTTTGAG
The DNA here is from genome assembly GCA_040222735.1 of Fuerstiella sp. GTDB lineage: Bacteria > Planctomycetota > Planctomycetia > Planctomycetales > Planctomycetaceae > Fuerstiella. The sequence continues at coordinate 8,770 of JAVKCM010000206.1, read as the reverse complement.
CGGCCAGAGCGTGGAGGTCTTTGGGCAGCTGCTGGCACAGGCGGATGCGGCGAACGAGATCCTGTTTACCAGTGCGTCGGCCACGCCGGCTGCCGGCGACTGGGCTGGAATCAGCTTTCGTGGAGAGTCGTCAGAACCACAAACCGTTCTGGAGCATGTGACCGTCGAGTACGCAGCGACCGGCATTCAGATGGCCGGGCAGGGGCTGCCGGTCCTGATCGAATCTTCGACGATCAGGCACAGTCAGTCTGCCGGTGTGCTGGTCAGGCGTGCCGGTCCCGCGGTCAATCTGATCAGCAACAGTCGTATTCACGACAACGGAACACACGGCATTGACATCATTGCATCTCCGCCCGGCTGCGGCAGCGGCGGCATGTCAACGGGTCTTACACTTGCCGGAAGTGAGGTCGACCACAACGGACTGGGGGGTGTCAGGATGTCGGCCGGCGGGCGCGGCTGTTTCCCCTTTGGCAGCACACGAGGAATCGCAGTTCCTGTCATTTCGGGAAACCGCATTCACAGCAACCTCGACGGTATTCTTGGGCAGGTGTCACGTTACGGCAGTCTGAGGCCGCAGATTCATAGTAACCTGATTTACGACAACCTGGTGGACGGAATCAGGCTGGAGGATTCGTATCGGCTGGGAGTCAATGCTGAAGTCATCAACAACACCGTCGTTCGCAACGCCGCTGTCGGAATTCAGCACCCGGAGGAACCCGGAACGGACTTCCGACTGTTCAACAATCTGGTTGCAGACAACCTGCAGGGCATCGCGACCGGCTCAGGCTATGTCGTGTCGGACGAGGCGCTGGGATACAACAATGTCTTCGGAAATTCAGGAGGCAACTGGATCAACTTTCCGGCAGCAGTCGGAGCCAGCACGATCACCAATGCGAATGGCACTCCCGCTGATGAATGGTTCAACATCAGTGTGGCGCCTGATTTTGCGGCAGATGACCTGCACCTGACTTTAGGTTCCAGCCTCGTGAGCGCTGGTGGTCACGTTCCAGGTACGACATTTCCACTGTTTGATTTTGATGGCGACGAACGCGTCAGCCCGCCGGATATCGGCGCCGACGAAGTATCCAAGCTGGTGCTTTCGTTTGCCCCGGCCGGCAGTGGCGTGAACACGACCGACGCTCTTCAGGGCATTTATCAGATTCGGGAAGGTGCTGCTTCCGGGACCGTGACAGCAGACATCCGCAGAAACACGGCAGACATCAGCAGTGCACAAACGGTCTCGATTCTGAATCCGGATTCGTCCGTCTTTTCGCTTCCCGCGACGGTAACCATTCCTGAGGGACAGCGAAACGTCAGCTTCACGTTCAACACCGTCGATGACGGCGAGATTGAAATTGACACGACCTACACCACGGGAGGGGCGGCCGGCGGAGCGAGGACAATTCACACGGCCGTCAGAGTGGTTGATGACGAGTTGCTGCCCGCCGAGGCTGTGGCCGGATCAGAACGCAAAGTGAACGCTGCGCAACCGGGTAACACGGATGCATCCGTGACCGCCGCCTGGATCAGCGATTCGCGTTATGTGGTCGCATGGAGATCGACGACTCCTGGTGCCGGCACAGACCTGGTCGCCCAGTTGTTTGACTCGACGCACGTGCCGATTGGCAATCGTGTGGTCGTGGCGGCACTTCCGTCGGCACAGATTGAGCAGGTCCCCGTTGTTTCGACCAATGGGCAGGGCATGATCGTCATTGGCTGGACGCGTGTCACGGACGCGCCGAACAGCCAGCGGTCTGTCCATGTCCAGCGCTTCGATGAAGACCTGGTGCGGATCGGCCCAGAGATACCGATGCCGGATGGTGTGGCACTTGCGGACATTGCCGTTGCAGCGGACGAACAGTGGCATGTTGTCTACAGGATCGGATCCGAAGTCTGGATTCAGCGGTATCAGGCGGATGGGACAACAAACGGACAGGCATTCCTGCTGACAAATAACGGTTACGTAGTGCCGAAGGGAAGTGTCTATGATTCAGATGGCAATATCATTGTTGTCTGGCAGGACGGCTTCAGTGTTCGTGTATCCGGCAGGCGTTTCGGAGCTTCAGCCGGGCAATGGGGCAGTGTATTCCTTCTTGCCTCGCGAACCGGAAACGATAACGTGGATCGAGTGAGGGTCGTGGCAGTTCCGGCTGGAGGATTTCTCGTCACGTGGAGGCGCGGCGAGTTATTTGACACGAAGACGATGGTGGGCAAGCGATTCGACGCCGACGGACTTGCCGTCACCTCGGAGTTTGACGTGCTGTTCTGGGAACGCGGACCGACCGCTGTCAGTTTCTCGGCCCGGCATGAATTTCACGCCGTCTGGTCGTCTCAGGCCGGCGTCGTGCACACGCAGCAATACTCGGTGGACGGACTTCCGCGCGGTGCTCCGACTGAGATTACGACTGGTGCAAGCGGCCTGCTTTCGCCGGATCTCATTGTATCACCCAATGGGTCCCGCCTCGTGGCCGTGTATCAGAAGGACGACACTGCGGATCCGGACGGAATCTATATCCGGCCGCTTCGCTTTCCACAGCCCACACTCATGCTGGAAGTTGATCGCTCCGAAATCTCAGAGACGGCCGGAACCGCTTTTGCTACCGTAACTCGCTCGGCCGTAAATACCGCCGGGGACCTGCACGTGACACTCAACGGTCTTTCCTCACCGGAAGCCGTGTTTCCCACGTCGGTCACAATTCCAGCCGGACAGGCTTCACAAACGTTTACCGTCAGTGCCGTTGACGACGTTATTGTCGATGGAACACAGACTGTCGCACTGCAGGCCACGGCCGACGGATTTGCCATCGGCACTGCGAATTTGGAGGTCACCGACAATGATGCGGTCGTGACTCTGTCGATCTCAACAGACACTGTGTCTGAAGCCGACGGCTCAGCTGCTGCCACCGCCACGGTCTTCCGGAATTCCAGTCTGGCCGCTCCGCTGCTTGTGAATCTGGTCAGCAGCGACCTGAGCGAGCTCACTGTGCCGGAGTCTGTTACCATTCCTGCCGGGGTGCGGTGGACCACCGTGGACCTGAACGCTGTTGACGACAATCTGATCGATGGTGATCAGACCGTGACGCTGACGGCAACAGCCGCCGGACATCAGCAGGGCACCGGTGAACTGACTGTGACCAGCGACGATCAGGCGGGGATCGTGGTGACCGAATCCGACGGGCAGACCATCGTGGCCGAGACCGGACAGCCGATCGTTTCCCGTGATACAGCTCGCGTGGCACTGTCCGCCCGCCCGGTCACCAATGTTGTGCTCAGTGTCGAAAGCAGTGATCCGGGAGAGGTGACGGTCATGCCCGCAACTCTGACCTTTACTGCCGATTCATGGAACCAGCCGCAGACAGTCACATTTTCCGGCGTTCCCGACTCAACCGTGGACGGGCCCCAGTCCACCGTCGTGAGCTTTTCTGTCGACCCGGCGTTGTCGGACGATGCGTTTGACACAGTTGTCGACAGTGTGATTTCCGTCTCCACGACAGATACCGATACGGCGGGATTCACAACGTCCCCGGATGTGCTGTCGGTGTCGGAGTCCGGAACCTCGGAGACCTTCAGCATTCAGCTGGACAGCGCGCCGCTGTCCGACGTCGTTCTGAATATCAGTCGCAGTGATACCGGGGAGGTGACCGTCAGCCCCGCAATACTGAGATTTACGGCGGTTGACTGGAATCAGCCGCAGACGGTCACTGTACGGGGACTTGATGACGACATGGTTGATGGCAGTCAGATGACTGACGTCCTGATCGCCGTCAACGCTGCTGCCAGCGCCGACGCGTTTAATGCCGTCTCCACTCAGGTTGTCCGGGTCACTACAGCGGACAACGATGTTGCCGCCCTGACCCTGAGCCGTTCAACAGTTTCGGTCAGCGAATCAGGGACGTCGGAGGCGGTGACTGTCGTGCTGGACCGGGCACCACTGTCCTCGGTGGTGACGAAAATCACCGCATCGGATCCCGGTGAGGCAACGGTCAGCTCAGACCTTCTGACTTTCACACCATCCGACTGGGACGTTCCTCAGACCGTCATCATCAGCGGAGCAGACGATGACATTGTAGATGGTGATCAGTTGTCTGACATTGTTGTCTCCGTGCTGAGTGAGGTCAGCGACGATGCCTTTGACAGTCTGCCGCCACAGTCGGTCAGCGTGACGACAACCGACAATGACGTGGCGGGATTTACCGTAGATCAGGCAACCATCGCCGTGTCAGAAGCGGGCACGCAGGAATCCTTCGCCGTGGTGCTCGATCGGGCGCCACTGGGAAATGTTGTGCTGAAAATCGTGAGCAGTGATACGTCTGAGGCCACGGTCGACCCGCCCGCCCTGATCTTCACGCCGTCAAACTGGAACGTACCTCAGAACGTGACAGTCCGCGGGATGGACGATGAGATCGTGGACGGTCCGGTGAACGCGGCGGTGGCTGTCACCGTGGAGGCAAGCGACAGCGATGATGCTTTTGACCTGCTGCCCGCACAGTCCGTGTCAGTTGTCATTGCCGATGACGATGTCGCTGAATTCAGCCTGAGTCAGAGTTCGGTCACCGTGTCCGAATCCGGTACCCGTGATTCCTTCACGGTACGTCTGGAGCGGGCGCCGCTGTCTGACGTCGAACTGCAGATCTTCAGCTCTGATACAGCAGAAGCCACTGTCAATCCCCATACGCTGACATTTACTCCCTTCAGCTGGAACCTGCCGCAGGCGGTGCAGGTGACCGGTGTGGATGACCCTGTTGTTGATGGCAGTCAGAGCACAACCGTCACGGTCGAAGTGAATCCGCTCCGCAGCGATGAGGCGTTTCGGACGATGCCGCAGCAAACGCTGTCTGTCACGACCACAGACGATGATGATGCCGGATTCACGATTCAGAATCTGATGGTAACAGTGGCGGAATCCGGTGACCCCGCAGACATCCTTGTTGTTCTCGACAGTCAGCCCCGGTCAGATGTCGTGCTGACTGTCAGCAATCTTGATCCGAACCGGATCAGTGTCGGACCGGATCACCTGGTCTTCACCCCTGACCGCTGGGCACTCCCACAGCAGATCGTGGTCAGTGCTGTCAACGACCGTGTGGTGGACGGAACCCAGATGGCACTGATCAGGGTCAGCGTCGACGCTTCCGCCAGTGATGCAGCGTTTCAGCATCTCCAGCACCGGGATGTTCAGGTGAGCGCCATTGACGATGACGTGCCGGGGTTCACTCTGAGTGATACCAGTCTGTCTGTTTCAGAATCGGGAACAACAGACAGTTTCGATCTCGTGCTTGATGCAGCGCCGCTGACGGATGTCGTACTGACGGTGAGCAGTTCAGACGCTGGTGAGGCTGAAACCGATACGGACCGCCTGACATTCACTTCAGAAAACTGGAATGTGCCCCGATCGGTCACGGTTTCGGCGGTTGATGACGATGTTGTCGACGGCAGCAGGCAGGCAGCCATTGTGGTTGGCGTGGACAGCGGTTCCAGCGATGCCGCGTTTGATGCCGTGGCGGGGCAGTCGGTCTCCGTTTCGGTGCAGGACAATGACGTGGCGGGTTTCACGCTGAGCCGGTCGGCGATTGCGGTGGCTGAATCGGAATCGGTGGAAAGCGTGGCCGTGACGCTGAACAAAGCACCACTGACAGACGTCGTGCTGCAGATCGCCGGCGACGATGCGGGCGAATTTCGGGTGTCCCCGGCACAGCTTGTGTTTGGCCGCGGCAACTGGAATATCGCTCAGTCGGTGACTGTCACAGGAGTTGATGATTCCATCGCCGACGGCGTGCAGGCGGGCCTTGTCACCGTATCCGTCGACACGACTGTCAGCGATGATGCCTTCGACCTGGTTGCCGATCAGTTGATTCAGGTGACGAATGACGACAACGAAACCCCCGGATTTCTTCTGAGTCGTACTACTCTGGCCGTGTCGGAGCCGGCGACATCAGACAGCTTCACCGTCGCGCTGACTGCGCCCCCCCTGACGGATGTGATCCTTCAGGTGACCAGCGGCAACACCAGCGAAGCCACAGTTGTACCGCGTCGCCTTGTGTTTTCATCAGGCGACTGGGACGTGCCGCAGACGATCACTGTCTCGGCGGTTGATGACGCGGCTGTCGACGGCAGTCAGCTGGTTGAAGTCTCGGTGGCCGTGGACATTCTGCTCAGCAATGAGCAGTTTGTCGGTCTGCCGGAACAGACGGTCGACGTATCGGTCAGTGATAACGATTCCGCATCGACGACCGGCGATGTGGACGGTGACGACGATTTCGATGCCAACGATTCGTTCCTGATTCACCTGGTCAGCCTGGCAGGAACAGACGCTCAGGTCAGTCAGTCCAGCGGCAGCAGTCCGCTGTCAGCGGCAGAGATCCGGGCAGCCGTTTCGACGCTGCAGGCAGCCGTCGACGTGGACGGAGATGGCGATTTCGATGCGAACGACTCATTCCTGATCCATCTGATCAGGCTCGCCGGCACAGACCAGCAGATTGATGGGTCGAAGGGCGGCAGCCCGCTGACAGCGATTGAGATCAGGGCGCGTGTCGGCAGTCTGGCACCGGTTTCCGGTTCTGCCGCACAGCAGTCGGCCTCTGAGCCTCCGGCAGCTGCGGCCTTCGTGTCTGCCGCAAGTGACCCGGATTCAGTGTCTGACCCGTTGTTTCCGAAGCCGGATGCAGACCGCCCGGCCACGGCATCTGAAGATCAGGAAGGAATCGACTCCGGGGTGATCCACGCTGCGATGGCAGAATTTCGCCAATGGATCGATGTGCTTTGAAACAGCGTGCGGCCGACACCTGACGGGCGGCCGTCGAATTCTGCAGAACCGATCTACGGTTCTGAATGGGCGGAGCCGGAATCGAACCGGCGACACCAGGATTTTCAGTCCTGTGCTCTACCAACTGAGCTATCCGCCCTGATTTTGGAGCGAGGGAGTCTACTGGTCCTGACAATCTGATACAAGTCATGGACCACCGATTCGTTCAGCAATTCGCGGCCGCGTGCTTATTGCGCGGATTGCAGCAAAAAACGGGCTTCTGATTCATATTTCGGGCTGCAGAAACAGCAAACATGAAAACATTGACCAAAGAAATCTGGATGGACATCCCGGAGCGACGGGCCATCGTGTCGATTCACAGTCAGGTCGAAGACCTGGTTCGGGCCAGCGACGTGCAGGACGGGCTCGTTCTGGTGAACGCCATGCACATCACGGCCAGCGTCTTCATCAACGATAACGAATCCGGTCTGCACCGTGATTACGATCGGTGGCTGGAAGAACTGGCTCCGTTTGACCCGTCTCCGGAACGTTATCACCACAACCGGACGGGCGAAGACAATGCGGACGCGCATCACAAGCGACAGATCATGGGACGCGAAGTGGTTGTGGCGATTACCGAAGGGCGGCTGCATCTGGGCCCGTGGGAGCACATTTTTTACTATGAATTCGATGGCCGCCGCCGGAAACGGATCCTGGTGAAGATCATTGGCGAATAGGTTTCGCGGCTGGCAGTCTGTCCGGACACCGAAATTCTTCGTACGCCGGCCTGCCAGACGCGTTCGAAAGAAGGTCGGTTCCGCCGATGTCGGACCTGTGAAGTCCGTCATACAGACGTATCCGGACAGGCTGCCAGAAGTTTTTTTATACTTTACCGCTGTGCTGCAGGATGGCCGTGTTGTGCCCCGTCGTTTTGCTCAGAAGATGACTCCGGTAAGTTCGGTCAACGAAACGCTGATCGCGGAACTTCCATCTGGTCGGTGTGCGGCAGGCCTGCTGCGGCAGTCCCGATTGCGGTCAATGTACCGCAGGCCATGGAAATTCTGCTGTAAAAGTCTAAACTTCGAGGTGCGGGCGCTCGATGCGGCCATTGCCGCACGCAACGCAGCCGCGTTGCCCTGCGATATGGGGCGGAATTGTCCGAAAGGTGGTGGGCGGCAAGCTCTCCCATCACTGTTTATCTGCTTTAAACCCAATGTTCATCAGGAGTTACGAACGTGGCCTATTCTCTTCCCGATCTTCCCTACGCGTACGATGCCCTTGAGCCTCATATTGATGCTCGAACGATGGAAATTCATCACACCAGGCATCATCAGGCGTACATCAACAATGTGAATGCGGCTCTGGAAGGAACTGAGTACGCTGACAAGTGCATCATTGAACTGTTGAAGGGCCTGAAAAGCCTGCCCGAGAATCTGCAGGGACCGGTTCGCAACAATGGAGGCGGGTACGCCAACCATTCGCTGTTCTGGACCGTCATGTCACCCACCGGTGGCGGTGCACCGTCCGGCGAACTCGCCGATGCGATCAATGCGGCCTGCGGCAGCTTCGACGCATTCAAGGAAGCTTTCGCCAAAGCCGCCGCCACGCGATTCGGCAGCGGCTGGGCATGGCTGTCCGTAAAATCTGATGGAACACTGGTGGTTGAAAGCACTGCGAATCAGGACACGCCTCTGTCGGACGGACGCACTCCGATTCTGGGCATCGACGTCTGGGAACACGCCTACTATCTGCATTACCAGAATCGTCGACCGGATTACGTGTCGGCCTTCTGGAATGTCATCAACTGGGACGAAGTGGCCCGTCGCTTTGCAGAAGCCAAGGGTTAACAGCCGTCTGCTGAACCGCGTCCAGCAGCCTGTCCGGGCAATGTAGCGGAGCTCGCCAAGAGCTTCGGTCGACGCTTGAGAACGTGACCGAAAGCCTTGGCGGCCCCGGTTGTGGCCGGGGCTCGCGACCCGACCACCAGATCGACCGAAGGTCTCCCGGTGCGTACCACGCCAATGTGTGGGG
>JAVKCM010000205.1:0-6241 GCA_040222735.1 Fuerstiella sp. | reverse complement strand
ACAACGCAACGTTGTGGCCGGGCCTCCACCCGGTTGTGGCCGGGTCTCCCGACCCGACCACACACCCGACCTCCCCGTTGTGGCCGGGTCTCCCGGCCCGACCACACACCCGACCGAAGGTCTCCCCGCCCCGTGTCACGCTCACGCCCATGGAGTCCTGCGGTCTGAAATGTGAGGCGGTCCGGAGACCGCCCCACAACGAAGTCAGCGCGGGACAATAACCGATACGCGTTCCACCGCAGATCCCTCGCTGACGCAGCGGGTTTCCATCTGATCAACAAGCCCCGAACCGTCGCCAGGTCACCTCATCACGCAAAAAAAGGGCGGCCCTGATTACTCAAAGCCGCCCCTGTTATTCTGCGTCAGATCGGCGATTAGTTGTCTTCCAGCTGACTCAGCGTTACTTCGATTGGCTTCAGCGGAGCGTTGTCTCCGGCTTTGACCGTGACTGCGTACTTGCGATCCAGATATCCGGCCCGCTCGTGCCAGACGCGGAATTCGTGCTCACCGACGGGCAGGTTTTCGATCTTGAAATTGCCCTGAGCATCGGTGGCCGCAGCATAAGGATGATCCAGCACCAGCCAGTACGCCATCATCCACGGGTGATAGTCGCACTTGACCTGATGAGGCAGGGATTCCCGCGTGTTGGTCGCGACCTCGACACCCTCTCCGGCCGGTGTATTCGGAGCCACCAGAATGTTGACTGCCTGATTTCGCAACGGGTAGGTATGCGTGTTGTGAGCAATCGGATCGCTGTTCAGCACTTCCACCGTCTGCCCGGCCTGAACCACCAGCGCGTGGGGTTTGAACAGACATTTTTCCTGGTCGAAAATCACCTTCGGAGCCGGCTTGGCCGCCTCGGGATGAATGTCTTTCGGAGCTCTGTACAGGTAAACAAAGACGTTAGCGATGCCTTTGGTGGATGCATCAACCACCAGATCGTCCTTGTACGTATCGGCCGCGGCACAGACAGCGGCGTCCTTGATGTTGGCACCTTTCGCGTGCAGCAGGACGGGTTTCGGAGCATCCTCCTTCAGTACGACCTGTCCGGAAATGGTGCCCCAGTCGGCGGCCAGCCCGGCCGATGTCAGCAACATTGAGCAAATGATCGTAAGCAACATTTTTTTCATAAAAGCACCTTCAGAAATCGTGTTGGAAGGAAGTTCAGCCAGAGTTGTGCCATTGAAGTCATCAGAGCGGCATTGTCCAGACATCGCCGCTCAGCGAATGCAACCGCCACCGCATGCCCAAGCTGTCGGCCCCGAAACCCGAGCGGACCCGGAACCCGAGCGGACCCGGAACCCGAGCGCGGACGGGCCGATCATTCTACGGCGGAAGGAAAGCAAAGTCGACGTGCCGCTGCGTATCCCTGATTTCTCGGCCGGTAATTCCCGACTTTTCAAGTGGATTTTCCCAGACGTAAGGGTAACGGATTCGACTGGCCGAGCACGCTCGCCGTTGTGGCCGCAGTTGTGGGCGGTTCTCCACAACGTTGTGGCCGGGTCTCCACGCAGTTGTGGCCGGGTCTCCCGACCCGACCACCCACCCGACCGAAGGTCTCCCACCCCGCGTCACGCTCACGCCCACGGAGACCTGCGGTCCAAAACGTGAGGCGGTCAGGAGACCGCCCCACAACAAGGTCTCCACGCAGTTGTGACCGGGTCTCCACGCAGTTGTGGCCGGGTCTCCCGACCCGACCACACACCCGACCGAAGGTCTCCCCGCCCCGCGTTACGCTCACGCCCATGGAGACCTGCGGTCCAAAACGTGAGGCGGTCAGGAGACCGCCTCACAACAAGGCGAGGCGGTCAGGAGACCGCCCCACAACAACAAGGGCCCACCCACACCATCCACCGCAGTTGTGGCCGGGTCTCCCCACCCGACCACACACCCCACCCAAGGTCTACCCACCCCGCGTTACGCCCCCACCCACGGAGACCAGCGGTCCAAAACCTGAGGCGGTCCGGAGACCGCCCCACAACAAGGCCGCAGTTGTGACCGAGTCTCCACGCAGTTGTGACCGAGTCTCCACACAGTTGTGGCCGGGTCTCCACGCAGTTGTGGCCGGGTCTCCACGCAGTTGTGGCCGGGTCTCCCGACCCGACCACCCACCCGACCGAAGGTCTCCCCGCCCCGCGTCACGCCCAGTCCACCGACCTGATCCTCACATCGCACGTTTCCGTGCCATCCGAAACATAATAGGCTGCTGACGAAAAGCGCCAGCAGGCCGCTCGCGTGACCAAACCTTTACGGCAGGGGTTCTCGTGCAGATAATCCAGCTTCTGCCTCCAGAACCGCTCGGTCTGTACGGCCTCGGGATGCCGGCTCGGTTGCCAGAACCGTCGTGCTCGGTCCACCGTCGACGATGCTCGCAACGTATCCACAAAGCACTTCGGAGTGTGGCGAGTGCAATAGTCGCTGAGCGACCGCCCTGTGAACTTTCGAAAATCCGACAACGATTTCTGAAGGCGTTCATTATCGAACGCCGCGTCGAAGACGATGGCGTGCAGATGAGTCGGCATGATCACAAACGCGTTCGTGCAAAGCTGTTTCTCCTGCTGGCAGAAGTTCAGACTGTCCGTCACGATCCGACAAGCCTCTTCCGAGACAAACACCGGAAGCCACTCGACAATGCTGTACGTTACGAAGTAAACATGCGCATCATCAGTGATGCCGTAGCGTTCAGTCATAGGGTCATCCTGTTCATTGAGACCTGCGGTCAAACCGTGAAGTAGTCCGGAGACCACCTCACAACAGGGAAGCGAAAACGTGGGGCAGCCCAAAGACCGTCACACAACGAAAGCCCGACTTGGCTGGGGCGAGTCCACACACGTTGTGGAGTGCCCCGCGCGTTGTGGAGTGCCCCGCCCGTTGTCGGAGATGCCCCGCGCGTTGTGGAGTGCCCCGCCCGTTGTGGGTGACGAGCCCGTTGTGGGCAGGTCTCCCGACCTGCCCACACCAGCCGACCGAAGGTCTCCCGCCCTCCATTGAACGTAAACCCCTTCCAAAATCAGGTCGCCCCATTCGCGTCACGCCAAGCCCCCCCCCCTCCAAACAGGTTTCCACCACCGGCCAACACATTTCGGCGCCACCTCCCACCCCAGCCCGCATTTATTTTACACACTTACTCCACTCTACACATCACTACCCAGTATGCAATAGAGCATCGATGTTGCAAGGGTGTCCTCACAAAACTTCTGAGACGCCGAAAACTCTGAGGTCGGCCCCAGATCGGATTGGGTCCTGCCCGCGGAGACCTGCGGTCCAAAACAGTGGGGCGGTCAGGAGACCGCCCCACAACAAGGCCGGGTCCCCACACAGTTGTGGCCGCAGTTGTGGCCGGGTCTCCACGCGGTTGTGACCGAGTCTCCACGCAGTTGTGGCCGGGTCTCCCGACCCGACCACACACCCGACCGAAGGTCTCCCACCCCGCGGCACGCCCACACTCACGGAGACCTGCGGTCCAAAACGTGAGGCGGTCCGGAGACCGCCCCACAACAAGGCCGCGGTTCTGACCGGGTCTCCACGCGGTTGTGACCGAGTCTCCACGCAGTTGTGGTCGGGTCTCCCGACCCGACCACTGCGCAGTTGTGGCCGGGTCTCCCGACCCGACCACACACCCGACCGAAGGTCTCCCCACCCCGCGTTACGCCCACACCCACGGAGACCTGCGGTCCAAAACGTGAGGCGGTCCGGAGACCGCCCCACAACAAGACCGCGGTTGTGGCCGAGTCTCCACGCAGTTGTGGCCGGGTCTCCCGACCCGACCACACACCCGACCGAAGGTCTCCCACCCCGCGTCACGCCCACACTCACGGAGACCTGCGGTCCAAAACGTGAGGCGGTCAGGAGACCGCCCCACAACAACAAGGGCCCACCCACACCATCCCCCAACACACCAATAAACCATCACGACGTCGGGCCTTTCGGGCAATATCGGCACAGTCTTGTCGGACTTGCAATTATCACAACTCAGGGTACCCTGCCATCGTCACCACAACCACCTTTGGCATACCGCGTGAGGCAGTGTCGCCCTCAACAGAACACGTCACAGGCACCGTGCCATTCCGTGCCCGTTGGCAGGATTGCTGCATGTCTGAATCACCACAGCTTGTCCGACAATGGAAAATCCTGCAGTTGCTGGAGGCTTCTCGCCGGGGCTGTGCCATTCAGGAACTTGTCGCAGAAGCGGAAGTGTCTGACAAGACTGTACGCCGAGACATCAAAGTACTGCAGACGGTGTTCGACATCACAGAACGAACAGGCCACGGCGGAGTGAAACGCTGGTCCATGAAGCCACTGGCGGAACAGCTCGGCTTTAATCTGACCGAGTTGTTGTCGCTGTACCTGAGTCAGCAGTTTCTGGAACCGCTGGCCGGAACTCCGTTCTGGGAAGGTAATCGCAGCGTTTTTCGCAAGATCCAGGGGGCACTGGGCGACAACGCCGTTCGGTACCTTCAGAAGCTCTCCGCCGGCATTCGCTCCACCACGGCCGGAGCCAGTGATTACCGACAGCGCGGCATCATGATCGACCGGCTCATGGTGGCTATTGAAGACCGCAAAGTCACGCTCATCGTGTACCAGTCAATGCAGGCCACGGAACCGGTTGAGCAGGAAGTGTATCCGCTGGGACTGGTGCATCATCGTGGAAGCCTGTACCTGATCGCGTGGTCGTCGCGCCGTGAGGAAGTGCGAAACTTTAAAGTGGATCGTATCGATGAAGTCGAGCCACAGAACCTGAGGTATGAGGTCCCGGAGGACTTTGACCTGAATACATGGCTCAGCAAATGCTTCGGCATCTGGCGCAGCGGCAGCGAGCACCTGCAGAAGATTCGCGTGCACTTCTGTCGCGATGCCGCCCGCTATGTCCAGGAATCCACCTGGCACGAAAGTCAGCAGTTTGAAGCTCAGCCTGATGGCAGCGTCATCGCTGAGTTTCAGCTGCCGGACCTTCAGGAAATCAAACGCTGGATCATGAGCTTCGGCCCGGGAGCCAGAGTGCTGGAGCCGCCGGAGCTCATCGATGAAATTGCAGCTGACCTGACCGCCATGCAGCAGAGCTATGAAGGCGTCTGGCAATGAAACGCAAACATCAGAATCCGCACCATTTCCCAGCGTTCCTCCCCAAACTGTTCTCGCTTGTCCGCCTCCCATTCTTCGATCACCTCGGCCGGATAGTCAGGAGCCCGATCCAGATACGCCCCGGCAAAATCCAGGACAAACGGCGGCGACACGATCCCGATTTCGATAGCCAGCAGATCGTCAGACGCCGTAATCAGTTGCGGAACGGCGAAACCGTGGATTTCCGTGACGTCATGTTCCTGCAGCCGCAGGTAAACACTGAGTTCCCGCAGAAAAAGCCGTTCGAACCGCAGGACTTTCATCGCAGACTGGCGGCTCGTGGCGAATACCGTTCCGTCGTACCCGTAGCCGAGCTGACCGATGATTTGTACACTGTGAGGATCGGCAAACTGCCCTGCACGCCCTACCAGTTCTTCTCGCCACACGTCCATGATCACAGCATCGCAAAATGGATCTCATTCGGCCATTGTCCGCATGACACTGCAGGTCGCCGATGCTGCCTTGGAAGTCGCTCAGGTGACTCCGAACCGTATTTTCCTTCGCACTCCCGTCGATCTGCCTCCCTGCGAAGGCATTCTCAGCATCAGCATCGACGGACATGTCACGCAGCGAAACATCCGTCTGCCCGACGGTGCGTCTGGCGAGTCGAGCGAGGTCCTGACAGCCGACTAGCGTCGTTGGGAACGACGTACAGAATCCTGGCTGCTCATGGCCGCGGCCTCAGCCGCGGCAAACGCCGAACCGCTGGCCGGGCGATTCTCTGGAAGCAGAGCCGCTGTTGGCGGCCTCAGATTCGCACTTCAGTCCGCTCGACTGGTCTTCAGAACGGGCGGCGAATGTCCGTCCTGTGGTCAGGCGAAATCAGCTCCTTCGTTATTTCTTGTCGGTCGGGCCCGCGCGCGGGACAGGATCTGTCCAGGGGCACCGCTAAGGTGTCCGGCATAAGCGAATCAAACCAATCCGTCCGCCAACGAAAGCAGAGGCAACGAATGACGCATCGTGGAGTCCACCCATGACATTCGAACAATTCTTCAGGCAGGCGACCGGAAAGCCGGAGCCGTATCTCTATCAGACACGTTTCGCAACCGGGGACACATTGCCACAGCTGCTTTCTGTGCCAACGGGAGTCGGAAAAACGGCAACCGCAGTTCTCGGGTGG
>JAVKCM010000204.1:0-10907 GCA_040222735.1 Fuerstiella sp. | reverse complement strand
AGCCGCGACGCGTCAGCGGCCGGGCCCCGGCGCGACGCTCGCAAAGATTGAACGTCATCCGGGGAATCCACGCGAGTGAACGGCCCGGTGCCTGACGGCACTCGGCTCACGGCTGTGTGTCCGGCTGCGTTTGTGCCTTGTGAGCCGCGACGCGTCAGCGGCCGGGCCCCGGCGCGACGCTCGCAAAGATTGAACGTCATCCGGGGAATCCACGCGAGGGAACGGCCCGGTGCCTGACGGCACTCGGCTCACGGCCGTGTGTCCGGCTGCGTTTGTGCCTTGTGAGTCCCGGAGTTGCTTCCGGTTCAACCTTCGGCGATGGCTCTCATCTTTTCCAGGCCGATCTTCGCGACTTCCACCGGATCCTGTTCCCACAGATCCGGCCGAAACAGTTCCAGCGACAGGAACCCGGAAAACCCGATCTGTCGCAGCAGGTCGCAGTAGCGTTTCAGGTCAACGGCACCATCACCGGGCATCACCCGGTCCGGATCTCGCTGAGTCGCCGGCGGCGGCTCTGCCGGAGCGTCGTTGAAGTGCGACACGGCGACCTGCTCGGCCCGCAGTTTCGCAATCGCTTCCGGTCCGCCTTCGCCCACATAACAGTGAAACGGATCCAGCACGAGGCAGGCATTGGGATGAGCACTGCCTTCCACAATTTCGATTGCATCGTCGATGGTTTTGATGTCTTCCACAAAACCGAGGTATTCGAATGCGGGACGCACTCCGAATTCCGCCCCCAGTTCCAGTAGTTCGTGGTAATGGCGTTTTCCCAGGGTACGATCGGCTTTGCCGTGTGGCGGGCCGGCGACGGTGAATCCGGCTCCCACGGCGGCCGCCTGATCCAGTTTCCGACGAGCCTCGTCCATGGCCGCCACATGAGGTGCTCCGGCAGGCTGAAACCAGTCTTTCATGTGGATGGTGGTGGGCACCTGTAACCCGTGGTCTTCAACGCACTTGCGCAGGTCGGCGACCGTTCCGCCGTCCCGAACATAGGCATCGATATCGTCGTGCCACAGTTCCAGCCCGGCATAGCCCGCGGTGGCCGCCGCTTCGATCTTTTTCAGAATCGGAGTGGTCCTGATGGTGCTGGAATTGAGGCTGTATTGGAACGCAGTCATGATGAATCGCAGAATTCAACTGAGTAATTGGCCAGACCGACATCGGCGAAGTTACGATGTCACGCGGTACAGCATACCGTCTGAACTTTCAATACCCCACTCAATGTGCAAGGTTCCCGGATGAAAGCTTCTGTGACTGCCCTGTTGTCGAGCTGTCTGCTGATCATTCTGCTGCCCGCCAGGGCGGCCGCCCGGGATGAGGAATCCGCTGCCGAACCCGGCTGGGCGCGGCACGTGATTTTTGAAGGGGAAGGCTGTATGACGGCCGTCGCGGCCGACTATACGGGCGACGGCGTCATGGACGTCATCGCGGATACCGGTTCCGGTATTACGCGTCTGTTTGTCGGGCCCGACTGGAAAGAAGTGCAGCTGGATGCAGATCACGGCGGTCGGTATATCCACAGCGAGACCTGGGATATCGACGGTGACGGAGACGCCGATTATGTCGGAGCCCGTTACCAGCCGGGCCTGATCATGTGGTACGAACAGCCGGACCATCCGCTGACTGAAGCATGGCCCCGGCGGCTGGTGGACGATCAGGTGCATGGAATTCACGGCGTCATCCGCGGCGATGTGGATGGCGACGGACGTCTGGATCTGCTGGCCACCAGTGCTCAGCCGCGGGATCCGTTTCCGAATTCGCTGGTCTGGCTGGCGGCCCCGAAGAATCCTCGCTCGGGTGATCCGTGGACACGACATGTCTTTGCCGACCGCGATGCCCCCGGCCTGACTCATTACCTGGGCGTGGGCGACATCAATGGCGACGGTCGGCCCGATGCCGCAACCGGAGCCAAGGGCGGACCACAGGACAAATCCGGTATGGGAGAATGGTTTGCCTGGTGGGAAGCGCCGCAGAATCCGTCGGACGTCTGGATTAAACATCGGCTGCCCGGCCAGCATCCGGGCGCCACCAATATTCATCCCGCAGATATCAACGGCGACGGACGCACCGACCTGCTCGCCTCACGCGGACACGGTCAGGGGGTGATCTGGTTTGAGGCACCGGAATGGAAGATTCACACGATCGACGCCGACATTACCGAACCTCACTGTCTGCAGGTGCATGATATCGATGGTGACGGCGACATGGATGCCGCCACATGTGCCTATGGCAGTCGGCTGTGTGTCTGGTATGAAAATCAGGGACAGGGTACATTTCTGCGCCACGTGGTCGGAACCGATCAGGAGGCTTACGACATTCGTGTGGTGGATCTGGATGCCGACGGCGACAACGATTTTCTGGTCGCTGGTCGAGCCAGTAACAATGTCGTCTGGTATCAGAACCCCGCCCGATGATCGTCGAGGGGTTCCATCCCTGGCCCACCTGACCCAAGCTCATTCTCCGGAGTTCTGTTGATGCCGATCAAAGTACGCTGCCGCTGTGGCAAAGGCCTGAAAGTGAGGGATTCTGCGGCCGGAAAGCGAATCCGCTGCCCCGAATGCGGCAAGCCTGTGGCGGTGCCGGAACCCGAGTGGGAGGATGTTCCGTTTGAAGAAGACGCCTACGCCGAAGATTCGTACGGCAGCGATTCTTACGGAGATGATCCGTACGGCGATGATCCCTATGGACAGGACGACGGCGGTGCCTCGGCTCCGCGCCGACGGCGCCCTTCGAAAAAGGGAACAAAGAAGAAATCGAAAAAGGCATCCAGCAGCGGAGCGATGCTGCCGCTGATGATCGTGGGCGGCGTATCGGTCGCGGTTCTGGTCGTGGCCGGGGTACTGTACGCCGTTCTGGGTGGTAATTCAGGAGGTCCGGATGTGGCGTCCTCGTCGCCGCCCGTGAACTCAGAACCCGCGGGGGCAACGACGGCGGAGACGACGCCCGCTACAACACCGACAAGTTCAACACCGACAAGTTCAACACCGACGGGTTCAACACCAGCAGCCTCGCCGGGAAATAACATGTCCGGTTCTCATGACGCCGCCGGACCGGGCACGGCACCGCCGGCCGCCGCTTCCCTGGCCGGAGGTGGAACATCGGATGGTCTCTGGGTTGTGCTGTCTGATTTCAAGCAGCTGGCCAATCCGCAGAGTATCGGCAAGACGTATCAGGTGAATTACCGCATCGCAGCCGGTCGGCCGGATCCGTCAAGAGAATACGTCATCTACCTTGGTGCTTCGATGGGGGTTCTGGAACGATATACGGAAATCCCGGTGGATCTGCAGAGCAACGGATCCGTGACCATTCCCGTGGGGCTGGGTGCATCAGGCGCGGTCAAAGCGTATGTGGCCTGGAAGAAGGGGCGTCAGGAATGGCAGCCCGTTTCTGGTGAAATCACCGTCGGAGCCGGGCCCACCACGGCTCAGCGGCCGCCGACCGTTCAGGAAGCCGCCGGTGCCGCAGCACAGGGAAAACTGCTGGCCCTGGCCAATGCCCGCTTTGAACAGGGCCGCATCGGACGAAACGCACTGGTGGTGGACTATGTGCTGCAGCGTCCGTACGAGGCAGGCAAACGCTATATCATGGTCATTTCCGGCGACGGCACCCCCGTTCAGACGGACATCACCCTGCAGCTGGGACGAGCCACTCAAGGCGAAACAGATCAGCTGGGCGTTTCACTGCTGCCCGGAAGTGAGTTTCCCGCCGGCAACCTGAAGGTTCATATTGAACGGCGCATGAGTATGATGATCCGCGGCGAATCAGAGATTGTTTCCAATACCGCCATCGTCCGCCGCTGACCGGAATCGAATTCTCTGGAAACATTGAAAGTGAAATCAAGGTTCAGTCGCCGAAGCTGTGCAGTGGCTAAAGATGTTGTCTTCAAGGATCGCGTTCACCCCTCAGCTCAGGCTTAGCAAACTGCGCGGGTTCAATCATTTTCGGAAACACCGATGTGGCCCGCGCCGGTCATTGCCTGGAAACGGTCGATCAATAACTGACTGGTTGGTCGCCTTTCGCTCGGGACGTCGATTGAATTAGTAATTAAATCGGCAGCCTCCGGGATGCGGTGGAGCGCAGCGAGGGGCTTGTCGTTGTCACACGCGTGCCGGAATTGGCCCTCCCCGATCAATCGGCTGAACGCCGATTCACGGCCACCACTCCTACGGTGCGGGAGCGGTAAATACACATGGCGCGACCGTTCGACGGCAGGCGCCGGACAGCATACTCAGACGCGGGCTTTCTCGGTATCTCCCAGAGCCGCAAGCGCTTCGTCGCGGGTGGTAATCGCGGTGGCAATGGCCTCAATCGACGCGGGGTCCAGCACTCGGTCGCCCGCGGCTGCGGTTTCGGAAATCTGGTCCGGTCGTCGCGCCCCGACGATGGCCGCCGTCAGTTCCGGGCGCCGCAGCACCCAGGCGATCGAAAGTTCAGGCAGCGTCCAGCCGAGGCCATCGGCAACCGCCCTCAGAGAATCGACGAAGGACAGATTGATTTCCAGCTGAGGCGGATGGAATCGAGGATCACGGCTGCGATGGTCTTTTTCAGACAGACCAGCCACTCGTTCACGATTGAATGCTCCGGTCAGCAGCCCTTTGCCCATCGGGCTGTAACAGATGACGCCGATATTCTGTTCGCCGCAGAACGGCAGGATCTCGGCTTCGACCTCGCGGGCGATCATACTGTACGGCGGCTGCAGCGATGTGACGGGATGAATGGCCTGCAGTCGTTTCAGCTGGTCCACGCTGTGATTGGACACGCCGATGTGGCGCACCTTGCCCTGTTTCTTCAGGTCGACCAGCGTCTGCCAGCCTTCTTCGATATCCTCATCCGGTTCCGGCCAGTGCATCTGGTACAGATCGATGCAGTCTATTCCCAGACGCCTCAGACTGTCTTCGCATTCACCGATGATGCTGTCGCGTTTCAGACATTTTCCGATCTCGCCCTGGCCTTCGTTGGTGCGGCCGCACTTGGTCGCGATGAGCGGGCGGTTGTCGGCAGGGATCTGTTTCAGTGCCTTGCCGACGGTTTCTTCACTGCGTCCCAAACCGTAGACCGCGGCCGTATCGATCCAGTTGATTCCCTCTTCAACGGAGCGGACGATGGTCGCGATGCCTTCCTGTTCGTCCTGGTCGCCCCAGCCGAACTTCCAGTCACCGCCGCCGATGGCCCAGGTACCGAGTCCGATGACGCTGATATCGATACCACTGTTACCAAGAGTTCTGAATTGCATCACAGTTCCTTTCTGTATGGATCAGGGAACAATTTCCGTTCCGACGCCGACATTCGAATAGATTTCCAGCAGCACAGAATGCTGCATGGATGCGTCCACGATATGAACTTTTCTGACGCCGGCGTCCAGCGCGTCCAGAGCTGCTTCCACCTTTGGCACCATGCCGCCCGCAATCACTCCGTCTGCGATGAACTTTCTGACCTGCCCGGCTTCGACATGAGACAGGCGTGACGACGGATCGTGAATGTCGGTCAGGATGCCGGGAATGTCACTCAGAAAAACCAGTTTCTCTACATTCAGTTCTCGTGCGACGGCGGCGGCGGCGGTGTCAGCGTTGACGTTCAGCCGATGCCCGTGCCGGTCCAGGGCGATACTGGGAATGACGGGGATGGTTCCGGTTGAGCAGATCCGGATCAGCAGATCGGTGTCCACACTGGTGACATGTCCGACATGCCCCAGATCCACCGGTGAACCATCGTTGGCTGTCAGCGCCAGCGGTTCGCCCGTCAGTGCGTTTTCTGACTGAAAGTGCAGTGCGGTGGCCAGCGCCCCTTTGTTCCGCAGGGCGGACACGATATCGGCCGAGATGGTTTCGACCAGCACTTTGGAGGCGATCTTCAGTGTATCTGAATCCGTGTAGCGACGTCCTTCGACGAATCTTGGCTGGATTCCGGCGGAGGCCATGGCCGCACTGATGGCTTTACCGCCTCCATGCACAATGACGGGGCGCATGCCGACGGTCGCCATGAACACGACATCCGTCAGCAGGCTGTTGACGGCGTCGGGCTGATCCAGGGTGCTGCCGCCGAGCTTCACGACGACATACTTGCCTTTGAACCGCTGGATCCAGCTGAGTGCTTCGATCAGCACGCCGGCCTTGCGAATGGCTTCCTGCATGAAAATAGACCAGTGATGGAAGTAAGGAGAGCTTGCGCCGGGACGGCGCGAAGTCGGCGATTCTACGGTTCCTGTTCTCTGAATCAATCCGCAGTCGGTCTTGTATTTGGTTCAGACAAAGATACATTTCGTCGTCAGAGCACGTGACGGCGGTCAGATACTGTCGTTGGCGTGCAGACGGTTCAGGTGCTCGCTGCGTGAAAGTCGCGATGGAGCGAGTGAAAAGGGAAGACGGTGCAAGTCCGTCACGGTCCCGCCGCTGTAACCGGGGACGACGTTTCTGTTCAGACCACTGCTGTCGACCAGTTCGCTGGAAATGATGGTGGGAAGGGAGAAACGCTCGGCTGATCCGGAAGTCAGAAGACCTGCCTGAATCTGTTGTTGGTGTTTCCTTCGCGGAAAGGCAATACCGGCCGTGATCAGCGTTTTCCCGGACTTCCCGATGCCGACCGGATGGTATTCCGTGCGCATGGTTTATCCGCCGGGGCTGTATGCGCTGTGCCGCCGGGCGTTTGCTGCTTCCCATCTGAATTTCAGGGAGTTCTCGTCATGGCGTTTTCTGTCGTTCCGAATTGTCTGCCGACCACGGCTGTGTCCGCTGTTCAGGTGCCGCGTCGTCGCCGGACCGAAGGATTCACGCTGATTGAACTGCTGGTGGTGATCGCCATCATCGCCATTCTGGTGGCGCTGCTGCTGCCAGCGGTCCAGCAGGCCCGCGAGGCGGCTCGCCGGACACAGTGCCGCAGTCGCCTGAAGCAGATCACGCTGGCACTGCACAACTATGCCGACGTCTATGCCGAGACGATGGTGCCGTACGTGATTGAAGATACGACACGGCTGAACTATCTGGCGACCTACAGCGGCCCTCAGGGAACGGCTCAGTTCTGGTTTGGTGTCGTGAATTATGACGAAACTGACCCGGCCAGGCAGCTGAATTTTGCGGCCGGACCGTTGAGCCCGTTTATGGAAGCCAACTGGAAGGCATTTCAATGTCCGAACTTCGGCGAATCTCAGATGGATATCGTTCGATTTGGCCGGCCGGCGTCCGGATTCGCATTCAACGGCTATTTTCTGTCACGTGCCTCGGGCATTGACTGGCCTCCTCCCAGCTATGCTCCCACACCAAGCCGGGAACCCGCGACCCGCAAATTTCGCGACGTGACGCAGATGACGGAAACCATCGCGTTTGCCGACGCCGCTCAGGTCAAGACCGTCTCGTTTTCTCCACCTGGTTACAGCTTCGAAGAAACATGGCTGCTGGAACCGCCCAGCAATAATTTCCCCAACGTCCATTTTCGACATTCAGATTCTGCCAATGTCGCCTTCCTGGACGGCAGTGTCCGGACATTTGCTCACGCTACCGCCGTCGTCGTGCCGGGCCCGAATTTTCTGTCTCAGGAACAGGCCGATCTGATGCAGGAAAATCGACTTGGGTTTGTCACCAACGGAGACCTGAACGATCCGCAGACCCGGGACGCGCTGTACGACCGCAAGTAGAGACAAAGAAGCTCGCCGCCGGCCGACCGGATTATTCCCGCCGACCGGCGTGTCAGCGCCCCCGGCTGACTCGCTTCAGTCGTCCGAATTGTGCAGACTACGCCCGCATGAATGTCTGCAGAAATCCCGGTTCTGTTCTGTTACTGATCCTGACCGTTGCCTGGTCTGGCGCGGAAGCCCTGGTGGCTGCGCCGCCCACGGCTGAACAGGTGAACCAGGCACTGAATATTGCCGAAGAATCCGCGGCACATGGGCTGATGACGCTGTCGATGAAGGCCGTTTCCCGGGCGTTACAGTGGGGACCTCCCACAGTATCCACTGTCCCGGACAGATTCGACATCGTGATTTCCGGAGCTCGCGTCGATACGTCACGGCCGCTGCCCAAACGACCGCTGGATGCGGTTCGCGAACGGATTCCCGAACTGATCCTTCAGCTGCAGGACCAGTGGCAGCAGCAGGCAGAACCCGCTGCCATTTACGAAACACTCAGGTCCGTGGTGCTGCCGTCGGAACGTCCTGACGAGGCATTCTTCTACAGCACTTCCGTCAGCACAGCGTCCCCCGCGCCATATCAGCTGCCGAAGATCGACAGCGTCGGGCACCGCCTGATCGAACTGGCCGGGAAAACAGCTCACCTGGCCGATCTGCATCAGCAACTGATCGGACTGCCGGACGGCAATTCAATCCAGCGACAGTTGCTGACCATTCTGGTGGCCGCGGAAGTCGGTGACGCGGATACCGTGCGGCAGCGCGCTGAACAACTGACTCAGCAGCTGTCTCTGGGCGTCGATCGGACGACGGCAGAATTGATTGCGGCAGCCGGGCAACAGCTCAGATCAGAAGACAGATTCCGTAAAGCCGGAGCCGGGCTGCTGGCGGCGGCCGGGCGGATCGTGGCAGAAATTGACCGAACGAAATCGCCGGATTCATCCAGTACTCAGGCCATTCTGCTGGCCGCTGTCCGATCTCAGTTTGCTATTGGTGCAACATCCGAGGCCATCAGTCTGCTGCAGCTGTTTGCCACCGCCGACAGTAGTATACGGACGGGCTCCGTCGCCAGTTCCGCCTCCGTCGCGGCTGCTCGTCAGCGAGCCGAAGTAATTGGTCGGGAACTGTATGCCCGAGGTCTGATTACAGAAGCCCGGACCCTGCTGGGAAAGCGCGACGCGGCTGACTTTGAAAAACGTTTTCGAACTCCCGGAATGCTGGCCGCTGAACCGTTGACAGCGACGACAGATCCGGCTCAGAGCGATCGTCCGGCCGGGCTGCGCGTCGTTCCCGCCTCGGCTGACCGGTCAGCAGAGCTGAACAATCAAATCTGGGTCTGTTCGTGGGACGCGGCCACCGGGCAATCGTCGCTGCTGTTTACTCTGCCGGATTTTCAGAACGTCAGTTTTCCGGTCGTTTCGCCCGATGGAACGGAACTGGCCTTCGATGCCACGCGGCCCAAAGAGGCGATGACCTCAGATCGACAGATCTGCGTGGCGGCACTGAACGGTCAGAAAATCCGACGGCTGGGAAAAGGAACCATGCCATCATGGTCGCCGGCGGGCCATCGGATCGTATACAGCAGCTATTCTCCGACCCGAGGCATC
The DNA here is from genome assembly GCA_040222735.1 of Fuerstiella sp. Lineage (GTDB taxonomy): Bacteria > Planctomycetota > Planctomycetia > Planctomycetales > Planctomycetaceae > Fuerstiella. The sequence goes on along the minus strand of JAVKCM010000204.1, from coordinate 1,685 downwards.
TGGATCATGCGCGCTGACGGGACAGACCGGCAACCGATCGATGAGAACGGCTGGTCTGCCGCGTGGTCGCCGGACGGTCAGTTCATCGCCTACCGCACCAGTTCTCGCGATCACACGCAGCTGAGAGTGTTTGATCTTATCGAAGACAACTACCGGAATGTTTCGACCAGTGACCGCTTACCGCGAATCACCGGACCGCTCTGCTGGTCCGCGAACGGTGACCGGATTGCTTTCCGGTGTGCTGCCGACGGAGATTCCGAGGGTGGCACGCTGATGGCAGTGGTGCCGGATGAACGACGGGCGCCCTCGATCCTGTTCCGCAGTTCCCGCCTGCTGGACGCAGCCGTGGCATGGGATCCGGATGGACAGCACATAATTCTGTCGTCAGACACGCCCGGCAGTGGCCAGAAGCTTCAGCGGGTCCGGACCGACGGGGCCGGAGAACCGATCGTCCTGGACGGTCAGTTTCCGAATCGACGGAACTCAGGACCAGCATGGACGCCCGATGGAGACCGCCTGATCTATCTGAGTAAACCGCCCCGGAACTGAAGGTTGAATCTGATGACCAGCAGGATCAGCAAATCACTGCGTCGGCAGCTGTCCGGGGCGTACGAGTTGACAGTGTGTGCGGTGTTGATATTGCTTGCGTGCGGCGTGTCAGCGGTGATGCCGCTTCAGGCTCAGCAACCCGCAGCACCGCCGTCAACGTCGACCTGGATCTGCACTCTGAAACTGGACACGGATGGCGATGGGGATGGCGATAGCGAAACTTCTCATCGACAGCCGCTGCCGCAAAGCGTGACCGGCATTCGTTCTCTGGCCGTTTCGGCGAACACCTCACAGATTGCCCTGCATTCGGACGGCGGGCCAAAGTCGACCAATCCGCGGATTTTGATTGTCTCGGCTGACGGAACTGATCTGAAGGATATCGGACGCGGAACGGCTCCGGACTGGTCGCCGCGCGGCGGGCGACTGCTGGTGACAACAGAAACCTCGGAAACCGGAGTCTGGATAATCAGGGCCGACGGATCGGACCGACAGCTGATCGATGCGGCCGGATCGGCGGCCGCATGGTCACCCGATGGACTGGAGATTGCCTATGTGCGGTCGTTGAATGGCCGTGCGGACCTGGTGATCTTCAATCTGGCAGAGCTGGAATTCCGCGGAATCCGGGTTCCTGAAGTCAGCGTCTGTCGTTCGACTCGGCAGCTGGCCTGGTCTCCGGATTCCAGCCGCGTGGCCTACTACGGAGAAACGATGATGGGCGAATGGCAGCTGGCAACAGTGACGGTGAACGGGAAATCAGAAGTGGACATCGTTCTGCGGTCAGCCGCGGACACGGTTCGCGACCTGTGCTGGCCGGAAGACAGCAGACTGGTGGCCGCCATGGATTCCGCGGATCAGCACAGAACGCAGCTGTTTGTGATCCCTGTTCCGGGGCGTAACACTTCGTCCGATGGTCAGGATGGACGCCCTGTCCGGATTCGGGCACAGTTCACGGACCGAAACAATCTTGCCGTGGCGGTGAGTCGTTCCGGCGGTGTCATCTGCTACATCAGTGGTCCATGATGATACGGTTGTCGTCCGGCAACACAGGCTTTAATGTTTGAGTCTGCAGTGAGTTTACGTGGTTCGGGAGGATTCACTTTGCGATTATTCATTCTCACGCTCCTGTGGTTGATTCC
>JAVKCM010000203.1:0-44432 GCA_040222735.1 Fuerstiella sp. | reverse complement strand
GACGGAGACGGAGACGGAGACGGAGATGGAGATGGAGATGGAGATGGAGATGGAGATGGAGATGGTGATGGTGATGGTGATGGTGATGGAGATGGAGATGGTGACGGTGACGGTGATGGTGATGGTGACGGTGACTCGGGCGTCATTGAATTCAGCGTGGCGGACGTCTTCATCAACGAAGGCGACTCGGGCTATGCCGGCATTTCCGCTTCGCAGGCCGCCACATCAGACATCACTGTCAGCTACGAAATCCAGGCAGACACCGCCGATGCGGCCGACCTTCGCCTGGAATCCGGCTCCACGGTCATCACCATGGGAAGCGACTTCACCTACATCCCCATCGAAACGTTTGAAGATCTGCTCGACGAGCCCGATGAAACCTTCCGGATTCTGCTGACGGCGGCCAGTGCCGGACTCATCGCAAACGGATCTGCGGTCGGAACCGTGATCGACAACGACCAGCAACAGGAACAGTCCTTTTCAATCTCAATCATGGACGACATATTCAGAGAAGGGGCGGGCGCGGTGTCCGGCCGGTTGCAGAGCAGCCAGCCAGTCACACAGGACGTCACCGTGACGTTGTCCGCGATCAGCGGCAGCGCTGAAGAAGGAGCGGATTTTGAGCTGCCGCTGGCGACCACAACGATTCAACAGGGCGCGCAGCAGGGCGTCTTTCAGCTTACAATTCTCGACGATGCAATCACTGAAGGAATCGAAGATTTCCAGATCGTCATCGATTCCGTCAGCAGCGGCACGATCGCCGACCCTGTTGGAAACTTTCAGATCTACGAGGCGGAACCGGTTGGCGGCGACCTGCAGATCAGCATCGACGACCAGGCATTTCGGGAAGACAATTCGCCGGAACGAAAGTTCCGAATCTGGACCAGTCAACCGGTGACGGAAGACCTGACGGTCGATTTCGCGATGTCACCGATCAGCACCGCTCCGATTGGCAGTCCGCAACAGGACCTGATCTACGACACAGGCACGCTGACGATCCCGGCCGGGTCGGACGAAGTTCAGCTGCCGGTCACGATCATTCACGATTCGATGGGCGAGCAGGATGAACAGTTTCAGGTCGTCCTGAGTTCACCAAGCGCGGGTGTCTTGAAGCGAGAATCGGCCCGAGGAACGATTTACGACGATACCGGCAGTCAGCTCGAAGTCAGCATTCACGACAGTGAAACATCTGAAGGCAGCGACGAAATAACGCCGGAATCCGTACCCGGCTACGCGTCGTTCGCAGTCACGGTCAACCAGCAATTGTCAGGACCGCTGCACATTCACTATGAAGTTCGGGCGGCTACCGCAGATGAAACTGACGTCGAACTGGAATCCGGCCGTCTCACACTGACCCCGGAAACCGGCCCCTACGGCCGGATCCTGGTCCCGATCATTGACGACGACATCGCAGAGGAAACCGAACACTTCACCGTCAACATCACGCTCGTCAGCAAAGGCACCACCGCCGACGACACGGCAACAGGAACAATCCTCGACGATGATGACGACGACGGAAACGGCGGAGACGTAGAGGTTTCCATCAGGCTTTTGCAGTCGCATTTTCTGGAAGGCCCCTACAGCCACAGCTTCAAGGACCGAGCGCAAGTCGAAATCCGCCGAACTGACACCCGGGGCAATAACGAACTTGAACCTGGCTGGGTTGACCTGAAATTCTCAGGTACGGCGAAGTTCGGAGTCGACTACACGATCCTGAGCGAACAGGCAGGCGGCGTTGCCCCCGGCGCAGCCTCCGCAAACCTTGCGCTGAATTCACCAAACGGCGTTGACGTTTTCTATGTCGTGTCGCTCATGGACGAGGACTTTGAAGAGCCAGAGCAGGTGATTATTGAAATCACTCAGGCCGCACAGTCGTTGACGGTAAAATCGGGAAGCCGGGTCACTGCGACTCTGAAAGACGCCACAGCAGACCTGAACATCGGAGTCGACCATAATGCGGAAGACGAGACAGGGGCGCCTTTACAATGGAACAACGACGACGACAACGGCGATTGGCTGATGGATAACTCGGCACAGATCCACATGACTCAGGACGACGATCTCAGGCCGCTGGTAATCGAGCCCGCATTTCAGCCCCCAACCGACGTAACTCCGCATAACCGGCTGAGCAACGACCTGCCAGTCCCGACGCGATCCCATTTTCTGCTGAACTTCTCCCAGAATCTGCGAATCACCGACACTGATGGCACAGAACTGACGTCCGGCCAGAGCCAGATCGCGGAAACAGACTCTGCGACCACGTATTACATCGATGGAATCGGGCTGGGCCCCGGCACGATAACGGTTCAATGGGTGGCCGTCGTGGATGCACCCGGCACCCCGGAAGATGGCCAGACCGTGTTCTCCAGAGTTTTCGACACCGCCAACTACATGGTCTGGGGGGTCGACCTCGATATTGACAGCGACAACAATAATGGTGTCGCTGAGCCGGACCACTCAGCCTGGGAAGAGTATCTGGAGGCAGATGAATACGGAATCGGCAAGATGATTGTGAATCACGATGATCAGCCCGAGAGGACTCCGGTCACCCTTCAGCTGCCACCGGGCCTGGACGCCGGTGATACTTCCATAAAGGTCATCCTCAGCTGGCAGGAAGAATCCGGCTTTCTGAACCTGTATGACGGGCCGCAGCCGGGCGCCCTGTCGCTGAACAACGCCTTCAACCCTTCCTCCACAACAAGACGCCTGTCACTTTCAGAGCTCGGGTATGAAAGCACGACTGGAGCGACAAGAACAATCTGGCTGGAGGGATTCGGTGGAATATACCATCAGGACAAGGTAAGTGTCGATGAGTTTGGCAAGCCGGACGACCGCCTGAAAGTACAGCTCGCAGGCACCGAGTCGCCGTGGCCGCTTTCCGACGAAGTCAAATACATGGTTGTCCTGCCGGATTCGTTCTACCCGGCACTGCATGAAATGCCGGAAATCAGGAGCGCCTTTGCGGCTGAAATGGTCTACGGCGAAAGAGGTGACGACGGTTCCTCGGACCCTGCCGCAACTCCAGTCGACGATCCCAGATGGGGACTACGGCTTCTCACAAAAGATGAACTACGGCGCCTGCTCGAATCCGCATTCCTAGACTCCGCGGACGAGCGAGATAAGGAATATATCAAAATCGTCCTGGATAATCTTTTTAAAGAACCGCACCCCACATCAAGCAAAGTTGCCGGAATCGGTGCCGCCGTATATCTAGATCATGTTTCAGGAAACCTTGTGCTAGCATATCGCGGCACAAACTTTACTGAGCTTATTGACTGGATGCAAAACATCGCGCAAGGCCTCAACGGCTATTCACCGCAATACCAAATCGCATTGCGTATTTCCTACGCAATGGCTCAGGCTTCTACCTATACGCCGTGGAATCCACGATTGGAAATAACCGGACATTCGCTCGGTGGTGGATTAGCCAGCGCCGGAGCCATTGCAGCCGGCGTTCATGCAACAACATTTAATGCTGCTGGACTGTACGGTCTCGAGACGTTTTTGGACCCAGACGACAACCGCTACGTGTATTCAGGATCAGATGATCGCTACGCAAATGCACGGGACTATGTGACTCGTTATGCAGTAGCAACAATAAACACGTCGGCTCCCGGAGGATACGATGTCCCAGATGTGTTGACTTGGCTGCAACACATCATCAATGTTCAAGTCAACCACCGAGACGCGCTGCCGAGCGCCGTCGGCCTGCCTCAAGCTCTCGAAGGGCTGTCAGACTTCGCACCCGACGAAAAAGAACTTTTTGTCATCCTTAGTGAACACCTGGCAACCGAGGCGAACTGGGCGACAGTGCTATGGAAAGCATTGCCCTACTTTTTCAAATTGGACCTCAACTGGGAAGATTTATGGGACGTGCTCGCTTTTCATGTAGTCCGATTCAACAGCAAATTCGACCTTTCATCACTGAAAGGACTTTTCACCAAGATGGGTGATTCTCATGCCATGGAACACATCTTACATGGACTAATGACCAGACGTTCTTTAACCACACATCATTTCACCTGGAATGTCTACGACAAGGAACTCGGCAGCGGCGAGTGACGGACTTTGAAACATTATTGTATCAGGAGAACCGAAATGAACCTTGCACCGGGAAAACGCTTACGGCCCATTGTGCTTGTTGCAATTTGCCTTGCGCTGGGGTCTGTGTTCTGGCGAATTGGCAGCTCCGGCCACTCGGCATATCTTGAGTTGTCAGAGTTCGCCAAAATGATCAAACCACTCGACAGGGAAACCCTGACCAACCTGCCGAAACGATATGGCTGGGATGCGGCCGATCTTTTTCAAGACCCGATGTTGCTTGAACTCTGCGAGGCCATCAGCAAAGGCGACTCGACAGAAGTCAGCCGACTGATCAGCGCCGGTGCCAGAATCAATCAGCCGGGCAAGGATGGTTTCACGGTCCTGCACTGGGCGCTGGCCTGCGACAAAATACCGGCCTTCAAACAGCTGCTCGCGGCAGGAGCGGACCCCGACATGCGGCTTGAGGCAAACTTCACCTTCAGCAGCATCTGGGACTCTTTTCGCGCCGGGGAAACGGTTTCCTATTGCTGCATCAGGCTGTGGCGATCTGATTTTTTCCTGGCGGCACTGCCGTACTCTGATGAACCTGATCAACGAAACTGTCACCAGGATACTCTGCTGTATGAATTGTCGCGCCGAGGATATCCCTCCAGTCTAGAATTGGTCGACGCTGTCATTGCCATCGGCGCTGATCCTAACGCGAAGTCTCCAGACGGGTTCACACCGCTGGGGTTAGCTTGTTCCAATGGCATAAAAGACTTCGAGACGGCACTCAGGCTTCTCGACGCGGGAGCACGACCCGATCTTTGCATGGGCGGCATCGACAGTCTTTACCGAGTACTGGAAAAGCACAGACTTCGGTTTGAAGCGGAACAGGATAAGGAAGGAATCCAGGCGGTCAATGCGGTCATCGAACGGCTCGATGCCCTGTCGGCGGACGCCGATGAATAATGTACCGTGATCACGGCCGCTCCCCTGCTCTTCGCCTGCCCTGCCTGTTGGCAAATTCGAACTGATCGTACCGATGCATCTTTACAGGAGCCAGAATGAACCTCGCACCAGGAGATCGCTTGCGTCGCATCGTGCTTGTTGTCATCTGCCTTGCGCTGACGTCTGTGTTCTGGCGAATTGGCAGCTCCGGCCACTCGGCATATCTTGAATTGTCAGAGCTCGCCAAAAGGATCAAACCAGTCGACAGAGAAACTCTGACCAACCTGCCGAAACGATATGGCTGGGATGCGGCGGATCTGTTCAAGGATCCGATGTTGCTTGAACTCTGCGAGGCGATCAGCAAAGGCGACTCGACAGAAATCAGCCGACTGATCAGCGCCGGTGCCAGAATCAATCAGCCGGGCAAGGATGGTTTCACCGTCCTGCACTGGGCGCTTGCCTGCGACAAACTACCGGCCTTCAAACAGCTGCTCGCGGCAGGAGCCGATCCCGACATGCGGCTTGAGGCCAACTTCACCTTCAGCGACATCTGGGACAGGTTTCGTGCCGGGGAAACGGTCGCCTATTGCTGCGTCAGGCTGTGGCGCTCTGATTTCCTGCTGGCGGCACTGCCGTATTCTGATGAACCCGATCAACGAAACTGCCACCAGGATACTCTGTTATACGATTTGTCGTTCACGGGATACCCCGCCAGTCTCGAGATTGTAGATGCGGTCATTGCCATCGGCGCCGATCTTGACGCCAGGTCACCACACGGGCAGACGGCACTCGACATGGCTTGTGCAAGCGGAATTAACAAATTGAAAACAGCACTCAGACTTCTTGAGAAGGGAGCACAACCTGACAAATGCAGATTTGGCATAGCCGGACTTCGTCGCGCTCTTGAGAAGCACAGGTTGCGGTTTGAAGCCGAACAGGATCAGGAAGGCATCGACGGTGTCAATGCAGTCCTGAAACACCTCGATGCCCCGTCGGCGAACGGCGATGGATAGAACATCGTGATCACAGCCGCCCTTCTGCTTTGCGCGTTGTACTGGACCAGAAATCATGCGCGGGGCAGCGTGAAGGAACTTGGCATGCGGAGTTCGGTGGTCGGCAAAGTGGCTCAGTCGGGAGACTGACCACAACGGGAGGGGAGTCCGATGGTCAGCAAAGTGGCTCGGTCGGGAGACCGACCACAACGGGAGGGGGGTAGCAACGGTGGCTCGGTCGGGAGACCGGCCACAACGGGAGGAGTGCCACAACGGGAGGAGTGCCATAGCGGGAGGAGTGCCATAGCGCAATGGGGTAAGCCGGATGCTTGCCTTCTGAATGTAATACGCAAGCTGGAAGCTTGCGCCACGGGTAGAGACAGGACGTGCCACCCGTTTGTCATTGAATGCGGAGGCGACACTCGGGTCTTCACCGAGCGTACCAGGGGACGTTGTGCTTCTCTGGTGAAACAGGACGTTCCTTTTGTTGCGTTCCGCGCGCTGCGAATTCTGCTATAGTGCCTGTTCAGGACTGGCTATGATCAAGACAGAACGCGTACGTCATCGATGGCAGATCAAGGCACACTACAGACAACACTGATGCACGGACAAGTAACTGCCGTGCGTGGGACCGTGGTGGATGCGTGGTTCGAAAACGGCCTGCCGCCGATTGATGCCGCCCTGCATTGTGAGCTGGACGACGACGACGCGGTCACCGCGGTGGTTCATTCGCATCTGGGAAGCTCTTCGGTGCGTGCCATTGCGACCGACAGCACTCGCGGGATGCGGCGGGGCGGGATGGTCACCAGCGAGGGGCAGCCGCTGCGGATTCCGGTTGGCAACCAGCTGGTGGGTCGTGTCATTGACCTCTGCGGACGACCGCTGGATGGTGGTGCAGAACTGTCGTGGGAAACCTCGCTGCCACTTTATCGCTCGCCACCGCCGCCGTCCTTCTGCCGAGGGCTGGGGGACGTGTATCCGACCGGGATCAAGGTGATCGACCTGTTCTGTCCGTTCACGCATGGCGGGCGGGTCGCCGTCTTCGGAGGAGCTGGTGTCGGCAAGACGGTTGTGCTGACTGAGTTCATTCACAATGCCGTGGCCACGCTGGACGGCATCGCGGTGTTTGCCGGAATCGGCGAACGGTCACGGGAGGGACTGGAACTGTGGCAGGAGCTGCGTGAGCGCGGCTTCATGGATCGCACGGCAATGGTCTTCGGCCAGATGAAGGAACCGCCCGGCGCACGGTTTCTGGTGGGTCTGGCAGCTTTGTCCGTGGCGGAACATTTTCGCGACGTGGAAAAAAAGGACGTGCTGTTTCTGGTAGACAATGTCTATCGTCACGTGCAGGCCGGCATGGAAGTCTCCGGGCTGCTGGGTCGCCTGCCGTCGCGGGTCGGCTACCAGCCGACGCTGGCCGCCGATATCGCCGCGATTGAAGAGCGCATCACGGCCACTCAGAACGGCGATATGGTTTCGGTTCAGGCAATCTATGTACCGGCCGACGACTACTCGGATCCGGCGATCACTCATGCGTTCTGGCACATGGACAGTTCGCTTGTACTGTCACGCGACGTCGCAGCCGAAGGTCTGTATCCGGCGGTCGATCCGCTGGCGTCATCGTCCAAGGCGCTGGACCCGTCAATCGTCGGCCAGCGTCACTACGACGTGGCTCAGGCAGCACGGCGGGCTCTGGGCCGATATGAAGAACTAAAAGACCTGATCTCGATGCTCGGAATTGATGAACTTTCTGCCGAGGACCGGCAGTTGGTCGGTCGCGCAAGGCGCCTGCGGAATTTTCTGACGCAGCCATTCTTTGTGGCGGAAACCTTCACCGGCATGTCCGGACGCAATGTGCCGGTCGCCGCGACCGTCGAAGGTGTCGAAGCGATACTTGACGGCCGTTTCGATTCGATTCCCGAAGAACGGCTGTTCATGATCGGTGCGGTTGATGAAGTCAGCACCGCGGACCAGCAGAAGGCAACGTCATCATGACGAAACCCGGACTGCATGTAACCATCCGCACACCTGGTAAGACCGTCGTGGATCAGGAAGTCGTCGCCCTGCGGGTCCCCACTGAATCGGGCCAGGTCGGACTGCGTCCGCGGGGCGAACCAAGCGTGCTGGCAGTCGAAGCGGGCTTGATCGTCCTGCGGCTTCGCAATGGCATACAATATGCAGGAACGGCGGGAGGCCTGTTGCACACCAGCGGCCAGCGAACCAGTATGCTGACGCCGATGGCCGTGGTCGGCGACGACGTCGATTCGGTCTCCAGGCAGCTTGACGCGTTGCTTGCCGCTCCCAGTGATGAAATGGAAGTCCGTCGCACGCTGGGACGGCTGGAAACACGTATCCTGCAGGAACTGCGTGAGCGTGAGGAACCGAATTGAAGTGAAACGGCCTGGCCATGACATAGGCCGGCCACTTTCCGAAATCAGAACATGCGAGTCACCGACAACACAACACGCACCGATCCCCGCGCCGCGGTTCACCGCGACAGCTCGCGGCTGGCTCGGCGCGAACAGGGACATCGCAGTTTCTGGCGTTCACTAAGTGTGCTGGGAATGGTCGGCTGGCCAATCGCACTCGGATCCGTCGGAGGAGCGATTCTGGGACACTTCATGGACAATCGCTGGGCAGCCGGAGTTCGTTACACCCTGATGCTGATGACTGCCGGGGTCCTGCTTGGGTGCTTCGTTGCCTGGAAGACGGTGACACAGAAACATGACTGATCTCACAACCATGGCTTGGATTGTCGCCGGCGCGGGCACGGGCGTGCTGCACGCCACGATGCTGCAACAGGCGACTCATCGGCTGAGCGCGTGGACACCTGTGATGGGAATGCTGCGGCTGGGCATCGTGGCCGCCGTGCTGATCAGCGCGGCACTGGCGGGCGGGATCCTCGCGGCCGCCGCCGGGTGGTTCGCGGGACTCCTTGCAGCGAGCGTCCGGATTGTGATGCGTCGAACGAACACAGCGCCCCCGACTCGGCACGCCGGCTCAGGCGATTGACGGAGCAGAACACATGGAACTTCGAATTTTTGGTGATCCTGTCCTGTTTCAGGTCGGACCGGTTCCCGTGACCGAAACAATGGTGACCTCCACAGTGGTCTCGGTCGTCCTGATCGGCGTGGCACTGTTGCTGAAAAACAAGGTACGGTCTCACCCGCAACACTGGCTTTCGTCGATCGCGTTCTGGGTGGTCGAAAGCTTTGACGATCTGGTTCAGGAAATCGTCGGGCGCCGTCACACCGTTGTGGTGACGCTGTCCGGCAGCCTGTTTTTGTTTATCGCCGGCTGTAACATCGCCGGCCAGCTGCCGGGAGTACATCCGGCAACCGGCAGCCTGGCCACCACATCGGCGCTGGCCGTTGTGGTATTTCTGAGTGTCCCCATCGCCGGAATCCACACCAACGGGCCGTGGGGCTACATCAGGCACTACTTTCGACCCAATCCACTGTTGATGCCGCTGCATGTCATTTCTGAACTGTCGCGGACACTGGCACTGGCCGTCCGGCTGTTCGGGAACATCATGTCCGGCCACCTTGTGGTCGGACTGCTGGTGGCTCTGGCCGGATTTCTTGTACCAACCCCGATTATGGCGCTCGATCTGCTGATCGGCCTGCTGCAGGCGTACATCTTTGCGATCCTTTCCACTGTCTACATCGGCGCGGCCATCAGCGCCGGGGAGGAATAACGAATCATGAATGACCAGACGATCATCGCGGTAGTCGCGATGGCAGGTGCGGCGCTGACCATGGCGCTTGGCGCTATCGGAGCGGCTGTCGGCGAGAGCCGCATCGGGGCTGCCGCCATGGACGCGCTGGCCCGTCAGCCGGATGAGGCATCGTCGATCACGCGAACCTTGTTTGTCAGCCTTGCCATGGTTGAATCGACCGCGATTTTCTGTCTGGTGATCGCGTTGATTCTGTTGTTTGCCAATCCCTTCACCGGTACCGCGGGCGGATAATCGTGTCTCCCACGCTGATCACATTTCTGTTTGAGGCCGCGAACTTTCTGGTGCTGGCTGCCGTGCTGGGCTGGTTATTCTTCAAACCCGTGCGTCAGGCGCTGACCGATCGGCGGGCGAGGTTCGAGACCGAAGCTGCGCAGGCGGCCGAGAAACTGGCTGCTGCGGAAAAGACGCAGCACGAAATTGAAGCCGCCCGCGCCAACCTGCAGACGGAACTGAACGAACTTCGTTCCCGGGAACTCGAAACGGCGCGCCAGCAGGCCCAACAGATCCTGGCAGAGACTCGTGCAGCCGCGGACAGGGAACGCGACGTGATTCGTCGTCAGGCGGCTCGGCTGCCGAACACGCAGCGGGACCGGCTGGCTGAAGTCGCCGCGGTTGCCGCCGCCGAAACGGTGAGACGGCTGTTCGAGCAGATTGGCGGGCCGGAACTGCAGGCCGCCCTGATTGAATCCGCCTGCCAGCAACTGCGGAATCTGCCTCAGGACGACATCGCTCCGGTAAAAATCGAATCGACGACACCGCTTACCGCCGAAGAACAGACAAGGCTGAAGAACGCGCTGGGCACGGCGGCCGATCGTGCGGACTTTCGGACCACCGAAGGTCTGGGAGCGGGGGTTCGCGTTGCCACACGCAAAGGCCTGATTGATGCAACCGTCAGCGGACTGACCGGATTCGCTCGCCACACCCTGGTGACGGAAATGAGTCGCCGCGCGAACAACCACCATCATTCACAGAGCGCCGAGAATGCCTGAACAGCCAGCCTCACTCGAAAGCGACCTGGTCGCGGCGACTCGTGCGTTGCAGCTGGCCGACGGCCTGAAGCCGCGCGGCGTGGTGCGCCGCGTGGGCGACGGAGTTGCCGTTGTCGCGGGACTGGACGACGTGCGTTACGAAGAACTGCTGGCGTTCGATTCCGGCGGCTTCGGCATCGCGTTTGACCTGCGAGTCGGTGATCTGGGCGCCGTGTTGCTGGCCGGAGGTTCGAATGTCCGCGAAGGAGATGGTGTGGTCGGCCTGCGACGGCTGCCGGAACTTCCCGTCGGACCGGAAACGCTGGGCCGCGTGCTTGATCCCCTCGGAAATCCGCTGGACGAAGGCCCATCGCTTTCCGCAGAAGATCGTCTGCCTTTGTTTCGTCCCGCCCCCGACATCATCCAGCGGCAAAGCGTTGAGAAGACTTTGTGGACCGGCGTGATGGCTGTGGATGCAGCAATCCCGATCGGTCGCGGGCAGCGCGAACTGATCATCGGCGATCGCAATGTGGGGAAGACTGCTCTGGCAATTGACATTGTCGCCGCACAACGACCGGGTGACGTGGCCTGCGTTTACGTGATGATCGGACAACCGATGTCCCGGGTGAGAGCGTTGCGTGACACGCTCGAACAGGCCGGCTGTCTGGGTAATACGGTGATCATCGCGGCCTATGCTTCGGACAGCCCGGGACTGCAATACCTGGCACCAATGGCCGGCGCTTCGCTGGCCGAATCGTTTCGGGACGCCGGCGGCCATGCACTCGTGGTGTATGACGACCTGACCAAACATGCCGACGCGTATCGGGAACTGGCACTGCTGCTCGATCGGCCGGCGGGGCGTGAAGCGTATCCGGGCGACATCTTCTATCTGCATGCTGAACTGCTGGAAAGAGCCGCCGCACTCAGCAGCGATCAGGGCGGCGGATCGGTAACCGCCTTTCCGCTGGTGGAAACGACCGACGGCGACATTTCTGCCTATATTCCCACCAACCTGATCTCGATCACGGACGGCCAGATTTATCTGGATACCGGCCGTTTCGAGCGCGACCTGCGCCCGGCAATCGACATCGGCCGCAGCGTATCCCGCATCGGGGCCGTGGCACAACCGCCGCCCATGCGAAAGGCGGCCCGCAGCCTCAAGATTCAGTTGTCGCGATTTGAGTCTCTGGAGAAGCTGTCGCGTGCCGGACTGGACATCGATGTCACCACCCGGGCCACGCTGCAGGAAGGCACGATTCTGCGAGCCCTTATGCGACAGGCACGCTTCTCGCCCCGGAGCATTGCTCAACAGGTGATCACATTGACGGCGGTCAGCGAACACTGGTTGAGCAATCTGAAGCCCTTGCAGGCCGTGATGGCCACTGCAGCGCTTGTCGAACTCACGCGGCAGCAGCTCCCCGAAATCGCCTCAGCACTGGATCGCGGCGAACTGCCCCCCGCCGACTGGAAGCAGAATGTTCAGAAACTGATGGACGAAGCGCGCGGCAGAATTCCGAAGCAGGAACCCTGACACGGGAAGGCAATCGGATTCATGAAACGCCAACAGTACTTCCAACATCGATTGCAGACTCTTTCCGCTCTGCAGGACGCCGTAGGCGCCATGCGGTCACTTTCGGCACATCACTTCCGGCGGGCGCGGCAGGCATTGCAGCCCGCGCGACAGTATCGGGATGAGATGGCTGCCATCATTGCGGAAATCGGCATCCGTCAGCCGCTGCATGTCGGCGTCCCGGCAGGCCTTCTGGTAATCGCTTCCGATCTGGGTCTCTGCGGCGATTACAACTCCCGGCTGTCTCAGGTGGCCGTCTCAGAAGCCCGAAGCCATGCAGCTCAGACGATCTATTCGGTCGGGCATCGGGCGCGCGGCGTTCTGGCCAAAGAAGGATTCGTTCCGTTTCGCCTTTACGAGGCGCCGGCCAGCCTGGAGGGACTTTCCCGGATTCTGCTGAACCTCGCTCAGGACGTGCTGGAAGACTATGTATCCCTGCGAATCGGAAGCCTGCACGTGGTGTCGGCTGGTTTCGACGGCGTCGGGCACTTCACACCGATCTCGGTTCGTGTGCTGCCGATCGAGCCGGTGGCAGGCGCCCTTCCGCTGCGCCGTTCACCCTATATCAATCCGGCTCATCTGACGACCGCCGCCGTGCGTGAGTTCCTTTACATCACGTTGTACGAAATCCTGCTGGATGCTCTGGCTGCGGAGCACGGAATGCGTCTGATGGCCGCCGAATCTGCAATTGAGTGGCTCGACAAAACAGCCACCACCACATCGCGCCGTCTGACCAGTGCCCGCAGTGAAGCCTCAACCCAGGAATTACTTGATATTGTCGCCGGCGGTCGGCAGCGTCTGCGCGAGGAACAAACATAAGAATCGCGGAATGCCACGATCAGCGAACCGAAGTTCACTCCCCCACGACAGTCGTCTGCCGCTTCCGCCATACCAAAGAATGTGAGACCGCGCGACCGGAACAGCCGCGCGGTCCACATCTGCCAGCCAAAGTTCTGACTGACCGTGCGCCATGGCGGAACGTATTGCCTGCACTTTCCCGACGCAGCGATCAGGTCTGGTCATTCAGCGCTGGCGGACGGCAACAGACTCAGAAGTGTTCTGCCGCGCCGGATCGAGATCAAAGCGATCAAGATTCATGACCTTGTTCCAGGCGGCCACAAAGTCCCGGACAAACGCCTGCTGCGCGTCATCACTGGCATAAACTTCCGCGATGGCGCGAAGCTGTGAGTTCGACCCGAACACCAGATCGACTCGGCTGCCCATCCACTTCACCTCACCCGTGCTGCGGTCCCGACCTTCGAAAAAATGCTCGCAGACCGGAGACTGCTGCCACTCGGTATCCATGTCCAGCAGGTTCACGAAGAAATCGTTGGTCAGCGTCCGGGGCCGCTTTGTGAAGACACCCAGCTGCGGGAAGCCGACATTCGTATCCAGCACCCGCAGGCCGCCGACCAGCACCGTCATCTCAGGAGCTGTCAGCGTAAGCAGGTGCGCTCGGTCAACCAGCAGTTCTTCGGCCGGCCTGTCCTGCTGATGACCAAAGTAGTTGCGGAACCCGTCGGTGGTCGGTTCAAGCGGAGTAAACGATTCCGCGTCGGTCATCTCCGGCAGCGCGTCCGTACGGCCCGGGTAGAACGGAACCTGAATGTCGTGTCCGGCCTTCTGAGCCGCTTCCTCAATGGCGGCACACCCGCCCAGGACAATCAGGTCTGCCAGCGATACTTTTTTGTCGCCGGACTGTGAGCTGTTGAATTCCTGCCGGACGTTCTCAAGCTTCTGAAGAACGGCTGCCAGCTGTGCGGGCTGGTTGACTTCCCAGTCCTTCTGAGGTGCAAGCCGAATGCGTGCCCCGTTGGCTCCGCCGCGATTGTCTGTTCCTCGGAAGGTTGAGGCCGAAGCCCAGGCAGTCGAAACCAGCTGAGAGATGGACAGACCAGAAGCGCGAATTTTGTTTTTCAGATGCGCGATGTCCTGTTTTTCGATCAGTTCATGATCAACCGCAGGAACCGGATCCTGAAACAACTGAGGCTCGGGTACCAGAGGGCCGAGACATCTCGATACCGGACCCATATCGCGATGCGTCAGTTTGTACCATGCTCTGGCAAACGCGGCATTGAATTCTTCCGGATGTTCGTGAAAGCGCTTTGAGATCTTCGCATACGCCGGATCCATCTTCAGCGACAGGTCTGTCGTGAACATCATCGGAGCATGCATCTTTTCCGGATCATGAGCATCAGGGACGGTCCCCTCACCTGCTGAATCGGCGGGTGTCCACTGCCACGCTCCACCTGGCCCCCTGACCAGCTTCCACTCGTAGCCGAACAGATTGTCGAAATAGCCGGTTGACCACTGCGTCGGAGTGGACGTCCAGGCGCCTTCGAGGCCGCTGGTGATCGTGTCGCCGGCATTGCCCGTTCCGAAACTGTTTTTCCAGCCGAGGCCCTGCTCTTCGATGCCGGCGCCCTCAGGTTCAGGACCGACGTGACCCGCGGGACTGGCGGCGCCGTGCGCCTTCCCAAACGTGTGTCCGCCGGCGATCAGAGCGACGGTTTCCTCATCATTCATCGCCATTCGCCCAAACGTTTCCCGAATATCATGGGCAGCAGCCACCGGATCCGGCTTCCCGTTCGGACCTTCCGGGTTGACGTAGATCAGCCCCATCTGCACGGCAGCGAGCGGGTTCTCGAGATCGCGGTCGCCGGAATACCGTTTGTCTCCCAGCCACTTCGATTCCGGTCCCCAGTAGATATCTGATTCGGGTTCCCAGACATCTTCGCGTCCAAAAGCGAAACCAAGCGTTTCAAACCCCATCGTTTCCAGGGCCCGGTTGCCGGCGAAGACCATCAGGTCGGCCCACGAAATCTTCCGTCCATACTTCTGTTTGATCGGCCAGAGCAGCCGTCGAGCCTTGTCGAGATTGCCATTGTCCGGCCAGCTGTTCAGAGGAGCAAAACGCTGTGAGCCGGAGCCTGAGCCGCCTCGTCCGTCAGCCACGCGGTAGGTACCCGCGCTGTGCCAGGCCATTCGAATAAACAGCGGACCATAGTTGCCGTAGTCTGCCGGCCACCAGTCCTGTGAAGTTGTCATGAGGGCGTCGACGTCCTTCGTCAGTGCTTCCAGGTCAAGCTTGCTGAATTCTTCCGCGTAGTTGAAGTCCCGCCCCATCGGATTGATCATCGACGGATTCTGTTGAAGAATCTGCAGATTCAGACGATTGGGCCACCAGTCGCGATTCGAATAGACTCCGGCCGCCGTCGGTCGTTCTGATACAGGCCTGATCGTTCCGCCGATGACCGGACATTTGCCGGCGGATTCAGCACCGGTCACAGGTGATTCTGCAGGTCGTGAATTCTGAGCGAACCCGGAGGTCGCGATGCACAGCGCCGCAACACTTGTCACGGCGCGTGCGAAATGAATGGTCGAGATCATGTTTTCTCCTGAAGCTGGGGGGGGGAATTCGGTGCTGACAAGACAGACTGTTGCAGTCAGGCTGTGCGATCAGCCTGCTACGATGATGGTCGGACTCTTCGATCTTCCCAATACATTGTCCAGATGCGTCCCATGCACATCACGCAGAGGTGAGCTGAAGATGCTGCCATCGAATTGCCAGCGCCGCTACGGCGCCGGCAACTCGGCGACTGCTCCCCCCCCCGGAGTGACACAGCGGCGCCTGATGGGTCAACTAATCTTAGAAGCGACCGCCAGAAAACAACGCAGATCATGGAAATTTGATCCGAACAACGCGTCGCTGCCGACAATCAGCCCACCGACCATCAAGCGTTTGCATCGGGCAATCATCGGGCCATCGTGTACAGGCGATTTGATCCCTGAGCCGTCGAAGCATCGACCATGACCGGACCAGTTCCCGGCGGCGCCCTGTCGCGGGTACGGCGGCGCTGGCATGAGAGTTGCCACTGGAAGTGACGGCATTTTCCTGTAACGAAATGCCGGGGCTATCGAAGTCTCACCGGTGTCGAGCAGCACCGCACCCGCTGCCATTCCTGCCCGGCTGGTCTGTGACAAACCAGTCAGGTCGGTCAGGCACCAGTGACGCCCATGGGCGTCGGTGAAGCAAATGGTCTCAGAAATTGAACGACTAAGAATGATGTGCGGCGAACCTCCGCCGAGGCATGCTGCAGCGGATCACTTCAGAGTCGCTGCGAAAAAACAGAAAGGAACTACCACTGATGAGTTCAGAAAGTACCGCTCCACCACAACCGAAAAGCGGCACCGAGGATTGGCAGAATTATGGCGCTCACCGAGGGCGAGTGATTTACAAGGAAGCGGTGACGCCTGATGTGAGTCTTTACATTGTTGAAAAGCCTCAGGGCTTCGACTTTCGTCCCGGGCAGGCCATCGAACTCGCCATCGATGAGGTTGGCTGGCGCGACGCAAAGCGTCCCTTCACATTGACCAGTCTGCCGGATAATCCACGACTGCAGCTGATCATCAAGTCGTACCCGGATCGCAACGGTGTCACGAAGCAGCTGCAGCGAGAGATTGAGGTGAACGATCGCGTCATCTTCAGCGATCCGTGGGGCGCGATCGAATATCAGGGGCCCGGCGTCTTTATCGCGGGAGGCGCTGGGATTACGCCGTTCATCGCAATCTTCCGTGAACTTGAACGGTCGGGCAGACTGAAGGGAAACCGCCTCTTCTTCAGCAACAGGACACACAGGGACGTGATTCTGCAGGGCGAACTGTTTCGCCTGCTGGGCCGCGACGTGGTTTGTACGCTGACCAGAGAAACTCACCCGGATTACGAACACGGTCGGGTTGACCGCGACTGGCTGACCAGTCGCATAAACAGATTCGATCAACCGTTTTACCTCTGCGGTCCCCCCGGAATGGTCCGGGATCTGAAAAACACACTGCTGGATCTTGGTGCCAGTCCCGATGCGCTGATCTATGAACAGATCGCCGATGACGACGGTGACGATAGCGGCGACGACTGACAGAACAGCGACAGCTGTGCAGCAAACGCCGGCGATTCTCTTAAAATGAGACGGGATATTCCGGTGCCTCCGGGAGCATTTGGCCCGATGGTCTGAGCAGGTCGTTCATGTCACCTTTCTGCCCCTCAATGCCGCAGCCTGTGCGCTGAGAAAAAAACGCCGACCTGAAGCCGACGACGTCGTCCTTGACTTTAGACAGCGTTGGCAGGCCCGTCCACTTCACACGACGCATCCGGATCGAACAATTCGGTGGGTTCGAATCCATGATACAAACGAGAGTAGCTCATGAGCTTCCGCCTCAGCGTCGAGCAACGCAGGAAGGTAAGGCGGGGCGGGATGCACGGCGCAAACAGTCTGCAGCGTTTTCAGGGGGCCACGAATGTGGCGTGGGCACATAGCCCGGTGTGACGACACCGGGTCACGAGGCGTTCCCGTCCCGCGAGGCCCCGAATGGGGTCAGGGCAGCGGCGTCACCATGACTCTGCTGTCGCCCCGTTCGGGGCTCTTGTTTCCGATGTCCGCGTCTACTTCCGCCGGCTGACACCGACGGCTATGTCCTCGGCCACGTGGGACGTGAAAAGAATTGCGCCCCCCGGTCGCCGAAGATGGGCCGGATCTCGGAGATACCACTTGAGCCTCAAGGTGCTGTGTCCCCGATCAGAACATCAGATACGAAAAACTGAATCAGCGTGTCCGTTGTGCCCGGACAGTAATGTTCTGTGCCTTCTTTTCGGTGACGATGCGGCCGACGTCCGATGCGGTGACGAACGTGCCCCGGAATGTGATGTCGAGGTCCGGGGAATCGATGGAAACAGGCTTCAGGCTGAGCCTGCAGTTTTCAGCAAAGGAACGGTCGACCAGCACCTGAATATCTCGCTGACTCCCGCCGAAGATCGCCGACAGTCCCTCCTTCAGCCTCACGCCGAATTTCACCAGTGCCGAAGCGACAGTATGAAGTTCTTTTCCGGTGGTGAAGAAGCTGACTTCGCGAGAAAGATTGCGATCGATTTGAGCCTCCAAAGGAAAGCGAATTTCGTTCGACGCGGGTAGACCGATCAGGGGGAGTTCGCTGACATTGATGTTTGGTGGCAGGTAGACAGTCATTGTCGCCGTGCCGTTGCGGTGATCCTGAAGACTCATTTTATGAGTCGTCTTTTGGCCGCTCTGGCTTGTCGTCACGTATGAATACTGGCCAGAATAATCGCGGCCAAACGTTGTCAGATAATTTCGGCTGGTTGTCAGCACCTGCCATGCTCTTGATTCCAGGTCCTGCCCCGACACCTGCCAGCCTTCTGCCGCCAGGATTTCTCGGACATAGGTCACAAAATCGTACTGGCAGCGCTGTTCGAAACCGGTTCGCCACTGGCGAACCCAGTTTTCGTGGTTGGGCTGTTCTCGGTGTCGCAGGACTTCATTGTCGCGGCACCATTTGTCGAAGAACGCCAGAATACGTTGCCGAAGCAGAACGTTCGTGTCGCCTGTCCGATGGTCTCCACCCTGCAATCGATCGCCGGCTCGGTTTGCGGCGGCATTGAAGTCGGACGAATTCACCAGATGCCGATTCGAACCGGTCGATGCCAGTCCGAGAGCCCCATCGAACGCAGAAAAACCGTCGAAGATACCTGCGACGACTGAACTATCTTTGGTGCCTTTGAAAATCGTGTTGGCATTTCCGGCGGCAGGGCCCAGCAGTTCGCCGGCCCCCGATGTCACCGCCGACAAATACGCCGACGTCGCGAAATCCCAGAACGCATCGTCTGCGAGAATGCGTTGCTTGTTCGCCAGTTCGTCGGCCGCGTTCTGGAGGGCAATGTCAGACGTGTCCTGCCGCAATCGGTGAGTCGCCAGTTCGAACTCAGCGGTCGTCAGCTGGCCGCTGTTCCGCATCCGTTCGTATTTGTTCTGCAACTGGTCTCGCAGGCCGTCTCGAACTTGAAAGATGTTCGCCGAGATCTCTCGATTGGCCAGCGCAGCTTCGTAGCCTCGATGCCCCTTCTGACCGAGGCTCAACGCAGACAATCCCAACGCGACCATCGCGAGAACGGTGACCGGTTCCGCAACGGCGCGGCGGCGACGAGGGATCGAAGGGTGAACTGTTTGCATTTGAATCTTCTGCATGACGTTTCTCTTTTCAACTCAGCCTTCATCCACTGGACTCGAATTACTCCCGTACGACAGCAGCGTGCTGAACGAATTCGACGCCTACGGACGCGGTATCGACCGGCACGATGCCTGAACCAGAATCAATTTCTGCTGAGCAAACCCCAGCGTGACCGTCCCGTCGGACCAGTATTCCAGAGCCTTCAGATCGGCACTTCGAATATTCATTTCAGACAGCGACTTGCGGCGAAATTGCGAGCCAAATCGTTTTTCGATGTCCGCCTGAGTCATTCCGGCCGCAAACTGAGTCGGTCGGTAGTGCACGACGGTTTTGTTTTTGAATTCGGGCGGCTCGAAGTCCACGATCTTTGTGCATTCGCCATCGCAGAACGAAAACATTTTTCCACCTCGAGCGTACACCCATTTTTCCAGTCGAGTGTTGATGACACGCGTACCAAGGTCGTCGGCGATGAGCACGATGTTGAAAAAGTCGGGGTTGCCGAGCTTCTGTTTCAACAGCGATTGCTGAGTCGAAAGTTGATACGGTTCGCCAGACTCGAAGTCCGTGATGCCACCGGGATTCCAGTCGGGATCCACGCCCGCCGGATTCAACTGGCCCGGTTTTCCGAGGGAATCGAAATCGATTTCGCGCGACTTGCCGTCCTCGCCGATGACGATGATACGAACCTTGTTTGAATTCTGCGGCATGGTGTCGTTTTCGACGATCGGTTGCAGCGTTTCCGCGTCGGCCAGCATGCGTCGCAGAGCCATGTCAGTCGTGAAATCAGCCGGGATCTGACTCGACTTGTTGCGAATCGTGGTCTCCGCCCGGTGATGAAGTAAAGCCTTCACGACCTGCGAATAGCCATTCCGAACCGCAAGATGCAACGGCGTGTTTCCCGCGTGGTCGACGACATTCACATCCGCGCCAGCTTCCAGCAGCAAAGTTACAATCTCCGCGTAAGTGGCTTCCTGCTTTGGGATCGCTCCGATTGCGAGGTGCAGAGCGGTCTGGCCCGTCGCGGCCCTGCCGTTGAGCACTTTGGTTCGCAGCGAGTCGTCCGCATAGGTGTCAAATGAGATCGAATCGAGGTAATCCTGAAAGCTGATTTCCGCTTCGCCGCTCAGATCTTTCGACTTTGCAGGCAACGCGTCGATAATAGCTTTCACTACGTGCGGCTGAACCTGATATGCAGCCAGCTGCAGCCCCGTCAGGCCCAAAGCATTCGTGGCGTCGACCCGAACTCCGGCCTGCAAATGACGTTTCACTGCGGCCTCGTCTCCCTTCATCACCGCGGCAAAATACTGAGCTTCCGCTTCGTAGTTCTGCTCCGTCTGAGCCTTGGTCGCGTCCGGAGCGATCATCGCAAACGACAACACCGTGATCGTGCGAAGAGGAATTCGAATCAACCGCTGCACCAGCATGACGCACCTGCTTTGTGAATTCACGAAAGGCGAACGCGACCCGGAAATGCAAACGTCATGCCGTGCTGTGCCTTTGGGGGCCGGGACCAGAGCCTATGCACGTTGTGAGTCTCAGCGGATGACCGAGGTTGGACTGAGCTTCCGATGGAAACTCTGGCGATGCGATACCCCGCTCCGGGGTCTCGCTCGCAGCTCTCGTGTGGCAGGGCTGCGGGCAACCACTGCCACACAGTTGAACGATCCTGTCTCGCGTGCGATTCCGCTCATATTGCATTCCACGCCCGACACATCCGCACACCTGAGCACGTGCGTTCAACTCGGTGATTCAGGAGGGAGAGACGCAATATTGCCCGGGCATTCGTTTAAGAAGCAACTGTTGACCCGTGCCTGGCCAAGGTGCTGTGTCCCCGATCGGAACCTGCCTGCTCAAAGCGGATCGACTGTCGAACCGGTGGCAGACATTTGAAATCGATCCGATGACCGAGTAAAAAACCGGCGAGTCGAATGACACCTTCACCGATGTCCCGTGCAATTGAACAAGCGGCTGCGACTTTGATCGTCATTTTCATGCCGTTGATTCGCGGGCTGTCAGCGACCGCGACGACGCCCGTCGTCCGTAAACCTCCGTTCCCGATCCAACCAGGAGTCCCGCCGTGGCCCTGCGCTTTGCCGCACGCATCCTGTGGAGCCTTGTTGCCGTGTTGGTCGTGGCTGTCCCGGCACAAATGGCTGCCGACCACACAGAGGTATCACAGCCATCGGAAATCGACATCGGTTCGCGGCGTGAACTGTTTATCGATGATTCGCTGATCGAGCAGCTGAAACGAGAAGTGCGACTTCAACTGCATCACCCTCAGCCGCGCGAAGTCGCTTTGGTCTTTGACGCGCCCTGGGAAGGAACCGGTACCAGCGGATTCCACTGCGTCTTCCGGGATGGCGATTTATATCGTATGTACTACAAGGCGTGGAATATCTCACTGGACGAGACAAAAAGGCGGATCCGTCCCTCGCCGGGAGCCACCTGCTATGCAGAGAGTGACGATGGCATCCACTGGCGCAAACCCAGTCTGGGACTGGTAGAGTTTCAGGGATCAAGGGACAACAATATCGTCCTGCGGGACCATCAGATAGGATCGATGAAGCTCAATGCCGGCTATTGCGCGATTACGATCGACGAAAATCCGGCAGCCGTTCCCGAGGCGCGGTACAAGGGGATGTTTGTCGCCTCAAACCCGAAGGGCATGCTTCCGTTTCAGTCCGCAGACGGCCTGAACTGGAAACGCATGGTCGATCGTCCGGTGATTACAAACGGGGCCTTCGATTCCCAGAACGTCGCCTTTTGGGACAGTGTGCGGGGTGAGTACCGCGCTTATTGGCGACATTTCGCTCATGGCGACAACAACACCGCGACTGCGAATCCCACAGGCATCCGCTCCATTCGCACCGCAACTTCGAAGGATTTCCTGCACTGGGAGGGCGAAGCCGATCTGGTTTATGTCGATTCGCCTGAGGAGGCGCTCTACACAAACGTCATCAAGCCATACCATCGAGCTCCACACCTGTTCATCGGGTTTCCGATGCGCTATCTCGACCGAGGCTGGTCCGAATCAACAAAAGCGCTGCCGGAACGCGCGCACCGCGAAAAGCGCCTCGCGATCAACCGGCGCTACGGCACAGCCATCACTGACAGCCTGCTCATGGTCAGTCGTGATGGCGTCCGATTCAAACGTTGGAATGAATCCTTTCTGCGGCCCGGCCCCGAGCGTCCGGATACGTGGAACTATGGCCATCAGGCGCTCGGGTGGCATCTGGTGGAAACGCCGTCCGCGCTGCCTGGCGCCTCAAACGAACTGTCATTCTACGCCACAGAAAGTTACTGGACCGGCAAGGGCAGTGCTCTGCGCCGCTACACATTACGACTTGATGGATTTGTGTCTGTCGAAGCGACTGCGGCGGGAGGCGAGCTCATCACAAAGCCGCTGCGGTTCCGCGGCAGGAATCTTTTTCGGAGAAGATGCCAGCCGATGGTCAGCGGTCCAGCGGTAGTCCGCTCGGAACAGAATCCGGAATTGTGGCATCCATACGCTGCTGAATCCGGGGCGCGGTCAGAGCCCTGAGAAACCTGACGATATCCCGGACTTCGTGCTTCGAGAGATATCGCGGCAGACTGGCGTACTCGATTCCGAATACCATGGCCACCTGATTCAGCCGCTCGTAAGTATCCCGGACCTGAATCTGATCGATCTGTTCTTCCGGGTCGTAAGTCAGCAGTGAAAACAGCGGGAACGCGTGGTGGCGGACCGTATCTGTTAAATTTCCATAGGCGCCACTGTGCATGTACGGGGCCGTGAGTTCCACATTGCGCAGGGGCGGCGTCCGGAATCGGAAGCGGTCCTCAGAGAGTCCCGTCTCGCGACCGCGGCCGTGATCCAGCGGTGCCTCGGCCCCTTTCCCCGGCCCCAGCTGCGGCGCTCCGATGTTGTGATGCTGCTGGTCGGTCATCAGAGAACCCGAATGGCAGGTCGAGCACTTTGCACTGCCATAGAACAACAGCGCCCCGCGTTTCTGCGCTGTTGAAAGTGCACGGTTGTTGCCGGACAGGTATCGGTCCCACGGACTGTCCAGAAATGTATACGCGTCCGCTTCGAAAGCGGCGATCGCGGCGGCGGCATGTTCGAATCCCAGATCTTCTGGCGCCACTTCCGGATAGGCGCCTGCAAACAGTGTCTGGTAGCCGGGAATCGCCAACAGGCGAAGCATCAGTGCGTCCCACATTCCCTGCAGATTATCATCCGCCAGCAGGGCAATTTCGTTGATGTCACCGTTGATATCCAGATCGCCGGAACGCCCTCGCATTTCATCACGCGATGTGACCGGAAACATGGCCTGGGCGGCGAGCACGCTGGGGAGCCCGGAAGGAAGCGCCTGGCCTGCCGGGCTGATGAACCCACCGCCCGTATCGATGACCCGACTGTCCCAGAACTGCGAGAACCACTCGGTTGCACCCCGATTGAAGATCTCAGGCGCGTTTCGCGGAACAAATTCGCGATCCGGACCAATCTCTCGAAACGGCCCCAGCGTTCCGGGAACCACCGCAGCCGTTCCGATCGGAAATGACAGACCGTCTCCGGTGCTCAGGAACGGGTGATGACAGGTAGCGCATGCGATATCGCGATTGCCACTCAACTCCCAGTCGAAGAACAGGGCCTGTCCAAGTTTCACCTTCGCCGGATCCTGAGCGGGTCCAGGGTCGAGTGGACCTACTCCCTGCTGTGCCAACAGAGCTCGCAACTGCTGGTCAACAGATTTCCCGCCCTTTGAGTTGCCTGGTTTACCAGCCGCGTGTGCCGAAACCAACTGCCCGCTTAGTAAGATACACGTCACAACGCAGACACAATGCTGCCACTTCGTGCGTGCACCTGAAACTTTGGCACCGATGCAGCTCAATTGCATCCGAACTCTCCTCTGGAACCACAAAGAAAACGGCTCGCCGTCCGCTGCCACCCGTGTCAGAGTCACCTGAGTCCGTCGCCTGAAGAAATCCCGCCTGTAAGCCGGTAAGATTGCCACGACGCCAACAGAAAGAATGGGTTAGCTGGGGGGCTATGGAAAATAATCTTGACTGGCGTTCGGAGACAAATCAAGCGCGAGACACCGGACCACGGTGTTAAATCCCTATCTTACAAGCAGAACAGTGATCACGTTCAGGCTCCCTCAACGCCCGCACCAACAAGTACGGCACTGTTTTGAAGCTGTCACGATGTCCTTCCTACTTCAGGAAGCATAGCAACACTCGGCCCGTGCCTTATTCGCCCCCGATCGAATGCACGTGCGACTCTGTACGAATGTACAGATCGCCATGACTTGCGGCCGGCGTGGCTTTGGAGAGCCGATCGAGCACATTTCTGGCCAGCAGTCTGTATTCAGCAGACGCAGCAACAACAGACACGGTGCCGTCAAGGTCGACGCAATAAAGTTTTCCATCGATGCAGATCGGCGAACTGAAGTAGTTGCCATTCAGGGTCGCCGTCAGAATGCCGAGGAAAAGAAGGTACCGAGACATGGCAGTTCCGATAAAAGGGGACGACGCCTGATCTGTTGAAAGGCGACGCTGCGGGTGTGCCCGCGCATTGTGGTTACGAATACAGCTCCCGTCCATTGACTATGCCGGATGCCGGCATCCGTGTGCAATGAAAGCCGGGTGAGTCGGCAGAAGGTATCCGTTAAGTTACGTTTCGACGACAGCCTCAGCGGCTCGATAAAACGGGACGACGTACGGTCCTTCCGGAATCACGGCCACCGCGCGATCCGGACTGCGGCGCAGAGCGGCCTGCACGACTTCGTCCAGCGATGCGCTCACGTGGACGCCCGTCAGGTCGTGATCGGCCTCCGGCAGACCCGCCGTGACCAGATGGATATTACCGATCTTCATCGGTTTGGTCTGCATTTGTGTCTGCCATTCGTCAATCGCGGCATGAGACTTCTGCAGAATGCTGCTCAGGAAGGCGTCGGTGCCGGAACTCACCAGCCGGCGCTGAGACTCCACAAATTCCGGAGACCCCATGCCTTCAGAACATTCTGAGACGATGATCAAATCGCCACCGTGTTCCAGAATATCCATGGCACAGACCATACCCTTCACCGTCTGGTAGTAGGTCCCGTCCAGGGGATATCCGGCGGCACTGGTGATCACTGTGTGAAACCGTCGAGGGACACTGATTTCACAATATTCACGGACGTAGTCGACCGCCTGCTGATGGCTTTCCACGATCTCACCGAAGTTCAGAAACGACGGTCGGCGCCGCTCGTCGATCACGGTATTGATGGCCAGTGCTCCTCCCAGCATCTTCACGATTTCAAGCTGTTCTTCGTGCAGTGGATTGCCGACAAAATTGCAGCTGCTGGCCTGCGGATCCGCCATGAATCGCGCACTGTGAAACGTGGTGATGGTTTCGGCATGAGCCAGTCCCGGAGCAATCACTTTTCGCCCGCCGGAATAGCCGGCCATAAAATGTGGTTCCACCAGTCCCGTGGCGATGCGCAGGTCGGCTTCGACAAATCGGCGATCCAGCCGGACAACGGTGCCGCGTGTTGACGTGGTACCAAGGTACACGTGGTCGGCATCGTTGCGCGCGAAATGATTGGCCACCGTCACGTTCTGCAGAACCCATGGATCACCGATCAGTTCCTCCAGTTCTGCCCCTTCGTTCGGCCGGTGGAGTCCCGTCGCGACCAGAACGGTGATATTGTCTTGAGCAATACCGCCTTCCAGCAGCGCTTCAATCGCGGGACGCAGAAAAAGATGATTGGGCACCGGCCGGGTGATATCACAGACGGCGATGCAGGCACTGGCGGCCGATCGAGCCAGCTGGGCCAGCGGAGCAACACCGACGGGGTTGTCGATCGCGTTTCTGACGGCGGCGTCCGCATCGGCCGGAATCGGCATCGGGGGCTTGCGCACCACTGTCAGCGGGACGTTATTCGGCAACCGCAGCACCATGCCGCTTTTCCCGTATAGAAGATGAATCTGCGTCACGTTCATTTCTTTCCGAGTCACACTGATTTCAAGTGTCCGCGAAGCGGTTTCTGAGCCGGCTTCATCCGGAGCACAGTTGTCGCATCACTCCGGCTTTGTAAGTATAGAGCATCCAGGCAATATTTCTGAATCACACCCAAAGAGCCAATGAGTACCGAACAAACATCTGATCTGCTGACGCGACGCAGTTTTGTCGCAGCTGCCGGAGCCGGTCTTTTTGTGAACCCGATGAGCATGGCGCAGGCGGTGAGTTCCGAAAAACGCCGTCTGGCAGTCATCACCACCGTGTGGTACCAACCGTCTCATGCGTGGCACATGGCTGAGCGGTTTCTGCATGGCTACCCGATCCGCGGATCATGGCATCAACCGCCCTTTGAGGTCGTGGCGGCCTACGTCGACCAGTTTCCGGAAAATGATCTCAGCCGCAGCCGGTCCCGCGAGTTCGGGTTTCCGATTTATCCGTCGGTGGCGGAAGCCGTCCGCTGCGGAGGCGATACGCTGGCCGTGGACGCGGTGCTGGTCATCGGCGAACACGGCGATTATCCCAGAAACGAAATAGGCCAGAAAAAGTATCCTCGCTATGAATTCTTCAGGCAGGTAACCGACGTGTTCCGGTCCGACGGACGGGCGGTGCCAATGTTCAACGACAAGCATCTGTCATGGAACCCGGCCTGGGCCCGCGAAATGGTCGAAACGTCGCGCGAACTGGGTTTCGGCTTTGCCGCCGGATCGTCTCTGCCGGTCACCTGGCGGATGCCGTCGATTGACATGCCGTGGGGTGCTGAAGTCGAGGAAATGATGTGCATTTCTGCCGGCCCGATCGACCACTACGATTTCCATGCGCTGGAAGCGATTCAATGCATGGCAGAACGCCGGCGGGGCAGTGAAACGGGGGTCACCGCCGTGCAGGCACTCCGCGGCCGGGCCGTCTGGGATGCCATGGCATCGGGCAGCTGGAACAAGGGCGGGTGGGACCCTGCTCTGTTCAACGCCTGCCTTGCACGAAGCCAGACGCTCAGGCAGCCCGAAACATTCAGTCATCGCTATCCGACATCAACACAGATCCGGGAATGGGTGCAGGATCCGATTGCCTACCGCGTCGAATACCGGGACGGCACCAAAGCCACGATGCTGCTGCTGGACGGACTGGTTCAGGACTTCACCTTCGCAGCCAGACTGAAGGGTCAGGACGAGCCGCTGTCGACGCTGTTTTACCTGCCGCCAACACCAAACGTGACCTATTCCGCGATGCTGATGTCGAAAGCAGAACAGACGTTTCTGACCGGCCGGTCGCCGGCCCCGATTGAACGTACGCTGCTGACAACAGGTCTGGTGGAAGCCGGAGTGCGGTCACTGGCCACCGGCCAGAAACGGATTCTGACGCCTGACCTGGCTGTCCGCTATCAGGCGCCGGAAGAGTCCCTGTTTGCACGGGACTGACCATCAACAGGCTTAACAGGCTTCGCTTTGACAGCCACTTTATGACTGTCAACAAAAGGGTCATCCATGAACGGAACATGTATTCTGACAGCGCTGTTGCTGTGTTTTGGTCTGTCGGCACCGTCGGCAGTTGCACAGCAGCAGCCGAACATCGTCTTTCTGCTGGCCGATGACCTGGGCTACGGCGACCTCGGATGTTACGGCCACCCGGTTGCCGAAACACCACACATCGACCGGCTGGCGCGGGACGGAGTTCGGTTTACTCAGCATTATGCGAACGGCCCGGAATGCAGTCCGACACGGACCGCGTTTCTGACGGGTCGTTATCAGCAGCGGGCCGGCGGACTGGAATGCGCTATCGGCACCGGAAACGTGGGTCGGTACGACGAAGCCATCCGACTGGCCGATCAGCATCAGCTGGGACTGCCGGCTCAGCAGACGGTCATTCCCGGCCGGCTGAAGGACGCTGGCTATCGCTGCGGTGTGTTCGGCAAATGGCATCTGGGATACGAACCGGACTTCAACCCGATTCAGCATGGCTGGGATTCGTTCTTCGGCTATCTCGGCGGCAACGTCCATTACTTCAACCACCGCGAGACCAGCGATCTGCACGTCCTGTTCCGAGATCGTCTGCCGGTCTACCGCGACGGATATATGACTCATCTGATCACGGATGATTCGATCGACTTTATCAGGCAGAACAGGGCTCAGCCGTTCTTTCTGTACGTGTCACACGAATGCCCGCATTTCCCGTTTCAGGGCCCGGATGACGAAGACAAGGTGGTGACGGCGGACAACTGGATGCAGACGGATCCGGCCGCCTATGTGGCGATGCTGCAGGATCTGGATTCGGAAGTGGGACGGCTGCAAACCGCCGTCGACCAGGCGGGACTGACCGACAACACCGTGTTCATATTCGCCTCAGACAACGGTGGTTTCGCCGGCGCCGGTCACATGGCCGGACTGCGAGGCGCCAAGAGCACGACGTTTGAGGGCGGTATCCGGGTTCCTCTGATCATTCGCTGGCCCGGTCACATCAAACCCGGCACCACCTGTCATCAGCCGTGTCTGACGTTTGACCTGACCTGCTCGTTTCTGCGACTGGCCGGCATTGATGTATCGTCTGTGCCGCTGGACGGACAGGATATCATCCGTCACGTGACTTCGGGCGCCGCCGATTATCCGCGTACCATGTTCTGGCGCGGCAAACGGGGAGACCGGACATGGTCGGCCGTCCGTCACGGCGACCGGAAATACGTGAGAAAAGCGGACGGCGGGCAGACGGAAGACTGGATGTTCGATCTGGCGGCAGACCCCCACGAAGCCGACGACCTGCTGCCGACAGAAAGCGCAGACACATTAAAACAGTTGCTGCACGACTGGGAGGCAGCCGTGCGACCTCAGCGGTAAAACCCGACACCTGTCAGTCTGTCCGGATACTTCTGTATAACGGACTTCCAAGTCGGTTATTGGCGAAAACGCCTGTATTCTCAACGCGCTTGGCCGGCCGGCGTAACAACTTTTTGTCATCCAGACAGGCACTGGGCAACGGGCACCGGATCCGAACCCACGTCGGCGTTCCCTGATGCCCCTTTTCGGGATTTCCCCTGAAATTACAACTCCTCAGGGGCAGAGACGCTATCATATCGGCCGTCACCCGCCGCAGTGGCTGTCTTCTTCAGTACCTTAGGCAGAGCTAATCATGATGTGCGTTGCCCGTTCCGCCATGGCATTTCTTGTTGTCAGCATTCTTTCCGGTTCGGCCATGGCAGAGAACGCCTCGCCGACGACCACGTCGCTGAACGCCGGACTGAAGCCGTTTCTGCAGATGCTGTCAGGCGGTCAGAAGACGTTCGAACTGACGGGTGAGCTTCAGATCCGGATTGACGGCCGGCAGCAGCCGATTCGGCTCAGACTGGCGCGTTTCGACGACGAAGCCTTCGACCTGTCTCTGACACATACGGACTATGCCGTCGAAATTCGTCGCCGAGCAGATTCAACGGCCATGGTGCTGCCGCTGCACAAGGTGGCCTTTGTCGGCACGGGCGAGGTGCCGGAACGGCTGCGTCTGAGTCCGCTGGGTATCGGTGGTCGCCTGGTCAGCCCGCAGTCTTCTGTGATGCCGGCCGTGACGCTGCTGTCGAATTTTAATCCGGGCGTGGTCGACACGATCGTGGCCATGGCCGGCCAGAAACTGAAGGTCGAACGCGACGCGGCGTCCGGAACCTGGATGCTGGCCGAAAACAGCCCGCTGACCTTTCCCGAACCGGGAACTCTGGACGTCACGGCGGATTTCGGAACGGTGCATCTGCAACTGACGAACGTGGCCACTCCGGCGGAAGATTCTCTGGACGGCCTGAAGATTGTTGAACTGTCTCGTACCGAACTGGAGCGGACATTGCTGCGCGGCGTTCATCGAGCGACCGAAATTCTGGCTCCGGCACCGGTGCTGAAGAATCCGCCGCAACGCGATCGCAAGGTGTCTCATGGAGAACTGCGCTGGATCGACGGGCAGCGGGTCGCGATCCTGCAGGGCACGCCGGAACAGATCGGGACCGCTCACGGGCAGCTGCTGAAGCAGGAATCACTTCGCTGTATCGAATCAGTGCTGTGCAGCTTCGGAACGGCACATGTTATTCGTACCGGACACTGGTTTCGACATGATCTGGAAGCCGCGTATGCACGGCTGTCGCCGTTTATTCCGGAACGTCATAAACAGGAAACGCAGGCACTGGCCGCGGCTCTGGACCTGCCAGGCGACACGCTGAACGTGCTGAACGTCTTTCCAGAGATGTTTCACTGCTCGGGCTTCGCCGTATTCAACAGTGCAACAAAGGACGGCAAGCTGTACCACGGCCGAGTGCTGGATTACATGACCACCATCGGACTGCAGGATGCGGCAACGACCTTCATTGTGAACCCGGAAGGTTATCTGCCCTTTGCCAACGTCGGCTATGCGTCGTTTGTCGGCAGCGTCAGCGGCATGAACATCGAGGCGATCTCGCTGGGTGAAATGGGCGGTCGCGGCGAAGGCAACTGGGACGGAGCTCCGATGGCCACGCTGATGCGGCGTGCTCTGGAAGAATGCTCCACACTGGATGAGGTGATGCGGCTGTGGACCGACAGTCCTCGCACGTGTGAGTACTACTATGTATTCGCCGACGGCAAGACGAATCGCGCCGTCGGAGTCGCCGCTTTGCCCGAATCAATTGAATTCATCCACCCCGGCCAGTCACACGAACGTCTGGGTGCAGGCATTCCGGATGCCGTGGTGCTGTCCGCCGGCAGTCGTCTGGAAACTCTGCGGTCCCGCGTGACCGAGAAGCACGGTCAGATCGATGCGGAAATCGGCCAGTGGCTGATGAGCCGTCCGGTGGCAATGCAGTCCAACCTGCACAACGTGCTGTTTGTGCCTCAGGACGGCATTCTGTACGTCGCCAACGCCAGCCACTCAAAGCCGGCCGCCGAACAGCCGTACGTAAAACTGAACCTTGCGGAACTGCTGGGAACCGTGGCACGCAAAAATGTGCCCGCAGCCGCTCGCTGACGAAAGTTCGCAGACAGCTGGCCGACGGCAGTCGTTCGCTGCCACACGCTCGTACGCAGCCGGCCGCTTCGGACACCCGCCTGGACGATTGTTGTCAACACCGCTGAAAAACAGCGCCGAACTGATCAGGGCTCGGCAGTTCTTGTTCTGTGAACTGCCGTCCGCTGGTCGTGTATTCGGAAATATCAACGAACTGACTGGCAACATCCGAACTCTCATAAGCCGCCATCAGCACGGCCATCGTGTCCCATGCCATCAGCGCGCCGGACTGCGGATAGCGGTCCGGATGCAGCACACAGTCGACGGCGTCGCTCATTTCGCTGACATAGCCGTGCGCATAGAACTGATTTGGTCGCGGAAAGCTGGTGCCCTGAGGCGTAGGCAGCTTTTCTCGCAGCAACAGATTCCCGGCGTTGGCCGCGCTGGGCAGAAAGACCTCGTTTTCGTTATTCGGATTCACGCGCAGGTCGTACTGAGCAAAATCGGTGATCACAGAAAACTCGTTGCGAATGCCGCTGATACTCAGGTCATGCCCGATGACTTCGGCAATCGTTTCGTCGTCAAAGACGACCGTAATCCGGCCGAAATCATCGACGTTCTGCATGACCCGGAAATGTTCACCGCTGCTGTCCGGCTGATGTTTCAGTACCTGCAGCGCTGCCGCAGACACCCGGACCGGTCGGATCGGACGACCATCCGCCAGAATTCCTTCCACCTGTTTCAGAAACAAGGCCGGCCCGAGTGGATGACAGGCCTTGTTGAACAGCGCCCCGCCACCGGATTTTGAGGGCGTGTCGTACGCGGGCGCATGAGACCCCTGGTGTGCACACACACCCCGCTGATAAAGCACCTTCCCCTTGTTGTTTTTCCGGGCCTCGACCAGCAGCTCGACAATGCCCTTGATACCGTCGAAATAGACGAAGTCTTCCGCGTACAGCAGTTTTGAACCGCCGGAACGCACGGCGTCAAGAACGCCACCGAGATACTCCATGGACTCTGTCTTGCGTGTCGCCGCGTCGGCCGTCCGCCCGTCCGGATAGCCCGGCCAGATCACCGGCGGCTTTTCCAGGACAATCACCGGCACTCTGGCCGCTGCCGCCTCGATGCTGTACGGCCCATGCGCAAAATTGGCACAGCAGATGTTGTCGATATCTGGTTTCGCTGTGTTCAGCATCTGCTGATGAGTTGCAAACGCCTGAGCAATACCGTGCTTCGCGGCAAACCGTTCCGCATTCTCAATCCGTCCGGAAACGACGCCGGCCAGCTGAACTTCGACACCGTTCTTGTGCGGCATCAAAGAGTAAGTTCCGACCGTATAATCGCCGGCAAATCCGGTTCCGCTGATGGTGACTTTGATCTTACGCTGTGACATGAAGGACAAACCGGTGAGTGATAAGAAGCGTGATTCAGCCGTTTCGCAGCCACCGCGGTGGTGCTGCGGCGATGGAAGAGCTCCGTGACCGTCTTCTGCGGTCACGCAACGATGGTCTGCTCAGGCAGCCGGCCGGATTTGAGCACACGATCGGCAGCGAAGCAAACCCTCACCGCACGATATACTCGGCAGACGACGGCCATTGGCCGGCCGTGGCGCAAGCGTCCTGCTTGCGAATCAACAACACGACACTACGACTCGTAGCTGCGCCTTCCAGCAACAGCAAAAACCGCACTATCTATCTGCTGCGGCTGGAAGCCCCAGCTACGGGAGGTCTCGGTGTGGCGACGGATGCCGGCCATTGGCTGGCCGTGGCGCAAGCATCCTGCTTGCGAATCAAGAATCAACAAAGCGACACGGCGACTCGTAGCTGGGGCTTGCAGCCGCAGCAAAAAAAACCCACCACCTATCTGCTGCGGCTGGAAGCCCCAGCTACGGGAGGTCTTAGTGTAGCAACGCCGGCCGTTGGCCGGCCGTGGCGCAAGCATCCTGCCTGCGAATCAGGAATCAACAACGCGACACTGCCGCGGCTGGGTCCGATGACGGCTGCAGCCTGGCTCTGATCCGGGCCGCTTCCTCCGACGACAGCGTCAGTGGCCGGGATGATTCGAACGGCGTCAGTTCGTGCAATGCGGCGTTAGGATTCAGCTCGACCCCGTCAAAGGCCAGCGCGATATTGCAGATCGTTTCCTGCGGATGTTCACAGAACCCTTCGTACGTCACCCGGATCACCCGGTCTGCCGACACGTGGTCCAGCTGCTGTTCCATATCGCGGTCGATCGACATGATCTGCTGACAGACATCGTCCACATAGCCGAGCGGATCGGCCGAGTCGTCGGAGGTGGAACTCTGCAGCCCCCAGCCCACCGATTTGTCACCCTGCACCTGTTCTCGGGCCCGGATCAGCGACTGAGCGACATACAGTGGATTCCGTCGGACGACCACAAATCTTGCCGCAGGGAGGTGTCTGGCCAGCAGACTGATGCAGCTGGTGTTGCGGTTATTCTTGTTCAGGAAAGGTCGGTCAAAGGCCAGCGTCCAGGCATTCAGAAACCGTCGCATATCCGCGACCGTGTCTTCAGAAAGCGATTCAGCCGGATGATAGCGGTCGTCGCCCAGCCAGCGGTCCCACAGATGGAAGGCGTCGTTGGGTCCGCTCAGTCGCGTTGTCTGTCCGTAGAAATTGCGAAAATCGGGTTTGCTGAACGACGGCAGACAGCTGTGCAGTCGGGCGGCGGTCAGCGGTGCCTGCAAAAACATCGCACTCAGATTGCTGGGCGAGGTCACATTCAGGTAATGGGCGAGTGCCTGATAAACCAGTGTGGTGCCGCTGCGTGGTGCGCCCACGATAAGTACCTGAGGATGCGGCGATTCGGACGACGCCGACAGCGTGCGAGCTTCGAAATGCTTCAGCACCCTGTCGAACGGCATGGCCCCCAGACGCAGCCCTTCCCGAAACAGCGCGCCATAGGCCGCTCGGTTCCGCGACTTCAGCATACGCAGCAGCAATCCGACCGGATCACGAAAGTTGGCAGACGGTGCGACTCGGCTCATGGGGCAGCGATCAAAGAATCTGACGATAGAATAAAAAGACTGTACTACTCTTCCCGCGGAATCAGGTCTGCGGCGCCGATCACTGTGACAAAGTTGCCGGCCCGCCGCTTTTGGCGGTAGTGCGTATCAGAATGGCGACCATGTTGCAGAATTGCAGCAGACATTGAGGCGTATCGGCCACAACGGAGAACAATCCGCCTGCGGCTCTGAGGCCATGATCCGGGCCGCAGATCCGGGCTTAGGGGCTTGCCTTTGCCACAGTATTCAGGTGCTGAATATGGGCGTGCAGCCGGACCAGGTCGACGTCAAAGATGCGCAGCACGAACGAACGTGCCTGAGGAACGGTAGAACTGACCGGCACCACCTTCCTCAACGGGAACAGTTCCGGTGTCGTCATGATCAGCCGCCGCATCTGTTCAGAGATTTCAATACGTCCGAACGGCTGAGGATCTTCAAACACGATACTGGCCGGCGCGACATCCGCGATGGCCTGCAGGATTTCGCAGTCAGAACTGACGTACTGCCGAAAGTCGACGGTTGGAACATTGGTGAAGTCGTACAGTATCCGGTCGGCACGGACAACTCGTCGTGAGCGGCCGGGATCATGGTGTCGCAGCTGATAGGTCAGATTACCGTCCCACCAGCCGTCCACAAACACGGTGTCTCCGGGTGAGGTCTGGTCCAGAATCACCGTCGCCGCCTGCGCATATCCGGTCACGCAGAACACACTTTCCTTCAGCGTGGCGACGGCCGTCAGGGCCAGCAGTATTGCCACGGGCAGCAGCGATCCGCCGGCCGCTGGTTTTCTGACCACGCTGGCCATCCGTGTGGACAGCACGCCGGCTCCCAGCACGGAAAAATACGCCAGCGCCGGCAGCCAGTAGATTGCATGACGTGACCGCAGTTCGGCCAGCGGAGTAAATGTGAGATAAGTACCGATCAGCAGGGCCGCGAAGACACCGGCCGCACCGCGATGCTGTTTTCTGAAAGCCACGATCAGCCCGGGAATCATCAGGCCGGCAACCGCCCAGCCGGCCTGTTCCGGAATCTTCGACGGATAGAACCACAAAGAACCGCTGGCCAGTATCTGACTGGTTGTGCCGGAAACACTTTCCGCTGCCTGACGCAGATGCAGATCGCCCATTTCGCGCCAGATGACGTAGTACGTGGGTCCCAGCACAATCAAAGCAACGGTGGCAGCCAGCGGCACATGCCGATTCAGCAGTCGCTTCCAGTGACCTTCGAACACCGCCAGCAGTACCAGGGTGGGCAGCAGCATCACCGCGTCAAAGCGGGTCAGAGCGGCCAGCGCCGCCACGACAGCCGCGGCGTACAGGTTCCGAAGACGCTGTGTTCTTAACCAGACGTCAACGCGGTCCACAGACAACAGACACAGTGCCAGCGTCGGCATTTCCAGCATCACATGCCGGCTGTACAGGAAGACCATCGGCATGGCAGAAAAGACCACCGTCACCAGCGCCGACTGATCGGCCGACATGCGGCGGCGACTTATCTGATGAAGGCAGAACACAGCCAGCCCGAAGGTCGCCAGCACGAATCCTCGAGGCACCCACACTGAAGTCCCGAAAACCGTCATCAGCGCCCCGACCACACCATGAAACAAAGGCGGCCAGATCAGCAGTCCCAGTGCGGGATACTGTTCGTAATACTGCTCGGCGTACTGCTTCGGATGCCCCAGCGGCAGATCGGTCAGGAAGTCCCGGAAGAAGACGGACGTCATCACGTGTCGATTAGAGTCTCCGTTGAACACGGGTTCCACCGGTGCCTGAACCACCAGCTGCAGCGCCAACGGCAGCGCAGCAATCAACAGCCAGCGACGAAGCGGCGTGCGGTGATCAGGTTGTGGCCAGGATTCTGACATGGTGAATACTGTTGTTCAGACGGTCTGTCGGCGAAAATCACATCGACGCGTCACTTCCGGGGGCAGTACATCCGTCTTTTCAGGCCTGTCTGGTGACAGATCGTTTTGATGGTGATTCTGAAGTGCCAGGATCGGCGGCGGTGACGTGCGTTTCGGCCGGTGCATTCGTGCGGCGGACAGCGGCCGCATGGTCCTTCATCGGACGGACGTCGTAGTGCCGCGACATCTGGTCGATCATCCACGCCACCAGCTCAACCTTCGGTTCCGCCGGCCGGCCCATAGCCGGGAAAAACGCCAGGTCACGGTCGTCGTCGGCGCCCATGAAGTCCAGCGGGTGCAGCAGCAGAGACGGCGCGGTCCCTGTCAGGCGGCACATCGAAAGTGCCAGTTGCCAGTAGGCTTTTGCGGCCAGCGGTGAGAACTGTGCCAGGTAAAGAACATAGCTGGCGTGAATCGGCGTCCGGAAAATCGGCATCGTGGTGACGGGAATTTCCGTCAGCCGGCCTTCCGGAAACTGCCACTCGAACGGCCGCAGAGGACGAAAGCCTTCGCTGAACCGTCCGAACAGTTCCTTCCGCTCCTCGCGCTGGCTTTTGTCCAGCCGCGTCGACATAAAGTAGTACAGTCGCGCCAGCGGGCCCAGAAACGTCGGGAACGTGGATCCATCATACTGATAGCCCCGACGGACCATGACCTTCAGCAGCGTCTTTGTAAAACTGAACCCCGGGCCTCGAAAACCAATCGGGCACTGGCCGGTGACCCGTTCCAGATGTTCCTCGGTCAGCGCCAGTTCGCGCACCAGTTCCTGTTCGGTGTACAGATGCAGCCACGGTTCGTGTCGGAATGAATGATTACCGATTTCGTGTCCGGCGGCGGAGATCGATGCCAGTGCTTCAAAATTTTCCTCACGCGCGGCATCCTGCCCGACCACAAAGACCGTCATCGCCAGGCGGCGTTCGTGAAGCACCTTCAGAAATCGCGGCACGACCGTATCCAGGTACGTGGGATACTGATCCCAGCCGGCGTCGCCGTGAGTCTTCAGGTAGGACCATTTGTTGTCGAGATCGAGCGACAGACTGGCAATCGGTTTGGTGCCGGGCATCTTTGTCTTTTCTGTCCTGTCTGTAAGTCAATCGCCGGACGTCAGCTTTAGCCTGCCCGAATACAGGATCAACGCTGACAACCATGCGGGGGATCAATTGTGACCTGCCGGAGGACCCTGTCGCTTCCGGCTGAATAATGCGGTGAGTGGCTGCGGGTGGAACCGCCGTGGAATACGATCACACACCTGCCGGAACGGCGTCGCTGATCTGACGTCCCTGTCTCGGGCGAGCTCCGACACCGAGTCCGAATTCGGCGGCGAAATCATTTCCGAGTTTCACGGTTTCGTTGACGTTCAGCGTTCCGTTCAGGATATGAGAAGAATTGACGGCAAACACATGAGGCACATTCGTCCGGATCGGCGGCACACCTTCTGAATACCCGAGGGTCGGCAGTGCGAACACGTGACGAACACGGGAAATTCTGAATGCTCTGACGTCGTCGGGTGAAAAGTGCGGATACATCCGGTCCAGAGCGCCGACAAACTGCCGTTCGATGTCGGCGTCCGTTTGTTCAAAAGCCGGATCATCAGGAACCACATACTTTGGCAGGTAGACCAGATGACGGCCGCCCAGCTGTGCAGGATCGACCAGCGCTGTCATTTCAATCACGGCCGTAAAAGGCGCTCCGTCGTCTGTGATATTGGTGACGTAGTAGGGTGAAATCGGTTTCTTCAGCAGCACCGACGCACAGATGATTCCGTGGTAGCGAATGCTGTCGTGCAGTGCTCGTTCTTCGTTGCCGAGTCCGGGCAATATCTGCGACAGCACCGGAGACGGCAGCGTCGAAACGACGCGATCGAACACTTCTTCGCCGTGTGCGGTTTCCACAATCAGCGGGCCTTCCGCTGTGGAATGAATCTGTCGGACGGGCAGATCACAGCGAACATCGACGCCGCGGCTGACCAGAGCGGCTTCGAAGGCCTTCAGGATGCGGTCATAGCCGCCGCGGACATAGCCAAACATTTCCTTTTTCAGGCCGGATCGTCGAGCAGCGTACATCCGGGCGATGGTGGCCCAGATGAAGGCGGCGGACGTGTCCTTCCAGCATTCGCCCAGCTTGGCTCGCAGCAGCGGCAACCACATTTTCTCGAAGGTTCGCCGCCCGGACAGCCGGGTCAGCCAGTCGGCCACGGGAATCTGTTCCAGCCGACGCCAGTCACGGATCCGCGAGGCTCGAAAAATGGTGGCTCCGAGTCGCAGCTTGTCGATCAGCCCCAGCGGCGGAAACTTCAGAAACTCCAGCGTATTGGACATCGAATGCAGTCGGCCGTCGGTATAGAACCCGGTCTTCGTCTCGACCCAGTCCATCTCGGATTCAACACCCAGTTCCTTCCACAGCTCCCGCACGTGAAAGTCCGACATCAGCGTCACGTGATAGTGCCGATCCCACGTGACATCACCGACCTGCCATGCGTCTGCCAGACCGCCGAGATTCGACCGCCCTTCAATCAGCGACACATCGTGTCCCTGCTGACTCAGACGATAAGCGATCGTCATGCCCAGCATGCCGCCCCCAAGGACGGCCCATTTCTGTGGGCGTGAATCAGTCTGGTTCTGCTGGTAATCAGGAAATTCAGGCATTGTGTTTCAGACCTGTCAAAGCTGGCTGGCCATCGGACGCGGCAGCGCCACGCCGCGCTGATCAAATTCAAACAGTTCCGTCACGGTCGGTCCGTCGATTTCATAGGCGAGGCCGCATTCGCAGCTGACCGGCAGCGGGCTGAGAATATCATCTGCTTCCGTGAAACGATGAATCGGCTGTCCGCACCGACAGACAATGCCGACGGATCGGGCCGGGCTGCCGATCACCAGATGAAAATCCGGGACAGACTTCGTGATGACCGCCCCCATGCCGACCATCGCGAACCTTCCGATGGTCAGGTCGCAGCCGACAATGCAGCCGGCACCGATTGTGGCGCCTTCGCGGACAACGGTCGGCCGCGTGTGTTCGTCCGGCTCAGAGCTGCGAAGCGACTGCAGGTCGGACGTGGCGGCCCGGGGAAACCGATCATTGGTAAAGATTGTCCCAGCGCTGACCATCACACCGTCTTCGATCGTGACACCGCTGCAGATGTAGACGTTCGAGTTGATTTTGACGCGATTTCCGATCTGCACGCCGCAGGCAATCAGCGACTTGCCTCCCACAATGCAGTCGTCCCCCAGAGAGGCCGACCGACGAATGTGGACGTTGTCCCAGACGGTGGAATTCTTGCCGAGAGTCACACCGGGTTCGACGATAGCGGTGGAGTGTATTTTGATAGCCATTGATGGAAAGCCGGGAAAGAGTGGCGGAAAGACAGACTGAACAGACGACAGGAAACGACATTCGGCTTTCCGCTTTCCGAGTGTCGGTCGGCCACGGTTCTACTGCACGCCGGCGCCGACGCCCGGACGCACCCACGCCTGATCGGCCTGCTGAACCTGGTGCCATTCGCTGCTGCGGAGCGCTTCGTACGCGGTTTCCATCGCCATAACGGAAGCCAGTGCGTCGGTCGCATCGATGATCAGTTCTTCTTCACCGCTGATCGCGCCGGCGAAGTTCTTCAGCTGGTTCGAAAACGCGGCCACCTTGTCGTAGCCGCTGCCGAACACCTTCCATTCGCTGTCTCCGGCCAGCTGGTAGCGGGATTCCTTCCAGCCCACCAGCAGCGTTCCGTTCGATCCATAGATGCTGATGAAGTGCGGCTGCACCTTGTTCATGCTCCACGACAGATCGATGCTGCCCATGGCTCCGGATGCATTCCGGACAAACAGTCGCGCCGTGTCTTCCACATCCAGATTCTGAATGCGGCGGCCTTCCACAACCTGCAGCTCAGTCACTGAACCCAGCAGAAAACGCATGATGTCAATGGAATGTGTGCCGTTGTCGATCAGCACGCCGCCACCGCTGATTTCCGGATTTGAGTTCCAGCGGTTGGACATGTCGACATAACCGGCAAACGTATTTTCAAACAGAATCACATCACCCAGTCGGCCGGATTCAATGATGCGGCGGGCCTCCTGAACGTCTTCCACGAAACGGAACT
This sequence comes from Fuerstiella sp., assembly GCA_040222735.1. Taxonomy (GTDB): domain Bacteria; phylum Planctomycetota; class Planctomycetia; order Planctomycetales; family Planctomycetaceae; genus Fuerstiella. The sequence continues at coordinate 4,228 of JAVKCM010000203.1, read as the reverse complement.
TCGAACCCATCGTGAAGGTGACACCGTTGTGTTCCGCGGCGCTGATCATGCGACGAGCATCGTGTGACGTGATCGACAGCGGCTTTTCACACAACACATGCATGCCCAGGTTCATCAGCTCGATGCAGATCGGAGCGTGGGTGTTCGGCGGTGTGCACACGATGGCCGCGGTCGGCTGCAGCTCGGCACACATGATTTCGATGTCGTCAAAGGCCCGGGCACCCACCATGTCAGCGACCGTCCGGGCAGCTTCCAGGTTGATGTCGGCGACGCCGACAAGGCGGAACGGCAGACCGTTGGCAAATGCCTGAGCGTAGGCTTTCGAAATCCCACCGGCACCGATAACGACAAACTCAGGCTGAACTTTGGAGATCATGAGAGGACTTTCAGGGTGATGAGACACAGACAGACTGTGTCCAGGCTTGGAATTCAGCAAAACATCAGACAACCGGGCCTCAGGCCCGGCCATCCGGTTGTGACGGCCGTTCGTCCGGCGAACGGCCGTGAATGATCAACGTGTCACACAGACACGCGATGAGCGGTGGTTTTCCGCAGCGAGCCGGCCGCTTCACGGATGGACGCAGCAAGAAATTCAATATGCTCATCCGTGTAGCATTCGTTGAACGGCAGCACCAGAACCTGCTGCAGAGCCTCGTAGGTACCGGTAAAACGTTCCCGGCTGTAGTCCACGGCTTCCGGACGGGCCAGCGTGAACGGCCAGCGGCTGCTGCCGAAGGTCACCTGATCCCGGATCACCTGACATTCGAAGGCCGGCTTCTGGATATATCGCGGAGCACAGGCAATCCCGAGTTTTCGCAGCTCGGCTCCCAGACCGGGAGAACCGCCTTCAATGACACCGGCATCCACGTTCAGGCAGTACTTCCAGTACGTGTGAAGACTGTTCGGCGTGATCTCCGGTGTGGTAATTCCGGCGACGCCGCTTAGCCTGGTGGTCAGCGCTTCGGCCAGCCTCACACGGGAAGCCACCACATTTTCCAGCTTTTCCAGCTGAGCCACGGCGACCGCCCCCTGAAGTTCGCTCATGCGATAGTTCAGAGCGGCAAAATAGTGATCCGGCTTCTCATCGCCGTATCCCCATGCCTTGTTGATGTACAGAAACATGTGGCGGGCCAGCGCGTCATCGTTGGTCACGACAAGGCCTCCTTCACCGGTGGTGATGTGCTTGCCCTGCTGCAGGCTGAAACAGCCGATGTCCCCGATCGTGCCCACGTGACGGTCCTGATAAGTCGACAGGAAAGCCTGAGCACAGTCTTCAATCACCGGAATATTGTGCCGCTTCGCCAGTTCCTGGATGGCGGCCATTTCACACGGATTGCCGAACAGATGCGTCACGATGATCGCCCGTGTCCGTTCGCTGATGACTTTTTCAATCGATCGGGCCGTGACGTTGTACGTGGCCGGATCCACATCGGCAAATACCGGAATGGCGCCCTGATAAATGATGGGCGTCAGCCCGCCCATATCGGTGATTGAGGTAGTGATGATTTCATCGCCAGGTTCCGGATTGATGGCCGCGACCGCACAGTGGATAGCCGCCGTTCCGCTGGCACAGGCAAAGGCATGCCGACTGCCCAGCTTCTTCGCAAATTCGGTTTCCAGCTGCCTGACAAACTGCCCTTTGGTGCTGGTCAGTGTGCCGGAGTCGATTACCTGACGCAGCAGTTCCAGTTCTTCGGCGCCCAGTGTGCGGCCGGTGGAGTCCTGATCGGATGGCAATTGCATGGTCTCAGTTCTTTCTGATGTTGGTGGAGAGGTTGAATTGTCTTCAAAGCGGTCCTGGGCACGCGGCCCGTTTCCGGACTCAGCCGACTGTTGTTCGGCAGGCTCGTCTGATCCGGTGTTCACGATCGTGTTCTGAAGGCCGCCGCGGGACGTGACGGCAATCCGCGCCAGAAGTCGCAGATGGCTGAGAATGGCCCTGATGGTCTTCATCTTCGACAGACCAAACAGACGCACTTCCAGCGTTGCCGGGTACTCAGCAACCCGGCGCTGATGCAGCACCAGCTGAGCGGCCAGTTCGGCCGTGCCCAGAAATCCGTCTTCGTGCAGCGGAAGATCCAGAATGTGGCTGCGTCGGTAGACTCGAAAACAGCTGGTCCAGGTGGCCAGCGAATGAGTCAGCAGCCGCTGATACATCGCCGAAAGTCCTCGTGACAGAATCAGACGCCAGCCGGGAACGTTGCGGACAAGCCCGTCCCGGTGGTAGGGAGACGCAGTCACCATGGAAACATCGTCCGTCAGCAGTGGCAGCATTCCGGCCAGTTCATGCGGGTCGTAACTGCAATCGCAGTCCATCGACGCCACCACTTCCGTCTCAGCGTGCTCAATGCCCGTGCGGATCGCAGCCGATACGCCCCGGTTGACTTCATGCCGCACAATCCGGATGTCCGGATCGTCGCCGAACTGATCCTGCAGCGCGGCAAAGGTGTTGTCGGTACTGCAGTCATCGACGAACAGAATCCGCGGCTGCCAGTGTTCTGCCAGACGAGCGGTGACGCTGCTGAGTGTGTTGGCCAGATACGCGAGTGACTTTTCTTCGTTGAAGCACGGAATCACCACGGTCACCGCGGACTTCTGTGTGCCAGGCGTCCCTGAGTCGAATGTCTGAGTCGCCGCTTGGCTGCTGACCACCTTGCCGGTGGCAGAGTCGGTGTTGGCACTGCTGGTGTTGGCAGAGCCGATGTTCGCAGTCCCGATGTTCGCAGAGCCAGCGTTGGAAGGTCCAGTACTGGAAGATCCGGTGCGGGCGGGTGTGGCGGTTACCAGGGCCGACGAGGCAGCGGCGGTCCCGGATTCCACATCGGAATCCGCAGAATGCTGTCCCGGGCAACCCGACGCGGCGACCGTGTGGCGGTCAGGAGCCGTGCGGCGGCCATCGGCGAGTGCGCTCAGCGGGCTGCTGTCCAGCAACGCGTGATCACGTATCGAGGTGAACGCATATCGTTTCAGATACTGCGGCAGAATACGGCGATACTTGCCCAGTTTGCGATAGTGTCGCAGCCGGGTCATGCGGTCAGCGACACTTAGCTGCGGCTGCTGCTCATCCAGTTCCCACACCTGAAAATACATAACAAACGGATCGCGGTCGGACATAACAACGCGATCCACCAGCCGCCTCATCAGAAAATCGGGAACCTGTCGCTGGTAGTTTCCACCGGCAATCGGCATCCAGCCGACGGGCAGTTCCATGGTGGTCAGTGGAATTTCCAGCAGCGGACCGCCGGCCGTCTGCACGTTTCGAATCTGACGCCATTCGGGCTGATCAGCAAAGTCGCGCTGACGCGGCATCAGGCTGGAATCGTATCGGTACCCGGCAGCGGCGAGTTCCTCCAGCAGCCACAGTGTCTCTTTATCCAGCCAGCCATCAGACAGACGAAAACCATCGACCGCCTGGCCGCTGATGTCTTCCAGCACAGCCTTTGAACGCTGCAGATCTTCCCGAATCTGCGGACGGGACAGTGTCAGCAGCGGCTGATGAAGGTAGCCGCGACTGGCGAGTTCATGACCACCATTCAGGATCGTGCGGACCAGCTGAGGATGTTTTTCCGCAATCCAGCCCAGCACGAAGAACGTGGCCACGGTCTGATGCTGTTCCAGCAGTTCCAGTACGTGTTCGACGTTCTGCTGCAGCCGTGATTCAAAGCGATACCAGTTGTCCGCGCTGATGAATTTCTGGAAGACGCCAACCTGGAAGTAGTCTTCCACGTTCACCGTCAGCAGGTGTTGCCGCAGCGTCCGGTCGCACTCGGAGTGCGAACGACAGGACGAATCGGCGTTATTCAGGGTCGTCTTCATCACCATCGCGACGGACAAACCAAAGGTGCTCGAACGCGAAGGTCGCACCAGTCGCGACCTTCATTCGAGGCAACGTTAGTTTCCGAATCACAACACTGACGCGGATTTCCCGGACCTGAGCGTCGTCCGCCGGAACACCGCCTGCGACCTTGACGGTTGTAATGACAGGGTAATTCTCCAGTCCGGTTGCACCGATTGTGCGGCCGGCTCTGCAGACATCCCCCGCCGACGGCGGTTTCCGGAGTGCTTCAGCGCCGGTCCTCGCAGCCGGTCCGCAAACCCTGTGGTCGCGGAAGTCGTCAGGACTTTCGGCCACATTTTCCTGTAACTGCCGATGCCACCCGTTTGTGGTCGGGTCTCCCGCCCCGACCACAACATCGACCGAAGGTCTCCCGGTGCGTCTCAATGTGTG
>JAVKCM010000202.1:0-81530 GCA_040222735.1 Fuerstiella sp. | reverse complement strand
ATCTGTGCCGGTGGTGAGCGGCGTGAGATCCGTTGCTCCTGCCTGATCGCCGTTGTCATAGCCGACGCGGTCACCCGTCTGCAGTCCGTGTGCCGCCCATGTAATCTGATCGGTGGCCAGATTGACAGCCGCTGCCGGATCAAAGGTCAACGCCGCGGCCACAGCGTTGGCATCCAGCGTGATGACACCACCTTCTCCGGTACCGGATCCCGAGGCTTCAATGGCGGCGACGGTGATGCTGCCGTCGACGGTGTCGATGTTGACGTTACCGCCGGCCCCGTTGGTAGCGACACCGGTGGTCGTGATGTTTCCGGCCAGATTGACAAAGGTGCCGGCATCAATGTCGACGGCTCCGGACGTGCCGTCCGCGACCACGTTGTTGGTGGTGTTGATGGTGCCGGCGGCGTCACTGCTGACGCTGGTGACGGCATCAATATTGACAAGTCCGCCGTTGGAAATGACGGGGGCCTGCAGATCGACGCTGTCGCCGGAATTGATGGTAATGGTGTTGTTTCGAGTGGTCAGATCCTGTGTCTGAATCGGTCCGCCGTTCAGGCCTGTGGACTGCAGTAGGATGCCACCGGACATGGCTGTTCCGCTGCCGGCATTGATGGAAGACCCGGTGGCCATGGTGATTCCGTCACCACTGTCACCGTCTGTCGCGGCATCGTTTGCGGTCACCGTGACGCCGCCTGTCCCGTTGGCTGAGATGCTGCCGGTGGCCGCCAGCGCGACGGCATCGTCGGCGGTGATGGTGACCACACCGGTCGAGTTGGTGGCAATGGCGCCATTGATGTTGACATCTGCGTCTACACCATTGGCGTTCAGCAGGACACCGCCACCGACGCCGGTGCCGGTTCCGGACGCTTCGATGGCGGCAACGGTGATGTCTCCGTCAACTGTGTCAATTCTGACGAAGCCGCCGGCACCATCCGCTGCGTTTCCCGTGGTGGTGATCGCTCCGGCCAGATTCACACCGGACCGGGCATCTATATCGATATCGCCGGACGGCACACTCAGCACGTTGGCCGTGGTCGTGATTGTGCCGGCAGCGGTACTGGTGACCGTATTACCTTCCACGGTCAGATCGCCGTCGTTCGTATCCAGCGCACCGGTAAATGAGACGGCGTTGTCGTCGACGGCATCGGCATCAAGAATAGACAGGTCTGCCGTGAAGGCGGCGTCGAGTCCGGTGACGGTAATCGTTTTGGCGCCGAACAGCGGATCGTTGATCGTCAGTGTATTCAGAGGATTCGTGAATGTGGTCACCTCGAAGGCACCATCGATCTGGGAAACACCGGCGACCGCCCCGACGTCGTCGCTTAACACAACCGTGGCATCATTTCCGGCCGGAAGGTTGATCACCAGGTCGGCAGCGGTGCCTGCCAGGGCCAGCGGCTCGATTTCAGAAAAGCTGATCGTCCCCAGGGTGTCCAGCACGACGTTGCCTGCCTCTGCGCCCGTGTGGTTGACGGTCACATCAGCAATACCGTCCGGTGTCAGCAGCGAGTATCCGGTGATTGTCAGGGTATCATTGTCCGCATCGCCGGGATCTTCGCCTCCCGTAAAGTTGACGCCACCGGTCGGAATAAAGTCCACGCCGGCCAGGTCCAGACTGACCGTGTCCGTCGTGGTATCTTCTCCGCGAATCTGAAGAACATTGCCGGCACCCAGAATGGCGCCGCCATCGTTGAAAACGCTGTGGTCGATTTTCAGCGTCCTGCCGCTCAGATCGTAAAGATCGGTGTCGAGGCCCGCGTCCACGGTCCATGCCCCCGTTCCCAGCACCAGGTCCACGGTCTGTACGTCGGCCCCGGAACCGAGGTCAAACATCCCACCGTCCTGAACAGTCAGCGACTCACCCCCGCTCAGGTCGATTCCTTCCAGCCCGGCTGCGATTGACAGACTCGCATTCAGCACCCGTCGGTCTTCCAGCTGGACCAGACGCAGGTGGCGTTGTTTTTTCTGAGGTTCCTGCTTACGCGGGCGCGTGAGAAAACGGCGGAGGCGGTTTAGCAAAGATGAACTGGTCATATGTTCAGATCCCGGAATTCTGGCAATGCAGGGGTCGCTGACAGCGGGGAACAGGTGGACCCTGACAAACGACATCGGTTTCGCGGTCTTGACTAATCCAAGGGTAGCGAGGTTTGCAGGGAGAATGACAAATCTTATCCGGTCGAATGTTGAACTTTGCAGGTCCTGACGGGTGGGGCAGATGTAATCGTTGAATTGGGTCGGCAAGGAATGAAAAGTCCTGAATCCGCCGGAACGACGGCTTTGCCCGATGGAACTCACCCGGAAATCCCGAAAGCTGACAATGGTGTCTTTCGCATGAGGCGGAACGAGCGGGAATACCGGACGGAATCATGAATCTGAAACATCTACGGACAATTGTCCTCAGCAGTTTTGCCCTGTCACTTTCCATGTCTGCCCTGCCGGCAGACGATGGCTGGCGGGCTTCGCGGCGGCCCCGGCTGGCCTCCATGAACGGGCTGACGCAGACCCCTGAACGCCTGTCCGGCGACGCGGCGGTGTCGATTTCTGCCCCCGTTCAGACCGAATCGTGCCCCGCCGCGGAACCTTCAGTCGGTCCCGAAGCCCGAAGAGGCGCAGAAAAGGCCGGTTCCTGCGGCGTCCGCACGCCGGTTCCGACACAACCAGTGGGCTCAAAACGCCCCACTACCGGCCCCCTGCCGCTGAGTCGGACAAGAGAAAACACCGCGGCGGCCGACAGCGGCAAGCCGATCGTCACGGCGCCTCCCCTGAACACCGTGCGTCCCGTTTCGTTCTCTCTGTCAGCCCCGGAACGAATCGGGGACGCCCCTGACTTTAATTCCAGCCAGTCTCCGTTTCTCGGTATCCGCCCGGAAAATCTGATCAGCGAATCCTGTCCGCCGGTCCCGCCGGTTCCGGCTCAGGACCTGTTCGGTACTGCCAAGTCGCCGCCCAGTGCGGTTGATCAGGCGATCTCAGAAGCGGCTGCGGCCGGCTCTGTCCGATCGCCCGGTTCCTTTATGAACGAACTGCAGTCGCTGGTGGGCGGAGAACTCACGCCGCGTCCGGAAGGTACCTATCTGCAGGACCTGAATCGGCTGCTGGGCTCAAAATGTGACTGGGTGATGACCAACAATACTGTTGTAGATCTGGGCCCGGATGAGTCAGTGACCGCCACGGCCGGCGAAACCTACCTGAATGATCTGCAGCAGCTGCTGAACGGAACCGATGTACCGGCACATTCCGGCCATCGCGCCCTGCAGGGCCGGCCATCACTGGCACAGTCGGCCTATCGTACCTCGTACCGGCCGAGCGGTGTCGCCGCCCCGCAGCCGTCTGACTATTACGAGTTTCCGGAGACGGCGGAATCAAAGTGTGAAGAAACCGGCGGCGGAACTGTCGCTGAACTGTTCCAGCCGCTCAGCAGTATCGACGTGAACGGTGTCAGTACAGCGCCTCCGGAGGTCCCGAATGGTGCTCAGGACGATGCTCGGCGGCTGCAGCTGCCAGAAAATCAGGCCTGCCAGTACATGGATATCGACTTTCCGGGCTGCTACTTCACTCAGGGGTACGGATTCCGCCGAGCTCCCCGCAACACATACTGCTTTCGAAATAATCCGCTGTACTTTGAAGATCCCAACCTGGAACGCTGTGGCCGTTCAAAGGGATGTCTGACGACCGTGCATTCGGCACTGCACTTCACATCGATGGCAGCGCTGTCACCTTACCTGATGACGGTTGATCCTCCGAACAGCTGCGTTCGGGCACTGCCCGACTGTCCGACGTGTCACGAATTCGGCAGTGATGCCTACCTGCCCGAATGGTCGTGGAAGGCCGCGGCTGTGGAAGCGGCGGCTGTTACGGGGATGATCTTCATCATCCCCTGATCCGGTTCCGCCATCCGTCGACATACGTGACACACGCGGCTGCAGTTCAGATTTCAAAGGCAAAGGTGTGCGACAGCAGTCGCCACAACCTGGCCGCAAGCGACGTCGGGCGGCACCGAATCCGCACGTAGCCGGTTGCATACAGCGGCGAAAGCTGCTGATGTTCCACAGAGGTCCCGGTTTCCCGGCCGGCGGACTGCAGCTGAATCTGAGCGGTGAACATTGTTTCCGCCAGACTTTCATTTTCGCCCTTTGTGGCGAGCATCCCGCTGGCTCTGAGTTCCGGCGGCGCCACTTCGTCGGCCGCATTCGCCACCTTGACGACCTTCCCGTGCCACGGATTGCCCGGCAGTGAGGTGAACTCCAGCACGGCCGCGGCGTCCTCCTGAACAAAATCAATGTGTTCCTGAGACACATACGCGATGGCTCGGATCTGCGTCTGCTGTCCGATCCAGCACAGCAGAGTCTGTTCGGGCAGCCAGACAGACTGATTGGCCGGATCCAGAGGCCACCCTGACCAGAATTGCTGCTGCAGCGGCGACTGACTGACCGGCGTCCGGTATCTTGGCGGAAATACGATACCGTCGGCGGGACTTCGAATCGTAAGCCGCTGCTGCTTCTGCTTCAGCGTCTGCAGACGTGCTTTCGCATTCTGAACCGCCTGTTCCGCCGCCGGTATCGCTCCGGCCGCAGCGGACGATTCTGATCGTGTGCTCTGCAGATGAGCCAGCCGAGCCTGATTCAGTCTGAGCTCACCTTCTGTCCGGGCGACAGAAAGTCTGAGTGACGGGTTCGTCAGTTCAGCCAGGATCTGATTCTGCCGGACCGAATCCCCCGTCCGGGCCTGCGGATCGATGTAGCCGGCCGCCGAAACAAAGACTGGCTGGCAGACCCCCGGAGACAGGCTGAAGGGAGCTTCAATACTGTACGGCAGCGGCCAGAACAGACCGACTCCTGTCAGAACCATCAGCACAGCAATACCCACGACGGCACGACCGGAACGAGCCGCATTCTGCCGCACGGCCGACAGTCGCTGCCGAAAAAAGATCAGCCACGACATCCCCAGCCCCAGCCCCACGCTGACCGCCAGCACCAGCGTGATGCTCTCCAGCCGAAGCGGTTTCAGTGCAGCATGAATCACCATCAGAATGGTGGCCGTAATCACCAGCCGGTAGACCATTGAGGCCACTCCGAACAGCGGCAGCCAGTATCGCCTGAGGCCGCTCAGCATGGTCAGTCGCGGCGCTGTCAGGCCCAGGACGATGTGGTCAAACCAGGACACAGCGGTACTGCGGGCTTCCGCACCCAGATTCGGAATCCTCAGCAGGTCGCTCAGCACATAATAGCCATCGTAGCGCAGCAGCGGGTTTCCGTTCACCAGAACCGTGTTCAGCGAACAGACCAGCATCACATTCAGGAAAAACGAATGCAGGACGCCCGGGACACTGGCGATCCACAGCATGCCGAATACGGCCGCCAGAAACAGTTCGACCGCGATACCAGCGGCAGCCACATGAATGCGATGCCGCGGGTGACGCTGCAGCCATGAGTCTGAAACATCGCAGTACAGCAGCGGCAGAAAACCCACCAGAATACAGCCCAGTTCATGACATTCGCCGCCATAGTGACGACAGGTCAGGCCGTGTCCCAGCTCATGCAGCACCTTGACACAGGCCACCGTCCCGCCCAGCACCAGCAGATTCCGGCCCGTCAGCAGCTCACTGATGGCAGGCAGTTCGGCGGTCAGCTGTGACCACCGCGTCAACACCAGCACGGCCGCCATCAGCACAAAGATACCGGCCGCCCGCAGCGTTCGAGGATGAAAGATCCAGCCGAGCCAGTCATCCAGCACGTTCAGCAATGCTGTCGGGTCAATGCCGCGAAATCGATGACTGATGAGCGAAAACAGCTTGCGATAGACGGCGGACGAGCGAGCCGCTTTTGCGGCCGCAGCCAGCTGAGCACCGTATCCCACGCTGAGCGGAACCAGCAGCCCGGCCCGCACGGCGGTCGCCAGAAATGTCTTCAGGCTGAATTCACTGAATTCCGTGTCGGGAAAGCGCTGCTGCAGTCGTGCGATCGCGTCCGACAGCGACTGCCTTCCGTCCAGCTGCTGCAGAAACGCAAGTTCCTCGGATTCCACGCGAAAATAACTAAGCCGAACCGGGTCCTTGATCGTCCACGCCACGTCATCGTCGTCGGCCGGGAAGACTTCCAGATCCCGTCGCAGAATCCATGGCATGCTGATTGTCTGAGAGACCGTATCGGTGTGCACGTGTTGCTCTTTATTCCGCCAGAATAACCATGTCCACCGGCTGCCCGGGCTGCAGCAGCAGATCCGGATTTTCGACTTCGGCCTTTACCTGAACCTGGCCGTTCAGCGAGTCCACTTCCGGACTGACAAAGATGATTCGGCCGGGCAGCGTCGTGGCTCTGCCGCGACCGGTCACCTGAATCATTACCTTCCGCCCGCGCGTTGACTGGTTCACCAGGCCGGACTCGACATAACCCTCGACCAGCAGCTGATCCAGGCGAATGATGCGCATCACGGTTTCGCCGGCTTCCACCCATTCTCCTTTATGCCGCAGCCGCTCAACGATAATCCCCCTCAGCGGTGATCGAAGCTGGCGCCGGGCCAGTTTTTCGGCTGCGACCTCGACTGCTTTTCTCATGCGGTCGACCGACAGCGAGGCGACATCCATTTCCATCCGCGCCTCGGCCAGTTCCAGCGTCCGCTGGCGGACGGCCACGTTCTGCTGTTCTGCCAGAGCCGCACTGCTGCTGCTCCGCAATTCCTCCACACTCTGGTTATATCGAGCCTGTTCAACATCCATGACGCTCTTGTCGTTCTCGAACTGAAGCTTCGCAAGTTCGAGGTCAGAGATGCTGCTGGTGAATTCCCGGCGGGAGTTCTGTGCGCGAACCAGTGCATCATTGGCCAGCGTGGCCGCGGCGGTTGCCTGACGAATTTCGATGTCGGATTGTGCCACCTTCTGAGCGATCTTCAGACCGATCTTCGCGTGCTGCTGCAGCTGCTCGGCCGCCGCCACGGCGGCGGCAGCGATCTCAACCGCCACCGATTCTGATCTTCGTTTCTCAGCGACGGCCAGATCAATCTCTGCCAGTTTCAGTGTCAGCTTCGCTTCGGTGTCCTGCAGGGTCGCCAGCAGGTCTGAGGCCTCTACGTGGTCACCGAGTTCCGCGTGAATCTCTGCCAGCACTCCCGAATCGCGGGCAGGCACCTGAGCCTGGTCCTTCAGTCTCACAAAACAGCCGGTGGCCGGAATACTGCGTTTTGAATCGCTTCCAGCGGCCGCGGTGCATGACAGACCGGCCAGCGGAACAAAAATGGCGACCAGCAGTCCGATCGCCCGCACCGTCTGCCGCCGCCGACCGAACCCGTTCCGACCCGGAATGTTGATTTTCACCGTGCTAAGTGACATCAGCAGTTTCATTGATTTCCCCGTTTTCTGGCGCCCGTCCCGGACTTGATATCAACCTGATCCGAATGTCACAAGACCGCCCGTTGTGTGCGGCCGTCGTGTGCAACCGTCGTTCGTTCCGCCAGCCCCCTACAGCCATGTATGTCGCTGAACAAATTCGATGATTCGACGAAACCAGACATAGCCGACCGGACGCTGTCCGCAGTGAATATAGGCGATCACCCCGGCCCCGGGACGTTCCTGATGCAGATCGCTGTCGGACACCGGTGCAAAGGCCTTTGTCGACAGCTGCCCCTGTTCGTCCAGATCGACCGACGACGCCAGCGACCGCAGCTGAGTCTGATGCACGGATTCAGGAGACGTTTCCAGCGCGAAGCTGACCGTCAGGGGAGCGTCCTGCTGTTCCATAGCCCGCAGCACATGACGCGAATCCGCTTCCGGGACCTTCAACTCCAGCTGCCAGCCCGAGGCGGGGTTGGCAACTTCAAACAGAAACTGTCCGCGTGTCACCGGTCGCTGAGTCAGAAACTGCACCAGTCGATCTCCGTAGACACGGCCATCAATTCGGGAGACGACGTTCAGCAGCTGCAGTCGCTCCCGAACAATGTCCGCCTGCTTTGTCAGCGACACCACTTCTTCCTTCAGTTCCGCCTGTTCCGCCGACAGCAGACGGTTATTGTCCGCGCCGGGAATCCGTGTGCCGCGCATGGCATCGATCGCGGCCAGACGCGCATTGGCGGCCGCCAGCTGTCCGGCAATCGATTCCAGCTGCACCTGCAGGTCTTCGTTTTGCAGAACACACAACAGCGTCCTGCCGGCTTCTGTCCGGGTGCCGTCTTCCACAAACACCTCAGCAATGGTGCCGTCGTCCGGAGCAAACACAAAGGAACGTTCAGTCGGAGCCAGAGCGCCGTAGACTTCAATCCGCAGCGTCGCCGGTACAATCAGCAGAGCGGTGACCAGCACCGCCAGGGCTGTCAGCACAATCCCCCATCGTCCCCCGGTCAGCCGCTGCCAGCCGCTGCGGACCCGGCCCACCGCCGTTGCTCTGGTTCTGGCATCACAGTTCGCCAGCGCCAGAGTGGCATGTTGAAGCACCGTGTTCAGACACTGTTCTGAGGCGATCGTCCCCTGGCCCGGGATCGCGTGTTCCGGGAACTCCAGAACGACGGCCCAGCCGGCTTTCTGCCAGTTCTGCTGCGGTTCCAGCGGCCGCACCACCGGATGCCTGTCAGAACCGCCGTCCGCACCGTGGTCCGCCACACCGTGGTCCGCCACACCGTGTTCCGTCGCAGCCTGTTCCACCCATGAACGAATCTGTCGTGATGCGTCCGACCGGTGATCCGGCTGACTGACGCCCGTTGTTGCCACCACGTTCCACGATCGTCCGGATCGACGAACAACCGAGGCACGTATGCAGCCCAGCACGGCCGCTCCATCCGTCGCCAGTGAGTTCGCGACCACCGACTGATCCAGACTGGAATGCAGCTGGGTGAGCAGCTGATTCACGCGGCGTTCGCTGTCAGACTGCTGCAGATGAGCTTCCAGCAGCCGACGACGCTGCAGGTCGGCAAAGATATCGGTCAGGTGCAGCAGGACATCGTCGTCGACTGAGGCACCGCCTTCGGTCACGTCGAGCACGAGTCGCAGGTCGTCAACCAGAGCCGACGCCGTCAGCAGACGACGCTCAGTTTCGACATCAGCCGTCGTCGCCAGGTGAACCTGACCGGCCGGTGTGCTGCAGATCAGCGGACCGTCGTCGGGCGAGCGAACTCTGCTGCCCAGCTGCGTCAGAATCTGAGCCGTTCCGCCGCGCTGTGTCCACAGGGCCAGGTGATGCAGTTTCAGTCTGGCGGATGTCTGCTGTATCAGCGCCTTCAGAAAATCGTGCGTGTCACCATCTTCCGAATGCTGACGTCCGGCCGCTTCCAGTATCGACTGCAACAAGTCGCTCATTGTTTCATGGCATCCCGTCCAGGTCCGCATCCACTGCCTGTCCGACGGCGTCAGGTGATCGCCGCCAGCTGATTCATCGTGCATTGATTCCGGTGACAGTTTATCCAACCACGATCGATTCCGCGATACCCGGCGGCTGACCGGCAGTCGGCCCGAATTCTTACCAATAGCCCCAGCGTTCTGTCGTCAGAATATAGATGCCCAACAGCAGATTGGCCGTCGCGTGCATGACGACACAGGCCGACAGACTCTTTGTGCGAACGGCGATCCAGTAAGCCAGCAGGCCGTAAATGGCGGCAGCCAGGTAATCCACGGGAGCATGAATAATCACGAACATCGCCGTGACCAGAACCAGACTGCGACGGTCAAAGGTCCCGAACGGAACCTTCCAGAAATCGCCGTCCGGATCGACCAGATAGCGCATCAGAAAACCCCGCCAGAAGATCTCTTCCACCAGAGGCACCAGAACCACCAGACGCAGCATCCGCATCGCCACGGCCGCCACGTACCACGTTTCACTGGATTCTTTGATAAAAGTCGGATCAAACCCGTCCACGCGCGGGGCAAGCCCCAGGTATTTCCACCACCCTTCGCCAAGTTGAACTGATTCAAACAGGTACCCCGGAGCAATCCAGAGGACAATGGCCGCGGCCCCCGCTGCAGCTGCCAGCAGCCAGCCGGTATGAGGCGTGAACTGGTAGTACCGCCGGAAGACCACCAGCAGCGCAAAACAGACGATGGTCTGAAGCGGAAACAGCCAGTGCTCAGGCCTGGCGACATACCATGCCGCGTCCGGCGCTGCGCGATCGGCCCCCAGCCCCAGCAGATCCGGGACACTCAGCATCAGCAGAAATACGCCCAGCGGCAACACATGAGCTGCCGTTTCGGCATCGATAAATCCTCGCTTGTTCATGGCGGAAAACTTAGCACCACAGGGCTACAGCCACTACCCCAAATCGAGACGATCCGTGCGTCCGGAACCCCGGCTGACAGATCTCCCCCGACGCTGCAGATTGCCGACTCTGCCAGCATGGGGCAATTCACATTTTCGTCGACCGGCAGGGCTGATATGATTGCGGACATGTCAGAAGCCATGGACCGGCTTCGATGTCAGGTGGCGGTCGGCCATATCGCGGCCACCGTCCGCCCTTACCCATGGATGGGGATTCAGTCATGACGACAACCTCTTCGCAGACGAAATCAAATGACGCGGTGGCGTCCCCGGCTTTCCGCGGGAAGACCGTGATGCTGGTGCTGGCGGCGTTGAGCCCCTGTCTGGCCTCCGCGTATTTCAGCCTGCAGCCGCCAGCGCTGCCGCCGCTGGTGGCGACCGGATCCCGTCCCGCCCTCGTCTTTTCCACCTATCTGTACCACCACGGTGAAGACCCCGTGTCGCTGGATTCCACTCTGCGGTCAGAATTCCGCTTCCGCAATGACGGCTCAGAAACCGTCACGCTTGGAAAGGTTGAACGCAGCTGCGGCTGCATGAATCCTGAGTTGACGGCAAGAAAGCTGGCGCCCGGTGAAATCGGTTCGCTGGTTGTTCCGCTGCAGACACTGAATCAGTCTCCGGGACCACATGAATATACGCTGACGCTGCACTACACGGATCCGGAACCCAGGCAGACAACGCTCACGATCAAGGCTACCTTTCCGGAAAAAATGGTGGTGGTGCAGCCGACCGCCCTGTACATGTCGCAGAATACGGATCGATCGATTCCGTTTCAGATCAGCGTCAGTGACTTTCGTGACGGGGCACTGTCAGTGACCGGCGTGGAGTCGACCGCGTGGTTTGTGTCCGCCGGCGTGAATCCCGCTTCGGCACCCACGATCGTGCAGACATCTTACGTCGGTACCGATGATCCTGCCGTGGCAGCGGCCGACGCGTCGACGAATCCCGCCGGACAGATTGTCCCGACCGCCCGGACCACGATTACCGGCGAAGTGTCCGGCAGCATTCCGCCGGGACGCCATCATGTCCTTGTCGCTGCCACCACCGATGATCCCGAGTTTCCTGTGGTGACCGTACCGATGGTTTTGAACGGGCCGGTCTACCCGGACGGGCAGGCGGCGATCGCCAGTCCTTCTCAGATCGCGCTTGTCGCCGGCGCGGACAAGTCTGCCCGGCGAACGGCGATGGTTCGGGTTCTGATGCCGACAGCGTGGCAGGTGTCTCATGCGGACGCATGGCCGGCAGAGCTGGATGTTGAATTCGACGAAGGCGTGGCGGTCTCAGACGTTCAGAAGGCCGTGACCATGCAGGTTCGTCTGTCCGATATTCCGTCGACGCGGGTGAAGGAAGGCATCGTGCAGCTGGTTGCCAACGACAGCCGGAACCTGGTGACCGTCAGGGTCAGCCTGCACTATCCGTGAGCATCCGAGGCAGCCACCTTCGCTGCCTGATCTGTTCTGGCATCCACCGCTCGCTTGACGAATTTTTTCGAAACGGCGGTCACCAGCATTTCTCCCAGGCGAGGAAACAGTTCACGAAGCACCATCGCCGGACGGACCGGCGGCCAGTTCACGATTATTTCCGGGGGACCGTAACGTACGGCCCGGATCACCGCGTCGGCGACCGCGGAGGCGGTGGTTGAACCAAGTGCCATGGACGCCCGGCGACCGGTTGCGGCCACCATGCGATCGTACATTCCGCCATGTCTTGTGAAGCCCGGGCAGATGGCCGTGGTCGAAATGCCCCGATCAAGATATTCGCCCCGCAGCCCCTGCGTGAAGGCAATCAATCCGGCTTTTGTGGCGCCGTACACAGTTTCGAAAGCGGGACAGTGTTTTCCCGCAGTGGACGCCATGTTGATGATGGCACCGCTCTGCTGCTGAAGCATGTGAGGAACAACCAGGCGCGTCAGCAGGATGGCAGACGTCAGATTGGTTTCAATCGTCTGCAGAATGTCGTCGGTATCCAGCCGTTCGAAGTAGTCAAAACATTCGACCCCGGCGTTGTTGATCAGAATATCGATGCGGCCGAATTCCGCGACTGCACGGTCTGTCAGCTGACTCAGGTCGTTGGGATCCGTCACGTCGGTTCGCACGGTCATGACACGGCAACCGTCGGACAACAGCTGAGCGGCCACCTGCTGCAGCCGGTCTTCTGAACGTGCTGCCAGCACCAGACAGGCCTGTTCCTGTGCCAGTCGCCCTGCGATTTCACGGCCGATACCAGCCGAAGCGCCTGTGACGACGGCAACTTTGCCCTTCAGTGTCATACCTACCGTTTTCCGTTGAAGGCTGCCGTCCTGCGGCTGATCCGATCTTCCGATGGTGACAAAGCACCACCGCTGCCGAGGTGGTCACATCAGTTTTCGACAGCCAATCCACCGGTCACCTGGTTGCCGATTCGGGGCGAAGCATGGCATAATCCATGAACGCGGTCGATCAGAAATAATGAATTTCCAACTTGCGCACTACGCGCCATGGTCGCTGATACCTGATGCAAACACTATGCCCTGACTGCTCTTTTCCGCCGGTCCGAGCGTGCGGAGGTCAGTGTGGAAAGCCGGATATGCTGAACAATGCCAGAATCGCTGTGGTCTGCGGGATGGTCGGAATGCTGTTCCAGCCCCTGCAGGCGGACAACAGACCGAACATCTTTATCGCCATCAGTGACGATGTGTCATACCCGCACGCGTCGGCTTATGGTTCCCGAATGGTCAGCACGCCGGCTTTTGACCGGATCGCCGCCGCGGGCGTACTGTTCAACAACGCCTTCTGCCCGGCTCCCGGTTGCAGTCCGTCGCGAGCCGCTTTTCTGACCGGACGGCATATCTGGATGATTGAAGAGGCGGGAACACACGCCAGTTATTTTCGGACGAAATACCGCACGTTTCCGGAGCGGCTCGCTGACGCCGGATATTTCGTCGGCACCACCGGCAAAGCCTGGGCACCGGGCGACTTCAGGAAGCCGGGGCGGACGCAGAACCCTGCCGGGCCGTCCTTCTCCAGTTCCGGCGGCAACGTCGGCGGCTTCCGAAAATTTCTGCAGCAGCGCCCGCAGGATCAGCCGTTCTGCTTCTGGTTCGGTGGCCGCGATGCACACCGTCCGTACAAGAAAGGGACCGGGCGACAAAAAGGGAAAACGCTGGAGCAGGCGGAAGTCCCCGCGTTCCTGCCCGATCATCCCGAGATCCGAAGCGACCTGCTGGACTATGCCTTTGAAGTGGAACGGTTCGACGACGACTGTGATCAGATGCTGAAGATGCTGGAGGCGGCCGGTGAACTCGAAAACACCCTGATCATTCTGACCAGCGACAACGGAATGCCGTTTCCCCGGGCCAAGGCCAACTGCTACGAATTCGGCATCCATATGCCGCTGGCCGTGGCGTGGCCCCGACAGATTCCGTCCGGACGCACGCTGGACGATCTGGTCAGTTTTGTTGATCTGACCGCGACCATTTACGAAGCCGCGGAAGTTGATCCGCCGCCGGATCATCCGGTGGTGGGGCGAAGCCTGCTGCCCGAACTGCGATCAGAAAAAGAAGGGCTGGTCAGCGCGGATCGGGATGCCGTGTTCAGTGGTCGTGAGCGACATTCATCGTCACGTTTCAACACGCTGAGTTATCCTCAGCGGGCAATCCGCACTGACAGTTTTCTGTACATTCATAATTTCCGTCCGGAACGCTGGCCGGCCGGAGCCCCGATGAAGTTTGACAGCGTGGTTTACGGACCGGACCGGGATGTCCAGTCGGGAACCCCCGGGTCCGCTCACGGCGGCTATCACGACATCGATGCCTGCCCATCACTGACCTTCCTGATCGAACATCGGGACCACCCTGAATTCGGCAGATATCTGAACTGGTCGGTGCAGCACCGCCCGGCCGACGAACTGTTTGACATCCGCCAGGATCCGGCCTGCCTGCACAATCTTGCTGCCGATCCGAAGTACTCGGAAGTTCTGAACAGACTGAAAGAACGGCTGATGACGGAACTCAGGAAAACCGCAGACGCACGTGTGCTGGATGGCGGCGATGTCTGGGAAACCTATCCGCGGGTCAGCAGCCTCCGCTGGTTTCCCGCCCCGGACTGGGCTCGCCGCGATCCCGCCGCGGTGCCGAAGCAGGAATGGCTGGACGCCCGGCGACCTCGTCAATAACGTCTTTCAAGCAGCCGTGCCGAATTTAATCGGCGCGGCCGTCCGTCGCCGGAACAAAGCGACGGCTGTTCTGCTGACTTCCACGGATTGATTCAGGAATGGCAACCCGGAATTCCTTCAGCGACAGTGCTGACGAAGCCAATCCTTATCGGGCGCCGAAAGTGGCTGCTGAACCGAGCCGACCACGGTTCGGACCGCGGGACGCGTCGAGCTGGCTCCGTCTCGGGGCTGTGCTGCAGGCCATCGCGACCGTGGCTGCGGTGGTGGCGGCGTTTGTGGATATTGAGAGCATCGTCTTCAGTGGCCCGGTAGCCAGTGTCATCGGGTGGTTTGTGGCCATCAACGGACTGAAGTGTCGTCGCCCCGCTGCGACGGCCTTTGGCTTATCTGCCACGGCCATGACGATCGTGACGTTTCTGCTGATCAACTTCATGGGCTGGTCACCCAGCGATGCTCAGGGGCCTCTGCCCCCGCTGATCGTCTGGTATGCCCTGATCGCCCTGCCGCTGGGCTTCTTCGGCGTCTTC
Organism: Fuerstiella sp.; assembly: GCA_040222735.1. GTDB lineage: Bacteria > Planctomycetota > Planctomycetia > Planctomycetales > Planctomycetaceae > Fuerstiella. The sequence goes on along the minus strand of JAVKCM010000202.1, from coordinate 66,619 downwards.
GGCAGGCCCTCGACAAAACAACCTACGCCGTGACGGGTATGTCCTGTTCTGCGCTCAGCAGCGTGCTCTGAGTGGAGCGACACAGGTCCAGCAGTTCTCCGGCCAGCTGCATGATTTCGATCTGGTCGTAGGCATCATCCAGCGTGTCAACCAGTGTCTTCGCCAGTCCGGCGATGTCGGTCAGACCATGCCGGGCCGCAGCGATCTGCAGTGACTGCGTAATGTCCACCAGCTGAGAAACATCCTCATCGTCGAGCGCGGCGATCAGCTGTTCCAGCAGCAGTCCGATCGACAGGGCCGATTCCCGGGTCACCCTTCCTTCTGAGCCGGCATGCTCGTGATGACGCAGCTTCACGGCACTGATGAAACGTTCCACCAGTTCGGGATCGAACTGACTGCCGGCACAACGTCGCAACTCAGCAAAGGCCTCGGAACGGCTCATCTTGGACCGGTATGACAGATCGGAAACCATGGTGTCAAACGCATTGGCAATGGACAGAATGCGGGCGGCCACGGAAGGCTTCTGCCCCGGCCCGGCTCCGCGTTCGGCGTTGCTCATATCAAAGTGGACCACATGCTGTTCCACAATCTCCGTCAGCACGGACGCACCGAAGGATCCGCGGACCATGTCCACGCTCATGCGATTGTACTGATGCACCATCTCCAGTTCTTCGGCCGTCAGACGCCCGGGTTTTCGCAGAATGGAATCCGGTATACCGATCTTGCCGATGTCATGCAGCAGCGCCGCAATTTCCAGGACATAACATTCCCGCAGCGACAGCAGACCCTCAGCCGTGGCAACGCACAGATCGGCGACGCGGCGACTGTGAACAGCGGCCGACTGATCCCGATGAGCCAGGGCCGTCGTCAGTGCCGCCACGGCATGATACGGAATGGCTGAGGCTTTTCTGTTCTGGCGTTCTGTGCTGCCGGTCGGTGCAGTCTTTTGAGCAGCGACATCGATCTGCGGCTCGGCCTTGTCCCAGCGGACCACCTGATTTCGACCACCGCGTTTGGCGACATACAAACACTTGTCTGCCTGGTCCAGCAGATCCTGAGGCGATTCCGGATGCTGGCACAACGCCGAAACGCCAAGACTGGCAGTAATCTTCAGCTCCGGAAAGGTCAGCGCCTTGACGGCGAGGCGAATCTTTTCGGCCTTCATCTCAGCCTGATCGATGCTGGTTTCCGGCAACAGTACGCTGAATTCTTCGCCCCCATACCGACACACCAGCCCCTGACTGCCGATGATTTCCAGCAGGGTCCGGGAAACCCCACGCAGCACTTCGTCGCCCATGCTGTGTCCATGGTTGTCATTGACGGCCTTGAAGTGGTCGATGTCGATCATCATGACCGCCAGCGGCTGCTGCTCGTCCCGCGCCCGCTGCCAGCACGATTCGTAATCACGGAAGAAGCTGCGTCGGTTCAGACATCCGGTCAGCGTATCCCGCGTCGCCAGCCATTCCAGTTCCCGGTTCTGCTTGCGGACTTCATCCGTGGAACTCTTCAGCGAAGACAGCGCGTCCCGCAGTTCCTGCTGATTCTGCTGGAGTCGCGTCACGTCCTCGAAACTGGCCACCACACCTCGGTTTTCGTTCTGATGATCCCGAACCGGGACCGTGCTGACTGAAAAGGTTCGCTGCTGCTGTCCGCTGCCGCGGGTCAGCAGAACCCCCTTCATCGGCTGCGAGCTCCCGGCCGTGGTTTCCCACGGAAATTCACCGTTCTCGCCGTCGCCACCCAGCTCGAAGCCAAGACGATCCGGACGAGTTCCCACCAGCGACTCCGCCGTTGCTCCGGCCGCCGCTGCAAATGATTCATTGGCCAGCACAATGCACTGTTTTCGATCCAGGACCAGCAGGCCTTCTGAAAGTGAATTCAAAGCTTCCCGAACCCGTGACGGAACCACCCGGCTGGGATTGATGTGCTGCATCACCCTGCCCAGATACAACGAAAAGACCACGAAACCCAGCAGCCCCACAAACGCGGCCAGTAACAAGTCCGGCCGGACGGTCATCCCCAGCACGGTGATGGCGGAACCCGATGTCCAGCGAACTTCCAGCTGTCCCCATTTCTCCCCGTTCGCCTCAATCGGTACGATCAGCTCATCCAGGTTCGAAACCACAGGGCCCGAAGATTCCCAGACTTCGCGATGTGGTCCGGACTGAATGACGAGATCTCCCGAAGACTGTCGAATCCCGATCGAAGCAACGTCAGGATTTCGCTCTCTGAGCTGATCCAGTGTGGCCTGCAACTGCTCAATCTCGACGCGCGTCGCCAGTGCCATGAAGCTGACTGCCGTGGACTCACAAAAGCTGCGCCGAACCTTCTCCTCACGAAGCGCAGGATTGGGAATCATGCCCAGCAATCCGGCGACAAGCAGCAGGCTTACCGTCAGGCTGACCAGTCCCAGCGTGATTCTATGTATGGATGACAGTCGGGGCATCGTCAGGATCCGCAGTGCGAAGGACGCCCATCGGGGATTCATTTCCGCCAGGCTGCACATCTATTCAAGTCGGTACCGAGAGAAGAACGGACCGACCGGCGCATCTCCGCAGTGTGGATCGTAGCTCACGAATCATGGCCAACGCAGAGCACGATCGACAATCCAACCGATTTCTGCCCGCCAAAAGGGCGTCTCCTGACGATTGCTTCGCCGAATGCTGCTCGTTTTCCCCCGCACACTCCGGGGCGGGCGCCCTGAACCGCGATGTCAGACCATTCCCTACATCCGTATTAAGCTACAGGATCATCACAACCCGGGTGTCAGCAGTGGCGGACGGTCGCCGCCGCCACACTGCCGTCCAGCGGCCTGAGACACACTGCCGCGCCACGCACCCTGAGATCGGGTATGGTCAGACGGTCGCCGAACCGTGCCCACGCGCCGCCGTGTTCATCGTCGGCTCGGCAGACTCTGCATCATTCTGCTGCCATTCAGAAAGCTGAGCCAGCTCCACGTAGTCCGGCCGGTCGGCGGCCGATCGGTGTCTGTAAGCCCGCACTACATCACCATCATTCAGCAGAAACACGCCCGGCATGCGGAACACATTGCCGTCCACTGCTCCTGGACGGTGGCCGGCAAAGGCTGCTCGCACCGTGTGAAAAAGAACATTCGGACCAAACAGCTGCCCGAAACTGCCAAGATTCAGCCCGAAGGCATCGTAGAGACTGCACGATGGATCGCGGAAGGAATGCAGATCTGTCAGGCCGTACTGTTCCATCAGCTGTATCGGCTCTTTCTGACCCATGTGGACAATCGCAATCTGAGTCCCCATCTGCTCAATCTGCTCCCGCACTTCCGCAATGTCTGCCACGGCCTCGCGACAGAAAGTGCAGCCGGAATGACGCAGGAAGACCACCAGCAGCGGCTTGTGACGAGATAACTCGGTCAGCGACGCACCGCGCTGGCTCAGCATGCGACCGACGGGATCAATCTTTCGAATCGGCGCCGGCAGAGTAAAACGCTCACTGAAGGACTGGTGAAAACGAGCCGACTGCCACAGCATAATGGTCAGCGGAACTGCACCCAACAGGGCAATTCCGGCCACAACCCAGCCACTCAGGTCCTGCAGATATCCGCCCAGAGCCGCAAGAATAGTCGCTGAACCTACCAGCAGGCGGCTGAACAGCCCCAGCAGTACGACCGCCCAGTTCCGAAATGGACTGCGGGCTGCAATCAGATATCCGGTGCCGAAGACTCCGACCAGCAGACCCAGACACTGCATCAGCAGAGATGAACCGCCGTTGCTGTCAATTCCGGCCAGACGCAGTGCGAACGACGGGAATCCTGCCAGCAAGACGGCCGCCGCCAGATCGCTGGCGGCCAGCAGCCGCAGGAATAGATGTACCCACGGCTGAGGCTGGTTTGAATGATTCGAATCGACTTTCGGTTTCATGCTGGTGACAGGCCGTCAGAGGTCAGGCGGAAGCCATTTCGGGGTTCAGTTCATCGAACAGATCCCGCAGTTTATCCACGGCCATCAACTGAAGCTGTCGCACGCGTTCCTTGGACAGATTCAGTTCTGCGGCCAGCTCTCGCAGCGTTTTCACCACGCCCGATTCTGAAAGTCCGAACCGACCGGCAATCACCGTCTGTTCTCGTTCGTCCAGCCGCTCACTCATGCGAGCGATCAGCTCTGTCACACGCTGCTCTTCGCGAATCCACTGCCCGATTTCCGGATCGGCCTCTGCCATCGGCAGCTCGCTCAGCAGTTCCGACCCCGTCTTGAATTCCAGATTATTCTTACGCTGTAGACGTCGAACAAACCGGTAGAAGTGTCGCTGGACGGAATGAGTCGCATACGTGCTGAATCGGAATCCGCGAGAGTAGTCGAATTTGGTGATGGCCTTCAACAGAATTTCATTCCCCTCGCTCATCAGTTCGTCAAAATCGCACGACGAGTTGGAAAAGCGACGAGCGATCGAGATCACCAGTCGCAGGTTGCATTCAGCAATATGGTTTCTTACCGCGTCAGCATCTTCCAGCAGACGGTTCAGCTGTTTGCCGAGTTTCGTGTTGTCCGGGTCGTCGACGAGCTTTGCTCGCACCTGTTCCGCTTCAAACCTCAGAAAGTTCATCTTCCTGAACAGAAATGCTTCCCCCTCAGGAGACAGCAGCGGCAGATCGGTCAGCAGGTCAAAATCGCCAATACCGTCGATTTCCAGCATCTGGTCATCTTCACGATCACCGTACATGCTGACGCCGGGCGGAAGATACATCATTTCGTCGCGATCCGCCTGCGGGAACGAATCGTTGGAAATGTAGATGACAGGACCTGTGAGCACTGTTGAATTCATGGGGGTTGTCGCTTGCGAGGTTAGCAGTGACGTTGAATAGGACGTTTCAGGAATGACCTGCGGCTGCCTGCACTTTAATTCGCGGCCGCTTTTGCCCTCCTGCCGGGATCTGAAGATGTTTTCCTGTCCCTCGGACCGCGGCGTCTATGCTTTCTTAACCAACCGAACGCCCAATGTTCGAAGATGCCGATGAAATCACTGGTTCAGCTGGTTTTTCGCGGCGGCAGCGGGAAGAATGCGCTTGTTTGGCGCATGTAGTCTGCATAGCCGGGCTTGTTTTCTGTCAAAGATTTCTCCAATAGCCTGACTCCGGAAAATCTCAGCAACAGCACTGACATCACGGCTGGACCCATGGCAGACCAAAACGGGGCTCCGCTGCTGACAGAAACCAGAAACAGGCCCCACCACACACAGAAATCACCGAAATAATTGGGATGACGCGTGTATCGCCACAGTCCCCGATTCATAACCTTTCCCTGATTGTCCGGCCTGTTCCTGAACGCTGCCAGCTGCCAGTCACCGACGGATTCGAAAATCAGGCCAGTCAGCCAGACCATGATCCCGGCCGCAAAGACCGGGGCTGAGTCGTCGATGACCTGCCAGCCCCCGGTCTGCAGCGGCAAAGCCACGATCCACATGACCACTCCCTGCAGCCCGAAGACGGTCACCAGGCTCACCAGCCAGAAGCGGTCTCCGTGTTTGTCCCTCATTTCCCGGTAGCGGTAGTCTTCCGGCTTTCCCCAGTTTCTCCAGAGCAGAAAAAGACTCAGACGCAGCCCCCAGACAGTGGTCAGCACTGCCAGAATCGGAAAGGTTCGCGGAGTGGTGGTCAGAAACCAGGTGGTCCAGGCAAGCAGTACAAAACCCAGTCCCCAGATGCAGTCGACGATGGCCACGTTCTTCATGGCAACGCTGACGGCCCACATCGTCAGCATCAGAATACTGACAACGGCCGCATTCGGCAGTAAGGTTTCTGTCATCGTTTGCCTCTGCCTGAGTTCGAGTCAGTCACGCTGGTTGCCCGTTAGTGTTTCAGACGCTTCGGGCAATGACGTATCGCGTTGCTGGAACAGATAATGCGAGACCCACCATTCGCTGCCATCGCGATAGCCGAACAGTTCAGCACACGCCATAAAGAACAGCCGCCAGCGATTCAGCCAGGCTTTGGCGCGGGCCGGGCCATAAGTATTTTCGAACACTCCACGCAGCTGATCGGTGTTGCGGTCCAGCAGACGCAGCCATTCATTGCAGGTACGTTCGTAGTGCCGGCCGTCCCACCGCCACTGATCCTTCAGTTCCAGATGCTGCTGATAATGAGTCAGCAGAGATTCCCCGGGCATCATGCCGCCGCTGAAGAAATGACGGGCCATCCAGTCGGCGTCACCGCGCGTTTCAAACAGATAGGAATGCAGACGGTGGCAGAAGATGTGGACGAACAATCTGCCCTGCGGATTCAGCCAGCCAGAGATACGACGCAGCAACTCAGCGTGATTCCGCATGTGCTCAAACATTTCGACGGACACAACCCGATCAAATCGGTGATCCGTGTCAAAGGTGTTCATGTCGGCCGTAAGCACTTCCAGGTTCTTCAGGTTCAGCCGGTCGACCTGTGAACGGATGTACGCTCGCTGTGACCTTGAATTTGACACCGCCGTGATGCGACTCTGTGGATACTGCTCGGCCATCCACAATGACAGGGAACCCCAGCCACAACCCAGCTCAAGAATGTCCATGCCGTCACAGATGCCGGCCCGCTCGCAGGTGGTGGTCAGTGCCGCTTCCTCAGCCTGGTCCAGCGCGACGACTCCTGGTGACCATTCGCAGCAGCTGTACTTCAGCCGTTTCCCCAGCACCTTCTGAAAAAAGGCCGTGGGAAGTTCATAGTGCTGTTCATTGGCAAGCCCCGACAGTTCCGCCACTGAGCTTTCGCGGCAGTCATCCAGAAAGCGGCGAAATCGTTCCTGCTGAGCTTCCACGCCACCGGATTCCAGCAGCTGGAGCCGCTTCTTCAGCAGCCGTCGAATACCCACACGACAGAGACGGTCAGGCAGCGTTCCGTTTTCAGCAGCCGTCATGGCAGAATTGATCAGGTGAAACAACATCTTATTCTTTTCCCTCCCACACAGCAGTGCCCGATCATTCATCGCCCCGTTCGGCACGGCACTCTGCAAAAACGGACCTCTCAGGCAGCTGACGCTTTGAGCCGACGTTGTCTTGAGCCGACGTTGTCATCCGAATCCGCCACAGGAGGTAACGCTGGTCGGCGTCCAGACTTCCCGATCGCTGATCCGGCTTAAGCGACGCTCATATCGATGTCGCCCGAGACTGGTTCATCGCCCCCAGACAGCCTGCACCACGCCGACCGCCCGTTCATCAAAGGCACCCTCACAGTAGGCCAGGTAGTAGTCCCACATCCGTACAAAACGTTCGGAATATCCCAGAGCCAGTACGTCCTGCAGTCGCTCATGAAAGCGGCGCCGCCATTCTCGCAGCGTCCGCGCATAACCGTCAGCGAAATCTTCCAGATTCAGCAGTCGCAGCGATGTGTTTGCGGCGACAGCGGCCTGCATGGCCGACACCGTCGGCAGGCAGCCCCCCGGAAATATGTACTTCTGGATAAAATCCACAGATCTCAGATAGTGGTCGTACCGCTGTTCGGGCATCACAATCGCCTGCAGCAGCATGCGACCGCCCGGCTTCAGCAGTCGACCACACGTTGCGAAATACCGGTCGTGGTACTGCCGCCCGACGGCTTCCACCATTTCCAGCGACACCAGCTTGTCGTACTGCCCCTGCAGGTCACGATAGTCCTGCTGCAGCAGCGTGATGCGGTCGTTGAGTCCCGCTTCGCTGACTCGGTTGGCGGCATACTGATACTGGCGTTCCGAAATTGTCGTTGTTGTGACCCGGCACCCGAAGTAACGGGCGGCATGAATGGCAAATCCGCCCCAACCGGTGCCGATTTCCATCACGTGATCACTCGGCTGCAGATTCAGCTGGCGACAGATGTGGTCGAGTCTGGCCGTCTGAGCCTGTTCCAGAGACATATCCGGCTGCTGATAAATTGCAGCCGAATACATCATCGAAGGATCCAGAAACAGTTCGAAGAAATCGTTTCCCAGATCGTAGTGGGCACCGATGTTGCGGCGACTGCCCGCTTTTGTGTTGCGAGCCAGCCAGTGACCAGCCCGAGCCGCGGCTGCCGTCACGAACGCCGTGCTGCGGCGGACTGATCGGTTCCAGTCCAGATTCCGACTGAACAGGCGAAACAACGCGGGCAGGTCGTCGCAGTCCCAGTCCTTATCCAGATAAGCTTCGGCCGCACCCAGACTGCCGCCGGTCAGCAGCCGCCGGTAAAATCGCGGATGATTGACCGTGACCGTGGTATGAAGTTCGCCGGCGGTTTCCTGTCCCAGAACAAAACGTCGACACTGATCATCCAGATAAAGCCGTCCGCCCCGCAGCGCAGACAGACACTTTACCACGGCTCGCTGCAACACACCGTCAAGACCGGAACGCTGTTGTGCACAGCTGATTCGGTCCTGGAAAGCGTCGTCAGAAGTCTGCGTTTCAGCGACCGGCTCCTGTTTCGTTAAGAGAGCAAGCATACTCATTCCGGACTACCTGAACGAATCGATGATTGAAGAACTGAATCGGGAGGAATCTGTGACGATGAACTGCTGACCATGACCTTCAGCGCCTCCGCTGTTGAAAAGTCATTGGTGACCGCTGAACTTTTTCGGCGACTGTCTGCGGACCTGTGGACCGTACCGGTGTCATGAGCTGAGTGGCTGCCGCCGGCGCCGGCCGCCGCCTGTTTCGATGGATGTGGAAACACGACCGCTTTTTTTAGCCACAGCCTCAGCGCCTGCCAGTAAATTCTGGTGATGACTTTGCCGGTCATCAGTGGATAACGAAGCAGCATGCGAGTCAGGCTGCCGGCGGAAATCGGACGCCGAGACAGCGTCAGCGTCGCATTGAAAATAAGTTGCTCTGCCCGCAAATTCTGAAGATGGACGGTTAATCGCTCTCCGGGCGCAGTAATCTGCCAGCGATACGACAGATCCATGGGCAGAAACGGTGAGACGTGAAATTGCTTGCTATGCTCGGCCCGGATCACCGGCTGAACGGCCGGTCCGGATGCGGCGAAATCCGGATTGTCCACGCCGGCGGTTGTATCTCGCTGAGTAGTTGCACTGTCGAGGACTACATCCTGCCCCGGTGTTCCGCGAGCATCAATGACATAACAGTGTCGTTCGCCCCACGGCGTGTTGTTGACCTCCGCTACTACCGCTTCCACAACTCGATCCGATCGGTCGTAGCAGAAGTAGAAGCTGACCGGATTCATCACGTAGCCAAAATAACGCAGGTGCGTCAGCAGGCGGATGCCGCCCGCTGGCCGAAATCCGGCCCGCGTTTCGACCAGCTGTCGCACGCACTCGTCCAGCGGCTGAGTCGCAGGACCAAGGTGATCGGCACGGCGAAACCACGCCAGCGCCGGACGCGAGGTGGACCAGAACCAGCGTCCCTGAAACACCAGATCGAGCTCGCTGAGGTCAAGGTAGACAAGAAACAACGAATCCCGGAACTCATGGGCGGGTCGGGCATGCCGCCGGTGGCACACGTTGCCTTCGTACAGACAGCTATGCATGAGCACCAGACTCCGACAATCGAACCTGCGGCACCTGCCGAAATGCCTCGACCACTCTGGACGCACTGGCAACACCATCTTCGTGGAAGCCGTTGCCCCAGTACGCTCCACAGAAGGAAACGCGGCCGCTTCGAATCAGTTCATGGTGACGCTGCTGAGCTGCACTGCGAGCCACCGTGAAGATCGGATGGCTGTAGCGATACTTCGCAATGACCTTTTCCGGAGCTATTCCGGAAACGTCATTCAATGTTACGCAGAACGTTTCATCTGATTCGATGTGCTGCAGAAGATTCATGTTGTAAGTGAGCGTTGCATGTTCTGATTCGTTTGTGGGAAGGTGATAGTTCCAGCTGCTCCAGACAGATCTGCGACGCGGCAGCACTCGTTCATCCGTGTGGAATACAGCCGTGTTCGGTTCATACGGAATTGCACTCAGCACGGTACGCTCGGACCGGGTTGCGTGGTCGCCCAGAATGTTCAGCGCCTGATCACTATGACAGGCCATCACCACTTCGTCGAATAACTGAGGCCCCTCATCCGTGTTCACGCAGACAGAATCCTCACGCCGCTGAATCGATCGGACGGGAGTGCTCAGACGAATGCGATCACGAAACGACTCTGTCAGTGCCTGTACATACTTCCAGGATCCCCCCTGGATAACCCGCCACGTCGGGCGGTCCTTCAAACTTAACAACCCGTGGTTGTGGTAAAACTCGCAGATAAAGTGGATGGGGAATTCTGCAAAGGTGCTGGTGGGGCAGGACCAGATCGCAGCTCCCATTGGAAGCAGATAGTGGCGGGCGAATTCCGCGGAATATTTATTTCGAGTCAGAAAATCGGCAACGGTACGTCCTCGATCGTCATTCTGCAGCAGCTGTGGTGCTTCACGGTTGAACCGCAGGATGTCACGAATCATCCGATAAAAGCCTGGCCGCAGCAGATTGCGTTTTTGAGCAAACAACCCTGGCAGCCCGCTGCCGCTGTACTCAAGGTTTTCCGCGTCCGATCGAACACTGAAGCTCATGGACGTAGGACGCGATTTCACCTGCAGCTCATCCAGCAGACTGCAGAACCCCGGATAGGTACGGTCATTGAAGACAATGAAGCCGGTATCCACCGCGTGCGTCTGCCCGCCGCGATTGACGACTACGGTATTGGTATGACCTCCGACGTAGCCATTCGCTTCGTAGACGGTGACGTCATGATCCCGATTTAGTCGGTAGGCAGCGACGAGGCCGGAAATACCTGATCCGATGATGGCAATTCGCATAAGACGGGCCCAGACAAAAAACTTTGGACGGTTCTAGGCCCGCAGTGCTGCCTGACAAGTGCCTGTTTTCGGAAAGTCAGCGGGGAAAACGGGTCGGAACGGCAAACGGGGCGGGTTCCTTCTTCGCCACTGAATAAAGCGGATCGAATCTGCGTGCCTCGAAAAAGAAAACCGCCCCCGTTTTGCGTACCCTGGGGAAGTTCTACAGTCTGGCCGGATTGACAGGGACGTGTGGTACCGTCCCCGATGCTCGTTCACGCAGCAGCGGGCGGAGCCAGTTTATGACCTCCTGTGCTTCCTGGTTTGGGGTAGTAGCAAGATTCCGAAATTCCAGCGGGTCTGAATGATGATCGTAGAGTTCCCGTCCCTCCCGGCCGTCGGCCCACTCCGTGTACCGCCAGCGATCGGTGCGAATACTGGTTCCCATGACCATGGTCTTCAGGCGGTCGTCGGCCGGTCGCAGAATCTGGGTCACCGCCATTCCGTCCCATGTCTTCAATGGATCGTTCAGCAGCGGTGACAGATCGCGTCCCGCCAGGTTCTCAGGAGCCGCAATGCCGGCAAGACTGGTCAGTGTCGGGTAGATGTCCACGAATTCGACGATCTGACGACAGGCCTGGCCATTCCCGGTCACGTCCGGTGCTCTGATAATCAAAGGTGTCCGCGCTGCCTGTTCAAACAAAGTTCGTTTCTGCCAGATACCGTTGTGTTCACCAAGGTGATAACCATGATCACTCCAGAACACGACAATGGTGTTTTCTGCCAGCCCCAGTCGCTCCAGTGCCTCCAGCAGTCGCCCCACCTGAGCATCGACGAACGACACGCAGGCATAATACGCCTGCAGCGCCTGCCGCAACACCGGCTCCGGCAGATTGTAGTGCGGGATCGGGCAGTTGTGGGCAAAGGCGGCGACGGGTATATCGTCGCGATCATCCGCCGGAGCGAACGGAAGTCGCATCTGAGCCGCCGGATACAGATCGAAATACTTTTTCGGGGCGACATACGGCGTGTGCGGGCGAAAGAATCCGACGCCCAGAAAGAAAGGAGCGTCCCGACGTTCTTCCATCAGGCGAATCGCCGCGGTGGCGATCATTCCGTCGGTCTGTTCGGTGCCTTCACCATCCGCCGCCAGCCAGCTGAGTGCAGCGCTGATTTTTCGGTGCGGTTCGGCATTGAAGATCAGATGTTCATCTGTCTTGTCGCGTCCCTTCGGATTGACGGTCTGATTCCACGATGGCGGGTCATCAAAGCCGTCAGTGCCGATCGACGCCGGCACGTTGTAGTGATAGATCTTGCCGACCCGGGCCGCATAATATCCGGCCTGCTGAAAGGCCTGGGACAGCGTGACGACATCCGGAACCTGATCCCGGAAATGACGATCGAGATCATACACGCCGATCTGGTCCGGTCTGAGTCCGGTCATGACCGAGGCCCGTGTCGGGTTGCAAAGCGGCAGCTGATTGTAGGCTCGATCGAACCGAACACCGGACGCGGCCAGCCGGTCAATGTGCGGTGTCTGCGCCAGCACGTCCCCGTAACACCCCAGAGCGGCCGCCAGATCATCGACGGCGATAAACAGCACATTGGGCTTTGCGACGGAAGATTCATCAGCTCCGTCAGCAGGCGGGAGCAAAAATGTGCAGACGCAGATGATGGCTGAAATTCGGTGCATGTTCATAAAGCCATTGTCAGCGAACCGGCTGACAGGCACAAGCGATGACCACCCGCGGTGTGCTACCACCTATTCATCGTAGAGCGAACATTCCGGTCCGCTTCAACGTCCGGCGGACAGCCGGCAACGTACTGCGGACATTCCTGTCCGCAGAAGGCCCACAGCGCAGCTCATCGGACAGAATGTCCGATCATCGGTTGCCGACCGAGAACCGCTCGAGCATCTAGTTCGATGGCTCGTTGTTTTCACCTTCCGTCTGCGTATCTGATTCCGACATCGTGTCGGAATCCAACCCACTGGATTCCTGCTCTTCCGGCTCAGCGTGCTGTTTCGGTCTGTCGGTCTGCGGTTCGGCCTTTTGTCCCGGGCGGGGCCCCAGAATTTCTGCCACCTTGCTGTTTTCCAGGTCTTCGTATTCCAACAACGCTTCGGCCAGCGCGTCCAGTTTGTCGCGGTAGGTGGTGAGCATATCGATTGCCGTCTGATTGGCTTCTTTCAGGATCTCCTGCACTTCGATATCAATGATCCGAGCTGTCTCGTCACTGAATTCGCGCTGCTGATGGATTTCCTTCCCCAGAAACGGGTGCTCTTCCGATTGCTTAAAGGAAACCGGGCCGACCTTTTCGGACATCCCCCAGTGAGCCACCATATTGCGGGCAATTCGAGTGGCCTGAGCGATATCACCGGCGGCACCGGCCGAATACTCATTGAAGACCAGTTTTTCAGCGGCCCGGCCCCCCATGGCCATGACCAGACGCTTCATCAGGGCACTGCGCCCGACGATCGGCAGTTCCTTTTCCGGCATCAGGCGGGTCACGCCGCCGGTATTTCCGCGGGGCACGATGGACACCTTGTGAACCGGATCCATGCCTTCCTGATACCATGCCAGGACGGCGTGTCCGGCTTCGTGCCAGGCAGTCAGTCGTTTTTCTTCCTCGTCGACCTGTTCGTCGCGCCGAGCTCCCATCAGGATCAGATCTTCCGCGTAGTAGAAGTCTTCCATTTCCACCTTGCGTTTCTTTTCGCGTGCGGCCTTCAGTGCGGCTTCGTTGACCAGTTTCTGCAGTTCTGCCCCCGAGTACCCGATGGTGGCTTTGGCCATTTCGTCCAGATCCACATCGTCGGCCAGCGGCACCTTTCGGGAATGTACCTTCAGGATCCCCAGTCGTCCTTCGCGGGCGGGACGATCCACTGTGACGTGGCGGTCAAATCTTCCCGGCCGCAGCAGGGCCGGGTCCAGGACATCGTGTCGGTTGGTCGCTGCCAGTACGATCACAGCTTCGGTCTGCTCAAAGCCGTCCATTTCGCTCAGGATCTGGTTCAGCGTCTGCTCGCGTTCGTCGTGTCCTCCACCAACCCCGGCCCCGCGGACGCGTCCGACGGCATCAATTTCGTCGATGAAGATGATACAGGGCGAGGCTTCCCGGGCCGTCTTGAACAGGTCACGGACCCGGGTTGCTCCGACGCCCACGAACATCTGGATGAATTCGGAACCATTGATGGAAAAGAAGGGAACTCCGGCTTCTCCCGCGGTGGCTCGGGCCAGCAGCGTCTTGCCGGTTCCCGGTGGTCCGACCAGCAGCACGCCTTTGGGAATTCGAGCTCCCAGCTTGGTGAACCGTTTGGGGTTCTTCAGAAACTCGACCACTTCCTGCAGGTCCTGCTTGGCGGCCTTCAGACCGGCGACGTCGTCGTAGGTAACCGGTTCGTCACTCTTTTCGAACTTGCGGGCCGGACTGCGAATGAAACCGCCCATCATGCCGCCGCTGAACGGGTCGGCACTGCGGCGCATCATCATCCACAAAAAAAACAGAAAGATCAGCGGCACTGACAGGTAGGTCAGAATCTCCATGCCGCGACTCATGGTCTGCTTGTCGGCCTTGACCGAAAGCCCCTGTTCCGCCTGACGTTCCAGTTCGGCAGCCAGTTCGCTGTCTCCGGTGAATTGCGACAGCAGCACCGTGTGGAATTCTTCCTTCAGCGTCCCGCGCAGATCTTCGGGGACATCGGTGTCGGGAATGGTGGCCCATTTGCCGCTCAGCACCTCGCCGTCGATCTGCACAGAGGTGACGTTTTCGTTCTTCAACTGTTTCCAGAAGAAGCCATAGGGCACTTCGACGCCGCGTTTGACGCCACCGCTGAAGGCGAAGAATACGAACAGCATCGCCAGCAGGATCAGAATCATCGTTGCCGGACCGCTGTTGCGGCGCTGTTCTTCACCGGGTTTGCCGCCGCGCGGACCGGAAGGTTTTTTCGGTCCGGAGGGTTTGTCTCCAGAAGGCTCTGCCATTTTCTTCGTTCTCTGTTCTCGAATGAAAGTCGCCGTCTTGACGGCGACCGTGCGACGCGTCCGTCGGCCGCCCTGTCAGCTTCATCCCGGACACATCGTGGATGCGTGCCGAGCCCTGCGAATTGTCTCACCGGCCCTTTGCCACAAACGGAAATGCGGGAGGTTAACCGACGGAGGGGGGTGGAGGTTAACCGACCGCGGAGTTTGCTGCAATTCGCTGCGAAAGACTGAGAAACCCGGGGTATCCGGCCTGTCAGACGCTGTCTGGTTTTCGCCGATTTTCCATCAGACGGGACAGCGTTACGATTTCCGAATACAGAAAGATCCAGGGTTGGTTTGGCCAGACACGGCTACTATCATCGTCTTCTTCCCGCCGACCTCTGGTTCACTGGCTGCCTTTTCAACGAAGGCGGTCGCCCGTCGCGATCCTGCGACATCGAATAAAAGCCGTACTCAGGCATGGACGAACTTTTCCACGAATGCGGTATCGCTGCCGTTTGTCACCTTGATTCCGCAGAACCCAGTCCGCTGGTGCCCGACGGCAACCCGGATCAGGCGTCCCGGCTGATCCCCGGAATGCTGCTGGATATGCAGAACCGCGGACAGCTGGCCGCGGGATTCACCACGTACAGTCCGAATCGGCTGCAGCTGATCGACACGCATAAAGACGTCGGTGGTGTCGCGGAAGTCTTCCGCATGAATCACCAGGAACGCTACCTCGACCTGATGAACGAATACGGCGGCCACGCGGCGATCGGGCACGTGCGTTACGCCACGTGCGGCAAGGACGATCGCAGTTACGCTCAGCCGTTCGAACGTCACCACATTGCTCGGTCCAAGTGGTTCAGCTTTGTCTTCAACGGTCAGCTGGCCAATTACCTCGAACTGCGCGAAGAAATTCTGCAGACCACCGACTTTCACCTGACCCGTGAAACAGACACCGAGGTCCTGAATCACCTGATTTCTCAGGAACTGTCAGAAAAGCCGGGAATCAGTCATCTTGAGCTGCTGAGATCGCTGGCCCGCCGGCTGGATGGTTCATGGAATCTGGGATACCTGAACGCCAACGGTGAAATGTTCATCTCTCGTGACACGCGAGGCATTCGGCCCCTGTGCTACGCGGTGGACGGACCGCTGTTTGCCGCGGCCAGCGAGAGTGTCGCGCTGACCCATCTGGGGTTCCCCGAAGAAAGCGTGCAGAACGTGCCGCCGGGTTATGCCGTGCTGGTTGATCGACAGGGAGTTCGTCTGGAACAGTTCGCGGATTCGCCGCGGCGGGCCCATTGCTTCTTTGAATGGATCTACTTCGCCAACGCCGCCAGTCATTTCGATGATGCGGGCGTGTATCTGTCGCGGAAGCGGCTGGGCGAAGAACTGGCTCGGCGAGAAACCGTACCGATTGACGAAGATACCATCGTGGTGCCCGTTCCGGATACGGCCAAAGCGGCCGCCGACAGCATGGCTTTTCAGCTGAAGGTTCCTTCGCTGGAAGGGCTGATCCGCAACCGCTACATCGGACGCACGTTTATTGAAGGTTCCAATCGAGCCGACAAGGTGCGGATGAAGTATACCCCGCTGCCGGAAATCATGGACGGCAAACGTGTGCTGCTGGTCGACGATTCCATTGTCCGGGCCACCACACTGAAGGAACTGCTGCGGCTGCTGCGCGACCGCGGCAAAGCGCGGGAAATACACGTCCGAATCGCGTGTCCGCCGATTATCGCTCCCTGCTATTACGGCATCGACATGTCAACCATTGACGAACTGTTCGCTCCCGGCCACATGGCCGGGACCGTGATTACGGCAGAGGAAGAACAGAAGATGGCGGATGAAATCGGTGCGGACAGCCTTCATTATCTGCCGGTCGAAGCGCTGGCAGACTGCGTCGGACTGCCGCGAGAAAATCTGTGCCAGGCCTGTGTTGACACCATCTACCCGACGCCCGCCGGTGAAGAACTGTATCGCAAGGCCGTGATCAGCCGCGAACGAGGATTCGGCAGCTGCGACCGTGTGTTTGATTCACAGTGACATTCGGGAAGCAACTTTTCTGAGTCTCCCGGCGCGATACAATTCTGAACGTATTCCCGTTTTTTCTTCTGCTTCGCGAATCGTTCCATGCAATGCCAACCCTTCATGCCGGTTGCAGTTCTTATCCTGGCTGGCAGCCTGACCGCCGCGTCAGCCGATGAACCGCTCAGGATCAACGGCCCCACGATGGGCACCTATTACTCAATCGTCGTGGACACTCCGCCGACCAGCGCCGGTGACGGTTCGGCACTGCAGACGAAAATCGAACAGCGTCTGAAGCAGATCAACGATCAGATGTCCACCTGGGACGATGCTTCGGAAATCTCAGCCTTCAATCAGTCCCGTTCGACCGAATGGTTCGAGGTGTCTTCTGAATTCGCCGCGGTGGTGGCCGAGGCAAAGCGGATTCATGAACTCACCGATGGCGCCTTTGATCCAACCCTGGCCCCCCTGATCGATCTGTGGGGCTTCGGCGACAACCGTCCCAAAAAGATTCCCGACGAATCGGCCATCGCCGAAGCGAAGACATCCGTCGGCATGAAGCATCTGACAGTGCGACTGGATCCGCCGGCACTGAAGAAAAGCATCCCTGAACTGCAGGTCAATCTGTCCGCCATTGCCAAGGGATACGCCGTGGATGCGCTGGCCGAACTGCTGACGTCGGAAGGACTCCTCTCGTTTGTCGTTGACATCGGTGGCGAAGACAGGGCGGGTCTGGCCAAGGCCTCGGGCGAACCATGGAAGCTGGGCGTGGAATCTCCCGCCGGAGGCGGGCTGGCACGGGTCATGAGACTGACCGAACAGTCGATTGCCACGTCCGGTGATTATCGCAATTTTTTTCAGGTCGACGGCAAGACCTATTCGCATACGATCGACCCACAGACCGGCTGGCCCGTGCAGGATCCGCCAGCCTCAGTGTCGGTGGTTCACAAATCATGCATGACAGCCGACGCGCTGGCCACCGCCATGATGGTGCTCGGAGCCGAACGAGGAACGAATCTGGCCCGCCAGCACAATCTGTCGGTGCTGTTTCAGACGCTGCAGGACAATGACGCTAAGCTGGAAGCCGCGACCGGAATATTTGTCGCGGCGGCCACCGAGCCGAATGCTGCGGCAGCCCGTGCTACAGACACGTCAGGCGACTCGCAAGCGGCGGACGCACCACAGACGGCAGACGTGACGGCGGAAGCACTGACTGAGGCCGAGGGGCCTCCTGATCTGTCGCCCGTCGGCACGGCTGATGAAACATCGCCGGCCGCAGAAGAGACCGCTCGCTGGTTTCCGTTTGCCGCCGCAGCGGTGATTTTTCTGGTGGCCGTCGCCGGCATGGCGATCGGCACGATGCTGCAGAACAAGACTCTGAAAGGAAGCTGCGGAGGTCTTGCCTCCATGCCCGGCAGCGACGGTAAGTCGATCTGCGAACTCTGCACAGTTCCCAGGGATGAATGCACCAACGCCGAACTGCGAGAAAAGCTGCAGGCCGCCGCCTCGGGATGTGCCGACGACGAATGTTGAGCGCCCGAAGAATGCTGAGCACCCACTGCCGGAATCAAAAGGAACTCTGGTCGCGGATGGCTCCACCCGACAACGGAACCTGTGGGCAGCGCCGCTGAATTTCGTTCAGCACCCATTCATCCGTCGGCAAGTCGGTTTCCAGCACCGACTGCAGACTCATCGGTACGTTGTCCATCCGATAAATCGTTCCCGGTGCATGAATACCGTAGACCGCGGTGTCGATGCGGATCGTCGGCGTCAGCGGGCATTCAGCGTTCGGGTAGTCGATCAGAATGGTCGGGATGCGGCCGAGATGTTCGCGGGCGGCTTCGGGAAAATACTGAACCGTCTCGGCCCCCAGCAGCAGACAGGCATCCACCTCGCCGCGTTCCAGCAGTTCTGACGCCGAGTATTCCCCGGGATTGTAACGCGGGTAACCGCGTGAAAAATCCACCCCGAACGGATAACCGGTTTGCCAGCTCAGGACATTGTCCGCTCCGGAAACGTCACCCTGCAGCCGCATCCGCCGCGCTGTAAAACGCGTGATCTGATTCAGTTCAGCCACCAGTTTCAGCAGGGCCGCGACATCGTGGTGACCGGTGTCCGTCGCCGGCCCGGAATCCCACATGCTGGTCTTTGCCAGGCCCAGACCGAAGAACACCACGCCGTAGCGACATTGCCGAATCAGGTCCATCAACTGATGAAAGACGGGCGGCAGATCGACCGCTATGGAACCGTGAATCAATGCCCGCAGCTGTGACAGAATCTCAAAGTCCGTACCCGGCTGAGTCGGGATGACCAGGTCCGGCTCGTCGTTGTCCGAATTCAGCCGCCACTGGTGTACCAGATTTTCATCGCCGATCATCACGATCTTCCGGTCCGCCCGGCCGGCTCGCGTGAATCGGCCTATCGGAAATACCGAATACCGTTCGGTATGCCTCGGATGAGAACTGCCGGGATCGCAGCCCCAGAAAATCACCAGGTCTGCCCGGTTCCGAATTTCACCCAGCGTGCTGGTGATTTCACCGACTTCCTGCAGCGCCATGATGGACGGTCCGTGGCACAGCGAGGCGGTTGAATCAACGACGCCACCCACCGTTTCCCCGAGCGCCACCGCGGCCCGCTGTCCCGCGGTGACACTGCGGGACAGGCCGTAGATCAGCGGATAATGTGCTTCTGTCAGCAGCTCTGCCGCGCGATCAATCGCCAGCTCCGGAGGCATCAGGTCTCCGGCTGCCGGTTTCGGCGGGGACGCGGCCTGGTGATGCGAAAACCATGCTTCACCAAGCGCACACCGGGGCTGGAATTCAACGATACGGTTCTGTTCAATCTGCAGCGTCACATCATCGCACACGCAGCCGCAGCCCGGGCAGATCACATTCTCTACAGTCCGCAACACCAGTCTGTCCTTCTTCGCACAAAGCCGCATTCTCGTAAATCGTGATCACGGAACATACCGTCAACCGGAAGTTCCTCAGAATCGAGGGTGTCTGTTCACTGGCCGGCGGAACGGTGAACAGAACGCTGCCCCGACTGTGCGTAAAGAGAAAGTCGTGACTCCTTTTCAGACGCACGGTCAACCGCCGTCGTGAGCCATTCGACGGCAAACGCCCCGCCGATTCGTTGTGCCACCGCGTGGCCGCCATCGCCGCCGCTGCATGCGATCCAGACGGTGCAGCCCGCCGCCCCGGCCGTTTCACTCAATACAGTCCGCCGGCCCGGGCAGGTAACTACAGTATTCAGTCGTTTCTTTCACGTTCCGCGTCATGTGCAGCAGACTTCGTCCGACGCCCCGCAGAACTCAGTCCTGCTTCAGTGCTGCTGCCAGCACATTCTGAGTCATCTGCTGAACTCTGGCATCCGGGCCGTGGGGACGACTGAAGTGAGACCATGGAATGATGTGCCCCGGCGGTGCCGCCAGTCCCTGAGCCCAGAAAATGGTGGATGCGTTGAAGACGACGTTGTTGCGGGGGCCGGGAAACACGACCGATTCGTAACGGCCTTCCCGGGTTCCGCCGGACCAGATCGGCCCGGCGGCCACAACTTCCAGGCCGGCACGTTCGGGGTCCGGTTCTCCGTGATGCTCCCAGCCCACCAGCCCCGGAATGCTGTCACCGTCACGCATTCCGGTACCTTCGAACAACCAGTGCCCGGAATTCACGCACGTCCAGTCGCCACCGCCATTGAAGGGGACGACGCTGCGGACCCCCATGATCCTCCGCTCATCAGGAGCCGTCGCCCGCAGGCCGGCAAACAGCGATGAATACGATTCCAGCTCATCAGAACGAAGATCGCCGTAACAGCCGACCCGTGAAATGATCCGACCGTCACGCCCCGTCGAAGACTTTGCGAACGGTGAATCGACAAATACCGAATTTCCGCACAGCCACAGCAGGCTGGTTCCTTTGTTCAGAGCCTGCTCCACCGCGCTGAACTGCCTTCGATCCCAGTACTCGTCGTGCCCCACACTTAAAAAGGCACGGCAGCGCGTGATGAAGTCGGCCGAACAGGTGTCCAGATTCGAACCGTACGTTACATCGTATCCGTGTTGTTCCAGCCAGTAGCTCAGCGGAAATTCCCACAGCAGAAATTCGCCCGATCCGATCGACAGTGGATGATCATAGATCTGAACGTACTTGCCGTACGGCCGGTCAAAGCTGACGGCCACACCGGGTGCATGAGCTCCGTCGGGATGAGTATAAAGCGATTCGTTTTCCGGCCAGCGGTTGTAGGCCTGCCACGTGTTGTCGCTGCACTGAAACAGAATGTCGGCGGGTCGTTCATCGCGCACGATGAAGATCACGTAGCTCTGCCAGTACGGCTCGTGGACAGATTCAGGGACCGTAGTCAGCTTGCCCAGATACACGCCACTGAGCCAGTCTTCCGGTATCGTGAACTCCAGCGACGGCTCCCACTGACACTCACGCAGTCGTCCGGGAAGTGGTCCGAGTTCCGGGACGGGCTGCGCACGTCCGGGCAGCGGGCCGAAGCTTGCCTTGTGGCAGCCGCCCTGACCGCCGTAATAACCCATCCGGTAAACATCCAGCACGAACTTTCGTTCCGGAGCCGTGCTGACGAAGACCGAAAGCGTCTCGCCGGCGGCTATCGACTGATGCGAGCAGTATCCTTCAACCAGTGACGTCCGGTAGTTGCCGGCATTGACGCGGACACGTGTCAGCTGCCAGTCAGTCGTGCCCGGTTTCTGGTTCTCTGCGACGACGCGGCTGGTTTTTCCCGTCGGCGTCCGGACCGGACGGGATTCATTGCCGCGACTGTGCCCGATTCCGCCGATTCCGACCGCAGCGGCCGCCATTGTTGCTGACTTCAGGACATCACGGCGATCCACACGCGCATTTTGTTCATCGCGGCTTGTCATGTAATTGGTTCCGTTCTTCAGATTCTGCACCCGGCGGACGCACATCGACACGGTGGCGCCTTCACCCGGCGACAACGGCAAGCCTAACGCAAAGTCGGTTCCTGAGAAACCGAACGGCTGTTGTGGGTCGAGTCTCCCTGACCTGCTCAGGTGTGAGAATCTTCGTTGTGTCCGTAGCCATCATCACGGACACGGGAAATCAGCAGCTGCCGCATTCGCGCTCGGGACATTTCAGCATCGTGAATGACCTTTGCAGATCGCCACGGTGTTCCAATGTCGAAGATTTCCGGAGACATGGACAGGTTCCAATTCTAACAGACAGACGCCTCTGCAGGGCGAGAGTTCCTTCTGCAACTCAGCAATTCACCGGCAGGGGCTCACAGCGCGGCTGGCTGATGGGAATTTTGAAACGGAAGATCGTGGATTTCGTCCGCCAGCGCAGAAAACATGCGCGTGACGGACACTGAATGGCGGAAGTGCATCATCTTGGAGACCTGTTCTTCACGTCATTCAGAGTCCAGTCATAGTCCAGCCATTCCACCGTCGGAACGTGTCCGCGTTCGATGTCCCTGCGCAATACGGGCGAGTGCTGAGCGACAAATTCCAGCACAGAGCCCGCCGACTGCACAAAATCGTTGCCGTACCAGCTGTAGAGCTGCGTTAGCTTCAGCTGTCTGCCGCCGGACCGGTACTGAAACCACGTGTCGTGCTCGTGCACATACGTCGTCTGTTGCGACAGCTGTTCCTCAAGACGTGCGCCGGTATACGCTTCGTTGCGAAGAGGTGGACAGCCGACCGCCGCACAGACCAGGGCGAAGTGAATACGTGGTTCGACGAAGTGCGGACGAATCAATTCATGCTCAATCTGACCAAGGCTGACTGTTCGCCCACCCAGATTCCAGCGAACCGCGTCCCAGCGTTCGGCGGCCGACACGTCTTTGACGGACCGCAACGGATAGTGCTCAAGAATCAGTTTCAGTGTAAACGCATTGTAGGCATTGATCAGCAGTGCCAGGCGATCGTCGCGGCCCAATGCGTCCGGATCAGCGGCCGCGATGCTGTCCAGATAGGTCTGCAGTCGGGGTTCCGCATTCTTGATTCCCTGGTAGTCGACCCAGCCGTCGGCGTCCACAGATTCGCTCAACAGTATGTTGAACAAAGAATGATCAAACGCGGTTGTGGATTCCGTGTTCGCATAGGATTCACGAAGTTCAACCTGCGGAGGCCCCAGCAGGCGGACCACCATATTCGACAAAAAACCCGACTGGATTTCAGCGACCCCCGCGACAGCCGCTGCGATCAGCGCCAGAACAACGCCGCGTTTCAGCAGAGTCGGTAAGATGGACGGCTGCTCGGTGACCAGCGGCGTCTTATCACCGACGGCACTCGTGAGCGTGGCGCTGGCTGGCCTGGAGTTATCGGAGTCTGTTTTGCCACCATTCATGGATTTGCTTTCCGGATTTCGTGACTCGGATGATGTTTCAGGCATGGGGTGCTTCAGTTGTGGCTGTCGGACGGGTCTGTGTTGTGGTTTGCTGCGGGATTGATTCGCCAAACGTGGCCTGCGGCGCATATGTTTTTCATGAGACATCCCTGTAACGGCCATCCGGAACCCTGACGAAGACGCAGGCAGACAGACATCCTTACGGAACAGCACGCAGATTCTGAACGGCCTGCCGATTCTCCGCCAGCAACGCCCGGTCGCCTGTAGCAGGCGTTTACTGAATCAGATCCGCGTGGTACCGTTTCGCGAACACGGTGGCCCCGATCTGCTGGTCAGCCTCTTTTATCGCCGCGTCGGATTTTGAATACCCGGAATCAATCCTGTAAGGAAACAGATACAGTCCTCGACTACCTCCGGTCACGATATTGTCCGGCTACGACGTCAGTTGAACCTTCAGACACCGGCACACACGTGATTCTGAATCGGCAGACTCGTGACAGTCCGCCGGCCGACAAGACGGCGTTCTGAGTCCCGGCCGCCGCCGGCAGTACCTGAACCTCAACAAGACTTTGCCAGATCCAGCGGGCTGAATCATGATCGCCAACAACACCAATCCCGCTGAAGCGCCATTGTCTTCCGAGATTTCGCCACCACCTGAACACGCTGGCCCCGTTGCTGCCCCTGAGCCTGAAATCGAAACGCCCGACAGAAAGTCGGCTACAGGTACCGTGACCAGAATCATCGTATTTCTGGCTGTCGGCGGCCTCATCTTCTACGCGTACCGCAATTACGGAGATGTCTTAAGCCTGCAGAGCCTTGCGTCGAAGGAGGCCGAACTGCGGCAGTATCAGATTCAACATCCGATGCTGGTGTACGGTCTTGCCTTTCTGGTGTATGTCGCAGTCACCGGCCTGTCGCTGCCCGGCGCTACCGTGTTGACGCTGGTGTTTGGATGGTATTTCGGGTTCCTGCGGGCATTTGTGCTGGTTAGTTTCGCGTCGACAACCGGCGCCACCGTGGCTTTTTTGTTGAGCCGCTATCTGCTGCGGGATGTGATCCAGAATCGCTTTGGCGATCGATTGGCGTCGTTTAATGAATCACTGCGGCGTGAAGGAGCATTCTACCTGTTTACACTCAGACTGATTCCGGCGGTTCCGTTCTTCGTGATCAACGTGGTGATGGGCCTGACTCCGATTCGCACGTCCACCTACTGGTGGGTAAGTCAGGTCGGAATGCTGCCGGGGACCGCCGTTTACGTGTACGCCGGGGCACAGTTTCCTGACCTGCAGACACTTGCCGACAAAGGTGGCAGCGGCATCCTGACGCCGCAGCTGATTGCAGCCTTCGTCCTGCTGGGACTGTTTCCTCTGGTGGTGAAGCAGATCATGAAGCGAATCAGGCCAGCGGCGAATCAGGATTCAAAGTAGCCTGCCTGCAGGGCAGGACCTTCGGGCTTGGCCCGAACCCGAGCGCAGGATCGGCGCGTTGATGAATCGCACTCGGCAGATGGTCACCTTTCGCTCCGCGAAAGAGCGTTTCTTCCGGCGTTCTTTCGCGGAGAGGCTGTGAATCTGTTCAACAACTAGAAAGCCGGTGACGTCCGGGGGTTGTGGCTGGCCGTTTATTTGCCGCCCGGCCGCGATCGCTGCAGTACCGGCGCACAATATTCGTACAGGCCGGTCTGCTGGAGTTTCGTCTTCGAGTTCTTCTCTTTGGAAGCACTCACGATATCATCATGAGTCGAGGTTTCGCGGGGGGGATTGAGTGACATGTCTGAACAAAAGACGACCCTGAAACCGCCTCGTTGGTACCTCCGCTGCCATGAAACACGGCGACTACGAACTTGTTCGTCAGATCAGCGCCGACGCCGCCTGTGTTCGATACTCGGCTCGGCGCAAAAAGGATGGTGCATCGTCGAACTATGCATCATGAACCACGACGCGGACAACGACGTGCTGTGGGACCGCTTCTATAAGCGCCTGAAAATTGTTCGCCTCATCGAGCAGCATTGATAAGCGTTTCACTGGTTGACCTTCCTGCTTTTCCTGTTGCCCTGTTTCTTCCTCGGGTTCGTCGTCGGCGGTGTTGTGTCCCGCTTGCCGTCGAGGTACCAGTCAAAGTATTTTGCCGCTTGACTGCTCATGGCGGCCGACCGCATGGCCTGGATGCCCGGCGGAGACTGTGTCGCGGCCCATGCTTTCAGGTCAGCGTGAAGCGACGCTGCGATTTCGGGAGAGCTGCCGAGCAGGTTTTTTGTCTCCTGGAAGTCCGCTTCCATGTCGAACAGATACTCACGAGTGTCACTGCGCAGATACTTCCACTTTCCCTTGCGGATGGCTGACTGACCGAGCCAGCGCCAGCAAAGCACTTCGTGCGGAACGCCCGTTCTCTGCCCGGTCAGGTAAGGGATCGTCGTCGCTTCGAACGGTTGCACTCCCAAATGCGCGCGACCACCTAACGATATTTCGGTGAATTCACATGGCCGCTGGCAGATTCACGAAATATCGCAAGGTGAATTCTGCCCCACAATCTGTCGCAAATCCCATCCATTAAACGTCTTGCGGCTCCGCGTCCCAAATGGCACGGTCATTGCCTTAGTTCCAGGCATTCAGGCAGCTTCGCCGAATCCTACTCACAGAACGAAAAGGACATGAACCATGGCTGACGACGTATGCACGACCGGAACCTGCGAAGATCTCGAGTCGCACACGACAGACAACAGCGCGACGGCACAGAAAGCCGCGATCGTGGTGTTGTCGGACCCAAAGTCGGGTTCTCAGGAAGAGGCATTGGGCCGCGTCTTTAACGCTCTCGCCGCAGCGTACGATTTCAAGCAGCGTGGAGACGACGTGACGGTGCTGTTTCAGGGTGCCGCAACTCGCTGGATTGGCGAACTCAGCAAAGCAGAGCACCCCGCCCACGGGCTGTATCTGGAAGTCGAAAGCACCATTGCCGGCGTCTCTTGTGGCTGTGCTGACATCTTCGGCGGCGGCGAAGAAGCACAGGCGTCCGGGTTCGACCTCATTACCGACAATCCTGTACCGGGGACGACCGGGCTTCCAAGCCTGGCGGCGCTTGTCAGTGAGGGACGAGCCATCCTGACTTTCTAGGCCGCCGACGAAGAAGTGGCGCCCGGTCGATCCGGTAACGCACGTGCCGTGACTCGCGCCAACCCGCGAACGGCATTCGCCCTTGCACAACCTGCGTTCAATGGGCGTCCAGAAATTCGCATCACGGATTCAGGCACACCCGTTCCTCGAATCGGGACGCCGCTGCAAGGCATGGCGACCCCCCATCTGAAGCAGTCAGCGGAGACCAGAGATGACGACAGAAAACATATTTCATGATGGAGAACTTGCTGTTCAGGAACGTGCCGGCGCACTGGCGCACGGCCGCAACAGTGGCCGCGTGATAGCCGACGCGATCATCCCCGGGGCTCTGAAGTTCATCAGGAAGCAACCCATGGTCATTGCCGGAAGTGTTGATATGAGTGGGAACGTCTGGGCGTCCATAGTCGTAGGACGACCAGGCTTTCTTCAGGCTGAGCCTCGCAGCGTCGAAATCGACCTGTCGTCTTCAGCGCGAAATCCGCACGACCCCCTCTGGGCCAACCTCGCCAACGACTCTCGAATTGGACTGCTCGTGATCGACATGAGCAGTCGTGCACGGCTGCGAGTCAATGGGCGCGTCGAGACACGCGGTCGCAGGCGGCTACACGTCCTCGTCGAAAGTGCATATCCGAACTGTCCGAAGTACATCCAGCGACGGATTTTTCGTCCTGCGATCGACACGGACGAACGACCGGAGATCAGTTCCAGAACCGGACGGGTTCTCGAAGATCAACAGGTGGATTGGATTACTGGTGCGGACACCTTTTTCGTCGCCAGCAACCATCCGGGCAATGGCGTCGACGCATCGCACCGCGGCGGGAACCCGGGATTCATTCAGGTGCTCGGCCCGAACCGTCTGAGGATTCCGGACTATGTCGGCAATGGAATGTTCAACACGCTGGGAAACATCAAGGTGAATCCCCGCGCGGGGCTGCTACTCACCGACTTCGACTCGGGACAAACCCTGCAGCTGACGGGCCGCGCTGAGATTCTCTGGAATGTTCATGGCTCCGACGACCTCACAGGTGGCACAAGACGCTTCTGGGAATTCAGCGTCGAGCAATGGCTACAGAGCGACCATGCACTTCGCGGTTCAGTCGAGTTTCTCGATTACTCGCCGCATAACCCGAATCACGTTTTCGGATAACGGTAAGCAGCATCAACAGGACTAACAAGAAGGGAGTCAGACCACCATGCCAAACACTGTTGCCACTTCGCAGCCAGTACGCACTGCCACCAGCCGGCGGCTGTTTCCCGCCAAAGTAAGACGCGATATGCCGCTGCTCGTGGCGATTGCTGAACAGATGCCCTGGGTCAACGGATACCCGGAGGAGCGGCTGGCCGCGGCAAGACGGCTGCTCGCCGAAGTCGTCGCTTCTCACGATGCTCGACCACCCGGCCACGCAATGCCTATCGCAACATCGCTGACTCCCGGTTCGCCTGACGGAAGATGAGCCGCCATGCCCGGTAACACGCCCACATAACCTCTGCCAAAACCAGCCGCGCGGTTTCTGTTCGTGCCGCAATGGCTGCGAGTGAATGTCGTCCGAACAGCGTCAGCGCGAAACACACACGCGGCGTTGCGCTGCGGCGACAGACACACAATTACGTTAACCCTTTTCACCTCAAGGAGTCTCCAATGTCCACGAAACCTCGAAATGCTGCACTTGTTCTTTGCCTTGCAGTTCCGCTGGCAGTTGCTGGCGCGTACGCACTCGCACGCAATTCCAATTCAGCATCTGCTGATTCTTCGGCAGCCGCACACCCGATCGCTGATCCGATTGCCCGCGACAACGGCGCCGTTGTGAAACTCGTAACATCAACTGACCTGGGCATTCCGAGACCAGGGATGGTGCTGGAGGCTGGCCGCACGGCGGTTGTCATCACTGACCCGCAAAATGACTTTCTCAGTCCCGAGGGAGTCGCCTGGGGTGTTGTCGGCGAGAGCGTTACGGAAAACGGAACGGTCGACAACATTCATGCACTGTTCGAGACCTCACGTGATTTGAACGTCCCGGTCTTCATTTCTCCGCACTACTACTACCCTCACGATCACCAGTGGAAGTTCGAGGGGGCATTGGAGTCGCTCATGCACAGCATTGGCATGTTCGACCGAGAAGACGCGCTGAGCTGTGACCACTTCCACGGATCCGGTGCTGACTGGCTTGAGCAATACAAGCCTTTCATCCAGGGAGACAACGTCGTTGTTACGAGCCCGCATAAGGTCTACGGGCCGGAATCCAACGGCCTGGTCCTGCAGCTTCGAAAACGCGGCATTGAAAAAATTATTCTTGCCGGCATGTCCGCCAATCTTTGCACCGAGTCACACATGCGCGAGTTGGTTGAACAGGGCTTCGAGGTAACGGTTGTGCAAGACGCGACCGCCGGCGCCAAGACGCCTGCTGGAGACTCTCACAAAGTCGCTGTGGCGAATTACCACTACATCGCGAGTGCTGTCGTTACGACCGCTGAAGCAGTCGCAGGCCTGCGAGAGGCATTTGTCGAAGCGTCGAGTGACTGAGGCTGGCCACGACAACGACAAGTCTTGCGGGCTGCCGTCGACCGGCGGCGGCCTGCAGGACATGCAACCCGATTCTGCATTCACCAACACTGCTTCCTATTGGGAGCACTTCGCCGATTGAGGTCGGAGATTGATCAGGAGCTCAACATGTCGAATATATCAAGACCAGTTCTTTCCCATGTCGAACTGTTCGGCCGCGGCCTACGCAACCGGCTGGCGGTCGCACCGATGACCCGCGTAAGTGCCAGCAGCGATGGACTCGCGACGGATCGCATGAGGGGCTACTACCGCGAATTCGCTCGCGGTGGTTTTGCGATTGTCATCACGGAGGGAACCTACACGGACAAGGATGCCAGCCAGGGCTACAACTGCCAGCCTGGTATTGCGGATCGGCGGCAGGCCAACTCCTGGGCGTCGATCGCCACTGCGATCGACGATCACGGGAGCTTGGCCATCATGCAACTGATGCACGCTGGCGCATTGTCGCAAAGGCAAGAAGCAGGTCGCATCATCGCACCGTCCGCTGTTCCGCCGCTCGGCGAAATGATGCCGGAATACGGAGGCAGCGGTCCCTATCGCATGCCAGCGGCCATGACGGCGACTGACCTGGCTCAGGTTCGCCATGGTTTTGTCGCGGCGGCAAGACGCGCACGTCGAGCCGGATTTCACGGGGTCGAAATCCATGCCGCGAACGGTTATCTGCTTGACCAGTTTATCACCGAATACACGAATCGCCGGGAAGACGAATACGGCGGGTCGGCATCAGCGCGGATCCGGTATCCGGCGGAGGTCGTTGCGGCGGTCCGCGATTCGTCACCAACGGACTTTTTGGTGGGAGTACGTGTTTCCGAGGCCAAAGTGAACGACTTCAACTACCGTTGGCCCGGCGGCACTGCCGAGGCCGTGACGATATTCACCGCCCTGGCTGATGCCGGAGCCAGCTACATCCACATCGCCGGCGAAGGTCGAGGATTTCGCGAGTCGATCACTGGCACACAAGAGCCGCGGACAACTCTGGCCCGGCGAGTCACCGGCCTTCCCGTGATTGCGAACGGAGGGCTGGACGATCCGTACCTCGCCGACGCTGTAATTGAGAGGGAGCACGCCGACCTGATTTCTCTTGGCCGAGCGGCGCTGGCTGCGCCCGACTGGCCGGCGCGGATTGCCAACGAAGAATCGGTTGTCCAATTCGACCGCGGGATGATTTCCCCCAGTGCATCCATCCAAAACGCGGATGCCTGGTTCGACAGACTTCACGGAATTCAGCAGCCGGCAGGATGAAAGCTAAAGAGAAAAACCAATGAGCCCCGTTCAGGCGGCCCACGTCCACCAACAATCACAAGGACATGACCATGACTTCAAAACAAGAATACGTGACCTCAGCGGGTCTGCTGTTGCTTCGAGTTGGCATTGGATGCCTCATGCTGGTTCACGGCGTCGTGAAGATTCAGGCCTTCAGCGACATGTCCGCGGCGTTTCCCGATCCGATTGGGTTGGGAAGCAAGCTCAGGCGTATCCTACAGTCGAATTGACTTCAACTTATTGTGCTATCGATTGTAGATGACCGGCATTCGCCCCTTCCATGTGTTCCACGCCATCTCGTCTGTGGCGAGTTCTGCCATGAAGTGGGCGACGTTGATGCGGCTCGTCTTTCCCGGGTCAAAGATGGCGCTGCGAATCGGGGACGCATGCAGTTCGTACTCGGTGACGCGGTCTTCATCGATTAAGCCGTCCGGACGCACTACAGCCCAATCGATTGCGGCATCGCTGGAGCGAATCTGCTTTCGCAGGTAATTCGCTGCGGCCTCGTTGTCCGCGTGCGGCGGCAAGAGTAATCGGAGGAGCCCTGTCACAATCTTCTGGCTGAACGAAATACGCTCGTCGAGATCACGGTTTCGGACGCCAGTTGTGTTCATCAGGACGAACCGAACCGGTTCGTCCGATTCGCTGGCCTTGATTGCCGTGCATAAGCGGCGGGTGGCGGCGGTCACGAGTCGCCACGGAGGACCGAACAGGCCTTGAAATGTCAGATTGTGTCCGAGGCACGAAACGACCGCTCCGCAGCCTCGTACGTGTCTGGCCAATTCGCCATCAGTCAGGTCCAGCACGCTCGCCTCAATCACCGTGAGTTGCGGATTGTCTCGCATTTCTGCGGGCAGACTCTTCGAAGAGCGCACTACCGCTCTGACGCCGTGGCCCCGCTGGAGCAATTCCGCAACCAACAACCGCCCCGTGGCTCCGTTGGCCCCAACGACTAAAGTGGTCATGTGAATTCACTTCCCTGTACAAGATGGCTTACAACGCGCCGTGAAGCGAGAATCGCCCCCGTCACTGTCTTCGTCGACGAGGAGTCTGATTCACACCGGTCTTTCGATCTCCATTTTTTTCATCCGAGACGTCAACGTCGTCGGCTTAATTCCCAACAGGGCAGCTGCTCCGTCCTTGCCGGAGATTTTCCATTTGGCGAGTTTCAGAGCTGCAATGATGTTGTCGCGCTCCCGGCGGCGCATTTCATCGTCGCTGACAACGTGGGGTTTCAGGTCAGAGGCGTCCGCTGCGGCGACGGGGGACGCATCGCGCTGCCTGCTTCGTTCGGCGTCTGGCAGCTCAAATCTCAGTCTTCCCTTTGCGGCGGTGATCACGGCCCGTTCGATAACGTTTTGCAACTCGCGAATGTTGCCGGGCCAGTCATAGCGCTGCAGTTGCTGAATGTTCCCCTGGGTGAGCCGCGGTGGTTCACGACTGAGTCTGCGGGCGGACATGTCGACGAAGTGGGCGGCCAGAACCGAAATGTCTTCCTTCCGCTCACGCAGTGGGGCGATCTGAATAGGGAAGACATTCAGACGATAATACAGGTCTTCCCTGAATCTCTTCGCATTGATCTCCTGTTTCAGGTCACGATTGGTTGCAGCCACGATCCGAACATCGACACGTTTTGTACGATCCTCTCCGACACGCTCGAACTCCCCCTCCTGCAGCACGCGCAGTAATTTGCTCTGCATCTCAAGCGGAATCTCGCCTACTTCATCGAGAAACAGCGTCCCTTCATGTGCCAGTTGAAAGCGGCCTGTACGGTCACTGATTGCACCCGTAAAGGCCCCCCTGGCGTGGCCAAAGAACTCGCTTTCATACAATTCTCGCGGAATTGACGCGCAGTTGCATTTCACCATCGACCGGTCGTGGCGCTGGCTGCGGCGGTGGATTTCGCGTGCAACAAGCTCTTTCCCGGTTCCAGACTCACCAAGAATCAGGACACTCGCGTCGGTCTCAGCAACGAGGTCGATTTGCTGAAGCACGTTTTGCAGTGACGGACTCTGACCGATGATGTCGCCAAAGTCATTGACCTGAGCCAACTCCTCCCGCAGATAGTCGCGCTCCAGCTCGAGTTGCTCCCTCAGGCGTTCGATTTCTTCGAATGCCCTGGCATTGGCGATCGCCGCGGCGGCATGATCGGCAATCATCCGCATCCACGTCAGGTTCTCCTCCCCCAGACGCGCACGCGTGAACATGGCCAACACACCAAGTACGTCACCGTTGTGCATCAGTGGCTGTCCACCGATCGCCTGAATGTCTTCCGCTTTCGCCCAGTCGGGTCTTGCGAGGATTTCCGGACGCTCCTCGATATCCGGAACCTCAAGCGCCCGACCGGTCGCTGCAATTTGGCCGACTTTTCGCACCCCGATCGGAAAGCGGCGAAATGAACCATCAAGCTGAGTCCATTCAGCTCCCGTTATCCGTGAGGCCCCGGCACTGGCAACCAGGTGCAGACAAGACGTCTGGTCGAGACATTCGGAGAGCAGGTGACATTCATTGCACAGATCTCCGGGACCAACTAACCATATCCTCGCCAGAGCAACCTCAGGCTGGCTCGCTAATCGGTCAACGATCAGCGTCAGCACCTTATCCAGGCGGCGCTCCTGAGACATGTCCAGCAGCAATTGCTTGAGCAGGTCAACGTTTGTCGCACAGATCGGTTTCGCGGCCATTTCGGAAGATTACACGAAAATTCGTGAGGTGTCACGACGAGAGTCCGTGGTCTTCCGAAATCTCGTCAGTGAACGCCGACGGCGCAATCGCATGGAACCACTTATGTCTCATCAGGTTGCGTTCCGACGCAGCGATTCGGCACAGCTAAGGCCATCGATGTCGGCGCACTCGATGTGATAATTCTCCGAAAAGCTGCCTGAATTACGAAATAATTCGGCACCGGTCCGCATCTTACGTTGCAACACAATTTCAGAATTCTTGTGAATCTTTTGGCGAGTGTTGCGTCTCTGACCGCAGCCGACTGGCGATGGCCAGCGCCGCTCGCTCAAACGCAGTTTTGGAGTTTCCCTTCAATGTCTTTCTTACGGTCAAGTTTCATAAGCGAATGCCTGGGTACCGGGCGCAGTTCCTATCCGGGTTGCCACCTGGATCAAAGGCATATCGCGCTGCCCGCCCAGAATCTGCGCTTGTGACACCTTGGCCATATTCGGAGACCATCTCCAAAGCCCGGTGTCACCACGACATCGGGCTTTCTTCGTTGGCTGCGAAGTCCTCCCAATCATGGGTCGGTAGCTGAGACGGCTTAGAAACGGTCGAACAATAACTGACTGCTTGGTCGCCTTTCGCGGAGCGAAAGGCGACAATAATTGACCGGACACTCCTTAATAAGGGCCAGACGACGGTAGGCCCAGACGATCAAACACGATTATTTTTCAGAGAGAGCCCGGATTTGTTGATCCAACATTTGCTGCATCAGCGGATTCCCTCCCATTCGTTGTTTTAGTTCGGTAAGCTGCTGTCTCAGTAATTTTGTGCTGATGCTCGACGTCGTGGCCTGCTGACCGCCTGCAATATTGACAAATCCAAACCCCGGAAACTGCATACCTAGCCCCTGATTGCCGACCGCGTACTGTTCGTACAGAGCGGCCGCCTCAGGCAGTTGTTTCTTGAGGTCCTCGGCGTTTTTTGCAATCAGTTCGACAGGCTTCTCGCCGCCGTTGACCTGAGCCAGAATCCTGCCTCCCCGCAGTTCCTGAATGGTTGTCTCGAGTGGCCCTTCCTTCACGCTGATCGTTCTTAGTCCGTTGATATTGGACATCGACACACTTCGATTTATATTGCCGCCGCCAGCAAACGGATTGCCTGGCTTGTCCCAACCTTCGAACGGCTTGATCCCGTCAGCTTCCTTCGTGTTGAGTGCGATCTTTGCCCTGTCAGCGGTCGAAGGCTGATCACTCTCGCTGAGCATCTGCAGCGTAATCCTTGCTGCTTCCCGGGTCTTGTCGTCTTTGGATTGCGTTAGCTTGCCAAGTACATCGATCGACTTCTCGATCGTCGCGCGATTCCCCGCCAGGGCCGCCCGGGCCAGTGCCGGGATAGCTTCGTTGCCCGCATCGATGAGCTGCTTCTCGGCCTTGATTCGTTCAGTGAGCCGTTCATGACCGAGTTGTTCAACCCATTTGTCGATCTGTTGCGACTGCGCCGCTTCTGCCTGCTTGTCATCTGCGTGAATGATGCCAACAGGACCAATTGTGAATACCGTTGCGAAGAGGAGTGAAAGTGGTGCAGGTTTCATAATGATTCCCTTTCTGGATGCCGAGTTGGTTTCGATTCCTGGTCTGTCCCGTCAAGGTGGTAACTATTCTTCACGCTGATAGATCGGCAGCTGACGTGCGGAAACGGTTAACGTGAGAATGGCCAGCGACGTGGGGTACGTTGTGTTGTAGGCGAGAGTCTGGTCGGGGTATTTCCAACTGCCGTCGGGATTCTGGTCCGCCAGCAGACTGTCGTACATGATGGGAGCGAACTCGTTCCAGTATTTTCCGCCTAGTTGAAACATTGCCTGTCCACAGTAGTACCAGGTGTAATAGCGGAATCGCACGGGACTACCATCGGGTCCGGTCATCCGGGGTGGCCGGCTTAGAATGAAGTCGCCTGCAGTCAAAAGGTCTTCGTTGCCATGTTCGCCACAGAGTTCAAGGCACAGGACGGCAATACCTGTCATTGATGTGGTGCCCGGCCGTCTGCCAGGCAAGTAGGAAAAGCCTCCTTCGGGGGTATGGCAGTTGAGGATATAGGAAACCGCCATCTCAATATGTTCATCGGGAATGGCTGCGCCGTTCAGTTTCGCTGCACGGATTGCCATGATTGACCAGCCCGTCAGGGACAGATCGCTGTCCGTGGTGCCAGGCGTGTATCGCCAGCCTCCAGTATTGGCTTCTGACCTGGGAACTTTTTGAGCCTGCAACAGGACCAACAGCGCGCGTGATAATACCTCATCAACTTTCTGCTGACGTACAGGCTCGACCATGCCCGATACTTCGCCCAGCAGCAGTGTCGAAATGCTGTGTTCGTACATCAGTCCGGTCGTTCGACCCCGGACATTGCGGCTGACCAACAATCCGTTTTCGAGCTGCTGACTGAGAACGTAATCGATTCCTCGGTTTATCACCTCTCCATATCGACCACGACCGGGGAGATGCCCCCTGGCTAAAAACGCCATCACCGCAAGCGATGTGATTCCGGTGTTCCCAACGCTGGCCGGTTCCTCGAACGATCCGGCCAGTTCGGGGCGTCCCATCGCTGCTGCGGCGTCACGGCGAATCTGCTTCCCCGCCAGATACTCCAGTCCGCGATCAACGGCAGCGTCCAGGCGTGGCTGGTAACGAATGCGGAGCGCGTCGGCGTCCTGCGCGCTGGCAATTTGACACACGAGCGACAATGCGATGGCAGAGATCCAGGAATATTGTTGTGAGATCATTCCTGCTTCTCCGCTGTGTCCTGGCGTGATTCCAGGCGAGACAATTCCTCGAAGTAGTCTTTCACAACACTTCGAAATTCTTCTGGGATCCTGCTGTCCTGGTCGTCGAGCACATTGTTTTTCAGCTTGCGGCGGGACTGCGTCCAGTTCGACGTCGAACGACCGCGAAGTTGAGTCGGAGCAACCTCGCTTTGATCTGCTCCCGCATTTCCCTGCGTCCCCTGCGGCTTTGATGTGTCGCCCGGTTGCGAGCTTCCAGCCTGTTGTGATGCGTCCGATGAGTTCGAAGACTTCGCTTGTCTACTTTGCGGCTTCCGCTCACGATTCGGATATCCTGACTGTTGTGCTGCCGCATCGGCAAGTTGATTGAGTTCTTGAGCGAGTTCCTGAGTTTGGCTGGGCGTTGGGTTTCGGGCCGTTTGATGGGCCTTGTCCGCAGTCGCAGCAAGTTTTTTAGAATCCGGCCGCTGTTGTTTCGAGGATGGGTTACCTGACTCACCGGATTTTCCCCCTGGTGCCGCGTCGCCCTGTTTCGAATCGCCCTGTTTCGCGTCACCCTGTTTCGCGTCGCCCGGTTTCGCGTCGCCCGGTTTCGCGTCACCCGGTTTCGCGTCACCCGGCTTCGCGTCACCCGGCTTCGCGTCACCCGGCTTCGAGTCGGCTGGCTTCGCGTCACCCGGCTTCGAGTCGGCTGGCTTCGAGTCACCCTGTTTCGAGTCGGCTGGTGTCGATGGAGCGCCTCCTCTCCTGGGTGAATTGCCGCCCGCGCCGCTTGATCCTCCAGACTTATTGCAGTTCGAACATTTCTTGCAGGATTTGCAGACTTTCTCCAGTGACTGCGTGGCCTCCTCCAATGACTTCGCAGCTTGCTTCTGTTGCTCAGCTGCCTGCTGCGCGTCGTCAGCCTGCTTTGGATCAGCGGCCTGCTGCGAGTCGTCAGCCCGCTTCGGGTCAGCAGCCTGCTTCGCGTCGTCAGCCTGCTTCGGATCGGCGGCTTGCTGCGCGTTGTCAGCCTGCTTGGAATCAGCGGCCTGCTGCGCGTTGTCAGCTTGCTTGGGATCAGCCGGTTGCTGCGCGTCGTCAGCCTGCTTCGGATCAGCGGCTTGCTGCGCTTTGTCAGCCTGCTGCGGATCAGCTGCCTGTTCCCCTTGTTGCTTTGCCAGTTCTTCGGCCGCCCTGGTTTCCTGCCTGGCCCGTTCAAGTTTCTCGCGGGCTTCGTGAACTGCCTGTTGATTCTCGGGATCCTCGGTCGGCAGTTTCAGCAGTTCGTCCGCCTTATCTCGAAGTCGTTCGGTTCGGTTTGCAATCTGTTTCTGTTCCCGGGCAATCATGTCCATCAACTGATCGTCGAGTTCCTCTTTGCTGCGAACCTGATCAAGCTTCGCCAGGTTTTCCTGCTGCTGTTGCAACTCCGCTGCTGCCTCCGACAGTTTGGCTGCTTCTTCTGCCCGTTGCGTAAACTGTTCACTCCTGGCGTCAAGGTCCTGCTCAACGACCTCCTGTAACCCATCGGCCACTTGTTGCTGTTCTTTTTGGACGTCCGCGTCATCGCGTGGCTTTTCTTTCTGACTTTTCGCAAGCCGTTCCTGCTGCCTGGCAAGCTCGTCCAACTGCGCAGCCAGTTCCAGTTGCTTGCCCCGCTCTTCAACGTCCTCACGTACCTGTTCGAGTTTGTTGATGGCATCGTTGAGCGACTGTTTTGTCGCTGCGATCGCTTTCCGTCGTTGTGTTGAATTGTCTGAGAGCGGTACGAGTCCCGCCTGTTTTCTCGATTCCGCGACCTCGTTTTCCGCGACCTTCTGAATTCGCTCGATCTCCGGCTGGAAAAGGCGTTGCGTTGCGAGTTCGCCCTGAACTGACATCCGACGCAGCGTTTGCTCTGCGTCCTCGATCCGATCCTGCAGTCGTTTCGATTTCTCCACCGCAGCACTGGGATGCTTCGCCGTGTCGTCCGATTCGCCGAGATCTGCCTGGAGTTCGTCGGTGAGCTTTGAGGCTTCCTGCAGCTGATCAAGTGCTTCCGTCAGATCGGCCATCACGGTTCGTTCTTCGTTTTGCACAACCTGCCGGCCAACAGGAATCGAATCGTCCGCGATCTGAACACAAATTTTCCGGGAGTCGATCGCTTGAGGTCCACCATATTCGTCGGGCCGATTATCGGAGATCGATAACCAGACGGTCAGTTGGTCTCCGATGGTGAGTTTCAGTTCATTCAGTTCGATGGTCAATTCGCCACCAAACTCAGCTCGCAGGTCGTGCGGAATGTTTATGGTTGAAGGTGGCTCGCTGTTCTTTTGTGAGAGCATGTGAAATGCACCGCAGCCGAAATCGTCGACAGCGTGGTAAGTGACCTGAATGACTTGATCAGGCCGGACGATGACTTCGGACAACGCAGGCTGGTCAATGATGATCGACGGGGGGAGATCGGGCAGAGCACGTACATCCGCATGGAACGGCTTGCTTAGGACTCCAGCTTCACTGACCAGAGTGATTGTTCCGCGCTGCGACTCTCCTGCCTTTGCCGTGAATTCCCAGGAATGCCGCCACAGTCCGGATTCCTCGACCAGGACCGCTTCATCGCAAGAGATCGATGTTCCGTTGAATTTCAGGGACGATTCGCCAGCAGGCACGGTGGAATCAACATCGATCTGGATTCGCGTGCCATGAATCACTTCGATCGGTTCAGCGGGATCGTTGATGACTTGCGGAGGCAGTTGCGTGTATTCGGGAAACGTCAGGTGGACGTGACTACTCTTGATGACCGGTTTGGGATCCACGAAGATCTTATAACGATCAGAGTATAGACCGCCGGCGCGAACTCGATATTGGCGGTCATGCTTCAGCCCCGTCAGAGTAAATTCGGCGGTCGTGTCATTTGCCGCTGTCGCCATCTTATGTGAGGCGATAACGGTCTCGTTCTCGATGATTTCCAGCAGAGCATCGGTGAGGCGACTTGCTGTCGCAGTAATTCGTATATCGCTACCTTCTCCGACAACCGTATTGCCGGGGCGGATCGTGGCATTTAAGTGCGGAAGCACCCGCGAACTCCAGGGATTCAGCACGTTTTGGAGGGAAGGAATCAGATAGGGAGCCCAGATCCACATCGACAAAACAAATACGGCAAAGGATGCTCCGGCAACGATGGTCCTGGTGAGAACTTCCTGTCCCCGAAGATCATCTTCCTGGCATCCGGCGAGACTGCCATGAGCCTGCTCGGCGACCGCCTCTATAATCGAGCTTCTTTTCGCATTTGAATTTTCGGACAATTGCAGCGAGGTCGTGAGTCGTTCCTCGATCGCTGGCTGCTTCTGTTCCAGAGTCCACGCCATCGCAAGGCGGTCACATTTTTGCTGCAATGGCATCCTGAGAAAGTGGCGAGCGACCAGCCCGACCACTCCAGTCATCGGAATCCACAAGCCGACTCTCAACCATGCCGACTCGGGCTGGAAGATGGCATCAATCACCAACAGAACAATGAGCGACGCAATCGTTGCCGTCCCGACAGCCAGGATCCCTCCGAGCCAGATTTCGCGCCGCAGCCGACTCACCATCTCATCGAGATCGATGTGAATCCGATCAATCGCGGTCGCTGTGGGAGGCGAAACTGCTTTCGCGTTCCGTGATGGGGTGATTGTCGCTGTCATTTGAGTCACCTGATTCCGTTTGATCATCAATCAAGAAATGTCTAGATTCGCCCCGTCCGTTTGCGGAGTAACCACTCCAAACTGAGCCCGCCAAGAAACAAACCGATGACCGGCCATTGATTCCAGAGTGGCACCGTCCAGCGTTCTCGTGCGAATGTCGACCTGGGTCCCAGGTTCGTGAGCACTGAGTCGGCGCTGGCCAGGTCGGCCACAATCCCCCCGGTCCAATCCGCGATTTGCCTCGGGACTGTGTCATCGGCCACGATGTCCAGTCGCTCGAGATTCTCAGCAGTGGCTTCGACTCCAATCTCCAACCCCACCGTTTTAGTTCCCGTCGCTTCAAGAGCCAGCAGCTTGACAACGACAGCTCCCGACAACTCGATGTGGTATTTTCCTGGCTCCGTGAGATCGCGAATTTCACCATGCAGGATCCCCAGGTTCTGCCGATCGGGAATCAGATCAATAGTCCGAGAGACTTCTTCTTCAAACAGAAGCTTTGCCTGCACAGGAGCATCCAACACCGGGCTGCGATCTTCGTTGAGAAGTCGGGCCTGAACCGAAATCACCTCGCCACTTTTGTACAGCGTTCGATCGGTCCCCAGCCGCACCAGATCGGTCCCGGCAGACAGCCGATCCGTGACGGACCAGCGAATGATCTGCCCCCAGAATTCATGGTGAAGTCGATCACCGATTCCATAACGCAACCGCCAGGTTTCGTCAAAATTCACTTGCAGCACTTTGCCTGTTCCAAACCGATGCCACAACATCAGTGCCTGCCGCCTCTGCTCGTTCACATCTGATTGGGCGTCATTCGGGGTTTCCCGATTTCGTGACGCATAGGCCAGGACCCTTGCCCCCGCTTTCGCTTCACAATCCGGGTGTCTCCAGGTCAATTCCGGAAAGGATGGGGCGGCCGCTGTCGCCCATCGCTGAAACACCGCGTGGGCGACTCCTTCCTGAGTCGGCGAAAAATGGAAACTCGGGTCGGGGCTGCGAGCTGTTGCGATGGCCGGACGATTCATCAACACAGGCAGAACGTCTGCCAAAGGTGTTGCCCGATAGGCATGAGGCATTTGGTTGGGCCCGGCGATGACGACCA
The DNA here is from genome assembly GCA_040222735.1 of Fuerstiella sp. Lineage (GTDB taxonomy): Bacteria > Planctomycetota > Planctomycetia > Planctomycetales > Planctomycetaceae > Fuerstiella. The sequence continues at coordinate 26,475 of JAVKCM010000202.1, read as the reverse complement.
GCGCACCGCCGCGGTCCTTTACGAAGCGTTCCAATGCCTGAATGCCCTTGTCGCCAAGTTCCTGCGGAGCGACGTCGCCGAGAATGATGACGTCAAACTTGAACCATTCTGCTTCTTCGATCGGGAGTGCGTTGGCTTCGCAATCGTCGAATGCACGTTGAGCCGACGCCCGCATGGTGGACGGAACGGGCACTCCGGCAAGACGATCGGCCTGCAACAACACTGCCTGCAGAAAGACGGTCTGATCGCGTCCGGCAAAAAGATTACGCAGATAGCGGAACTCCCAACGCGGACGCTGATCAATCAGCAACACTCGGATTCGATCCTGCGAGACCCAAACCGGCTTCAGAAACCGGTTGTTCTCTGCCGATTCCTCATTCGGAAGCTCAGCGAGCTCGAAACGGTACTCGTGAATTCCGGGCGCTTCCGGCTGATGTTGAAACGTCACCGTATCACGGTGATGCTCGCTCGTGATCGGGATCGACTTTTCCTCAATCATTGCTTCGCCATCGAACAATCGAATTGTGGCAGATTCCCCCTGGAACTGATCCACCTTCAGCGATGCCGTCAACGAAACACTGTCACCGTGATAAATCTGCGAAGGTGCCTGAACGTTAGTAATCTGAGCGTCTCGTGGAGGCTCCTGGCTTCCAATGACAATGGAGTTCACGGGAATGCTGCGGTCACCCAGCGGCCGACACTGGCGTTCCAGGTCCATGCTTGAGTGGTCCCTGCCGTCACTGATGATTAAGATCCCGGAAAGCTTCGCTGCCGGAATGTCGCCGCGCACCTGTCGCAACGCGTCCGCAAAGTCGGTCGATTCCGTCCAGCGAGAGGCGGCGGATCGGTGCAGCAGTTCAGTATTTGTCTGCGTCAGAAACTGAGTTTTATCGACTTCCCTGGCGGAAGCCCCGAGCTCGTACAGCCTCACGTCGTAATCGCGTGCGAGACGCTCCACCAATCCGCTGGCTCTGGTTGAATCCCCGACCAGTAACCGCTGGGCTGCCTGCCTGCGGGACCCGTCCGGCTCAGACTTCGACTTCGGCGTCGACTTTGAGGGCAGATTCATCGAATCGGATACATCGACCAGGATGGCCACAGAGTGCTCTTCCTGATGCTCCTCTTCGTGCGTCAGTACAGGCTCCAATAACAGACCGGCCAACAACCCAATCATGGCCACGCGCAGCAGTGGAAGAAGTGTCGGTATGAGACTCACACGCCGCGAAGATTCTCCTTCGGACACTTCGGACTGATAGCAGAACAGCACAGCCTCCGACGCAATCGCGGCCGACAGAGCAATCAGCCAGTGCGGCCAATGACTGGCCGTCTCAGTCCATCGACTGAATGCTTCAAGCGCGAAGAACCAAAACGCAAACGCGAAACCGAGCCGTGGACCATACGCGAGTCGACGAATCGAGTCGGGCAGAACAAATCGTTGGCAAAAGGCCATACCGATCCAGCCGATAAGTGCGAGGCTGCACCAAAGCAGCGGCGTGATGTCAAACACTTCCAGCTTGTCTGTCATGATGCCCCCACTGACGCGCCCACGGAATCGCCTGCAGAGACATCCTCCCACAGGCCGGAACTTTTCAACGCGGTCGCAAATGGAGGAACGGGAAACGGACTGTCGCGCGGACCGTTGGACTCGGAAGCCGCAATGGGAGCCACTCTCCGACGACTTCGGATCCACTTCGTCACCAGACATTCTCCGGCCAGCAGCCAAAGCACAGTGAACAGCAATGTGTCCCGGATCTCTGCGCCAACAGTCTCCGAGACAACCGGCGCGGCCAGTTGACTCACGTCGTCAATGAACTCAATGCCAGGTTCATGACTAAGCTCACCCAGTCGGTCCTCAGAGACAGCAGAAAGATCGGATTCTTTCGGGTTGCGGTGAACTGCAAAGCTGGCGACCTGTGTCTCCGTATTTCTGTTGTTCAACTGGTAGACACCGGGAACAGCAACACGGCCGACTCGAGCGAAAGGAGAGTCCTGCTCCCACAAAACCGGAATCTCTCGCTTTGCTCCACTCGGTTCGCTCAGCTGAAGCGTCCCGACTCTCTCCGCGGAATCCATTCTCCCAGTCAAGTCGGTCAGGAAATCAGAGGTCGGCTCGATGTTGGATGTCACGGCGCGGGATGCGGCGAGGTGATGAGTCCAAAGATGCATCAACACCGGAAACCCGACGGTTGCCGGAAACGTGCTGTCTCGCCGCGCGAGCGAGACACTCTGCATCAACACGCGTCCCCGACCAGCGGACTGTTCTGCAAAGAGTGATTCACCGTTGGTCAGCCGCATGCCGACGATTGCCTGTTCGGAGGGAGTCATGCTCCAGTACCGAAACAGATAGACGTCCGCAAGATCGTGGCCACCTCGCTCAAACACGTCGCTTATAAATGGACTGCCGGCAACGTCGAGAGCCACGCCAGGCCGAGAAATGCGACCTTCCGGCGTGGGCTCGCCCATCCATTGGGTTCGTTCACCCAACCGTACCGGCATGATCGATTCGTCAGACTGCGGAACTCGCCAATTGTTGTAGAACGTCGTATCAGCATGCTCGCCGGGGATGACCCACAGTCCACCGCCTTCTTCCACAAAGCGGGCAAGCCGTTCTGCCGCATCGATGGGCAGACGCGGAACGTCGCACAGCATGACCAACTGAAAGTTCTCCAGCGATTCGATCTCTTCCAGGCGGGTGGCTTCGATCATTGTCGCGATGATAGCGCGGCTGGCGTTGCCTCCGGCCAAATTCGTCTCGTCCGCGTCGCCGATACCGTCACCGTTTGGCGGCTCGCGAAGACTAGTCGGATCAAGTGCAAGCTGCGCAAATGTCGCGGACTGCTGCGCGGGATCGGGGTCGGTGCTTCCATTGACGACCAGAATGGACAAGTGCGGGATCACGTCAATCACCGAATCGATCCGGTTGTCTTCCGACAATTGATCAGCGATCTCAATGTAGCCCGAAACAACCTGTTGTCCCGACCTGGGAAACGCATGCAGGAATCGAACGGTCGAACTCACTCCGGGTTCGATCTGGATCAGCGAGTCGGTTGCTGCTTCCCTGCCATCAACCAAAAGCTTCACTGCCACGTTTTGAATCGTCGTCGATCCACCATTTCGAACTTCGACCTCGATCGGGACCGGTCGGCCGGCAGTCACGAGCGACGATTTGATTTCCAGACGGTCGACAGATATGTTCGTTGTGTTCTTTGGCATGTGCGACACAATCGCCGCGCAGGCAATCTCAACTTCGGAGTCCTTTCCAATCTCTTCGATTTCCCCAACTTCAGACTCTTTAAGTACTCCGGATTCAGCATGGGACTGCGATATATCAGCGCTGGCGACCGGCGATTGACCTGCCAGTCGCGACTCGTCGACCGACTCCCACGCACAGAGTTGATCGTCGGTCAACAGCAAAACCTGCTTACGAGTATTGGGAGTCCTCCTGAGCAGTGACGTTGCCTGTTGGATAGCCGACTCCAAATCTGAACCACCAGCGACTGGCGCAAGTGTGCCGAGAACATGTTCGGCCTTCCTGAGATTGCGGAAGGGTGACCCGTCGACCGTTTCAGTGAGCGGGCCAGCCAGCACAATCGAGACCGTCGAACTCCCCGAGAGCGTTTCAACCAGGGATCGCGCCTGTGCGATCGCCTTGTCAAAATGAGACGTCTCATCATCGCCCATAGTCATCGTCATCGAGTTGTCGATCACAAGGGCGATGTCGCGGTCCATCTCGGAATCAACTAGAGACTCAGGACCGACCGAGAGCGTGGCACCTGCAATTCCAGCCAGAATTGTTGCAACCACGACTCCGATGAATCGAATGCGACGTTGCCAGTTGCTGACGAGCGTTGCGGTCAACAACACCAGTCCGCATCCGGCAAACAGAAAGAACATCAGCCATGAAAAGTACCGACCCGATTCGATCGCCGGTCGCGCCATGGCAAGCACAAACAGCAACACCAGTAAACAACGCAGCAGCAACAGCAGCAGATTCTCCAGCGTTACCCCGCGACGTCGGCTGGTCACTGTCCGCGTCAAAAACTGCATGGCGGGCCAGTCGACCACTTTGGATTTGCGCCGCTTTCGTAAATGAATCAGAATCGGGACGATCACCGCGAAAGCAGCGAACATCGCCACAGCGTTCAAGAGCGTCATCTCCGACCTCCATGGCGATGGCCGAGATAGTTGCTCAACGCACTGACGCAGGAGTCCTTCGTATTCAGCCGGACATAATCGACCGGAATGCTCCGACAACTCTGTTCCAGGTCATTCAGAAAGCTCGTGAATTGACGCAGATACTCCGCGCGAATCGCCGCGGGGTCCAGGTCGATGTCATCAACAGTCCCTTCCAGATCGCGGAATTGAACGGCATCGTTGTAGGGAAACGCCAGTTCCTCTTCAGACAAAATCTGAAACATGATGACTTCGTGTTTCCGGTATCTCAGGTGATGCAGTGCCTGCATTAGCTTCTGTGTATCCGACAGCAGGTCGCTGAGCAGAAACACAACGCCTCGACGCGGAATTCGTTCGGCAGCCTCGTGCAGCGCTGACGGTGCATCGGACGCGTTCTCTGGAACCGCGGCATCCAGCAGTTGCAGCACCCGCCTTAAATGATTGCTGCTGCCTCGAGCTGGTAACTGTGTCCGGACTTTGGAATCAAACTGAATGAACCCGACGGCGTCACCCTGCCGAACAAAAAGGAACGACAGCATGGCTGCGATGTACTTTGCATAGTCGAACTTCGAAAGTTTGGCCCCCTCGACGGAGCTTGCCGCATTCCCCTGAAATCGCATCGAGGCTGAGGAATCGAGCAGAATGGTGGCACGCAAATTCGTCTCTTCCACGTACTGTTTGACACAGTAGCGGTCCTGTTTGGCAAAGACGCGCCAGTCCAGATCGCGCGGATCATCACCCGGACTGTACTCGCGATGCTCAGCAAACTCCGTCGACGATCCGAGATACGGGCTGCGATGATTTCCTGCCTTGAATCCCGCAACTCGACCGCGCGCGGAAACCGTACAACGTGCAAGCTGAGCTTGCGCATCGGCGGGGAGCAATTTCATGTACGCAGGTATTTGCAGGGACGACATTCGTTATGCCTTCGGAGGCTTCGGGCGAATCACTTCAATCAGCTTTCGAATGACGTCATCACGCTGCACCCCTGCCGCTTCGGCATGGAATGTGGTCACGATCCGATGTCGCAGCACAGGCAGGGCCACGGCGGCAACATCCGCAGTGGTCGCATGCAACCGACCGTGCAGAACGGCACGCGCCTTGGCGGCGATAATCAATGCAATCCCGGCGCGAGGACCGGCGCCCCAACCGATCATCTCTTTAATGAATCCAGGAACGCCGCCTCCGTTGGGGCGAGTTGCCTGCACAAGATCTCGGGCGTAAGCGATGACATGATCGGCCGCAGGAACATTTCTCACGGCCTCCTGGAGCTTTTCAATTTCCGCAGCATCGAGTAGTTTGTCCAAAGTCGGCTGGTGCCCGGACGTCGCTTGTTTGATGATTCGGAATTCGTCCGCTGACTCCGGGTAGTCGACAACACAATTGAAGAGAAAACGGTCAAGTTGCGCCTCAGGCAGCGGATACGTTCCTTCCTGTTCGATCGGATTTTGCGTGGCCATCACAAAGAACGGGGACGGCAACTCCATCGTCTGCCCGGCGATGGTGACGTTCCGCTCCTGCATCGCCTCCAGCAGGGCCGCCTGCGTCTTTGGCGGAGCCCGGTTGATTTCGTCAGCCAGGACCATGTTGCTGAAAACGGGACCTTCCACAAACTGAAAGTTCCGCGTTCCCGTCGTTCGATCCTCCTGCAGCACCTCTGTTCCCGTGATGTCAGCGGGCATGAGGTCAGGGGTGAACTGAATTCGTCGAAAATCGAGATCCAGAACTCTTGAAATACTGTCGATCAACAGCGTCTTTGCCAGACCGGGAACTCCCGTGAGCAGGACGTGACCTCGACAAAAGATCGAAATCAGCACCTCTTCAATGACATGTTGCTGCCCCACGATGACCGACGACAGCTGCGTCGTGATGTTGCGGAAGGAATCACGAAGCGATTCGATAACGGCCAGTTGATCGTCCGGAAGTATCGCGTGTTCAATCCCGGCTCGAGTCGGTGGCAGCGCCGGGGCTGACGCTCGAGATTTCCTGGGCGGCAGAGGAATCAACGCCTGCTCCTCAATCACAGCGATATTGCCGCAGTTGCACTTGAGGCGGCGACCGAGGTGCTCATGCCTGACCCGTCTGATACGCCCACAGGCGATGCACTGCATTCCGGTATCAAGAGCAATTGCAGAATTGTTCACGGGCGTTCACTCGCAATGGGCTGGACCTTTTGAATGCATCTTTGCTTCCGTGCTGTGTTGTTTCCGCCCGAATGAAAACGTCACGCACATTTCGCAGAAAAAGACAGTTTCACGTAGCCGAGCCTTTCCGAGACTTGGAGAAACCGGTGCTTCGCGATGCCGTCAGCTTCGGAGAGGCTGACTTGCGTGGTGACGATCAGTGAGAAGTGTCAAAAAAGATTGACTCATCTGCTAAAGAACGAGTGACACTTTTTTCTGCGGAGCAACGAATACAATGTCTCGATCATCACTCCGAAAGCAGGAACGGGAATGGCAGAGAATTGACTGCAGACAGCAATGCGATTGAAACAGAACTCGCCGAAAAGGCTCGCGAACAGCCACGCGAAGCCTTCGAGGCAGTGCTGCGCCTTTACCAGGCCGATATTCGTATCCTGACACGGCGGTATTTCGGCAATTCGGCCGAGGCAGATGAGGTGGCCCAGGAGGCCTTTGTGCAGGTTTATCAGAGCATGGCGAAATTCCGACAGGAGGGGAGCCTTCGCGCCTGGGTGATGGCGATTGCCAGGAATCAGATTCTTCTGTATTTCCGGAACGAGTCGCGACGCCGACGTCTGACCGGCGTGATCATTCCGCCCGAAATACTTGAAATCAACGCCACGACGACCGATACCGATCCGTTGCGGCATGGAACGGCAGAGGCGGAACTCGATGCACTTCAAGACTGTTTGCTCCGCCTTGGCGACAGTCCGCGCGCCCTGGTCGAAGCCTTCTATTTTCAGGGACGGTCTGCAGAAGTTCTCGCTGCAGAAAATGGAAAGAATGCCGGGGCCATCCGAATGATGCTGATGAGGATCAGAAAACAATTGGGCAAGTGCATTCGCACAAAGCTCCGACTCGAAAATGGAGAAAGCCATGAATGAGCCTCGGACGGCCGCCCTCGATCTTTGGAGCCGCCTGATCTCAGGTGAAACGCTCGATGAAGTCGATCGGCAACGACTGGCCAGTCTGTTGCGAGAGGATTCTTTGTTGCGCGATGAGATCGAAGCGGATGCAACCCTTGATGCACTGCTACGGTTCATGACCGATATACGGCAAAATGACGATCAATTCGTCCAGGGGGTACTCGATCGGTGCAGCGCGATGCCACCGCACGCACTGCCGAACATGGAAGTGCCTCCGATCGAAACGGAACTCGCTGAACTTTCAGGAAAGACCGATCTTCTCTCGGGCGTTATCAAGTCGGTGCCTTTGAACGGCATGCAAATTACCGTCGACTCAAACCGCCTTCGAAAACATAAGGAGACGCGGTCGAGACGTCGCCAACGATCCATGTGGACGGCCTTCACTTTGGCTGCTTCCATTTTCGTTTGCCTGAGTCTGGCCGTTTGGTCCCTGCTGGACACGCCGATACCAGTAGCGCGAATCAATCCAACCGATAAAGCTGTCCAAAGACCAGCTGTCCAGGTACCGGAAACGGCGACGGCGGGCGTCCCGGAAAACAAACAGATGGATGCACCGAGTTCTATTGCTTCCGGTGACCAGGATCCCATCCCACAGAACATGGCGATCAATCGGTCGAATGAGCCGCCGCATAGTGAAGTTCCGCCGTTAGACCTCCCCAAACGGGACGAGATGATCGCGCAGACTCCCAATGCAGGCTCCCCGGCGCAATTCGTGACATTCACAGGCGTCAACGATCCTGTCTGGGAACGAAAAAGCATGGTTGGCGATCGACTGGGAGACGAGATTGTTCGATTATTTGCAGGCTCGGTCGAGCTGACCTTTGACAAAGGCGCTGTTGTCACGGTCGACGGTCCCGTTGAATTCCGTCCCTTGTCGACGGGCCAACTCGAAATCAGACGCGGTCGACTCCTCGCCAGTGTCCCACAAAAGGCGATCGGTTTTACCGTCTCGACACCCACCTCAAAAATTGTTGACCTCGGGACAGAATTCGAGGTCGCCGTCAATGACGCTGGAGAGTCGGACGTCCGGGTCCTGAGAGGAGAGGTTGAGGTTGCGCCGATCACTCCGGACGAAGGCAACGTTCGAAAGTGGCGACTGCTGCCCGACGAATTCAATCGCGCTTCCTTTTTTGCATTGCCGCAAATTCAGGGACCGGTTCCGGTCTCGGCCTCGCTTCAGGGGCGGGGTGGTCAGTTTCAGGGATTTGTTTCACTTAACGGAAAGACAGCCGAATTCACTTCCCGGGAAGCCTTCAACAATGTTCGTCGCCGTGCCGTGACAGAACTGGTCCGGTCTCAGGAGAACGCGTTAAGGCAATGGAAAGAGTTCGTGGATTCGATGCAGCACAACATGCAAGGGACCATGAAGCTGAACGGTCAAGAGATGCAATTCGGCAGCTTGCAGGATGTGATGCGACTGCAATACGGGATGCTTGAGCAGGTGCAGGAGGCCGGCATCAACGCAAGCGAGTCGAGTTTCAGCGGTTCGATCAATGTCAATGGTAAAGTGATGACCTTCAGGACCCGCGAGGAGTACGAAGCAGCCCGCAAGGCCGCCTTCGGTCCTGCCGCAACATTTGGCATCGGGGACATTCTTGGAGTCGACCCGGTAAATCGTTAGGAAATCTATTCGCCTCCAATAACATCGAGAACGGGGCTGACTGCGATCGACTGCAGGGCGTCGTCAAAAATCCGTAAACCGAATTCTTTGTCAGGTTCTTAGTAACCTCTCCTGGTGATAGCCTTTCACAGCAGGCTATACATCGGTGGCATTCGCCGGGGCGAAGCAGAGCACGACGGAATGCACCGATCGATCATCAGCAACGAACAGTTTGAACGCGTGCAGCACCGGCTCGAACAATCGGTGAAACGACGCATGAATTTGCAAAAGCCCAAGAGGGCGACGCCCCCGAATTGTTAACCGATTCCGATTTGGTGTGTATGACCGACGGAAAAGGCTCCCCGTGCCGAACTCTCTTCGTAATGACTCGCGCGCGACACGATTGCGGAAGTCGTGATACAGCAATGCTTTGCAGAAGTTCGAGTCTCATTCGGTATGAAATCAAGTTAGCGACGCTTCGCGAACTTTTCGAGACGTAGATAACGATTGGACAAGGGTGATGGCGGTGGGCGGGTTTCGGTGGCTTGTGCACTTCCGGATGTGAGGAATGGCGGATTTACAGATGTCAGGATAAAATCGCAGTTCTGTTCGGGCGGCATGCTTCTATTTGCGGGCAGTCCCCTCATTTTTTGCGGCATGGGGCATGCTTGTTTGAGTCGTATGTCAGGCTGCAGTTGTTCTCAGGAATTCATCGTCAATGTCGCCAGCACCAATTCCCGCAGATTCGGGCCTGAAAGCGATTCTGGATGCCGCGGGCACAATGATCATCTCAGTCGACCCCACCGGTACCGTCCGGATATTCAACCCGGCCGCCGAGCGATTGCTCGGCTGGAGTGCCTCGGAAGTGGTTGGTCGCCATACACCAGCGCTGTGGCACGATTCGGAGGAGATCGCGGCGCGGGCGTCGGAATTGTCGCACGAGTTGGGTCGAACGGTGTTGCCCGGCTTCGAAGTGTTTGTGGCCAAAGTCCGCGACCAGATTAACGAGCAGAGGCAATGGACGTTCGTCCGCAAAGATGGCGGTCGGTTTCCGGTATTACTAATTGTTTCGGCAATTCGCGATTCGTCGGGAACGATCACCGGCTACGTCGGTACGGCCAAGGATCTGACGGCCCGAGTGGAAGCAGAGCAGCAGCGAGATCGGTTCTTTAACGTGTCGCTGGATCTGCTGGGAATTGCCAGTACCGACGGCTATTTCAAGCGGATCAATCCCGCCTTTCGCCGCGTGCTGGGCTGGAACGATGAGGAATTTCTGTCCCGGCCGTTTCTTGATTTTGTCCACCCCGACGACCAGGCGGCGACCCGGGACCTTGTTGAGCAGTTGGCGGCCGGTGAGCCAACGCTGCATTTCGAGAATCGTTATCAACGCAAAGACGGTTCGTGGCGTTGGATCGCGTGGACCTGTACTCCTGAGCCCGATGGCTCACTGTATGCCGCTGGGCGTGATGTGACGGATTTGAAGCAGGCCGAAGAGCAGCTGCGTCAGACCCGGCAGGATCTGGCGATCACACTGGACTCAATCGGCGATGCGGTGCTGGCAACCGATGCAGCACGGCGAATTACACGCATGAATCCCGTTGCCGAGCAGCTGACCGGCTGGACGCTGGCCGAGGCCGTGGGGCGGCCCGTTGAGGACGTCTTCCACATCATCAACGAAGAGACACGACGTCCGGCAGTTATCCCGGTTGATGACGTGCTGGCCACGGGGACTGTCCACGCGCTGGCCAATCACACCGTACTCATTTCCCGCGAAGGTACGGAATGGCCGATTGCAGACAGTGCCGCTCCGATTCGAGACAGCGTGGGGAAAATCACCGGAGTGGTACTGGTCTTTCGCGACGTGGAGGCCGAACGCCGACTGGAGCGAGAGTTGCAACAACTTAATGCGGACCTGGAACGCCGCGTTGAGGAACGCACCAGGGCGCTTGCGGAGAGCGAACAGCGTTTGCGAAACGGCAGTCAGGTTCTCGACATGCTGGCTTCCGATGCAACGCTGCACGAGACGCTTGATGTGATCGCTCGGTCAGTCGAATCGGAAGATCCTTCGGCCCTGTGTTCCATACTGTTGATGGACGAACGCAAACAGGCACAGGTGAAGCTGGTCGAGAGTGAACGATTTAACCGAGCGACACTCGATTCGCTTTCGGCGCATGTGGCAGTTCTGGATGCGACGGGGCGGATCGTGGCCACAAATCGGGCGTGGAAGAGTTTTGCTGCGTCCAACGATACCGCATGGCAAACCGTATCCGAAGGGACAAACTACCTGGCCGTTTGCGATCAGGCTGCAGTCGATGGAGATGCCGATGCTGCCGCTGCAGCCCTGGCAATTCGCCGGGTCATTGCCGGTGAAGAGGAAGGGTGGTTCCATGAGTACCCGTGTCATGCACCGCACGAGCCGCGGTGGTTTTATTGCCGCGTGACGCGGTTTCCTGACAACGGCGCCGTCCATGTCTTCGTATCGCACGCGAATATCACCGCCATGAAACGGGCGCAGGAAGAACTGGCCGCCAGCCTGGCCCGGTACGAATCTCTCGCTCGAGTCTCACCCGTGGGGATCGTCCTGTTTGATGCCGACGGAAAATGCGCTGATGTCAATCGTCGTTGGTGTGAAATGACCGACCTCCTCCGCGAACAGGCTCTGGGAAACGGCTGGCACGCGGCGATTCACCCGGAAGACCGTGAGCGAGCCATTGGGCAATGGACGGCGATGCTCCAGAATGGACAGCTCTTCCATTCCGAGCATCGTCTCCGGCCCCACAACGGAGATACCACCTGGGTGATCTGCCAGGCCGAGAGAATCACCGATTCCCTGGGTGAGGTCACAGGATACATCCGCACGCTCACCGACGTGACAGAAGAAAAAGTGACCGAACAGGCATTGCGATTGCTCTCGTCCGATCTGGCTAAGTTGAGCGGCAAGGCGTTCCGCGAAGCAGTCGCCGTTCATATGGCTGAATTAGCAGATTGTGAGATTACGGCCATCTGCATTCCGAGCGAAGGGGACTCTGACCGGCTGGTGACCCTGGCGTTGTGTGAAGACGGCGAGATACAGCCCAATCTCGACTACGCGGTCGCTGGCACTCCGTTTGCCGATGTCCGTGAACAAAACAGCTGTGTTGTTCCCCGCGATGCCCAGCGGCGATACCCCGATGATGCCTTTTTCGCCGAGAAACACATTGAGGCGTACGTTGGTGTGCGGATGATTGGCAGCAAGGGGAAGCAACTCGGCTATCTTGCGGTGATGAGCCCCCGCCCACTCCGCCACCCTGAACGAGTCGAGTCTCTTCTCAAACTCTTTTCCCTGTCGGTCGTCGCCGAAATGGAACGGCAGGTCACCGAGCGGCGTTTCTCCGGCCTCTTCGAATTCTCGCCGGACGCCATTGTGATCACGAATCACGATGGCATCATCCTGCAGGCCAACCAGCAGGTCACAGCCGTCTTCGGTTGGATCCCGGCCGAACTGGCGGGTCAACCGGTCGAAGTGCTGGTGCCCACCAACCTGCGGTCCAGCCACGCCGAATTGCGAGAACGATTCACAAAATCCCCTGTTTCCGGTCCCCTGGGCACCGGCCGCAACGATTTGCCAGCTCTGCGAAAGGACGGCAGCATATTCCCGGCTCAGGTGCACCTCAGCCCAATACACTCAGCAGACGGATTGCTGATTGCTGCTTATGTACGTGACGTATCCGCCAGAGTTCAGTCTGAGACTGCGCTCAGGGATGCGAACGCGATGGCAGCAGCCGTCATCGAAAATGTATCCGGGTTGTTCTACGTTCTCGATTCGAATGGCTTTTTCGTCCGCTGGAATCAGTACCTTCAGGAGCAGCTGGGGCTGGATGCTGAACAGATGAGCCAGACAAATGCACTTTCCGTCATTCACGATGAAGATCGCGAGCGGGTCGCGGGACGAATTGCCGAAGCTTTCAGGGACGGCCATGCGGTAGACGAAGCGCGACTGCTGCTCAAGGACGGTCAGCGGGATTTCCTGCTGAACGGGTGTCGATTGGAGATTGATGACGAGTTGTACCTTGTCGGTTTGGGTGCGGATATCACGAGCCGCAAGCAGGCCGAACAGGAAATTCAACTCCTGAATGAAACACTGGAACAGCGGGTTCAAGAGCGTACCACGGAGTTAAGTAATGCGAATGTAGAACTCAAAAGGGCGAGTCAATCCAAGAGCGAATTCCTGGCGACGATGAGCCATGAACTGCGCACACCGCTCAACGGCATTCTGGGGATGAACGAACTTCTGCTGATCACCGAATTGGATGATCGGCAGCACCAGTACGTCGAGGCGTGCAATTCCAGCGGCAAGATTCTGTTGCAGCTCATCAACGATATTCTCGACCTTTCAAAGATCGAAGCCGGCAAGCTGGAACTCGATCCGTGCGAATGCAACATCGAAGCGATCACCTATGACGTCGCCGAGATGATGACACATGCCATCCAGCAAAAAAAACTCACATTGAGCGTTTGCGTTGCGTCCGAAGCCTGTATCGTGGGGCTGTGCGACGACACCCGTCTGCAGCAGGTGCTGGTGAATCTGGTCAGCAACGCCATTAAGTTTACTCCCTCGGGTGGTATTACCCTGAACGTTAAACATGTCTCCGAAGAAGATCGGATCGCGCGTCTGCGTTTCACAGTATCGGATACAGGCGTGGGAATTCCCAAAGATCGGCTCGACCGGCTGTTCAAGTCGTTTTCACAGGTGGATAGCTCGACCACGCGCCAGTTTGGCGGGACCGGCCTGGGGTTGTCGATCTGCAGGCAACTGGTCGAGTTGATGGGAGGCGAGATTGGCGTCGAAAGCCAGGTTGGAGTCGGCACGACGTTCTGGTTTGAGATTGATGTGGCGATGCCCGACAGCTACACGCAGCTGCAACGCAGGCGACGATCACTGGCAGGAACGCGGATCATTGCCATCGGCGGTCTGGATCAGGAACGACAGCAACTGGCCGATTGTCTGCATCAGTGGAATTGCCCTTTTGAGCAGGTCGCGACAGCAAAGGATGGCCTGGCTGCCATCCAGCACGCAGCGGCCGCTGGTGCTCCGGTGCAGATTGTTCTTGCCGATTACGGGTTGGTCACGGGCCACGAATACGTGGAACTAAAGAAACTGGCCGCTGTCAGGAGGCCTGCAATTGTCGCTCTGGGCAGCCTGCGGGATGATCTCTCCAGAGACCATCTGTTTGGACTCGGCGTCAAGCATATTCTGTCGGACCCGATTCGCCCGAGTGCCTTATTCAATGCATTGGTTTCAGTCCTGTCAGTGAACGTTGACGATGCATTCCATGCGAACGATCAATCCGCTGTTTGCCGGCAGCCCGAGGAGAAGCTCACGGGGCACATCCTGGTGGCCGAAGATAACCGTATCAATCAGCTCTACATTGTCGAATTGCTCACATTTTTCGGTTGCACGTCAACCCTGGCCGTCAATGGAGAAGAGGCTCTGGCCGCAGTCGGGCAACAGCATTTTGACTTGATTCTGATGGATTGCCAGATGCCCGAGATGGACGGATTCACCGCCGCACGGGAAATTCGCAAACGAGAGGCGGCGGGCCAACTGGCCGGCAAACGCCCCATCGTCGCCCTGACGGCCAATGCCCTCAAGGGGGATCGGGAACGATGCCTGGCAGCGGGAATGGACGAATATGTCAGCAAGCCCGTCGAGACGCAGGAATTAAGAGCTATCCTGGAACAATTTCTCAGCCGACAATCTCCGCCATCTTCCGCCAGTGGCGAGGACATCTGATAGATCACGCTGTCACCCACCCCTCCAGTCCGGATGACAGGGGCCACGGTGAGCTAATTCACGCAGGACTTGGTTTTCATGCGGAATTGCGCGCACCGAATTTGTGGATAGCGCTGTTTGGACGCATCGTGTTGCTGTATATGGGTGTCGGAACTGAAATAAAACAGAGAATGCACGCTGCTGTTCTTCGATGTGCGAAATTTCATCGGGAGATGAACTTCAAGGTCCTTCAAGATGATGCCGGTGTTTGTTGGCGCTTTCTCAATGCCGGTGAACACGAGAACCAGTGGGATAGCCGAGTGAATCGTCAACCAGCACCGTTGGTAGTTTGTCGACATGATGTAGCTTCCATGTCGGTGAACCAGCAGCAGCTACGACGCGATCTCCAAGTCCTTTGAGAACTGCATCGGGTACCATCGGGCGGTCTTCTTTCGCAACTGCCATCGCTGCGCGGGCGGCCACACTCTCGCGAGCATTGGCGAGTTCCTTGGTGAGGTACTCCGCCTTGTCGGCTTCTGTCTGCAAGTTCATGCCGCCCGGCATCAAGCGTCCATCGATGCCATATCCGTTGTGATTGACCAGCGATGCGCTTTGCACAACCATCGCATCAGTTCGCGTCGTCAGCCACTGTTTGGCAAACTCAATGCGCCTGGCTTGATCTTCTCGAGTGCCTCCACCAAGTGTTGCATAAACCGTGGCGGCGTTGAGGGTTTCTCGACAGATCAAATCATCGGAGATGGATAGGACTTTTCGAAGTGCTTTGGCAGCCAGATCGTCGTCTGCCGCTTCGCCCTGGCCAGGGTTAAAGTTGTAAGCCGCCAGCGAGCCAATCCGCCACCAGGCAAAGATTTGTTGCTCACGAGTTAGATCGTCTTGCTGCAGCACTCGATTCCAGTTCTCAATCGTTTGTCGCTGCCCTGCGTGTTTGATCGACACACGGCCGAAAGACGGATCACTGTCATAGGCGGATTGAAATTCCGCCTCTTCATCAGACTCCCGCGATGGTGATTGTTGCCTTTTCGTGTCACTTGCATCCTGCCGACGCTGGGCTTTGAGCCGAACATGTTCTCCAGGTCGAAACGACTGAAGCTGCTTGTCGGGCAAGATGGCTTCTTCAATCGTGGGTGTAGCGGAGATCGACGCGCCTTGTTCAAACGATGGCGGCAGACCGATTGAGTTTGGCTTCTCGTTTTGATACGCCTCGATCAGGACTTCAAGTTTCCGAACTTCTGCAGCGACTTCGGCCTCAGCTTGTTCTGCCTCCTGCACATCATAGAGATCCCGATCTCCTAAATCGAAGAGTCGTTTCGCCAGCGTACTTCGATCCATGTGAAAACGATGATTCTTCTGCTCTGCATCGAGCCGAACATTCAAGATGGACAACGCGAATTTCTTGTCATCCTGGGAAGCGGTAACCTCGTCGATGCCGAGGCTCCTGCAGTGTTGGATCAGCAGCTCAAGCTGCCGGATCTCCGCAGCGCTCATCACGACGGCCAATTCGGCCGCCGGAAGGCTTGGTGGATCCAACAATCCCTGCTGCACCCCGAGTCTCACCGATTCTCGCACCGTAGTCTTAGACTCATTCTGTTTTTCGGCCGCCTCAAGCTGGGCCTCCAGGATTGCGACAATCATGTCCCGTTCCGACTTGACGGCCGCCTTCTCCTTCTCAAGCCTGGCAATCTTCTGTTCAGACTCCTCACCTTCCACAGCCGCGTGTCGTTTTGCTTGGATCTCCAGGAAGCGTTGCCCGAGCGCAAACACCGCTCTTAGTGTCTCTGTGATCTGTGCCAGGGGCGCTTCCGTGAGCGTCGAAATCGTGACATCGTCAGAGCCTCCGTGAGCGCCGGGAGACGCGTTGTCTCGTCCCTCGGGCTGAGTGTCGGCAGCCTCTGGACTTAGCAGGCAGATCCGGTCGCCTTCGTTCACAATTCGATTCACGAGCTGCGTAACGAATCCGGAAAACGGCGCATGAATAAGTAGTTTCCGTTGCCTGGCGAGCTTCGTTTCTAACTCGACGACTGTTTTCTGTGCTTGCTTCAGATCGCGCCGGGCCTTTGCCAACTCACCTTCAGCTCTGGCGGCATCTCCTTTGGCTTTGTCCAGAGACGAGATGGCCAAATCGACATCAACCTGCGCTTTCTCTTTCTTCGCTTGATCTTCACTCTGTCGTGCAATCAGGTCGTTTTCGGCAGTCTGAAAGTCGGCCTCCGCCTTTTTGACCCTCGCACCAGCGACCTTGAGATCTCGTTCGGCCGCCTGTAACTTCTGTTTCGAAATCAGTGCCTCTTCGAACAGCTCCTGCTGCCTTGTGAAGTTGGTTTGAGTCTGCTCCAACACCGCTTTTTGTTCAGCGAGCTCCGCCTTTTGAGCTTCAACCCGGTTCTTCGCGGACGCCGTAGTGGCTGCGGCAGCGGTCTCAAGCTGACTCTTCACTTCTTCATAAGCTTTTCGTTGTCTTTCGAATGCCTCAACAGTGGTTTCTGCGGCCGACAGATTGCTTTCCTTTGCCTGCACTTTAGCTTGTATGGATTTCACCTGATTCTTTGCTGCGGACAACTGATTTTCGGTTCGCTCTGGAAGATCAGTGTCGAATTCAACCACCTCAGCAATGAAGTCGCCTTTCTTTACAAATGCGTCTTCGCAGATCCCCTCCCCCCACCGAACACGAGATCGAAAAGGAGCATCAAACGACACAGACGCGACGATCGGCGTTCCTGAAACCTGAGCGGTTTCTGTGGGGGGTCTGGCGATTCGGACAACCTCATTTTCTCCGCGGCTGAGCACGACCTTTCCCTTATCCAAAAACAGACCGTCAATCTCGCCGCCAATCTCGACTTCATATGTCCCTGCAGCGATGCGAACGGACTGCCCGGATTTCGAGACCGTCAGTTCTTCGACAACTTCGTTTCCCTGCACGATGCGAATAGGCACGTCGTCGGCCTGGCTTTCGATGCGGAGCGTGCCTTTGCCGGTTTCCAGATAGATGATCGTTCCGGCAAACGCGATGAAAGCGAAGGCTGCGGCGGTGATCAGCTTGCGAATCGGCGGGAAGAGAAAGCCGCCGAAGAGCCCGGTCGGCTTTGATCCCGTGTCGGCGGTAACGGAATCCTTGACGAGTTTCGCTACGGAGGTAGGCAGCAGCGTGGTCGTCGGCTCCTGAACGTGAGCGAGGCAATCCTCGAGCAACTCGGCAACCTTGTCTGCGGAATCAAAGCGATCGTCGCGAGTTTTGGAAAGCAGCTTCATCACAATTGATTCCAGCCACTGGGGAATTTCGGCGTTGAGTTCGCGAATTGATCGAGGGATTTCGTCAGTGATACGGCGCATGACTGCGTAGCTTGTATCCGCACGAAAAGGCGAGCGCCCTGTACACAGGGTGTAGAGCACACAGCCGAGACTGAACAAATCGCTGCGCCCGTCGATCGCCTCGCCGCGAACCTGTTCCGGAGACATGTAGTGCGGTGTGCCGGGATGAAAGCCGCTACGCGTCAAACAGGCATCGTCTTCGGCGCGTGCCAAGCCAAAATCGGTCAGCAAAGCCCGCTCGACGCCTTCGTCCAGCAAAATGTTGGATGGCTTCACGTCGCGATGAATCAAACCTTGTGCGTGAGCGGCGGCCAGGCCCTTCGCCGTCTGCAGGCCGATGCGCAGGACTTCGGCAACTTCCAGTGGACCGTCTCGATCCAGCTTTTCTTGCAATGAGCCGCCAGCAACGTATTGCATCACCAGAAACGGTGGTTCGTGCTCGGATTCGACATTGAAGATCGGCACAACGTGATCGTCACGGACTCCCGCTGCGGCACGGGCTTCGCGTGCAAAACGTTTGCGAGCGGACCCGCGTGCCGCCAGATACGGTGCCAGCAACTTGATCGCGACTACGCGATTGAGTTCTGTATCGAAAGCTTTGAAGACGATCCCCATGCCACCGCTGCCGATCATACGCTCCATTTCGTAGCGGCCCAGTCGGCCAGGCATTTCGGGATGCGATGGCGGATCGAGCAATTGCTTCAGCATCGCTTCGTTCCAGCTCGACGGAGTTTCGCGATCCTGGGCAAAACACGGTACGTCGTCATCATTGGAGGCAAGAACGGCAACCGTCATTCGCCAGTCGTTATCGTCAGCGGCCAGTTCACGCAGAACCGAAACGTCATCGAGTAGCTTCCGGCCTCGCTCACCGTCTTGCCCCAGTGCCCGAGTCGCCCGCTGCGTGAGCATGTTGACAGTTTCATTGTGAGCGATCCGCAACAACCACGCATGAAAGCTGCCGCGGTCGTCGCGCTCGACCCACTGAGAAACCGACTGCGCGACAGCCAACAACGTTTCCTGAACCAGATTCTCCGCATCGGCCGCTTGTAATCCACGTCGACTGGCCACACGAAAGACAACCGGTCCGTAGAGCCCCGCAAATTTTTCCCACGCCGCCACATCCTCCGCGTTTCGCAAACGCAGAATCAAGCTGGCTCGGGTTTCAAGAGGGCTGCTGGGCATTGGTCCACTTTATCAGTTGGATTCGTGACTAATTGTGTAGACCGATCGAACCACTTGAATCTTGCACGAAAAGTGGAAATTCCGTCAGCGGTTGCAGATGTCTGATTGTGAACTCATTCGCTTGCCAATGACGGTCGCGAAGTCTCGCACCGTAAGCGGTATTAAATAGCAATGGATGTCAAACAGAGACTCAGAGAGTTCTCGGGGTTGTCTCTGGGGTGTGGGGCTAACCAGGGTGGTTGAGTCCGGCAGCCCGGACTCTCTCCGCGAAAGTGAGAACCTGGGGATTGGCCGCCGCAGCGGAAAAGACCGCGAAAAAGGGGGCGGAAACGAGAAACGCCCGCGGGTCATGCTGGACCGACGGGCGTTAACTGGTTCGCGAGAGTTTTCGCTTTTTTAAATTCAGCTCAAATCGGGGTTGGCTGGGTTGCCAGGGTGGCTAACGACACATGGCCAAGAACACCGCAAATCACGGCACCAGGCGAACGAGCAGAGACACGTCTCGCGTCCGCTTCGAACGGATTTTCGGAATCCCTGGACTCACGGGTAGCAAAATGCTACCATGTGGATAGAGGTGATTCATGGGACAGCCAGTGAAACTATCGGACGAACTTGTCGACGACGCTCGAGCCGTTGTGCAGTTCTCGCAGCGAAGTATCGCCGGACAGATTGAATTCTGGGCCGGTTTGGGCAAATCGATCGAACCACTTTTGCGCGGCGACCGCTCGATGCTGCTTCAGCGATCCGGTTCCGAACGCCTCCTTTCGCAAGCGATCGCTGAGGTCGATACCGCCAAGGGACGCAAGCAAGTGGACGCTTATCTGAAGAAGCGTCCCTATCCACATTACAAACCGGTGCCGGGAAAGCCCGATCTGCTTCGACGTATCGAAGCCGACGGAACTGAAACCATTGGTCGGTTTGTCGATCGGCAGTTTGAAGAAGTCGGTGACGACCATTGAGTCTGCCGTTTGCGTTTCTGGACCAACGGCCCATCGTTGTAGCCCTCGCCGGATCGAATGGCGCGGGCAAATCAACCTTCTTTGAAACCTTTCTTTCCGACTGTGGCCTTCGTTTCATCAACGCGGATGTCATCGCAGAAGGCCTGGAGATCACCGCATACGAGGCGGCCGAGTTGGCAGCGTCTATCCGATCTTCACTGGTGACTCAGCGCGAGAGTTTCATCTTTGAAACAGTGCTTTCCGATCCAGTCGGTGACAAAGTGGACACTCTCGCCAAGTACTCGGATGCGGGTTACACCGTGGTGCTGATCTTTATCCAGTTACATGATGTCGGCGAATCGATCCGACGTGTAGCGATGCGAGCCAGCCAGGGCGGGCATGACGTGCCCGACGAAAAACTGAAATCGCGATTCGAGCGAACGAAAGCGAACCTTCAACGCGCCATCGCATGCTTGCCCCATGTCTTGGTTTACGACAACAGCAACCTGGAACGTCCTTATCAGTTGGCTGATGTTTACGAGCATGGTAGGCGAGTCGGTGCTTATCTGGGGCAGGTCTGTTACCGCGATGAGGTGTATGACGGCGAGCATGAGGCCATCGTGGAGCAGGACGTGTTTGATCGTGTCCAGCGACAACTGCGGCTGAATCACCCGACCGGAGGAGCGCAGGTCAGGAACCGATTCGGAGCCCTTCTGAAAGGCATGATTCACTGTGTGCCGTGCGGTTGCGGTATGACTCCGTCGCACACGACGAAAGACGGCAACAAGCGCTATCGCTATTACACCTGCACCAACGCCCAGAAGCGCGGCTGGAGCAACTGTCCGTCCCGCTCGATTCCGGCCGGGGAGATCGAAAAGTTTGTCATCGATCAGGTGCGGAAGGTTGCTCAGGAACCGGCACTGATCTCCACGACGCTGGCCGAACTCCGACAGCAGATCGACGCACAATTGCTCGAACTGGGTACGGAACAAAAGGGCATCGAACGCGACCTGAAACGGAACAATACGGAGATGCGGGCCATCGTGACAGCGCCGGCCGACGTGCAGACGACCGCGCGGCAGGCAGATCTGCTGGAGCACATTCAGAGAGACGAACAGCGCTTGTCGGAGATCCGCGATGAGACATGTCGACTTCGGGGGGAACTGGTGACCGAGCAAGACGTGAAGGACGCGCTGCAGCAGTTCGACCCGGTCTGGGAATCACTGAGTCTGCGTGAACAGGCCCGTGTGCTGGCGCTGCTGGTCGAGCGTGTTGACTACGACGGAGACGCCGGAACCGTGGCCGTGAGTTTCCGGGCCATGGGATTCAAAGAGATTTCGAAGGGGAACACCGCATGACGGGCATCAGGATTGAGTCACAGATTCATTTCAAACGCGGGCGTCGCAGCCGGAAGCAGATCCGTTTCGGCGAGGAGCCGGCGCCGATGCCGGGCCGTGTGCCCCGTGTGGCCAAACTGATGGCCCTGGCAATCCGGTTTGAGCAACTCGTCGCCGACGGCGTGGTGGCCGACTACGCGGAACTGTCGCGGCTGGGCCACGTCACGCGGGCGCGGATGAGTCAGATCATGAACCTGCTGAATCTGGCACCGGAAATTCAGGAGGCGATTCTGTTTTTGCCGCGGGTGGAAGCTGGACGGGACCCGGTTACGGAGCGGGAACTGCGGGCATTGGTGGCCATCCCGGACTGGCGGAAACAGCGAAAGCTGTGGCGTGCTCTGGTGACTGTTTGAACTTGGCCGTCTCGACCTGTTTCAGGTTCGTCTGCCGAACGCTGTTTCATGATCCAGTCGTGACCACCAATGTGCGCCGGAAAGCCCCCTTTCGGCGTCTTGAACGATTTTCGTGGTCCATCTGGTTTTCTTGCGGGGGGGTTCAAGGAATGTGGGCGAGCAGCGGGGACGTGTCTGCCACAAACCCTTTAAGGGAAGTAGTTTACGTCGTGTTAAACCCATGGGCTCTGACCGATTCTCTAAAATCACTGCACTCACCCACAAAGTTCCCGAAAGGACCATTTTCCTGAAGCAGCGTGAAACATGCTGTGTCGTGACCAATGTCGGTTCAACATTGGTCACGAAATGCATCCGACGCGGTGCTCGCCTCGGCAAATTGCGGGGATTACATCGGGAACGGAGCCAAAACCCACGTCGAAGGCAGCAAAAAACTCCCAGCTCCGGACTGTTCGTTTGCGTAAAGTTTGTTGTAAAGTACTGTAGTGATTCACGTGATCGAATGGAGAAAGAAGATTGACTCGCCACGATCCAATCGACAAATTAGCTCGCCCACCGTTGGCATTGGTTATCGGGCAAGTGCGTTTCTCGCCGGTCCGCAAGATGCCGGAGATGGTGGACGACCTTCAGGAAACTATGCGGCATGTGGGGCTGGAGAGGTTCACCGAAGAGAAGGTTCAACAGATCCATTTCGGCCCCAAGATTATGACAACGGATGTTACCCGCTGGGTTTTTCGGAATCGAAATCGGACCGAAGCCGTGTTTCTGACGCAAGACTTCATTGTGCTGACGACGAGTGAATACGTTCGATTCGAAGCATTTCAGGAGCGATTAATTAGCTTAGTCAACAAACTCCGAGAGATCGCAAGTCCTTCGTTTGCCGAACAAGTTGGAGTCCGGTATCTGAACCTTCTTCGTGAAATCGACGGAGTCGGTCCCAGGCAACTGGTTGCTGAGGGACTTCGCGGGTTGTCTCGTGACGAATTGGAATGTGAAGCAAGCCGGACTCAAACAATGACTAGCAGTCAAACTGACATTGGAGTTTTGACCATTCGTTGCCTCGATATGGTCGGCCCTGACTTTCTGCCCCCTGATCTTCAGCTTCAAGGCATGAAGTTCGCTAATACGCCGAATGAGGAAGAGCAGTATCGATTATTGGACATCGACAATACTACGAGCCACGGCGATGCGATTGATTTCGACGATTTGAAAGAGGTATTATGGAAACTCCACCGATTCACATCACGTGCTTTTAAGCAGTCGGTAACAGACCTTGCCCGTGAATGTTGGAGAAACCAAAAATGAGCGCCACAATCGACCGCCGCAACTCCCGCATGGTTCTTGCGTTAATGGTTCCCGTCGTGCCGGCCACGGGTTTAGGGATCACAGTTCCTCACAGCAAACATCAAGTCGAAACGGCCGAAGATGATGCGTCCGCATGGGATAGGCCCGACTACGGAGAATGGAGTGTATTGGATCGCCTGCGGCACATTCGGCACACTAACCAGCAGTCCCGTCGGGTTCCCTACGATGATATCTACTTTTGTATCGGAACAGGCACCAGCGAACCGACTGAATTCGTTGTCGCCGAGGCGCAATCCAATCGTTGGCGAAGTGCCCCTAATCGAACGAGCCCAAAGATCCTCGAAAACGTTATCCGAGTCCCCGAACCAGTACGCTCGCTGGAGCGGGGGCAAACGGTATCACTCACGGATGTTTCTGCGGCCGTCGGTGAAATTCGATCGATGCTCTCACTCAGTATTACCGAGTTGTCAGCAATCTTGG
This sequence comes from Fuerstiella sp., assembly GCA_040222735.1. Lineage (GTDB taxonomy): Bacteria > Planctomycetota > Planctomycetia > Planctomycetales > Planctomycetaceae > Fuerstiella. Next base: position 2,865 of record JAVKCM010000202.1, on the reverse strand, counting down.
ACGTGAAACGGCCAACGATCTATTCCTGGCTTCGCGGCGATTCACAACCGCATCCTCGGAACCTGAATCGCATTTCCTTTCTACATCAAGTATCTCAGCGTTGGGATGAACTCAGCGGCAGACCACTCCGCCGTCATCTGCGACATGCCTTTGATGAAAACGGAACGACGTTATTCGTCCTGTTAAAAAAAGACGAACTCGACTTTGAGGAGATCGAGAAGCATCTGCAGGCACTCGCCAAACTGCCGGCGTCACAAAAAATGCGTTCCATGAGAGAATTGGCGACCGAACACGGACTTTCGACGGAAGCCCACCCAGATGCGGAAGTCATCCGAGATATCGAGTCCGGTAGACGCCTTACCAATGACTGACTCCACGGGACGAAGCGAGAGTGAATCTACTGGCGAGATTCTGGCGATGGCTGCAGCAATCATTTGGCGACCGCTGCGCTGAACCAAGCGATCCACCAAGTTTCGATGCTCAACAGATCGATAATTCTGGTTGGCGACAGGGTTCGATTCTTTCGGTGCCTATGGTTGAGCACTTGGTTGCCGAGCGGTTGTTACCTGATCAACCGGACGAAGGCGTTTGGTGCGTCTTAACGCAAGACTGCGACCTCGTGCATCATGAACTTTCCAGTGAACCCAAAGTCGAAGTCGCCTTCGCGAAACACGTCGACAAGCCCAACAGGGGGTATACCTGGAGCAAGAACGCCAGAGAACTGCATCTTCGTGATGAATCGGTCCAGAAATCGTTTGCATTCCATGCACGCGATCGCGAAAGAATTTCCCGTTGGTACTTTTGCAAGTTTCAGCCCGACAAAGTTTCACTCAGTCGCGATAGCATTAAATTACTTGCCCGATGGATCTCTCGAAAATACTTTCGAGCGGCGTTTCCCGGTGCTTTCAACGACCGTATCGGAAAGAAGACCGACCAAAAGATCAAGAAGCTCCTTCAAAGCAGCCGAGGTCACCTTCAAGAAATCCACATTCAAGTCACAAGTGAGGAACTTCCACCCGAACAAGACTACAACGCTATCATCCTCTGCATCGCAGCCGACGATGCGTCTGAGAATGAGGATATCTACGGGGCCACCATGGAACTGGGAGTTGGAATCCGCGATCTGCTAAATGCCTGCAAGGGAATCAACGTCAAGGCATGTGAGGTGAGATCGAGAGACGAAGTAACTTTGGAAGACTTAGATGGTATGCAGCGTTGGGATTTTGACAGCATCACTATTCGAAAGACGGACACCATCGACGACACTCCCGTTGATCATTGACGTGGGCACAACGCTGGTATCTTTGTGTCCCTTTGACTTAACCACCATACGCGGTCATTTAGTCATTTAGAAAACGACGATCTCGCGTGCAGGCTCAGATGGCCGATCATTGCCTGGTCACTGGCGAGTCACTGGACGCTGCGACAGTCGAACTGCACCACCCTGCGCGAGATGGTCGGCCTCCGATTCCGCTGTCAAAGGCTGGTCACGACCAGATCGAGTCTGCCAGTCCGAGCAATGACGATCCGGTTGAGGCCACGTTGAGAGAGATCAAAGGGAAGGGAAACCGATCCTGGGTAATGCTTCGTCGGGGCTGCCTGGCATTGCTGGGGGAGGAGTTTGACGATTCAACTCCTGCGGTGCTGGCGAGTTCCAAAACCTTTGCCAGGAAGGCGGCAGAGGCGACTGAATTGGATTACCGAGAGCTGATCGACTGGCTCGACGAGCATGACTTGGCGCAATGAACCAGCGGCATCTCGCTGCGGGGGCGGCCGCTGGCACCAGACACAGAGCAAGGCGACCATGGATGATCTGCAGACATGGCTGCAGCGCCAGCTTGACGACAAACTGGTCGAGCCAAATTCGGCCCTTGGCGAAGCGATCAACTATCTGCTCAAACGCTGGCAGCCGATGACGTTATTTCTGCGCAAGGCGGGAGCGCCGCTGGACAACAATGTCTGCGAACGTGCGTTAAAGAAAGCCATTCTGCATCGTAAGAATTCCATGTTCTATAAGACTCGCAACGGAGCCCGTGTTGGCGACATGTATATGAGCCTGATTTACACATGCGAGTTGAGTGGAGCCAATGCGTTCGACTACCTGCACCAGCTGCAACTCAACACAGCGGATGTCGCGAAGTCTCCTGATCGCTGGATGCCGTGGAATTATCAGGAGAACGTCAAACCCGTTTCCGATGCGGCGTAACACACGACATCGAAGTCAGCCCGTCACTGGATCGCTGATTCGTCATGTAGGATATGATCACTGATGGCACGAGAGACGATTGATATTCAACTGACGCATCAGGAACGCACGCTTCTCATGCGATATGGATATCCGTTCGAACGCATCGAACAGGCGCTGAAGGCCTGCGAGTCAAGTCGTGACATCGAAATCGTCCCGATGGACAGTTACGAACTCGAACATCTGATTGGAGACGTGTGCCGGTCCATCAACCAAATGAAGAGCGGTGCCACGCAGAATCAGCTCCTCGATCTCTGCGACCGGCTGGAGGCCGCCGAAAAATACGGCGACGGAATGCTGGACACGCTTTGAACCGGACGCCCGCGGCTGCCAGTGGCTGCGTTGTGACTGACACCTGACCGGCTCCCCCAGCTCTGCTCCCAGCGCCAGCGACAAAAATCGGGATTTGCACGCTTACCGGAAGGACACACCTGTTCCACTCAACCGGCATCCCCGTCTGCATTCTGGTTCTGAAGCGTTGCAAGAAACCCGACGACGTCCTGTTCATCAACGCCAGTGAGCACTTTGAAAAAGGCAAACGCCAGAACCAGCTCACCGATGAGCACATCGCGAAGATCATCGAGACTTACCGAGACCGCCCAAAGAAAGTTGAGCGGTAC
>JAVKCM010000201.1:0-12759 GCA_040222735.1 Fuerstiella sp. | reverse complement strand
CAGTCAGCCGGACCAGCAGGAAATGAAATCTGTCTCGGTGAATCGCCGGTTCCTGACGGACGTCGCGTCTGCCACCGGAGGCCGCGCGGTGCCCATTGAAGACATCGAATCATTCGTCGACAATCTGGGTCAGAGCGATGCTCCGCTGGTGGAAGTCTGGTCGTGGCCGATCTGGCACCAGTGGTGGATCTTCAGCCTTGCGGTCGCCTGTTTCGTCACCGACTGGACCATTCGCCGCCGTCAGGGGCTGCCGTGAGCAGAGACGGGGCCGATCGTTCCAGCCGCCTCAAAACACACACCATCCTGTTCCTCGGGCGCGACAGGGTTAACGTCACACACAACGCAGCGGCCCGACTGAATCGCTGTCTGCCGGGCAGGAACGCTTCATGATTATTGTCTTGCTCAACCGCCTCGCCGCCGTCACGTTGTCCGCGATCATGATCGGTGTCTGTGCACACAGCCGGGCGGCTGAAAATCAGCGCGTGATCGTCGTCGTCGGGGCCGGTGGCATGGCCGAATACGAAACGCTGTTTGCCACGTGGGCCGGGCAGTGGCAGGCCGCCGCCAGGCAGGGCGACGCCGACGTTGTGACGATCGGTCCCATCGGCGCGAACCCCGATCCGGAGAGCACTGACCCAAATAACACCGCTCCAATTGGCACTGATCCAGAGAACCCGGCCCCGGACGACAGCGACGTCAACAGGGTCGGCGATCGACAGAGGTTGCAGCACGAAATCTCGGAAGCCATCTCGGTGAACACAGCAGAACCGCTGTGGCTGGTGATGATCGGACACGGCACTTTCGACGGACGAACTGCGAGATTCAACCTGCGCGGACCAGATGTTTCGGCGGCCGAAATGGCGGAAATGTTAGCCGGTTCACAGCGTCCGGTGGTGGTTATCAATTCTGCTTCCTGCAGTGCGCCGTTCATCAACGCTTTGAGCGGCCCGAATCGGACCATCATTACCGCCACCAAGGACGGCAGTGAAATTCAGTTTGCACGTTTCGGCGGCTATCTGGCGGCCGGGATCAGTCAACTGAACGCAGATCTCGATCGGGACGGACAGACATCGCTGCTGGAAGCATGGTTGTTTGCGTGCCAGCAAACCGAGCAGTATTACAGGTCGGACGGTCGACTGGCGACTGAACATGCGCTGCTGGATGACAACGGGGACGGCAAGGGGACGCGTTCTGAAGTTTTTGAAGGCATTCGGATCAGAGAAGATGTGAAGAACAGGGATGAGCTGGATGGCCGACTCGCGCACCGCTGGCACCTTATCCGCAGCGAGGCAGAACGTCGGCTGACAGCGGAGCAGCGTCAGCGGCGGGACCAGCTGGAAGAAAAGCTGGAAATTCTGCGGCAGCGCAGGACCGAATTCGCGGAACCCGAGTACCTGGAGAAACTTGAGAAAATTCTGCTGCCACTGGCTGGATTGTATGCAGAGGAAGAAGAAGCTGACTCAGAGGTTGAACGCAATCCGTGACACATCAACACAATGTACCATTGAGGACTTCATGATCATCAACAGACCATTTTTCCGTCGCCGCCTGGCAGCCGTCACCTGTCTGCTGGCCTGGCTTGCCGCTGGTGCTGTGGCCCCGGCGCAGGACAACTCGCCGCCGGCACAGGACGCCGCCACTGCCCCCGCTTCGTTCGAAGTGCCGGAAGGCAGTCCCGAAGACCTGTTTCAGTTCATCAACACAGTCAAGCGAACACCGCCGCCGGAACGCACACAGGAAGCAGCCATCGCTCATCTGAAGCAGCAGGTTCAGGCGGTGCTGGCGGCCTGTGATCGCATTATGGCATCCGAACCGGGCGAGAAAGCCGAACTGCAGGTTCTGATGGAACGGTTTTCGGCCTACGAAATTCTGTCACAGGTGGACGAATCAGCTGCTGAGAAATTCAGCGAACTGATCAGCCGTCATCAGCAGGACAAACGTCCGGCCGTCGCCCAGCTGGTGGGTGGAATTCAGCTGAAACAGCGGGCCGGCAATCTGTTCACAATGACCACGGACGAACAGACAAAACTGGTTGACGACCTGTTTGCGTTCATCGGCACTCACGGGCTGGACCAGCGCACGCTGCAGATTGCGACAAGCCTTGGGGAAGCCTTTGAAAACACGGGAACGCCTCAGCTGGGCGGCGTCGTCTACGAAAACCTGGCGAAAGAGCTGCGAAAGCTGAAGAACCCGTCCATTGAACCACAGATTGCCCGCATGGAAGCGGTCGCCCGGCGACTGAATCTGCCGGGACAGTTCATGGAAATTCAGGGCACCACCGCGGAAGGCGAACCGTTTGACTGGAGCTCCTACCGCGGCAGGGTCGTGCTGGTTGACTTCTGGGCCAGCTGGTGTGGCCCGTGTCGCGCCGAGATCCCCAACATGAAGGCTCAGCTGGAGAAATACGGCGACAGCGGTTTTGCGATTGTGGGTGTCAACCTGGACAACACGGTTCAGGAATATCAGGCCTACGTCGATCGCGAACAGATCACATGGGTGAATCTGATGAGCCCGAATGAGAACGAACGCGGCTGGAACAATCCTCTGGCCACCCACTACGGCATCAGCGGAATTCCGACCGCCATTCTGGTGGACCGGGACGGCAAAGTGGTCTCGATGTCAGCCCGCGGCGGCGAGTTGAACGAGCTGCTGGCCGGTCTGCTGGGGCCCGCCGACAAACCAGCCTCGTCAGAAAGTGAACCGACTCAGGAAAAGTAATGACTTCACGCGAAGGCCGGCGCCGGCACCGGCGCTGGCCTTCGGTGATCGGGCGTTCTGCCGGACTGGGTGTTTTTCCACTGACTTGGATTCGCTCAGCCAGTGGTTAGACTGCCGACCCAGGAGGAAGTCATGGAAACTGAGCTCGGGAAAATACACAATGGAGACTGCATAGAAGGGATGAACTCGCTGCCGGCTGGCAGTGTGGACCTGGTCTTCGCCGATCCTCCATTCAACATTGGCTACAAGTACGATGTCTATGACGACCGGATGGCGGCTGAGGACTATCTGAAGTGGTCCAACTCATGGATGTCGGCAGTCTACCGGGCGCTGAAGCCGGATGGCACCTTCTGGCTGGCCATCGGTGATGATTTCGCCGCCGAGCTGAAAGTAGAAGCTCAGAAAATCGGCTTTCACACCCGCAGCTGGGTGATCTGGTACTACACGTTCGGCGTCAACTGCAAGTACAAGTTTACCCGTTCGCATACCCACCTGCTGTATTTTGTGAAGGATCCGGCCTGGTTTACGTTCCGCTCAGAAGACCTTGAAAATCGCGTGCCGTCGGCCCGGATGCTGGTTTACAGGGATGCTCGGCAGAACCCGAAGGGGCGTCTGCCGGATGACACGTGGATCATACCGCCAGAGACACCGGCCACGTTTTCCCTGCGTCCGCAGGACCTCGAACACGCCTTTATGCCCAACCAGAGTGACTGGTACTTTCCCCGCGTGGCCGGCACGTTCAAAGAGCGCGCGGGTTTCCACGGCTGTCAGATGCCGGAGCAGCTGCTGGGACGAATCATCCGTACCTGTTCAGAAGAGGGCGAGACGGTGTTGGACCCGTTTTCCGGCAGCGCTTCGACACTGGTGGTGGCCAAAAAGCTGCATCGTCAGTTTGTCGGTTTTGAACTGTCTGAAGAATACGCGAAGGCGGGGACTGAGCGTCTGAATGCCACGGCGGTCGGCGCCGAACTGACGGGCGCACCGGAACCCAAGATGTCGGCTCCGGCCACATGGGCAAAGGCAAAGGCGAAGTCCGGCAAACGGGGGAAAGACGGCTCCGTTGCTCAGGAGATCGGTTCAGCCCTCACGGTCGCGGAAAAGATTTCCTATGCGCTGGATGAAGGCGTCTGGCAGGCCTGGAAGCAGGTCCACTCAGAAATGCCTTTCAGCGACTTTCTGGAAGACGAAGTACAGGTGGAGGCCTTTTATCAGGCCTGTCAGCAGCTGGGGATTCCGGAATCCCGCGAAGCCTGCTGCGCGCGTCTGCAGGCGGTGGTGCAGCGTCTTCCGCAACAGCAGCAGCAGCTGGCCTTCTCAGCCGACTGAGGGCCGGGTGGATCATCAGCCGTTGTGCTGTTGTGCTGTCTGCCGCGTTTCCGCGGGCGTCAAAGCACCGTCACGCTGCTATGATGGCAGTATGACGCCAGAACGCTCCAAAACCCGACGCGACTTTCTGACGCCCGGCGCCGGCGATCAGACCGCGGCTGTTGGCGGCTTGGACGCGCGCTTAGAGCCGCCCGTCGGCGGCAGCACGATTCGCGTCGCCACGCGGGCCATGGCGTGTGAATTTTCGGTCATTATGAACCCCGGAGCTCACGAGCAGGTCACGGCCGTGGGTGATGTGCTGGAAATGATTCATACCATCGAAGGATGGTTGAGCGTGTACCGGCCGAACAGTGAGATTTCGCGGGTCAACCGGCTGGGCGCCACTGAGCCGGTACGTGTTGAGCGGCCGTTGTTTGAACTGCTGCAGACGGCTCAGCGGCTGTCGGACCAGACGGACGGGGCCTTCGACATGGCGGCCGGCGCTCAGATCAGCCTGTGGCGCAGGTGTCGCGCCGAAGACAGAATTCCGAGCCAGGCTGAGCGGGACGAGGCGGTTTGTCATTCGGGCGCCCGACACGTGAGGCTGGACGATTCGTCAAATTCGGTGTCCTTTGACATCGCCGGACTGCAGCTGGATCCGGGGGCAATCGGCAAGGGCTACGCGCTGGATGAAGCCGCGTCGTGGCTGCAGAAACTGGATCATGGTCCGGACGCGTTTCTGGTGCATGGCGGTCACAGCAGCCTGGTGGCACGCGGAGAACATCACGGGCAGCCGGGCTGGCCGGTGGGAATCGGCAATCCTTTGTTTACGAAACGCCGGCTGGGAACCGTTCTGCTTTCGAACTCAGCCATGTCGACCAGCGGGTCCAACATTCAGTTTTTTCGTCACCAGGGGCGGCGCTACGGCCACATTCTCGATCCCAGGACGGCCAGTCCGGTCGACGGAATGCTGTCTGTAACGGTTTTTGCCGAATCCGCGGCCATTGCTGACGCTCTTTCCACGGCGTTTTTCGTCCTGGGGGTCGAAAAGGCTAAGAAGTGTTGTGATAATTTAAGTGGTGTCGGAGCGATCCTGATCCCATTTCCGGAACGCGGCAGACTGGTGACTCCCACGGTGATCGACGTGCCCTCGGACCTGATCTTCTGGGATCACGACCAGGTGGCAATTTAGCTGACCGGGCAGTGATCGTGTGCGCCATCGGGACGGAGTCGGTTATGATCATCGATTCGTATCGATCGAAGATTCACCCGAATCGTTCCCCGTTTCTGTCATCTGACCTTCCCCGGCGAGCCTCTCGCCGGAACACCTATTTCGCGGAGTGAGATCCACGTGACCGACTTACGTCGCTATACGCCGGCCGCCATCGTGCTGCTGGTGGTACTGCGTCTGTCCATTGGCTGGCAGCTGTTGTACGAAGGCCTCTGGAAGATAGACACGCTTCATACCGCCACGCCGTGGACATCCGCCGGCTACCTGAAGAATTCCGTCGGTCCTCTGCGAGAAACGTTTCGCAACATGGCCGGCGACCCGGACGAACTTGGCTGGCTCGACTACGACACGGTCTCCGCCCGCTGGCAGGACTGGGCCGATCGGTTCCGAAAGCATTATCAGCTGTCTGACAACCAGTCCGGGTCCTTGTACCGGCTGCTGCAGGGTTCGCAGAGCAAGGTCGGGAATCGAATGGCCTTCGTGGAGGCTCTGGACAAACTGCCTTCGGGAATCGAAGACCTGAATAAGGACAGCCGTGTTTCCGCCAAAGTTGTCTGGTTTGATCCCGAAGCAAAACGTCTGTACGTCGATGCGGCACAGTTTCTGAAGCCCGATGAAAAAGCACGCCTGGAGGCACTGGTCGCAGGGCGGTCGGATGCCGAATCAGCCGCCTTTCTGCGAGCCGTGAATCGCGTTTACGACCGGCAGAAAAACGGCATGGGCTACCTGAAGAAGCTGGCCGGTGCGTTGAAGGGAGATCCGGAACTGCTGGGGAATGAAGACTGGCAGCGACTGGGCAAGCTGGAGCAGTACAAACGGCAGCTGGCGGAATATGAAAAGGACTATGCGAAGGCTACAACTGACTTTGAGTGGGACCATCTGCAGCACACGTGGGGCAAGATTCAGAGTCTGCGAGCTGAACTGACCGGCCCCGTGAAAGCGCTGGAAAGTGAACTGATGGATCGGGCCGAGAAACTGCTGACCACCACGCAGCAGGCCCGCGGACCGGTGCCGGAACCGTGGACGATGCTGAGATTCACGGACACCATGACCATTCTGGGGCTGACGGTTCTGGGCAGCCTGTTAATGCTGGGCCTGTTTACGCGGTCGGCAGCAGTGCTGGCAGCCTTCATGCTGTTTAATTTTTATCTGGCCATGCCGCCGCTGCCCGGGGTGCCGCAAATTCCGGGCCCGGAACACAGCTTCATTGTGAACAAGAACCTGATCGAAGTATTTGCCCTGTTGGCGCTGGCGACGGTTCCGACCGGATGGTGGTTTGGTCTCGACCGAATCCTGAGTGTCTTTCTGAGCAAGTGGAAGGCCGACCAGAAAGTCAGCACGTCCCTGCGATCCACGGTCGCGGCGGGCGACGAGCCCACGGACGTCCCGGACATCGCCGCGGCGACAACCTGACCTCACTGTTTCAGACCTCGATCAACCGTTCAACGAACAGCCCTGCATCCACACACCCGTTTGCCCCAGGAACTTAGACATGCTTCTCACACCAGAACAGCAGCAGATCGGCAAGGATAACTTCAACGAAGTTGTCGGCATCTCTCGTCGCGATTTTCTGAAGACTGCCGCCGCGACCGGCACCGGACTGGGAGCTTTGTATTTCGGTTACAAAAAGCTGGAAGGCAAGCCTGTTCGGACGGCGTTTATCGGCGTCGGTGACGAGGGCAATGTTCTGATCAACGAGCATCCGACCGACTACATGGACATCGTGGCCATCGCAGACCTGCGACCGGCCAACCAGAAACGCACGTTCACCGGCAGCCACCCGGAAGCCCGCCGTGGACTCAATGCAGTCCTGGGCAAGGCCAAAGCCTCCGAGGTCAGGGTGTTCAACAACCATCGGGACCTGCTGGCCAAAAAGGACGAACTGGGGCTGGAAGCGGTCGTCATTGCCGTGCCGCTGAATCAGCACGCTCCGGTCGCCATTGAATGCCTGGAAGCCGGTCTGCACGTGCTGTGTGAAAAGCTGATGGCGAAGACCGTGACCGCCTGTAAGGAAATGATTCGAGCGGCCGAAAAGCGGGACCTGAAACTGGCCGTCGGCCATCAGCGTCACTACAGCGTGCTGTACGACAATGCCGCCCACCTGACCAAAATGGGGCTGCTGGGTGACATCAAGTTTATTCGTGCTCAATGGCACCGTAACAACAGCTTCCCTAACAGCGACGCGTGGCAGAAATGGAACTCGTCCGCAAAGGAAGACCGTGAACTGCTGACAAAGATGGAAAAAGAAGGATCGCTGTCTGAGTTCGGATACGACACTGCGAAGAAGCTGATCGACTGGCGTCTGTACAACGAAACCGGCGGAGGCCTGATGGCTGAGCTGGGCAGTCACCAGATGGATGCGGCCAGCATCTTTCTGGGCAAGGTGCATCCGCTGGCGGTCCAGGGTTACGGTGGCAAGAACTTCTTCGGCATCGAAGGAGTGGGACCGGAATCGGCATGGAAGGATGACCGCGACATCGACGATCAGATCTTTGTCACGTTCGAATTTCCCGGCAGCCACTACGAAAAGAACGACCGCGACATCAGTGTCGTCACCTACTCGTCGATGAACACCAACCGCTGGGAACCCTACGGTGAAGCCGTGTTCGGCAGTCGAGCGACACTGTGGATGAAGACCGAAAAGGAAGCGCTGCTGTACAAGGAAGCCAGTAAGGACAGCCCCGGCGGCGTGGAGCAGCGGATCTGGGTCGTCGACAGCAAGGGTTCAGGACCGGTACTGGACAGCTACGAAACCAGTGCTCCGTCAGCCGCCGCCAACGCCGCACAGGCCGGCATGGGCGACAAGATCAGCCGCGGTTACCGCGAAGAGATGGAGCACTTCTGTTACAATATCCGCACCGGTGAAAACTCGCTTCGCTGCAACGGACACGTCGCGATGGCGGATGCTATCATGGCGCTGACGGCCAACCTGGCCATGAAGCACAGAAAGCGAATCGAATTCAAGCCGGAATGGTTCGACGCCAACAGCGACGCGTGTCCGGAAGAAGACGAACAGATCAAAACCAGTTAGTGCCTGGTCACTGTCAGAAGCCGGGGTCAGCATTCCGCCGGCCCTGTTTTCCGCCGTCTTCCGCAGGCCGGAAGCGGAGGCCACGGGAATCGGACCTCGGCATCAGGCTGTGACACAGCACTGGTCTGCAGTGTCTGCAGTCGTTCGCCGACGGGGCTCACTGCTGACCGAAAGTTCAGCCCTGTCATTCAGATGTTTGCTTCGATCAATTCCACCACAGCCCGGTACGTTATGGCGGCCGGGCTTTTTTACTCAAGCCCCGCTGACGCATGGGACGCTGGCCAGACAACACTCGCTCCACCGTCATCACCTTCGCGCTGATTTTCGTGCTGTTTCCGCTGCTGGCATGGCTGTGCGTCTGGTTCATGGGGGGCTGACGCCGCCATCGTGCCAAAGCGTGGCCGGCATACCGGCCTGCGAGGATGCCTGACCGTCGTCGCGGCGTCCTGTCTTCTTACCTTCACCGTGAAACCCTGCCATCCGTGTCTACTCAGAACTCTGCTTCGGCAGCCCCGTCCGCCCGTGATGGCGAAGAACAACCTGCCTCAGCATCACGAAAGACGACGCTGCTGATCGTCTTTGTCGTGGTATTCATCGACCTGCTGGGTTTCGGAATCGTCCTGCCGCTTCTGCCCCGATACGGCGCCCACTTCAACGCCTCGGCGATGCAGCTGGGACTGCTGATGGCCTCATTTTCCGCCATGCAGTTCCTGTTCGCTCCACTGTGGGGCATGCTGTCCGATCGGATCGGCCGCCGCCCCGTGCTGCTGGTCGGGCTGGTCGGATCCACCTTCGCTTATGCCATGTTCGGCGTGGCCACCGGGCTGGGACGTGAAGGGATGCTGCTGGGTCTGGGAGCCCTGCCCTGGCTGTTCATTACTCGAATCGCCGCGGGCATCGCCGGGGCCACGATCGCCACGGCGCAGGCTGTGATTGCCGACTGCACCGGCGCTGAAGGCCGCGGCCGGGGGATGGCCCTGATTGGTGCGGCCTTCGGCATTGGGTTCACCTTCGGACCACTGATCGGAGCAGCCTGTACCTCAGGCACGCCATCGCTGGCCCTGAATGATGCTCAGTATGCCGCGGTTCGCAGCTGGGAAGATTCCGCCGAACCGATCACTGTCGGCCAGGTGCTTTCCCGGCTGACGGTCGATGGCGACCTTCAGCCTGCCGATCGGCAGGCGGCGTCGCAACTGCTGTCCACACCGCTACCCGAGGCAGAAGTGAAGGCCGCACTGCTGGCTCCTCCTTCCGCAATGCCCGGCTATGTGGCGGCCGTGCTGTCGGCCCTGGCCCTGCTGCTGGCCGCGAGCAGACTGCCGGAATCGCGACCCGCCGATCCCGCGGCCCGGGCAGCGCGACGACACGGTGGCCTGATTCAGCTGGGATCCGTCTTCCGGTTTCTGACGACGCGTCAGTTCGCCGTCCTGCTGATCGCGATCTTTATCACCACCTTTGCGTTTGCCCAGTTCGAAAGCACGCTCTCGCTGCTGACCCGGGAATTCGGGTACAGCTCTCAGCGCAATTTTCTGCTGTTCGCCTATATCGGAGCGATCCTGATGATTGGCCAGGGTGTCCTGGTTCGCCGGCTGCTTCCGACAATCGGCGAATATCGTATGGCACTGATCGGAGTCACGCTGATGACAGCGGGCTTCGTCCTGATCGCACTGGCCGGCAACAGAACGCTGCCCGCCACGGCTCTGTGGTATATTCTTCCGATCGTGACAATCGGCTTTTCCGCCGTGACACCTTCGCTGCAGTCGCTGCTGTCACAGTCCGCTTCGGATGAAGAACAGGGGGCGGTGCTGGGCACCGGACAAAGTCTGTCATCGCTGGCGCGGATTGCCGGACCTTATATCGGCATCCAGCTGCTGGACGTGTCGGCCGCCACACCATACTTCGCCGGCGCCGGACTGATGCTGCTGGGCGGGCTGGCGGTCGCCATGATTCGACAGCCGACGGCGGAAACAGCAACCCCGGTCAGCTGAACACGGCAGTCATGAGCCGGCCGCGTCACGCGTGTTCGGAACCGGGATGACACGGCGGAATTCTGACGGGTTCCGGCCGGCCAGGCTGTTCCCACAGTGGATTCGACCGGTCCGTTTGCGTAACCTGAGAGGTGACTGATCTGATAGACCTGTCTTAATGTCTGAAGCTTTTCCGGAGTTGCGTGAATGTTTCGCCCTGGTCTGATTGCGCTGTTGATCACTGTCACCGCTGATCTTTCTGCCTGTTCCGCTGGCTCTCTGTCTGAATGGACGTCTTTGTTCGACGGAAAGTCGTTTGCAGGCTGGAAGAAAACGGAACATCAGGATTCGTGGCAGATTGAAGATGGCAAGCTGGTCTGCGTCGGTGAACGAAGCCACCTGTTTTATGTGGGAAATGACAAGCCCTACAAAAACTTCGAATTCGAATGTGAAGTCATGACCACACCGGGCAGCAACGCAGGAATCTATTTCCATACAAAGCTGCAGGACGAAGGCTGGCCGAAATACGGCTACGAATGCCAGGTCAATATTACCCACAAAGACCCGAAGAAGTCCGGCAGCCTGTACGGTGTGGTCAATGTCGGTGCCGAAGATCTGGAAGGACTGGTAAAGGACGGCGAGTGGTACACGACTTACATCCGGGTCGAAGGACGTCACATCCTGATCAAAGTGAATGACAAAGTGACGGTCGACTACACCGAACCGGAAGGCAAAGAGGCCTTCAGCAGGGCCTTTGAACGACGTCTGGACGAAGGAACGTTCGCGCTGCAGGCTCATGACCCGCAGAGCAAGGTTTACTTCCGGAATCTGAAGGCCCGTCACCTGCCATAAGCTCACCCTGTCTTCCGGTATTGGAACATGATCGCCGTGTCGCTCGGCAGGCGTATCGGCTGTCGCCGACGGCGTGCGGAACCATGTGCGACATCCGTCAGAAAATCATCACACAGTGGAAAGGGACACGCCTGTGCGGGTCAAAATGCAATTGAGCCGGGTGATCGTCTCGGAGATCAACGATCAGCAGGCCATCTATCTGAAAGAGGTGGACGGGGAGCGGACTTTTCCGATTCTGATCGGCGAGTTCGAAGCCAGCATCATCAACCGTCGGCTGCTGGAAGAACCTCCGCATCGGCCGCTGACGCATGATCTGCTGCGAACCGTGATTCACAGCCTCGGGGGCGAACCAATTGAAGTTGTTGTGACTGAGATTCGCGATCATACGTATTTTGCAACGCTGAAGATCCGACAGAAGGATCAGGACCTGAACATCGACTGTCGGCCCAGCGACGCCATTGCGCTGGCCGTTCATTACGACCCGCCTCTGCCGATCTATGTGGCCGAGGAAGTTCTGGATGAAGTGAGCTGATGCATCCCTGTTTTCTGAGCGTCCTGCGTCTGACCGTCGCAGCAGCCATCGGCCTGTTCACTGCCGACACTGCGTTGCCGCAGACGACTGTCTGGGGACTGGCAGCAACGGACCGGTTTTCCGTCGAAACCGTCACCGTCAAGGAAACGACGCTGACGCTGGGAGATCGCGAACCGGAAACGTCAACAACGTCTGAGACCAGCGTTCTGCAGTATTCAGTGATCAGTGCTCTGCCGACTGAAATGCTGCTGCAGGTACGCGTCACCGATTCGGAACGTCGCTCAGACACACCTTCAAATCGTTCGCCGGCCCAGTTTCTGTCGCAGAATCAGCGACTGACAAGACTGCCGGTTGCACTGCTGCTGGATGCCCGTGGCGTTGTTCAAAGTGTCCATCAGTACGACGAAATGCTGCAGTATCTGGCCGGCACCAGCGAACGGTCCGCGCGTCTGCTGAAACAGACCGTGGACGAAAAGGCCTTTGTGTCGTCGATCGTATTTCCGTTCTGGCTGACACCACCAGAGGAAAAACGGGATGTGGGAACCTCCTGGGAACGGCAGCATGACCTGTCGCTGGGGCTGCTGGGCAGCATACGAACCATCATGACCTTTGAAGTGACGGAAGCGGACGACAACAACCTGAAGGTTTCCGTCACCGGAAACAGCCGCCATCTTCCTCCTGCTCCCGGCACGGAACCGGCGCGGATTCTGTCCTTTGACCAGGTTTCCGTCGCGCTGACGTCGTTTGAGGGCACCGCGCGACTCGTGTTCCCGGATCCGCTGGCGGCAGAAGAATCAGAAACTCAGGCCGCTGAACACGACGGTCGCCGTCCCTGGTTCGATGAAATGCAGCTGGAATGGAAAATCAGCGGGTCAACCGTGGTCCGATCGGGTGATTCGGCCACTCCGCTGTCATTTCAGCAAACGCTGAAACAGCGTTCCCGCCTGTTGCCCGGCTACTCAGTGCGGCAGCGACCGTTTCAGGGCCCACCGACCGGGGCGCCCCCGCGGTAGTTCCGGTCGACCGTGTCCTTCCGGTAAGCGTGCCTGAACGATTTTTTCGTCCTCGGTACCGTGGTTGGTTTTACCTTTGGGGAGACCGACTATGGCTGGACGAAAACGTG
>JAVKCM010000200.1:0-28984 GCA_040222735.1 Fuerstiella sp. | reverse complement strand
CGCGGCAACACAACACGAACACTGTTCCGGCACAACATTCTCGGGCATGCACCTGGCCGCACGACGGTGAGCCGAGTGCCGTAAGGCACCGGGCCGTTCACCCGGCTGGCTTCCCGGTGTGACGTTGAAATCCATGGAATCGTCGCACCGGGGCCCGGCCGCTGACGCGTCGCGGCTCACGGAAGGATGACCGGTGGCCGGCCCTGGTTGTTACCGTAGCTGGGGCTTCCAGCCGCAGCACATACGGGTCTCGGCTGCGGCTGGAAATTCGCCGCGTTTGGGCGTGATAAGCTGGTCGCCTTTCGCTCCGCGAAAGGCAACAATCAATTGACCGGACAGGCTGCTAAGGACCGAGCGGAAAATAAGTGGTGTAAGCTTCCAGCTTGCGATGCAGAAAAACGCAGGCTGGAAGCCTACGCCACGTTTCGACGCGACAGTAATTTTCCATTCGATCCTAAGTCGTTCTTCAGGCCTGTCGTCAGCTGAACAGTTGTTCCAGCGGCTGGCCGCCTTCCATGACAGGTACCGGTCGGCCGAAGGCATCGTGGATCCGTGTGTCGGGTGAAATGCCCAGTGCGTGCAGCACGGTGGCTCCCATATCGGCGGGGCCGACGGGATGGTCGGCCGGCCAGGCGGCATCCCGATCCGAACGACCGTAGAGTGTTCCACCCCGAATGCCGGCCCCGGCCAGCACGGCGGGAAAACAATAGCTCCAGTGTCCCCGGCCCCACTGCTGCGTATCCGGCTTTGGAGTTCGCCCCATTTCACCGACACATACGATCAGCGTTTCGTCAAGCAGGCCGCGGGCGTCCATGTCTTCCAGGAGTGCTGAAAGCGTCTGGTCGAGTCCCGGCAGCAGGTACTTTCCGACGTCATCCGAGGTGCGGTGGCTGTCCCAGCTGTATCCATCCGGGCAGTCCCACAACACTGTGACAAACCGTGCCCCGGCTTCCAGCATGCGGCGTCCCATCAATGCCGATTGTCCGAACAGGTGTCGACCATAACGGTCTCGCAGCCCGGCCGGCTCCCGGCTGATGTCAAACGCGGCTCGCATCCGTTCTGAGGTGACCAGGTCCACGGCTTTGGCCCGAATCTGTCCGTAGTCCTGAACCGATTGCGACTGATCCAGCTGCCGACGTGCCCTGTCCAGCTGGTCCAGCAGACTCATGCGCTGCAGCGTGCGATCCAGCGTCAGGGCTTCCTGCACCTCGCAACCCTGAACACGAAACTGAAGTTCATCGTCAGTGCAGTTGCGGAAGTAAGGATTGTCGTTCTTGTCGCGTTTGGTGATGCGAGTCGCCAGGGCGTTGTATTGTCTGCCGAGCCAGCCGGCATACTGGCCGGATCGGTCATATCCCTGAATATGTCCCAGTGGGTTCGGCAGATACACGTAGCCCGGAAAGTCACGCCGCAGATGGCTGGGGCGGCTGTCATCGGCCTGACGATCCAGGTACTCGACCACGGATCCCAGAGAAGGCCAGTCTTTTTCCGTGGCATCCACCATCGCGGCTCCCCGTTCGGCCGGAGGCAGCGGGTGCCCGGTCTGAATATAGTGGCAGGCATTGTGATCGTTATGGCTGTGTGTCATCGTCCGAACGACAGCGAACCGGTCAGACATGGCCGCCAGCCGCGGCAGTTTCTCGCAGATTCTCAGTCCCGGAGTCCGGGACGCAATCGGCTGCCACGGTCCCCGAATGGTACTCGGCGCCTCGGGCTTCATGTCGAAGGTTTCCAGCTGGCTGGGGCCTCCGAACAGAAACAGAAACAGAACCGACTTTGCCCGTGGCTGCACGGCCTGTCCGGCCTGTTCTGCGGCCATCAGCGTAGACAGGCTGGTCCCGAACAGACCGGTACCAGCCGCCTGCAATACGTTCCGCCGCGTGAAGCCGCTGCATAGTCGCCGCGAGTGTCCCTGAATGGAAAGCATCAGGTTCCTCGATTCTGAAAAAAGAAAGATGGTCGAAAGCAGGACGGAGCTGAATTCCGTCACGGCACGTTGTCAGTCGTCGTGGTGCGGTCGCCAGGCGGAAACGACTTCCTCCTGAATGTGAGGGGGCGTCGGTTCGTCGTGATGGTACTCAAAAGTATACGAGCCTGTGCCAGCGGCGATGCTCTTCAGATCCGTGGCGTAGGTCTGCAGTTCACTCAGAGGCACGACGGCCCGGATGATGGATCGGTCATCCATAATCTGCGTATCGCTGACGCGTCCCCGCCGGATCGACATGTCGCTGGTGATATCACCCAGGTAGCTGGCCGGCACGCTGACTTCAAGGTCGACATAGGGTTCGAGCAGCACGGGAGCCGCGTTCCTGACCGCGTCGACAAACGCCTTTCTGCCGGCCGTCATGAAGGCGATTTCCTTGCTGTCCACATCGTGATGTTTTCCATCGTAAACCTCGACGCGTATGCCGGTCATCGGATACCCGGCGACCGCTCCATCGTGCAGTACCTGGCGAATACCCTTTTCGATCGCCGGCATGAACTGTTTCGGAATTGAGCCACCGACCGTTTTGTTGACAAACTCGAACCCATCGGGATGGTCGCTCGGCAGAGGCTCAACACGCAGGTACACCTCGCCGAACTGCCCGGCTCCGCCGCTCTGCTTCTTATGCCGGCAGTGTCCTTCCGCCGCCGCGGTAATTGTTTCCTTGTAGGCGATCCTCGGCGGCGACACTTCCAGTTCGATGCCGTACTGCTGCTGCAGTTTCTGCAGCACGACTCTCAGATGCAGCTCACCAGGCCCGCGCAGGACGGTTTGCCTGGTGGCGGCGACACGTTCCAGCAGCAGACACGGGTCTTCCGCCTGCAGTCTCTGCATAGCGCTGGAGAACTTTGCCTCATCGGCATGACGCTTCAGTTCAATCGCCAGGCCATACATGGGTCTGGGCAGCGGCAGACGCTGCAGCATGGGCGGGTCTTCCGGCGTCGCGCCGTCGTGCAGGACACCGTCAAAATGCAGTTCGTCGATCTTCGAAACGGCGCCGATTTCTCCGGGACCAATGGCATCGGTTTCCACATGGTCCTTCCCCTGCAGACGCATCACGTGCCCCACCCGCAGCGGTTTTCGCTGATCGTCAATATACATTTGTGATCTGCTGCCCACGACGCCCTGATGGACGCGAAAGATGCCCAGCTTGCCGATGTGCTGGTCCGTCGCGATGCGGAAGATGTGAGCGATCGTCGGTTTCGCGGCATCACACTCGGTCGGCAGCATCCGGCCGCCTCGCAGAAAGGGACGAGGATTGCCTTCCAGAGGACTCGGTAACAATGATGCGGTGACATGCAGCAGGTGCCGCATGCCGCTGCCGGTTCGGGCGGACGCGTAGACGATGGGAACCAGGTGTCCCTCGCGCAGTGCGCGCTCAAAGGCTTCGTGCACGCGTCGCGGATCCAGCTTTTCTGCGCCAGCGTCCAGATATCGTTCCGTCAGTTCCTGATCGACCTCCACGACCTGTTCCACAATCTGCGTATGAGCGAGCTCGGCCGAACTGAAGGCCGTGGTGTCGTGTGAATCCGTTTCGAACACATCAATCACATCCGAACGGTCCGGATTCGGCAGATTGATCGGCAGGCAGGTGTCGCCGAAAACGGTACGAATCCGGCTGGTCAGCAGTTCCAGGTCTGCTTCCGGCACGTCAATCTTGTTCACCAGAATCATCCGTGGCAGGTTCCGGCTGGTCGCGACTCTCATCAGCCGCCGCGTTTCACTTTCGATGCCCTTCACAGCATCAATCACAATGACCACGGATTCAACGGCCGGAAAACAGGCAATGGCGTGGCCGATGAAATCAGACATCCCCGGTGTGTCGATCACATTGACATGATGCCCCTCATGATCGAAGTGCACGATGCCGGGCTGCAGCGAGTGCTGGTACTGGTGTTCTTCCTCTGTGAAGTCGCTGACCGTGGTGCCGTTTTCGACCGTGCCCTGACGTTTGATTTCACCTGAGGCAAACAGCAGGCCTTCACAAAGAGTGGTCTTGCCCGACCCGGTCTGGCCACAAAGACAAAGATTGCGAATGAGATCCGGATCTGGAACGGGCATCACAAAGTTCCTCCATTGGGCGTGCGGACGGGGTCACGTTGCCGGCTGTGGTCGACCATGTTTCGACGCGCCGAGCATTGCGAATGCGCGGCGACCGGCATCGGAACGGAACTTAGTCTACGGTGTTTCGGGCAGTATTTGCATCCCCCGCAAAACTTTCATCGTCGGTTTCTGCCTGTCCCTTTTCCAGCCGCTGCGCCGGTGAACGGCCCGGTGCCTGACGGCACTCGGCTCACAGTGGTGCGGCCAGGTGCGTTTTGCCTTGTGAGCCGCGACGCGTCAGCGGCCGGGCTTCGGTGCGATGCTTCCATAGATCACACGTCACACACGGAAGCCGCGCCGGTGAACGGCCCGGTGCCTGACGGCACTCGGCTCACAGCGGTGCGGCCAGGTGCGTTTTGCCTTGTGAGCCGCGACGCGTCAGCGGCCGGGCTTCGGTGCGATGCTCGCATAGATCGCACGTCACACACGCATGCCGCGCCGGTGAACGGCCCGGTGCCTGACGGCACTCGGCTCACTCTTGAGTTCTCTGATAACGACCGGGGTTGACCCCCCGAATTTGTGGGTGACAACAAGGCTGGATGCCCCGGGCTCGCGGGGTTTCGGTTGGCTGATTCAGCCCTGGTTTGCGTCGATTGCTTCGGGAGTGGACGCTTTGCTGAAGCAGAGGCGGTCCAGCGAAAACTGTCCGGGACCGGTCAGCAGTATTGAGCCGTAAACCAGCAGATAGATCGCGCCCAGCTCTCTGGCTTTCCACGGATCGGATCCGTGCACCATAAATACGTATTAGTTTACATGTAACCTATTGTCGCGTCAACGGGTTTTGCCGATTCTTCGCTGGACGGCTGAATCCCGGCTGAGAACGCCGAGAACGCCGAGACCGCCGGATTGTCGGTTTGGCTTTCTTTCTGTGGTCCGCAAAACGAACCATCGGCGCGTACGAAACCGGGATGAGAAATTGGTATGATGAGCCGGTGGATTTTAGTTTCCTGACAGAAAACAAGGGTTAGCACATGGCGCAGCAAAATGATCGAAGAAGCTTTCTGAAGACATCGGCGGTTCTTGGTACCGCGGCTGTGGTTCCCGGCTTTTTTCCGAATCCAGCCGTCTCAGCGGACGAAGCGACCAGCGCGAACGACCGCATGACCATCGGCGTCATCGGTGCCGGCGGAATGGCTCAGGGAAATATGAACGCGGCAAAACAGTGGCTTGACGTGGTCGCAATCGCCGACGTCGATCGGCAGCGAGCCGATAAGGCCAATCAGACCATGAGTCGCGGCAAGGCGGATGTTTACGAGGATTATCGTGAGATTCTGAGCCGAGATGACATTGATGTGCTGCATATCGCCACGCCGGATCACTGGCACACGAAGCCGCTTGTCGAAGCAATGCTGGCCGGCAAGGATGTGTACTGTGAAAAGCCGCTGACACTGACAATCGATGAAGGAAAACTGATTCGCAAAATTCAGCAGCAAACCGGGCGTGTGGTACAGGTGGGCACTCAACAGCGCAGCACGTTTCCGCTGTTTGTGAAGGCTCTGGCGCTGGTGGCCGAAGGTCGGCTGGGGACGATTCAGCGAGTGCAGGCGGCAATCGGTGGTGCTCCTTCCTGCGATCCGATTCCCGTGGCCGATGTTCCCGAGGGGTTGAACTGGGATCGCTGGCTGGGCCCCGCCCCCAAAGTTGATTATCGCTATCAGCAGACCGGTGAAAAGAAAGGACGCGGGAACACCAACTGTCACTACGAATTCCGCTGGTGGTACGAATACTCCGGTGGCAAGCTGACAGACTGGGGGGCTCATCACGTGGACATCTGTAACTGGGCTCTGAAGCTGAACGGACAGACGGCCGGCCCGCTGTCGATCAGCGGACAGGCCAAACACCCTGTCGAATTCAGGGACGGGATGCCCGTTCAGAAGGATCGTTACAACACGGCGACTGAGTTCCAGTTCAGCGTGGCCTATCCGGGTGGAACGGAAATGGTCATTCGCAATGACACCGACAACGGCGTTCTGATCGAAGGTACCAAAGGCCGGATCTTTGTGTCTCGCGGAAAACTGGCCGGAAAACCCGTCGAGGACCTGGCCGAAAATCCATTGCCCGAAGATGCGATCTCGAAGGTCTACCGCGGAATGCCGATGGAGCACAACGAACGCAGACAGCACTGGGCCAATTTTCTGCACTGTGTCCGCGAACGCATCGATCCGATCTCGGACGTGCACTCCCATATGCAGATGCTGAATGTCTGCCATCTGGCCGGCATCTGTGCTCGCACAGGACGCGACCTGACATGGGACGATGCAACTGAGCAGATTGTGGGTGACGATGCCGCCAACGCGATGCTGGCCCGCCCGTATCGCGAAGGGTACGAAATCGAAATGTAGTCGTTCACCGCGGCGGCAACCCGCTCGCACCGGATCAGCAACCCGGCCGAAGTCACCACCATGCTGTGGTGGCTTCGGCCTGCTGGATCCGGAAGACGCCGTGGAATCCGGTCCGGCCGACCGAACATGGCTGCACTGACGGTGTTCACGTCGTGTGCGATTTGCTTTCCGCCCGGACGTCCCCACGCCGAAGCCGAAGCCGAAGCCGACGACCTGCGACACCGTGACCAGTGTCTTTCAGCCACAGTCGCCGAAGAGACCACTGTGAAGGTCAGATCGGGCAAGCCGAGTCGGCTCTTCCCGGGGAAAGGCATGCCCCGGGAATAAAAACAGAAAGAATCAGGTTGACGGCTCGGCTGGCCGATCATATCGTGTATCGTAGATCGACGATTAATAATAGCTGATCCGTGGACAATGCCCCCCCCCGGAAATTCTGCAATGTATCGCCGGTGGAGCTCACAGCGGATCCGTTGGCGGATCAACTGTCCGGACCGGCATATGGGCACTGCCCCATCCCGCTCGTGTACCGATTGTCAGGTTGCTGACTGGTCGGCAGGCAAGTGTGTTCTGAAGAATGAAAGGAAGATGAAATGAGCAAAGTAGTAATTTACGACAAAGCCATGTGTTGTTCGACGGGCGTGTGTGGTCCGCAGGTTGATCCGGTGCTGCCGCGATTCGCTGCCGACCTGGACTGGCTGAAGTCGCAGGGACATTCAGTTGTCCGTTTCAATCTGTCGCAGAATCCGGCTGAATATGCGGCGCACGAAGTCGTGCAGCGGATGCTCGCCAGCGACGGCGTCGACTGTCTGCCGCTGGTCTTCGTGGATGATCGTGTGGTCAGCCGCAGCGAGTATCCGTCCCGCGAAAATCTGGCGCTGTGGACGGGGACGGCGGTGAAGCCGGAGGTCACGCTGCCGATGGCGGATTCCGGCGGCTGTTGCGGTGGTACAACGGGATGTTGCTGAGAGGGATCTCTGCAACAGTGTGCGAATATACGAGAACGGATTCCATTGACGGTGGAGGCAACAATGCAGTTCCTGAAGACTCCGACACGAAACCTGTTTTTTACGGGCAAGGGAGGCGTCGGTAAGACGTCGATGGCCTGTGCAAGTGCGGTCCGGCTGGCGGACCGCGGCCTGCGGGTGCTGCTGGTTTCCACCGACCCGGCGTCCAATCTGGATGAGGTTCTGGGAACGCCGCTGGCAAATGAGCCGACGGCGATTAAATCCGTTCCGAACCTGTTCGCGATGAATATCGACCCGGAAGCGGCGGCTCGTGAATATCGCGAACGAATGGTGGGGCCCTATCGCGGCGTGCTGCCCGAGGCGGCGGTGACCAGCATGGAGGAGCAGTTTTCCGGCTCGTGTACGCTTGAGATCGCGGCCTTTGATGAGTTTGCGAAGCTGCTTGGTGATCAGGATGCGACCGGCAGCTTCGATCATGTCATCTTTGATACCGCTCCCACGGGACACACGCTGCGTCTGTTGACGCTGCCGTCGGCCTGGTCCGGCTTCATGGACACGAACACTTCAGGAACTTCATGCCTCGGCCCGCTCGCCGGGCTGCAGGCACAGCAGGCCGTCTACAGGAAAACCGTCGCCGCGCTCGGTGATGCGGCGATGACCACACTGGTGCTGGTGACTCGGCCGGAGCCGTCTGCATTTCAGGAAGCCAGTCGGACCAGCGCCGAGCTTCAAACGCTGGGCGTCGGCAATCAGCAGCTGATCGTCAACGGAATCTTCATCAACCGGACGCCCGCGGATTCAGTCGCGGTTGCCATGCAGCGACGAGGTGACGAGGCGCTGGCTGCCATGCCTGAGGCGATCAGCGGACTTCCGAGGACTCTGATTCCACTCGCCAGCACCGGGTTGATGGGCGTCGATGCACTGCGACAGGTCGGTCAGCCCGTGCAGGAATCAGACGACGCCCCGGACGAGCATCCAGGTGTCGGTGCATACCCTGATGGACTCGGTTCCTTAATCGATGAGCTCGCGGCTGTCGGTCACGGCGTGATCCTCGCCATGGGCAAAGGTGGTGTGGGCAAGACAACAGTGGCGGCAGCGGTGGCGGTCGCTCTGGCCGAGCGTGGTTTTGACGTGCATCTGTCCACCACGGACCCGGCCGCTCACCTTGCGGCCACGTTCGCAGCAGATGAGCTCAGCGGTCTGACGCTTGGCCGTATCGATCCGGCACGGGAAACCGCCGAGTATATGGCCGAAGTGATGCAGACGGCCGGCCGTGATCTGGACGACGGTGGTCGCTCGCTGCTGGAAGAAGACCTGCGGTCGCCGTGTACGGAAGAGATCGCTGTCTTTCGAGCTTTTGCCCGGGCGGTTGCTGAAGGCACGGATCGTTTTGTCGTGCTGGATACGGCACCGACCGGCCACACCATTCTGCTGCTGGATTCGGCGCTGGCCTATCACCGTGAGGTGGCTCGGCAGGCTGCCCAGATTCCTGAATCGGTCCGGAACCTCCTTCCTCGCCTGCGTGATCCGGACTTCACCCGCGTGTTGGTCGTGACACATCCGGCCGCCACACCGGTTCACGAGGCAGCCCGGCTGCAGGCAGACCTGCGACGTGCCGAAATCGAACCCTTTGCGTGGGTCATCAACCAGAGCCTGGTTCCGCTCGACGTCACCGACCCGGTACTCAGACGCCGTCAGCAGCACGAACTGCCGTTCATCGACGAAATCAGATCGAATCTGGCTGAACGTGTGGCCCTGATCCCGTGGCAGATCGATCCCCCCATCGGCGTGGAAGGGCTTCGCAGAATCACAGAATGTGACAGTTCGATCGCCTGAAAGCCCCCCCTGCGTGGCAACGCCGTGAGCCGCGACGCCGTGAGCCGCGACGCCGTGAGCGGCAACGCGTCAGCGGCCGTGGCTGGGGGATGCGTTTCGCCTCGTTCCGGGGCGGTCGATCCCGTTGTGGGGCGGTCGCACTCGTTGCGGGGCGGTCGGTCTCGTTGTGGGGCGGTCTCCCGACCGCCCCACCCACCGGCGTGTTGCGCACCGGGAGACCTTCGGTCGATCCTGTGGGCGGGTCGGGAGACCCGACCACAACCTGGCCCCTCGTTGTGGGGCGGTCGCACTTGTTGTGGGGCGGTCGCACTTGTTGTGGGGCGGTCTCCCGACCGCCCCACGCACCGGCGTGATGCGAACCGGAGACCTTCGGTCGATCCTGTGGGCGGGTCGGGAGACCCGACCACAACCTGGCCCCTCGTTGTGGGGCGGTCTCCCGACCGCCCCACGTATTGGGAGACCCGCCCACAACCGGTATTAAGAGACCATTCGGGGCCAACTCTGCAAGCCGGACAAACGTGCGTCCTCAGGCCGGGGCATTCAGGTCAGCGCCTTTTCGAACAGTACGAGCATTCGTTGCCAGGCTTTTTCCGCCTGATCGTGGTTGTGCACTTTGGTGTCCGGCGGGCACCAGCCGTGTCCGGCCGGATACACTTCAATTTCGGCGGTCAGGTCTGCCTCAGCGAAGGATTTCCTGAGCACGGATTTCGCCTCGGGGTCACGCTCGTCGTCGTTCTCAGCAATAGCGACCAGGTACTGCGCCTTCATCTTCGGGATCAGCAGATGTGGGCTGTCGGGTTTGTCGGTGACCAGACCGCCTCCGTGAAACGTGGCAGCGGCACCAATGCGGTCTGGCACGGCGGCGGCCGTGCGCATCACGATGGGCCCACCCATGCAGTATCCGGTGGTTCCCGCTTTTCTGCTCTTGTCCACCTGTGGCTGAGCATCAAGCCACGCGATGAATGCCTTCGCATCCGTCGTGTGCGTGGCGGCGTTCAGCGAGCGGGCAAGCGGAATGACGTCCGGAATCGGCGTCTTCGCGCCATCGGGGGCCGTCGGTGCCTTCTGAGTTCGATAGAACGGGTTGACGACCAGGACGCTGTAGCCTGATTCCGCCAGCCGTCGCCCCATCTGCCGAAACGCCGGTCGCAGCCCGAAAATGTCCGGCCACACCAGCACAGCGGCATGTGCTCCGGTGGCGGGAGCAACGAAGCAGGCATCGCACTCACCGTCCGGAGTTCTGATACTGACGTCGGTGTCGCTGACTTCCGCAGCGTTGGCCGCCCGCGGCAGCATGGCTGCACCGACAGCCGCAGCCGCCAGCGTGCCAAAGTCGCGACGCGAGTACTTCTTGAGATCTTCTTCAAAATGATCCTGGTCGCACATTGAGGTGCCTCCTGGAGAATGTGTTCAGAGTTGGACGCAGCAGAGCGGTACAAGCCGCCGGGTGCTGCCGTGAAAGCAGCGGCGTCGGGCGCAACACGTGGTGTGCCCAACGCAGCGAGGCCGGTGTCACGAGATTCGCGAAGACACGGGTATCCTGCGCTGCTTCGCTGCCGGAGCTCCCCGGTTTTAAACGCGGACAAACAAAAAGGGAAGGCAGCGACGCCCGAGAATTCCGGACGGGCAGGGAAGCAGATCAGCAGCGGACCGGGTGGTCGCGGCCGGCCTCCGGTTCTCAGCAACTGATCTTCAGCGGCGCCCGAGATTCAATCGGATCTGCTTTTCCGGATGCCCATTGCTGTCAGTCGGGAATTCAGCGTCGTCGGTCTGATACCCAGCAGTTCGGCGGCGCCGCCCGGTCCGTAGATTTTTCCGTGGGCGGCGTCCAGGGCACGCCGCAGATTCGTTTTCTCAATCTCACGCACTTCGGCATCGGTCAGCACCTCGGTGTCGGGCAGCTGGCCGGCATTCGGAGCGGCCGGCGACCTTTCGGCAGCAGCGGGCGATTCTTCCAGATTCACGCGCAGCGGCCCGCCCTGTGACAGGATCACGGCCCGCTCCATCACGTGCTGCAGCTCGCGAACGTTTCCGGGCCAGTGGTACTGCTGCAGCTTCCGCAGCGAAGCTTTCGTCAGCCGGGGAGCTGCAACGCCGAAGCGTCGTGAGGCCGTCTGCATAAAATGGGCTGCCAGCAATTTGATGTCCTCGGGCCGCTCCCGCAGCGGTGGCAGCCTGATCGGAAACACACTCAGGCGATAATACAGATCTTCCCGAAATCGCCGCTGCCGAGACTCTTCGCGCAGGTCGCGATTGGTGGCGGCAATGACCCGGACGTCGACGCGTCGGGTCTGCTCATCGCCGACCCGCTCGATCTCACCTTCCTGAAGCACGCGAAGCAGTTTGCTCTGCAGGTCAAGGGGCACTTCGCCGACTTCGTCAAGAAACAGGGTGCCTCCGTCGGCGAGTTCGAACCGCCCCACACGGTCACGCAAAGCGCCGGTGAAGGCACCTTTGACGTGCCCGAAGAACTCGCTTTCAAACAATTCACGCGGAACGGCCGCGCAGTTCACTCTGATTAAAGGCCGCGCGGCCCGGGAGCTCAGACGGTGCAGTTCTCGGGCGGCGAGCTCCTTTCCGGAGCCACTTTCACCCAGCACCAGCACCGTCGAATCCGTGGGAGCCACCAGCTCGATCTGCTGCGCGACATTTCTGAGAGCCGGGCTGGTTCCGAGCATCTCACCGAAGCCCTGTTCGACGGCAAACTCCTGCTGCAGATACTCGTTCTCTTCTTCCAGCCGCCGGCGAAGCTGCTGGACCTGCTCCCACGCGCAGGAATGAGCAATCGCGACCGCCGCATGGTCGGCTACCATGCGAAGCCAGTCGAGACACTCGTTGCCGATGCGGACACGGCTGAAGACACCGAGCACACCCAGTACCATTCCGTGGTGGCTGAGTGGCTGTCCGGCGAATCCAGCGACGCCTTCAGCACGCACCCAGTCAGGGTCAACAATCCAGTCTGGCATCTCGGACAGGTCGGGCGCCTCAAGCGGCTCACCGGTCAGGGCGATCCGCCCGACCTTCCGCACGCCGATCGGGAAGCGACGAAAGTGGCCGTCGAGCCGTGAAAGGTCCCGGTCGGGATCAGTCAGCGAGCGACCGTTGCCGGCCACCAGATGAAGACACTGAGAGCGGTCCGGACATTCGCCTCGCAGCCGACACGTCTGACAAATGTCCCCCGGCCGCACCAGCCAGATCCGCGCCAGCGCGACGGCATCGGAACCACTGATTCGCGTCACCAGCAAATTCAGCAGCGACGACAGGTCGCGCTCCTGTGCAAGATCCAGCAGCAGCCGCTTCGGGTCGTCGAACAGCGGAGTCTTTGAGCTGAGGGCGGTCATCCCGCCAGCATAACGATATTTCGTTTTCCTGCAACGATATTTGGTTGCACAACGATATGTCGTCGTGTCGTTGGGAGCTACTGATTCTTCGTAACAACATGTTGACAAACATGTTGCGCCTTTTCCTGACGATTGGTACGCCTCGTGCCAATACCCGCTTTCGACGAGCATGTG
The DNA here is from genome assembly GCA_040222735.1 of Fuerstiella sp. Taxonomy (GTDB): domain Bacteria; phylum Planctomycetota; class Planctomycetia; order Planctomycetales; family Planctomycetaceae; genus Fuerstiella. Next base: position 16,239 of record JAVKCM010000200.1, on the reverse strand, counting down.
ACTCGTCAGTCTCTCACACTTTTGTTTTTTGCACGAGGAAAGAAAGCCATGACACGACTCACCCCCATCACTCCTGACCAGGCGACTCCGCAACAGGCTGAACTGTTCGCCGCCGTCAAATCAAAGCTTGGCAAGGTTCCGAACATGTTCCGCACGCTGGGACATTCGACCGCTGCTCTGCGTGGATATCTGGATCTGGCCGGCGCTCTGAGCGAAGGTCACGGCCTGAATGCGAAACAGCGCGAGATGATCGCCCTCGCGGTGGCACAGGCGAACGGCTGTGAATATTGCCTGGCGGCTCATTCAACAATCGGCGGGATGGTCGGCCTGGCGCCCGAAGCGGTCGATGCGGCTCGCCGCGCAGACGGCCTGGACGAAGCGAGCCGTGCGGTGACACAGCTGGCCGTGGCTGTGCTCCGGTCGCGTGGCCGTGTCGACGACGCTGAGCTGGACGCATTCCGCTCCGCCGGTTTCGGCGACGAAGCGATCACCGAGGTGGTCGCGCATGTCGCGCTGAACGTCCTGACCAACTACTTCAACAATCTGGCCGAGACCGACGTCGACTTCCCCGAGGCGGCGCCGCTGGCCGCCACCGAGCCGGTGGGCGCCGCGTGCTCGACCGATCACAGCTGCAGCATCTGAACGAGTTTTTGTGCCGGGCCGTCGTCGCCGGCGGCCCGTTTTTTTTTCTTCACACCGAACCGGAAAGAAGTCATGTCGACACCAAAATCGATCCGTCCTCCATTCACGCGAGAGACGGCTATTGCGAAAGTCCGGGCTGCCGAGGACGCATGGAATTCTCAGGACCCCGGCCGCGTTTCACTGGCCTACAGCAGGGACTCAACCTGGCGGAACCGCCACCAGTTTCTGCAGGGACGCGAACAGATCCGCGACTTCCTGACACGCAAATGGGAACAGGAACTCGACTATCGCCTGATGAAGGATCTCTGGGCCTTCGAAGCAAACCGGATTGCCGTCCGTTTTCAGTACGAATACCACGACGCGGACGACCAATGGTGGCGTGCTTACGGCAATGAACTCTGGGAGTTCGACGCCGATGGGCTGATGCGACGTCGCGAGGCGAGCATCAACGACCTGCAGATTGCCGAATCTGAGCGAAAATTTCACTGGCCCGCTCGAGAACCGCGTCCCGCAGAACCTGCGATGGTGCTGTGCGTCGAGTGAATCAGAATTGCACCGGTCTTACGCGAACAATTCTCTGATCGGATTGCCGCGATCGGTGATGGGCACGGGGCGGTCGCCCGCGTAGAGATTTCGGCGGTAATCGATCCCGACGCTGGCACAGATGGTGGCGAAGAGGTCAGGAACACTGACGGGATTCGACACGATCTTCTTTGACAGTTCGTCTGTTTCGCCCCACGCTCCGCGATGCGACAGTCCACCCCCGGCAAGAACGCAGCTGAACGCAGTGCCCTGATGTCCGCGGCCGCCACCGCTGTCGAATTCGGGCGGTCGTCCGAATTCGGTCGTGATGACGATCAGGGTCCTGTCCAGCAGTTTCTTCTGTTCAAGGTCCAGAATCAGCGCCGAGACGGCGGTGTCCATTTCCTGAATCAGTTTGTGCTGCTGTTCGATGCCTTCATAGTGCACATCCCAGCCGGCACCGTTCAGAAAATTCAGATTGTGCGACACTTCGATGAACCGCACGCCGCGTTCGATCAATCGGCGGCTGAGCAGACATCGTTGCCCGAATTCGCCGCCGTACCGCATGCGCAGATCGGCGGGTTCCCGGTCGAGTTCAAACACGCGCGTGAATTCCGGGCCACTCAATTTCAGGCACTGTTCGATCGCGGCATCGTAATCGAGCAGTCGCTGTTCAGTGGTGCTATCCGTGTTTCGCTGCAGCGTCGCCAGAAACTGCTCCCGCCTGGACTGCCTTTCCGGCGTGATGCCGTCCGGTCTGCTTAGTCCGGCAGGTCCCCGGCTGGTGTCCGTCAGATACAGATAGCTGTCGCGTGCCCCCAGAAAACCGGGGCCGCGCGTCACGTTCGGGTAGCCGATCAGCACATAGGGCGGTGCACTATCGCCGGCCGCCCCGCGTTCATGGGCGACAATCGAACCGATTGATGGATACGCAACGGTTCCGCTGACGGGACGACCGGTGTGCATCCGGTTGGTGGCAGCCGCATGTTCATCAATCATTTCGTGGTGAACAGTCCGCACAGCGGTGACGCGATCCATCAGGGGCGCCAGCTGCGACAGATGTTCACACACACGCACATCCGTCACGGCCGTGGCGATTGATTCGTAATAGGCCCCCGCCCGTTTCTTTGACGGATCGCCTTTCACTTTCGGGTCGAACGTATCAATCTGCCCCATGCCTCCGCCCAGCCAGATTGAAACGACGTGCTCGGCTTTTCCCTGAATCAGCTGATCTGACGATTCAGCACGGGCGAACAAAGGCGCAGCTGATCCACTGGTGACCGCCGCACCGGCGACCGCCGCACCGGCGGCCAGGATATCGCGGCGAGTAAGAGACAGGTTTTTCAAGAGCACATCTCCGAAACTGTATCGACAACAAGCAAACGTCATTCAATCGCCACCAGCGTCATGAAGCTGTCGGTTCAATTGGCAAACGGCGGCCGTCATCGGTTTATGGTATCCAGACAAATTCACGGTGGTTCACCAGACTCCAGACGACATCCTCATAGACTTCACGCCAGCCGGGCAGCAGCCGCGGGTCGGGTGGCGGGCCGGCCGCCACCCGACGTTCCAGTTCCACCTGAATTTCGTTGGCTCGCGGGCGCAGATGGTTGTACCAGGTGACCAGCGGCAGCGGTGATGGCGGTTCGTGTTGGACGACGTCCGGGACAGGAACGACACGGATGTTGAAGTCTTTTGCAAGAGCGGCGGTGAATGTCTGTCGTTCGTCCGGTCGCGGCGACCGACACAGAAATCGCAGGAACAAGGTTTCGACCAGCGACTCCGGCGATTCCGCGTGAATCGCCAGTTCTGCCAGTTCGCTGCCAGGCGACGCGCGTGTCAGTGTCATCGACAGCGTACCGTTGGCGAGAATTCCGGGCTGCAGCACCGTCGGGTCAGACTCGCGGTCCACAATCGGCATCTGCCTCGCACCTGTCCAGCCGAACGCCTCCAGCACATCCACAACCACGCGTGCTTTGGGCAACGACAGACTGGGGCGGTCGCGTTCGTTCTTCAGATCACCGAACATCCAGGCGCGCCGAGGACGTCCCAGCGTCTGCCGCCCGCCCAGGGCTGATCGTCCGTCGTGCACGAAGGTCAGTTCTTCCACATCAATCGCGTGTCCGGTGGTCTGATGCAGCGAGTCAACAATCTGCTCGGCCGTCAAACGACGACGCTCGGGCGCGTTGAAGAACCGCAGCACCGGCAGGGCGTTCAGATTCTTTCCCGTGGCATCCCGCTGGTACATCTCTGACGACACAATCAGACGCACAATGTGGCGAAAGTCGTAACCGGAAACGACCAGCTCGCGTGCCAGCCAGCCGAGCAATTCCGGGTGACTGGCGGTGCTGCCTTCCCAGTCATGAACCGGTTCGACCAGCCCTGCTCCTGCCAGTTGTTTCCAGACGCGATTGACGATGACACCGGGAAACCGGGTATTCTGCGGCGCCGTAATCAGCGCTGCCAGTCGCTCGCGCGAGTCGGTCGGATTCATCATGAGTGCGTCGATTGATGAATCATCGACGGCCCCGGTCACGGACGCAAACGGCCATTCCGGGGCGATCGATTCGTCCGATTTCAGCGTCACCTGAATCAACGATGCACGAGTTTTCTGGTGTTCAAAAAACGCGGATGGAACGCGGCTGGTTGCCGGAACGGTGACTGAACGGCGATCCAGCATTGCGGCCAGCGAAAACAGGTCGCGCTGGGTCGTGCTGTGGTACGGCGAGTCGTGACAGCGGGCACACTGCAGTTCAATGCCCAGAAAGGCCGAAGCAATGATGTGTCCTTTGGCTGCCATCGGGGCATCATTCTCGGACGCCACGCCAAAGCCGGCACTGCCGCCTTCCGCAGCTCCGCCGCGCAGCAGCAGCAGTTCCGTCACCATGCGATCCAGCGGCTTGTGGTCGCGCAGCGAATCGTACAGAAACCAGCGAAACGGTCCGGTGCTGTTAAGTGATGCGTTCAGCAGCGTCGGGTTTTCAGCCAGAACATCCTGCCAGAAACTCATCCAGTGATCAGCGCCCCGTTCATCGCTGAGCAGTCGGTCAATCAGGCGTTCGCGTTTATCTGCCCGCTGGTCATCAAGAAATGCTCGGGCTTCGTCCAGCGTCGGCGGAACGCCCACCAGATCCAGATAAAGGCGACGGACAAAGGCTTCGTCCCCCACCGCCGGTGCAGGAGCGACGTCCTGAGCAGTCAGTGGCGGGGCAGGCCAGACGGCACCATCCTGCACCCATTGCTCCAGCAGTTCGATCTGCTGTGGCGACAGTCCCTCTTCCGTCGGCGGCATCGCACCGCTGCGAATCTGTGAAATCAGTTCACTGGCGGCCGGATCGCCAGGCACCACGGCGGGAAGTTCTGATTCACCGCCTCTGAGTGCGGCTTCCAGCGAGTTCAGCTTCAGACCGCCTTTTGTCTTTTCTCCATGGCAGCGGAAACACTGTTCACGCAGCAGCGGAAGAACCTTTCCGTGAAAATGTTCTGCCTGAACAGGGTCCGAATCGGCGGACGCGGCAAGTGCGGTTTCAATCTTCCGTTCTATGAAAGCGTCCACCGGATGTCTGTCCCGCGACGGGCTCGCCGGTGCCGCATTCTGCTCTGCCCATTGGCGGGCCAGCTTGTGACGGTGCCGCCAGAAGCCGTCGACCGAAGCTGCCGCCGCGCGACGTCTCTGGTCGTCAAACTCAGCCAGCGATGATTCAATCCGGTGCAGGGCGGGTTCAACTGCCGCATCTGTCAGTGGCAATCGATGTCCACGGGCACCGAGTACTTCATATGACGTGCCGTCGTCCCTCAGGATTGCCACGCACACTTCACCGGTTTCCGTGCGCCGACTGCTGCCGCCGACGACCAGTTCCAGCACAACGCGGCAGCGACGTGTTCCGCTTTCACCGCTTTCCGGACTTACCGTCTGTCCGACGTCATAATCACCGAACACTTCCTGCTGGTGATACCCGTGAGCGCGCAGCCCCGGCAGTGGTGGTTCAGGGATCGGTGTCAGTGGCTCTTCGCCGTTGGGCGGATTTGTGGTGTGTGCCTTCGTTTTCGCCACCAGCTCGCCATCAATCCACAATCTTCCCAGTGCACGAGCCCGCAGCAGAAATCGGTGTGTTCCCGGCGGCAGTTCAACATCCGCCGCCATCCGCAGCAGCACGGGGGCGTTCCATGCAGAACGAATGCCCCAGGCATCGTACTGCAGCGGCATACGTGGCAGCAGAAAGTCGTCGCCGAACCAGCGGGCCGTTTCCATCGGCCAGGGTTCGCCTTCGTTCAGCCAGCGATCGCGCGCCGGCAGACCTTCGCAGAACTGAACCAGCACCCGTCCGGCGGGAACATCATCCAGCACAGGCATCACTTCCGGCTGCAACCGGACCACCCGAGGTTTGCCGACGCGACGAAATCCGGCGGCCATCGTTTTTTCGTCAACCAGACGGCGGTGAACGGCGACAGCGTCGATCAGCCCTTTGAATCCGTTTCCGATGCGAACCTCGTCGTCGTCCACGACGGGCGGTTTCTTCGTCGGCCCGCCCAGATCCCATTTGCCACCGGTCGGTTCACCGTTGACATACCCTTTGATGGATTCGGGTTCGCCGAAGCGGTAGGTAATCGCAATGTGATGCCAGCCCGAGTTCGGAGGGAAGCCGTTGTCTGATGTCCATCGATGCCAGTGTTGATCGCTCGACGTCCGGCTGGTCGCGAAAAGAAAATTGACGCGAGCCTCATTTTTTTCACCAACCAGTCTCAACGCCCAGTTCTGATTGTCGCGTTCGAATGCCGGCGAACCGGTTCGCCCCTTCCCGATCACGTACTGAGGTCCACCGCCGGAAATACTGCTCGGGTTGACCCATGCTTCGATCGTGATCGCGTCGCCGCTGGTAAAATCAAATTCGCTGTCCGGCCCCGGATCCGGAACGACCACATACCCGCCATCCACGCGCACTGCCGTATTGTCGGGGGCGAAGTCGGGGAACTCGGGCGGACGAGGTCCCGCCTGATTGCGCTGAATCTGTCCCTGAATTCTTAGCGGGGTGATATCTTCGCTGCTGAAGTCCCAGCGGGCCACCGCTTCGCCACCGCTCTGCTGTTGAGCCGGCAACGAATGGGTGAACAGCAGCAGCAGCACCGCCGCCACCCGGGTGAGCACGTGAGCGAGCTGCAGGCAACTCAGCGTTCCGCCGACGGCGGCAACAACAAATCGAAACAATGTCGCAATCCTCATGACGCCGCCAGCTCCCGGAAAACACGCCCTTCGTTCTGATCGATTCGTTCCGGACGACCTTTGTGTACGTAAACCAGCTGGCGATGATCAACGCCCATCAGGTGCAGAATCGTTGAATGAATATCGTGAACGTGCAGTCGATCCTCGACGGCATGCAGGCCGACTTCGTCCGTGGTTCCGTACGCATGGCCCGAACGCACTCCGCCACCGGCCATCCACATCGTAAAGCCCGTTGGGTTGTGATCTCGACCATCGCCTTTTTCGCTCATCGGTGTGCGACCGAACTCACCGCCCCAGACCACCAGCGTCTGATCCAGCAGTCCTCGCTGTTTCAGGTCCTGCAGCAGCCCGGCCACCGGCAGGTCCATGCCACCACACATCCGACTGTGATTGGCTTCAATATTGTCATGCGCATCCCACTTGCTGCCCGCTCCGTGATAACACTGCACAAACCGCACACCGCGTTCCACCAGTCGGCGGGCCATCAGCAGATGGCGTCCGTACGAAGCCGTCTTTTCATTCTCCAGACCATACAATCGGTGCGTGTCAGCCGATTCCTGAGTCAGATCGACTGCCTCAGGGGCATGAGCCTGCATCTGAAATGCCAGCTCGAAACTGCGGATCCGGGCATCCAGGTCAGAGTTGTCCTGACGTGTTGCCGCGTGGCGGCGATTAAGCTGTGTCAGAAAGTCGAGTTCGGTGCGCTGTTGTGAGGTGGCGACATGCTTCGGCGGAATCAGGTTCGAAAACGGGGGGCCTTCCTTCTCCATTTTTGTGCCCTGATAGACGGCCGGCATAAACCCCGCCCCCCAGTTTCGAGCACCGTTAATGACTCGGCCCTTGCCTTCCTGCATTACCACAAATGCGGGAAGGTTCTGATTGGCGGTCCCCAGTCCGTAGGTGACCCAGCTGCCCAGTGACGGCCGCCCCGCAAACTGAGTGCCGGTGTTCATCTGGCAGATGCCGCCGGAATGGTTGATGCCGTTGGTCCAGCACGAACGGATGACGGCCAGTTCATCGGCCATCCGGGCCGTATGCGGCAGCCAGTCAGAAATCCACAGCCCGCTGTCGCCGTGCTGCTTCCACTTTCGCTGTGAGGGCAGAATCGGTGAATCGAATTCTCCCATCGCCGTGATCACCCGCCCGAAACTTTCGGGAATCGGTTTTCCGGCCAGCCTGTCCAGAGCAGGCTTGGGGTCAAACGTGTCCAGGTGACTCGGTCCGCCATCCATGAACAGGAAAATAACGCTTTTGGCCCTGCCCGCATGCTGCGTCAGCTTCGCACTCAGCGGTGACTGCGGCATGTCTGCCGACTGCGCCTGATCCTGTTGCAGCAGAGAAGCCAGTGCCAGTCCGCCAAACCCGCCGCCGCATTGCAACAGCATCTGACGTCGTGACTGAGTTTCAGCTCGAACAGCCTGCGATCCGCGACCGTGCGCCGCGGAACCTGCCCGCCCGTGCAGATTATCAGTCGAAACGTCGGGATCTTCGGCATGCATGGCCGCAGGGATGTAGCCCTGAGTCCCGTGGCTAATCGACATAAATCACCTCGTTGGAACATAATAGTGCGTGTAACAGCGCGACGCGTGCCTGTGCAGCCACTGAGCCGCCCGGGGTCTGAGAATCTGTAACGGTAGCGTGGCGTTCATATCCGGACTCATCGCGGCCGAGATGATCCGGGTCAGCAAACCGCACATCGAATAACAATTGCTTTAAGGCAGAACGACCGGCGGGTTCGGCAGCAGCAACTGCTTCTTTACCGGCAGATAATTCCTCGCGGCTTAGTGCCGTCTGGTGCAGCCGAACACGGTGAATCAGACCGTCCCAGACATGGTGACCTGAACGGCCGCCGATTTCGATCGGTCGATCGGCCTGCACGCCGCGGCAGGCCTGATGCGGTACACTGGCGACCTGCAGTTCCCCATCCGGTCCGGACAGGTCCTGAAGATAAAACGTGATGCCGCTGTCCGACGTGTCGTCCAGATCGATCGACACCGCCAGGTAATACGGCCTGTTCAGTTCCAGCCGCAGATCGGATGGCACAACTTCGTATTCAGGCTTCTCCTTTTCAGCATGTCGGGAACCGATAAGCTGCAGGATCAGATTACCCGGCTGATAGCGGCTTTTGGTGGACGTGACGCCCAGCGACCAGCCACGTTCGGTCTGTCTGTCGGACCAGCCGGCGACGATTGTGCGTACCGAGGCATCCGGGTACAGCGAGTGCAGCATCACCGTTGCTTCAATGGTAAAGTCGCCGTCGCTCTCTGAGTTCAGAAGTTCGCTGATCGGAGCGATCCGGACGGATGCAGGCAGATCCGGCTTCAGAACGATTGCCGGTCGTCCGTCCGGCAATGACGCCAGTCGCTGTGGTTGCTGAGGAATCTCGGTCGTCGACCGGAACGAATTCAGGAAACTCGCCGCCAGCTGCAGCTCATCGCGACTCGGAGGGCGAAAATACAGACGCTGATACGCGGCCTGCACCAGCGAATCCAGATCCGTCACGCCGATATCGGCTGCCAGTTTTTCAGCACGTTCGTGCAGCCATGGATCGTTCATCATCAACAGCGACTGCGGCGATGTCGTCGTTCGATGCCGCCGACATTGACTTTCCACACGATCGGGAAAATCGAACGCCGCCAGCAGCGGATCCAGTGAATTGCGTTTCACGGGTTTAAAAATGGCACGCTTGCCTGGTCCGATTTCTCCACACGCTGAGATTACGCAATCGTGTATCTCTTCGCCCGACAACCGGCGCGGGTTCATCCGCCACAACAATTCATTCTGAGGATCGAGCGTCGCCAGCTGCTCGTCCATCGGTCGTCCCGATGACTGACGATACGTCGCAGACGTCAGAATCAATCGATGCAGCTTCTTGAAACTCCAGCCGTCCTGCATAAAGCGACAAGCCAGCCAGTCCAGCAGTTCCGGATGAGAAGGCGGAGTTCCGAGATGCCCGAAATCGCTGGTCGTTTCCACCAGTCCGCGACCAAAATGCTGTTGCCAGACGCGGTTGACAATGACACGTGCGGTCAGCGGGTTGTCCGGGCTGGTGATCCATTCTGCCAGTGCTGTCCGCCGTCCGGTGGACTGCAGTGCCTCGTGCGGCGGCTCAATCTTCGCCGGTTCACCATGTTCCAGAACGACCGGAAACGCAGGTTCAATCGGTGTCGCATCGGGCACGTCAGGAATCATGGTTGGCGGCGCGACCGGTCCCACATCGCTGACGACAAATTTCATGGTCGGAAGCGGCTGCGGCTTAAGATGATCGAATTCTGCCAGCCTGGTCAGCAGGTCCTGACGTTCAGCCTCTTCAGCCCTGTCCAGCCATTCAGGCAGTTTTTCGGGAAGCACGTCAAACTGTTTCGACGCCAGTGTCGCGATCTGGTTTTCGTACGGACTCAGATCCTGAGCACGACTGCTGACCATCCGCTGGATTTCCTTCGTGAATCGGTGCACGCCCTCGCGAGTCGCATGAGCCAGCAGTTCAGGAGTTTCAATTTCATGCAGCCGCTTCCGAATCTCGCTGGTCGCCTGTTCCCAGACACGTTGCTGTGCCAGATACTGAGACCGTGTTTCGACATCAGCGATCGGCTGATCCTCCCGCGGCTTCAGCGGCGTAAAAAAAGCTCGCATGGCGTAATAATCACGCTGCAGCAACGGATCAAACTTATGATCGTGACAACGAGCACACTTCAGTCCCTGAGCCAGAAATACGTCGGCCGTTGTTTCGGTCACGTCGCTTAAGATCTGCGCCCACTGCCCTTCCACATCGCGCTGGTTGTGCTCGTAGATCCAGTGACGCAGATACATGGTGGCAATCAAAGCATCGCGGTTTCCCGGATCAATTTCGTCCCCCGCAAGCTGCTCCCGCAGGAACCGGTCATATGGTTTGTCGTCATTGAACGATCGAATTACGTAGTCGCGATAATGCCAGGCCTCAGGCCGCGCATGATCCGCGTTGTAGCCGTCCGAATCGGCATAGCGAACCAGGTCCAGCCAGTACCTCGCCTGGTTTTCGCCATACGCGGAATCCTGCAGCAGCTGGTCGACAAGCCCTTCGTACCAGTCAGCCTGCTGAATTACTGACGTCTTCGGATTCTCCGGTGATTCCGCCGCGGCGACGAAACTGTCGACCAGTTCCGCGGTGGCCTGAGTCGGCGGCAGACCGGTGACCGCGAAGTGAACGCGGCGGGCAAGTTTTCGGAAGTCGGCTTCAGTCGCCGGACTCAGCCCCGCTGCCTTCAGGCGGTGAAGAATAAAGTGGTCAATTTCGTTGCGGCACCAGCTGCTGTCTGCCTCCGGCACGGCGGGATTGCTGACCGGCTGATAACACCACCAGTCCCGGTCCTGCTCAGAAATGACTTTGGTCGGTTTCAGAATAAGTTCCTGCGGCCACGGAGCTCCGGCCTTGATCCAATCTGCAACACCGTCGGCGACCTGCACTTTCAGCTGTCCACCGGGCGGCATTTCAAATGATTCGTATCGCAGAGCTTCCAGCAACAGGCTTTCGTCAGGCCTGCCTGGTACGATCGCCGGACCGGAATCGCCACCGGACAGCAGGCCTTCGATCGATGTCAGCCGCAGCCCGCCTTCCTGCTTCGTTTCTCCATGACACTTGATGCAATGCTTCACCAGCGTCGGCCGCACATGGTTCTCGAACAGATCACGCTGTTGAGGTGTCAGGTCAGCAGCGGACAGGTGCGGACTCTGCAGACACAACAGCACCGCCGCGAATGTCGAGGGCAACAGAGACCACCGCTTCGGTTGATCGCCCCGGCGGCTTCCGCTGTAAGTTGATTGACGTGTCATCTGAAACTTCACTTTCATTCCGAGGCTGTTGATTGAATGGCCCCGGAGTTTACTTCTGTGCTTCCCGAACTTCTGATGGCACGACAGAACACGCTGGCGAACAATCGTGCAGAATCCGTTGAACCACCGGGATGAATCCGGTGGCGTCCAAATCAACCGCTTCATTCCTTCTCTGGCAGGCCGGCGATGAACACCGGATCAACATGGTGATTGTCATCCATGGCGTCCTGAATAAAAAGGCCCTCGACCGCTTCACCCACGTCATACCCCATGTCAGACAGGTCGATGCCCACCGCCAGTCCGCGAAAGCTGATCCCCTGTTTCTGCATCGAATATTCAAGCGATTCAAGCTGTGCCATCGAATCGACGCGTTCTTTGAAGAAACAGACGTACAAGCCCGTCAGAACCTGCGCTTCCGGTGATTCCATCGTCAGATCGTACCGGCGAATCGTGTGTGACGTCAGGCCATCCCGGAAAGAAAGCGGACTGACGTGAAACGCGTCGCCATCAGGAGGATTGCCGAAGGTCTGCACGTCAAATAATACGACATCCGCGCCAGGCCCGTTGATGACCGGACGCTGAAACCGAATCGCCAGTCCGGGTGTTCCTGATCCCGATTCCATGACCGGGTCAGCCGTCAGCGGGTCGCGGCTGCCGTCGGGATTGATGACTCCGGTAATCAGACTGCGGTCCGAGACAGCATCAGCCCGTGATGCCGGAAGCGTCGCGCCCCCGCACAGGAACGCGCGGGATTCCTTTGACCGGAACCAGACCAGCCGGGCAGGGATCAGTTCGTCGACCGGGATTTGAACAACACGGCCGCCCCGCTGGACGGTCACGCTTTCCAGAATTTCTGCGCCACCATCTGCTGCCTTTGTCGCAACATACGAAACGACACGGTCCGGCAGCTGGCGGCGATACGTGGTGGCATCAAAGGGAACGGTTTCCGTAGTCAGGCGGCCTGCCGAGGCAAACCGTCGCGCCTCTCCGTCGGTCAGCCGAACTTCCGTCAGCGATGACGCATCGATGTTGTTCACGTGCCCATAGATATCTGCGGCGCCTTCGATGATCTGCACTTCGGTATCGCTGGTCTCGCCGACACTGACCGAAAATCTGGTACCGCGATCCACAACACGCGTGACGGGTGTTTCAACGCGAAACCCTTCGGCACCGTCGGGCGCGTGAACCGAACAGCGCCCCATATCCAGTGCAAGAGTCTGCGGCGAGATCACTCGAAACACAGCGGGACCATCAAGAATGGCCGATGCACCGTCCGGAAAGGCAATCTGAACCAGCCCGCTTGTCAGGACATACTCGCGCCGCGGCTCAAGAAGTGATCCAACCGGCGGTGGCAGTTCGCCGAAGAACTTCGCCTGCGAACTGCTGGCCAGACGCACGTTGACCTGTGCGGCAGGGTCTTGTTGCGGTGCTTCTTTGTCTGTCGCGATCGGTTGCTCATCGTCTGATCTCAACCAGAAAGCCAGCGATCCGATCAGCACAACAGCAGCGGCAGCGGCAATCCAGCGCAACTGTCTGAGACCGAACACAATCCGCCATTCGCTGCGCGCCGTCGCGCCGGACGGACGGACAAATTGACCGGTTGCCCGTCGTTCTGCCCGTGACCTCACCTCAGACATCACGTGACTGACAAATGCATCACCTGCTGCCGGAAGCTGCTGCAGCGTATCACGAACGAAGTGATCCTGACGAGCAGGCTCCTCTTCAGAAATCAGCCCCAGCAGCCGGTGCGTCTGAAACAGGTCAGCTGCACGTTCAACCAGACCTGCGTCCGCAGCCAGCAGGTCAGAGAGTTCCGTCAGACCGGGCCCGTCCAGCTCGCCTTCAAGATAATCGGTCCACAATTCCGCAAAACGCTCATCGGGACTCATAAAGTACCCCCTTCGGCCGCCATGCGCATTTCCACACACTGCTGCAGTCGTTCTCTGATCTTCCACAGCTGCTTTTTGACAGCCGCCACCGAACGTCCACAGCGAGTCGCCATTTCATCCAGAGGAATTTCCTCGTCATAACGCCACGACACATAACGGCGAAGAGACCCGTCCAGCGATTCCAGACAATTCTGCAGATGTTCCAGCCGCGTTGTCCACATCGTCGGCGGTTCGCCACACCGACGGTCCAGTTCCCGCTGCAGCAGGTCCGGCCCATATCGAGCGTGATAGTCGGCGATCCGTCGCAGCCGCGTCGTTTCGGTCCGTAGCTGATAGCGAGCGATCGTGAACAGCCAGGCGGCAAAGTTGGTTCCGATCCGGAATTCACTCAGACGCGAAAACGCGGCCACAAAACTGCGCTGGGCCATTTCATCCACGTCGACCCCCGGCGGCACATGAGAAGCCAGCCACGCTCGCAACGGTCGCTCAAAGCGGCGCAGCACAATTTCGAACGCGGCAGTCTCACCACGCAGGACTCGGTGCAATGCTGAATCAATCAGCAAGTCGTCTGATTCAGGGTCGTCAGCCATATCACACGTAAATGGCAGTAAACCGACACGGGTTACCCATAAAATAGCAGGTTCAACGCAAATTCGGGTGGGCAGCGGTACCTGAGCTGGAAAGTTGTGGGTCCACGGCCACGCCTTGCCGGGACCCGGTTGAATTCTACGCAGGTTCACCTTCAGCGGATCGCCTCAGAAAATGGCTCTGCCTGTCGGACACAACTCGGGATACGGCGAGGCTCCGGGAGCGCTCGGGCAGCCTGTCCGGAAACCCGGCTGCAGCGGAAACCGCCAGGGCTTTCGAACCGGTTTCGTTGTCGGGCGGTTTCGTTGTCGGGCGGTTTCGTTGTGGGGCGGTTTCGTTGTGGGGCGGTCGCTGGTTGTGGGGCGGTCTCCCGACCGCCCCACCCATTGCCGTGACACGAACCGTGAGACCTTCGGTCGATCCTTTGTGGTCGGGTAAGGAGACACGACCACAACCTTCCCCGAGAGACCCGACCACAACTGGTTGTGGGGCGGTCGCCGGTTGTGGGGCGGTCGCCGGTAGTGGGGCGGTCTCCCCACCCCCCCACCCATGGCGGGGCCGCGACCCGGGTGCCCTTCGGTCCACCCTGTGTGGTCGGGCCCGGAGCCCCCCCCACAACCCACCACAGAGACCCGACCACAACCCACCACAGTGACCCGCCCACAACCCAGGTCGGGTCGGGAGACCCGCCCACAACACACCACAGAGAACCCGACCACAACCTGGCCACGTGCTTTGGCGGCGGCCGAAGCTGTTGACGAGCTTCGCTGCGGTATCCGGTCAGCACCCATTCGTGGCCGAGGACACATGGACGCGCGGTTATTCAGTTGAGCCAGCCTTTGCGCCAGAAGAAGATCAGCAGACTGGTCGCCGTCGCGGCCATCAGGCCCAGGGCAAACGGGTAGCCGAAGTCCCAGTTCAGCTCCGGCATGTTCCAGTCGGATGCCGCGGTATTGAAGTTCATGCCGTACAGCCCCGCGATGAAACTCAGCGGCATAAACAGCGTCGCGATGATGGTCAGCAGTTTCATGACCTGGTTCATACGATTGCTGACGACCGTCAGATAAAAATCGCGCAGGTCAGAACACAGTTCACGGTCGGTTTCGATCACATCGATAATCTGAATTGTATGGTCGTAGCAGTCTCGCAGGTACAGATCCGTTTCTTCCGAGATCAGTGTTCCGGAATCTCTGATCAGCGAATTGACAGCTTCTCGTAAAGGCCATACGGACCGCCGCAGTGCCAGCAGTTCGCCTCGCACGCGGTGGATCTGATTGATCAGATTCCGCTCTTCACGAACTGAGATCCGTTCATCCAGGGCATCCAGTCTTTCCCCGTATTCTTCGAGGGCCGGGAAATAGCCATCGATGACGGCATCCAGCAGGGAATACAGCAGATAGTCGGCACCGCTGTCCCGAATCCGGCCCTGACCATTCAGAATCCGGCGGCGGACTGTTTCCAGACATTTCACTTCCCGTTCCTGAAATGACACAACAAAGTTGCGTCCCAGAAACAGAGCCACCTGTTCCGTGGTGAGTGAACCACCGGGCGGATGAGCACGTGCGATCATAAACAGGTAGTCAGTGTACATCTCGACCTTGGGCCGCTGATGCACGTTGACCACGTCTTCCAGAGCCAGTGGATGAAACCCGAACTGCCGACCGATGCGGGTGATGACGGCGGCGTCGCCCAGACCATCGACATCAACCCAGGTAACGGCCGACTGGCCAACAAGCTCTGAGATATGATCCAGATCCGATATTTCACACTCAGTCGCCGTGTCCGGCCCATACCGGGTCACGCGAATAATCGGGGGCGATGCATCCGGATGGGCAATGACCGACCCGGGCAGGGCTCCCGGTTCACTCCGACGCTGAAAACGCTGAGTGATGCGTTTTGGCAATTGCAGGGCAAAACTGAGCATGATTTTCTTTTCCGCGGACGTCGCTTTGAACGAGCCGCTATTCGCCCCGATTTCGCTGCAGCCCCGGGTGCCGGATAATATCGCCTTCGATCAGGTACACCACGTCTTCCGCGATATTGGTCGCGTGATCGGCGACGCGTTCAATATGTCGAATACATGAGAACAGATGCATGCCCGGATCAATGAATGCCGGATTGGCCGTCATGTCGTCGCGGAGCTGCTCCAGAAGCTCAACGTTCAGACTGTCGACGCCGTCGTCTCGTCGGCAGACATCCCGCGCCTTTTCGGCGTCCATTTCGACGTACGCATCAATACTGCCATGCAGCATGGACAGTGCCTCGGTCGCCATTTCATCCAGCCGTCCGGGCAGTGGAAAATCAGGAAACTGCGAGATCGCACGCGAGCGTTCGGCGATATTCACCGCCAGATCCGCAACACGTTCCAGTTCACCGATGATCTTCAGCACCGCCGCCACGCGGCGCAGATCGTTAGCGACCGGATGATACAAAGCCAGAATCTTCAGACATTCCTCTTCGATACTGATATCCAGTTCGTCAATCTGCCGGTCGCGGGGGGGGCCCGCGCGGGGCCCGCCCGCAAAGGGGATGTGGAGGCCCCCCCCCCACACCGTTTTAAGATAAAAA